>JAEEMG010000073.1 GCA_016283095.1 Paludibacteraceae bacterium | reverse complement strand
TATTTGGCTGCACGATTGGACGGATGCCTGAGATATCACCAAGAAGACCTGAGTTAAGCACCGACTCACGAGCTTTCATCCAGTTTCTGTTTCCTCTCACTGTGTTGATCTCACCGTTGTGACATAGCAAACGGAATGGCTGTGCAAGAGACCATGTAGGGAATGTGTTTGTAGAGAAACGTGAGTGTACCAAAGCAAGACCAGAAGTGAAGTATGTATCACGAAGGTCGTCGAAATAATCGCGTACCTGCATTGATGAAAGCATACCCTTGTAGATGATATTCTTGCTCGACAATGATACAATATAGAAATCCTTATGATTTACCTGATTCTCTATCTTTTTACGGATGATGTAGAGTTTTCTCTCAAGGTTAGGAGCATCTTCGTTAGAGACGCCAGTGATGAACACCTGCTTGATATCTGGCTCACTCTCTAGAGCCACCTTACCTAGGCATGCAGGATTTGTAGGCACATCACGAAGCTTCATAAGGTTCAAACCTTCAGCCTCGATCACCTCGATCATCACCTTTAGAATCTTGTCTTGCTCAGTCTTATCTTTTGGCAAGAAAACAAGTCCTGTACCATACTTACCCTTCTCTGGGACTGGGATACCTTTCAACAAAATAAACTCGTGAGGTATCTGGACCATAATACCGGCACCATCACCACTCTTTCCGTCTGCACCTTCAGCACCACGATGCATCATGTTCTCCAAGACTTTAAGAGCGGAATCCACAAGTTCATGACTCTTGTTTCCATGTATGTTTACAACCATACCGACACCACAAGCATCATGCTCATTCGCTGGAGTATAAAGTCCTTTAGTGAAATTGTTTTGCATAACTTTGTTTCTTTTCGTCGTTTTATATCTAATTATCCAAGTCGGTAATCCCGTTTGGAATACCAATGCAAAATTACTCACTATACTGCTTTATAACAGAAAACGATATCATTTTTACGCAAATAAGTTTTATATGATTACAATACGCAACAAAACAATACTTAATAGTATCAAATTGTAAGGCTTGGAACTTTCAACGCTTACAGTTTAAAACATAGCAAAATTCAAATCATATTTTCGTATTACAAAATGCGACTTAACAAGGCGTTTCTCTTACTAAAAGATGCTGTTTCTTGTAGTTTAATTTCACACTTTGATAGTTTAATTCTTTTTTTTGACATTTTGATATTACATAAATTCTTACAAAAATGGACAAAACTGAAAATCTAAACAATAATAAATCAATATGTCCGTTTTATAATTGAATCAAGTTGACATAAGTGGGTTTGATATTAAAGTTAGCATAAAAAGAAGATTGTTAATGGGCGGAACACCTTATCCCCCCTTTACAAAAATGCTCCGATTACCCTTCGCGGAGCCCGGACAAAACAAAGGTTTTCCGCTCTTAACGATCTTCATTCCCCCGCACTGATACACTTTAAAACACTTACGAAACTTGAGTTATTGAATTAAACAAAAGGAACCTTAATAATACGTCAATGAAATTATTTTTGTCAGCAATGCTATCAGTGTTGGCCATATTCCCGGCATTTTCTGGAAAACACAGAGCCACAGAGATCGACAAAGTGGATAAATTTAGAATTGAAGGCGGAATGGGGATTCCAATCCACAGTTATGACAGAGATGATAAAGAGTATTGCACAGATGATATCTTACGATTGAACATCGGGTGCAATTGGAAACTTGCCAGTGGAATCCTGCACACAAAACATTTTGGCCGTAATGGAGGAATAGATTTCGGATTCCAATATAACGTTGGTTACCATTACGGTTACAAGTTCGACACCGATATCTGGAAGGAACACGTCGTCATGAAAGATTTAGGAAATATGATCACAGATTATGATGTTTCCGAACCATGTTTCACAAGACATAGATTCGTCACCCGTATCAATTTCCACTTTCAGTTTCTTAAAAGGATGGATACATACGCAGGCATGTTCGGTGGTTTTGGTATCGTAAGACCCGATATGGATGAAGAATATGTGGTATCTGCCAAAACATACACGGAGAGAAGCTGGGGATGTCATGCAGGCGTGACATGGTACTTCACCCCACATTTCGGAGCAGGAATCGAGTGGGAAAACGACATGGAGGGAATCTATGGCATCAACGGTTCCGGCAATACATTGAATTTGAAATTCAACTACCTTTTCAATGAAAAAAGTGAAAAAGAAAGAGCGATGAGAAAGAAGAAAAGAGAAAAGGAAAGAAATATAAAAAGATTGATGAAAGAACAGAGGGAATTGGAAGAATGGATCTTAAAATAATTCATAATTCATAATGCATAATGCATAATTGTTGGGAAATACATCCATTGGGATAATTCGTAATTCATAATTCATAATGCATAATTGTTGGGAAATTCCATCCGTAGGGGCGATCCATTGGTCAATTCGTAATTCATAATGTATAATGCATAATTGCTGGGTATTCCATCCGTAGGGGGATTCCTTGGTCAATTCATAATTCGTAATGCATAATGCATAATTGTTGGGAAATACGTCTGATGAATTGGATTTTGACCGTAGGGGCGATCCATTGTGGTCAATTCGTAATTCATAATGCATAATTCGTAATTGTTGGGAAATACATCTGAGGAATTGGAATTAGACCGTAGGGGCGATCCATTGTGGTCGCCCATGGAATAATCCCTTGTGGTCGCCCTGGCTGGATAAAAATAGAGACGCCGTACACGGCGTCTCTACAAATGGTCATTCCCATTTACGCCGTCAGGCGTTACATATTGGTAGAAAAATATTTAGGTGTTAGGGGCGTTCCGCCCTTAACAATCCTCAAAAAACCTAACCAGATTTCATTTCATTTTCTTCACCATCTCACGGAACAAGACCTTCAGATTGTCTTTTGCGATATTGGTGTTGCGCTGCACCTCTTCATGATTTGTCTCTATACCATTCAATGCGTCTCCAAGTGCATTCGATACGATTGAAACTCCGAAACATTTGATGCCTGCCCAGTGTGCCACGATAATCTCTGGCACTGTGCTCATTCCACATGTGTCTCCACCAATCAAACGGAAATACTTGTATTCTGCGACTGTCTCGAATGTTGGGCCTTGTGTGCCGACATACACTCCTTTCTTATAAGGAATTCTGTTTGCTGCAGCAACACTCTCAGCCAATGCGATCAAATCACGGTTGTATGCGTTGTTCATGTCTGGGAAACGAGTACCTATTGAATCCTCATTCTTGCCTCTCAACGGATGTTCTGGGAAGAGGTTGATATGGTCTGTGATCAACATGATGTCGCCTGCCTTGAACTCTGGATTCAATCCTCCTGCAGCATTGCTCACCATCAGATATTTGATTCCCATACCTTTCATCACCACCTCTGGATATGTGACGTCTTTCATAGGATATCCCTCATAGAAATGAAATCTTCCCTGCATCGCCATCACAGGAACTCCTGCAATCGTTCCGAATATCAGTTTTCCAGAGTGTCCCGCCACTGTGCTCTGCACGAATCCTTGAATCTGTGAATATGGTATCTCTTTCTCAACGCTGATCTCTTCTGTCAGACCGCCCAAACCTGTGCCAAGGATGATGGCGATTTCTGGACGCAATTCCGTCTGGCTCTTAAGATAAGCGCATGTAGCTTCTATTCTTTGTAACATAATTGATGATTAAATTGTTGAACGACTCTTCATCTTTCAGAAGTTTTATATTCATCGGAATATAATAGATGTATTTCTTCAATGCCGACGGGAATGTCTCATCATTCATCATCTTCACAGCATCCTTCTCCGTAGTCAGGATAATCTTTTTGCTGTTGTCGATCTCCGCGAACATCTCCGTCACCTTATTATAATCCTTCAATGTCAATTTGTGATGGTCGGCGAAATTGATTGTCTTGATGCCGTTTGTAAGGCTTCTGACATATTCCTCAAATGTAGCTGACGACGCGATTCCTGTAAGCGACAAGGCCGTCGAAGCTTTCAACTGATCGGCATCTATCTGTTTCGCACATGGGAACACAGGCTGCAAATCGCCATACTCCATATATGAGAAGAACAACGTCTGATATGGATACAGCTTCAGATTCATCGTTATCACACGCAATTCCATCGGAGTGATATCCTTCGGACACTTTGTCACAATCACGATCGAAGCCTTATCTTTTGCCTTTAATGGCTCTCTCAATCTGCCCAACGGCAACAAACGGTCGTTGTAGATAAGATTGTTATAGTCTACAAGAAGGATAGAGATATCCGGTGTGACATAACGGTGCTGGTACGCATCGTCTAGCACAAAAACCTCCGGACGGTATGAACCTTCGTTGCTCAACTTCTCTATCGCCCTCACTCGCTTCTCATCCACTGCCAAAACCACCTCTGGAAACTTGCGTTTGATCTGATACGGTTCGTCGCCGATCTGATCAGGTGTGCTCTTTTCATCCGAAAGAATGAACCCTTTAGTCTTACGCTTATAGCCACGGCTCACCACAGCTGTGCGGAACTTTTCTGAAAGTAGCTTCACAAGATACTCAGTGACAGGAGTTTTCCCCGTACCTCCAGCAGTGATATTGCCTACAACAATCACAGGGATATCAAATTTTGTGGATTTCAACAAGCCAACGTCAAACATGAAATTTCGTATGACAACCACAAGTCCGTAAATCCAGGACAAAGGTGCCATGAGAATATCTTTGAAAAGTGATTTTGTAGTCATAGTTTTCCTTAATTTCCTTTTTTTTGTTCCTCTAATACCAAACAGACATATAACCATGCCCATACGCTTACAGATGATGGAAATATTGGAAGCCACTACCATCCATAAACATCACAAATATAAATTCTTGCGATTTAAAAAGCAAATAAAACCAACCAACTTGCCGCCCTTATTACTATATTTGTGTTGTCAAATATAAAAAAGTGTCAGAAAATGATGGATTGGAATAAACTGATTTGCACTATTCGCTTGGGATTGGAAAACTATCACGACCCCAAAGAGCAAGACCGTACGGAGTTTCAACGCGACTACGACCGTCTTGTTTTTTCAGCCCCATTCAGACGTCTGCAAAACAAGACCCAGGTATTTCCACTGCCAAATACCATTTTCGTGCACAACCGTCTTACCCACTCATTGGAGGTGAGCTGTGTGGGACGATCTATCGGCAACCGTGTCTCAAAATTCCTGAAAGAGAAATACGGAGATAAGATCTCCAACCACGTCGAAGACCTAGGATCCATCGTTTCAGCAGCCTGTCTGGCTCACGATATGGGCAATCCTCCGTTCGGACACAGCGGAGAAACGGCCATTTCATCGTTCTTTTCTGAAGGAGCGGGAATGGAATTGAAAGAGAAATACGGCATCACCGATGAGCAATGGGCTGACTTCACCCACTTCGACGGCAACGCCAACGCATTCCGTCTGCTTACCCATCGTTTTGAGGGAAGACGTGAGGGCGGATTCGTGCTCACATACCCTACTCTGCTGTCGATCGTGAAGTATCCCTACATCTCCTCAGATGTGAAAGGCAAGAAAAACAAGTTCGGATTCTTCCAGTCAGACTTCGATACATACAAGAAAATCGCCGACTATTTAGGAATAGAAAAGAAAGCCGACGGGAAATATTCTCGTCATCCCCTCGTCTACCTGGTGGAGGCCGCCGATGATATCTGCTACGAGATAATGGATATTGAAGACGCGTTGAAGATGCGTCTGCTCGATAAAGACGAGACTTTCAATCTGCTCCTCGGATTCTTCTCAGAGGAGAAGCAGGCACGACGAAGGGAAAGGATGTCGTTTGTGGACGACGTGAATGAGCAGGTGGCTTATCTGCGTTCCAGCGTCATCGGAGTGCTGATAGAGGAGTGTGCCGACGTCTTCATAAAAAATGAGGAGAAGATTTTGGCGGGAGAGTTTGAAGGCTCTCTGATTGACTATGTGTCGGAGAGGGTGAGCAACGCCTACAAAGAGTGCCAGAGAGTGTCGGCGAAGAAAATATACAAGAGCAAAGAGGTGGTCGACATCGAGATCGCTGGCTACAACATCATCTACACACTGATTGAGAAGGAGATCGACGCAGTGTTCAATGCAGACAAAGCATATTCAAAACAGCTTCTCGCCCGTATCCCGTCGCAATTCGCAGTGTCGAGCGAGTCGCCATACGAAAGAATATTAGCCGTGCTCGACTACGTTTCCGGCATGACCGACGTCTATGCTCTCGACCTTTACAGAAAGATCAAAGGCATCTCATTGCCGACACTTTAACAATTCGTAATGCATAATTCGTAATGCATAATTGTTGGGAAATACATCCATTGTTATAATTCATAATTCATAATTCATAATGCGTAATTGTGGGATGTGTAATCCATAATTTTTAATGTATACCATTTGTGGTGGTTGTCGTTGCCGTAGGGGCAGGTTTCAAACCTGCCCGCATTATTCGCCCGATTATTTGTCCGCATCATTTGTCCAAATCATCATCCAAATCATTTGTCCGCATCATTATCCCCCGCATTTTTGTCCGCATCATTTATATTTTACCCCACATCACATAAATAAAAATCACGAATATTTATGTGGAAATTTTTATCTTCTGCAATTTATCCCTAATTTTGTAATAATATTGTCATAATTACAACGACGATTTTTGAAAATGTGAAAAATATAAATTTGAAAGAAATATGAAAAAAGGACTACTTGCTTTAGGTGCTTTATTCGCAATATGCCTCTCTATGTTGGCGACCGACATGGTAGTGAAGCAGAAAAACGGAGAAATCCGTAGATTCAATGTGGAAAATGTGGAAGAGGTTTTCTTTGAGGAAAAAAACAACATTCCAGATGATTCCACTGTGGTTGATTTGTCGGAAACATTTTTGAAATTCAAAATTTTATCAGATTCGACAGTGGAGGTGAAAATAGATAATAACAATTATAATCCTTCTTATCTTGGCCACGACTCCATTACTATACCAGAAAAAGTGAGAATAGATGGAAAAGTTTATACGGTAACAGGTATCGGAGAATCTGCTTTTTTTAATTGTAGCGATTTGAAAACCATCGATATCCCCAAAAGTGTGACAACCATCGGAGAATTTGCATTTAGTGGTTGTGACAGTTTGACTAGCATAAATATTCCAGAAAGTGTAACAAGTATCGAAAAAGCTGCTTTTGAGGAATGTGACAGTTTGGAGCCAAAGTTATTGATCTACGATAAAGACACAAAATGTTATGGTTGGATAGGGGATAAAAATAAATGCACGGATGTAGTGATTCCCGAGAGTGTGACAAGCATAGGAGAAAGGGCTTTCTTAAATTGCAGTAATTTAAACAACGTAAATATTCCTGAGAGTGTGACAGACATCGGAGATTATACTTTTTTTGGTTGTAAAAGCTTGGAACCAAAGTTATTGGTCTACGATAAAGGGACAAAATGCTACGGATGGATTGGAGATAAGGGGAAATGTACAGAAGTCGTGATTCCAGAAGGAGTGACAAGCATACAAAATGATGCTTTTAGTCAATGTAACAGTTTGACAAGCATATATATTCCTAACAGTGTGACTAGCATCGGAAGTTTTGCTTTTGATTATTGTGACAGTTTTACAAGCATAGATATCCCTGAAAGTGTTACATTCATCGGCGCTTATACTTTTTGTGGATGTCGCAATCTTGATATTGTGATTGATAATTCGAGGAAGAATGTGGATGTGAGAATATATGCCTTTGAAGGCTGCAAATCTGTGACGTGGTTAAAAGAATAAACGGATAAAATATTTTAGATATGAAAAAAGGACTACTTGCTTTAGGTGCTTTATTCGCAATATGCCTCTCTATGATGGCGACCGACATGGTAGTGAAGCAGAAAAACGGAGAAATCGTAAGATTTGACGTCAATGAAGTAAACGAGGTGATTTTTAGCGAATCAACCCCAGAAGATCCAACAGTTGTTGATGAGTCGGAAACTCCACTAAGATTCAAAATTCTATCGGATTCCACGGTTGAAGTGACAAATAACGGCTCTTTTGGGAATAGTGCGCTCCCCGATACAATTATGATTCCTGCCAAAGTCCGAATCAATGATGTTGTATATACAGTCACTGGCATAGGCAATAGTGCGTTTGAAGGTTGTCATTCAAAAAAAATTGTGCTTCCTTCAACTATAACTTATATCAAATATCATGCATTCAGCAGATGTTCTGATTTGACCGAGTTAGAGATTTCTAAAAGTGTGACAAGCATTGCAAAAGCCCCAGTTTTTAATGGTTGCTATAATTTGAAAACCATCAATGTGGCGAGCGACAATCCGGATTTTTCATCTGCGGATGGTGTGTTGTACAACAAAGAGAAGACAACGATAGTTTGCGTCCCAGGAGGAATCAAAGGTGATTTCACAATCCCATCGAGTGTCAACTGCATCGGTTTCTCAGCTTTTGAAGATGACAGTCTGACAAGTGTCAAGATTCCTTCCAGTGTAACAAAAATTGAATACAACGCATTCAATGGATGCAAAGTCATGACAAGCATAGATATTCCATCTAGTGTCACGGAAATAGAAGATGGTGCGTTTGCCAGCTGCTTTAACTTGACTAACATCAACGTCGCAGCAGACAATGCCAATTTCACTTCTGTTGATGGAATACTATATAATAAAGACATAACGGAGTTAGTCTCTTTCGCAGACGGAATAAAAAAAGATATTTTTGCGATTCCATCAACTGTCACAAGCGTCAGAGGATATGCATTTAGGGGCTGTAGCGTAGAACGTATAGAGGTGCCATCAAGCGTAACTTATTTAGGAGACGGTGCTTTCTGGAGCTGTGAGGTTGTCATAATCGACAATTTTAGTAAAAATGTCAAAACTGGAGAATCTGTCTTTGCAAACTGCGGACAGATAATCTTCAAAAAGGAGTCTGTCGTAGTCGGTAATCCAGACCTTTCAGTTGTCATGGACACTTCAGAGCTTAAAGGAGTAAGATTCAAAGTGTTATCTGATTCTACCG
Source organism: Paludibacteraceae bacterium (assembly GCA_016283095.1). Classification (GTDB taxonomy): domain Bacteria; phylum Bacteroidota; class Bacteroidia; order Bacteroidales; family Paludibacteraceae; genus UBA1723. The sequence continues at coordinate 202,944 of JAEEMG010000073.1, read as the reverse complement.
TTGAACTTTCGGGTGCAAGACTGGACATAGACACTATATATATTCCATCAAAAGTAAAAATCAACGGGGATATATATACAGTCACAACTATAGGTTATGGAGCCTTTATGATCACTGGAGGAAGTAATCTAAGATGTGTAAAACTTCCATCTACAATCACAAAGATTGGAGATTATGCATTTAATTGGGTTTATATAAATGAGATAGAGATTCCTTCAAGTGTAGTTGAGATTGGGGAAAATGCATTTTCTTACTGTGAGATTTTAAAAAGCGTAAAAATCTCAGAAAATGTCAGAAGTATCGGAAAGGAAGCATTTTATGGTTGTGATAAATTGGATGTCATGATCGACAATTCAAAAGACAACATAATAATTGGAGAAGATGCTTTCAAATATTGCAAATCTGTGACATACACAAAAGAATAACAGATTGTAAATAAAATATGAGGGTGTATCAAAATGGATTTTCCAATCTTGATACGCCCTCTTTTTTTTCGTCAAATCCGACCACAATATAATTCATAATTCATAATGCATAATTCGTAATTGTTGGGGTGATCCTTCCATTGGGAAATCCATCGTGGATAATGCATAATTGTTGGGGTGATCCATCCATTGGGAAATCCATTGTGCATAATGCATAATTCGTAATTGTTGGGAGATCCATCCGTAGGGGCAGGTTTCAAACCTGCCCGTATTATTTTCCCGTATTATTTGCCCGCATTATTTGACGTGATTTCGACGAATTGACAATCTTTTAGATGTATTTTCAAAAACGAAAGACACGTCGCTAGACGTATAATATCGGTAGGAAAAGATATTACAATTTTTTTCAACCAAAGCTCCATTTTCAGTCTATAAGGAGGTCAAAAAATGGAAAAGGCAATCAAAAAATTGCATATTAGGAGTTTTATGTTTTAATTTGCAAACATATTCTAAAATTGCAGAATTATTTTTATAACATGAGAATTATCGGAACCGGCAGTGCATTGCCAAAATTCGTTGCTACGAACCAGATGTTGTCCGAAGTGATGGATACAAGCGATGAGTGGATTTCCACTCGCACTGGAATTAAGCGCCGTCATCTCTTGGTAAATCAGGAGTTGGAGGAAATCGGCGTTGAGGCGATCGAGAATGCCCTAAAAGATGCAGGCATAACAGCAAAGGATTTAGACTACATCATCTGCTCTAACACTGTGAATGAATATATCACTCCAGGTTTGGGCTGTGTATTGCAGGGTCACATTGGAGCCACTTGCCCAAGCATTGATATCAATGCTGCGTGTGCAGGTTTTTTATATGGAATGCAAATAGCAGAGTCTTTCATTAAGACAGGTGTTGCGAAAAAGATTTTGATTGTAGCGGCAGAAGAGCCTTCAAGAATCCCGACATGGACAGACAGAAGCACAAGCGTCTTGTTTGGAGACGGTGCTGGAGCTGTTGTTGTCAGTGCAGAAGGCGACGACGTGCTTGCAATGCGTTCAACCACTACTTCTGCTCCTATAGTGCTATATAGCAAGAGAGCGATGGAGAAGACTCCATTCGTTGGCGAGATTGAAGGAAATGTTCCGTTGGTTATGAACGGACGTGAGGTGTTCAGAATGGCAGTGTCAAACTCACAGGACGATATCAAAGCTGTGATGGAGGATGCCAACATCACGTCTAACCAGGTGAAATATTTCGTGCTTCACCAGGCTAACATAAGAATCATCGAAGCCATCCGCCATTTCTTGGATGAGCCAGAAGAGAAATTCCCTACTACTATTGAAAATACAGGTAATATGTCGTCGGCATGTATTCCTATCCTGCTTGACAGATTGAACAAGGAAGGCAAATTGTCGAAGAATGACATTTTGGTGTTCAGTGCATTCGGTGCCGGATTCCAGACATCTGCATGTGTAGTTCGTTGGAACAAGTAAAATCAGTTTAGAATTTATTAGAAAATTACATACAACATGATAAAAAGTAAGATTTGCGACCTATTGGGTATCAAATATCCAATTATTCAGGGTGGTATGGCATGGGTTGCCGACGCTAGTTTGGCAGCCGCTGTAAGTAATGCAGGCGGTTTGGGAATCATCACAGGTGCTTGTCCTCCAGACATCGTAAGAGAAGAAATCAGAAAGTGCAAGCAGATGACAGACAAACCTTTCGGCGTTAACATCATGCTTCAGGCTCCAGAGGTGGAGAAAATCGCGCAGATCGTTGTTGAAGAAGGAGTTAAGATCCTTACTACAGGAGCTGGCTCTCCTGCTCCATTCATGGAGATGTGGAAGGCAGCAGGAATCAAGGTTATTCCAGTTGTAGCAAGTGTAGCGTTGGCTCTTCGTATCGAGAGAATGGGAGTAGACGCAATTATCGCTGAGGGTGCAGAGAGTGGTGGTCACACAGGTGAAGCCAACACATTGCCACTTGTTCCTCAGATTGTAGACGCAGTAAACGTGCCAGTGATCGCTGCCGGTGGTATTGGCGACGGACGTGGTATGGCAGCAGCATTCATGTTGGGTGCAGAGGCTGTTCAGTGTGGAACATGCTTCTTGGTAGCAGACGAATGTACTGTACACGAGGTATATAAAGAAAAGGTATTGAAGGCTGGTGACAACGACACAATCGTAACAGGTAAGAAACTTGGTCACCCAGTTCGTACTGTACGTACTCCATTCTCTAAGAGCTTCGCAAAGATGGAGAACGATCCAAACGTGACATCAGAGGAATTGCTTCAGTTCGGAGCAGGATCTCTTCGCAAGGCAGTTAAGGACGGAAACTTGAAAGAAGGTAGCTTCATGGCTGGAGAGATCGCTGGTATGATCAACGAGAAGAAGTCATGCAAAGAGATCGTTGAGGGAATGGCAAGCAAGTGTGAAGAACTACTTAAGGCGGCAAACAGTCGTCTGGCTTAATTATAAAACCAGAATTGAAATGAAAAGAGTCGTAATTACAGGTATGGGCGTGATTTCGCCTATCGGTAACAATATTGACGCATATTGGGATAGTCTAGTAAAAGGTGTTTGTGGAATTGGTGCAATCACTCAATACGAGACAGGTGATCATCCCGTAAAACTTGCCGCTGAGGTAAAAGATTTCAAGGCAGAGGATTTCGGTGTAGACAAGGGTATGGCCCGCAAGTCTGACCGTTTCGCACAGTTCGCTCTTGCCGCAGCCAACCAGGCTATCGAAGATTCAGGATTGAAGAGCGGCGAGAACATCGCAGCCGACAGATTCGGTACATACATCGGTTCAGGTATCGGTGGTATGCACGTCTTCACAACAGAGTGTGAGAAACTTATCAATGAGGGAATGAACCGTATTTCCCCTCTATTCATCCCTATGTTGATTGCCAACATGGCATCAGGTCAGGTTGCTATCGCGCATCACCTTGAGGGACCATGTATTCCAGTTGTAACAGCATGTGCAACATCTACTCACGCAGTAGGTGAGGCATTCCACGCTATCAAGCACGGTTATGCAGACGCTATCGTGGCAGGAGGTAGTGAGGCAGCTGTCAACCCACTTGCAATCGGTGGCTTTGCTAACTCAAAAGCTCTTTCTAAGGCTACTGATCCTAACGAGGCATCACTTCCATTCGACAAGCGTCGTGCAGGATTCGTGATGGGTGAAGGATGTGGTATCCTTGTCCTTGAGGAGTATGAGCACGCAAAGGCACGTGGAGCAAAGATCTATGCAGAGGTGACAGGTTACGGCAACACATGTGACGCATACCACTACACAGCTCCAAAGCCAGACGGAGTGCCTGCAAGCAAGGCAATCAAGTTGGCCCTAGAGGAGTCTAATTTCGACGCTGCAAAAGATTGCCTATACATCAACGCACACGGTACAGGAACACCTCTTAACGATAAGGGTGAGACTGCAGCATTCAAGCTTGCGTTAGGTGAGGAGGCAGCACGCAAGGCACACATCTCATCTAGCAAGTCGATGATGGGACACTGCTTGGGAGCAGCTGGAGCATTGGAGTTGATCGTTTCTGCACTTACATTGAAAAACGGAATCATCCCTCCAACAATCAACCTTAAGGAGGCTGATCCAGAGTGTGATCTTAACTACACTCCAAACGTAGCTGTAAAGGCAGACGTCAACATCGCATTCTCAACATCATTGGGATTCGGTGGACACAACGGTTGCGTAGCTTTGAGAAAGATGTAAAATCCGTTGAGACGCCACATTGTGACGTCTACACAGAATAAATTTGAAAGGGATGGACGACGCGGTTCATCCCTTTTTTCGTCCTTTTTCCAAACCATGGAAACGGTTGATATCCCAGGCTATGAATGCGTAATGTTTTTTATAAAGACGCTGTAATGAGGAGACACAACAATAGAGACGCCGTAATACGACGTCTCTTCAAAAAATGGATTCCACAATAATTATGAATTAGACATTACGAATTTACATTTCCTCTCCAGTGGCACTCAACCTCAGGATACGATCTCGTTTGCCATTTCGCTCCAACTCCAGCTGATAGTATTCTGTTGTCGGCGTTTTTACGAATTTTGAATCATCAATACGATAATCGGCATATTTGGTGCCCACATAGTTTGTCACCGGTTCTGGCAACTCGTTAAGATAAACATCCTTATAAGTGTGCGACCATGATCCATCTGAGTTGAAACAGGCTTCAAATTCATGCCCGTCCTGAAAGAATTCCGCCTTATATAGCTTGTTTTCCAACTCCCATTGTGGATGGATATTGGCAAACATACTGTTGAATGTCTGCTCTACCGCCTTTGGCACGTCACTGGCAGCCAAATCCGTATCGTCGTCACATGCGACAAAATTAAAGAGAGCGGCCAGGAAGAATGTTGTTATGAAAAATCTCTTCTTCATCGTCGTTTTCTTTTTTAGTTAAACAAATTTTTGCTTTTCTCTCAAAATCAGTCGTCAATACCCACCAACTGGAATTGGCCGTCAAACTTAAGTTCAATATGGCTGGAAAGCTTTACGTCGTACCCTCTGCGATCACGGTCGATCTCAAGAATCTTTGTCTGAGGATAAGAGTCTGCCACAAACTTTGAAATGGATTCAGGGACGAGGGCTGCCGGCACCTGGCTCTTCTTGCACTCCACCTCAATCCAGTCGCCCTTGCTGTCAAACTCCAGTTTGTCTCCGTTTGTGAAGATGACGTCGTAAGTCTTTCCGAACAACTCTGAGTCGACTTTTGCCAAAGCCACCTTCTGGCCAGCAAAATGATTATTGATGATCTGTTGCGCGTTTGCAGGCAACTGCTCAATCTTGATTGGTTTGTCCTGTCCTGCAAAAACTAATGTCTGGGCACTCAATGCACAACCTACTGCGAATAATTTCATTAACCTTTTCATGTCCTTTACTTTTTTAGTTAAACAATGATTGATTTTTGATTTCAATTGCAAAGTAAAAGCCCAAATCTGAAAAGAATCTGAAAATTTGTGAACTGCTTAAAATTTAATTAAAAAATTTGGTTTTAGAGTTTGATAATTGTTGCCCCTCCCCCCATCTCTCCTGCAAGTTCAAGCAAGAACGAGCTATCTATTTTTCATCATATTTGGCGTCTGGAAGACGCTATTGAGCGAAGCGAGAGTAACCCGGGACGAAGTCTCGGGGATAGCGACAACATCAAAAATCTTGCCTGAAAGGCAATACATTTTTCGCGAGTCCGCATTCCTAAATGTCAGAAGTCTCCTTCCCCACCTCAAAGCAATGCATCGCATCCAAGTATTCGTATTTAATGTAAAGTCCACTCTGTCTGCAAATGGATTTTGTTATTGGCAATCCCAATCCTGTGGAGTTGGGTTTGTCTGGAGAATGGTAGAAAGGCTCAAAAATCTGATTGGTTGGCAGAGCGTTTTCCGTTCCTGTGTTTGAAATACGGAAATGATCTGCACTACTCTCCAAAACGATCCGTCCACCTTGTCGATTGTGGACGAAGGCATTCTTCAGCAGATTGGTGAGCAACATGGATGCCAGAGTCGGATCCATGACATATTGGAAATCAGAAGAAGATCTGGTTTCGACGCGAATGTCCATTGAAGCGAATATGGATTGCAGATCCGTGAGAATCCGCTCTGTCAATTCCCGGAAACTGACACATTCGCTTTGGGTGAATTGTCCGTTGTCTATACGGGATAAGACAAGCAAAGTGCGATTTAATTGCGTCATGTTCTTGAGAGTTCTGATGACTTTGCCAATCTCAACAATCTGTTTTTCCTCCAAATTAGGATCTTCCAACATCAATTCCAGATGGTTCATGCAGACAGCCAGAGGAGTCTGTAGTTCATGAGAGGCATTACCGATGAAGTTTTTCTGTAATTCAAACTGTTTTTGGCTTCTCAACATAGATTGCTCAACTGTCTCATTGAGTTGACGAAACTCATGAATGTTTGTAGGATTCACAAGTTTGGACATTTTTTTATGTAGTCTGAACTGCTCCGTCCATTTCAACAAGTTGTACAGAGGTTTCATGGTCAGACGAATCGATAGTGTATTCAACAACATCGTTCCCAAAAGCAGAGTCAGAGCCAATGCAAGCATCCATTTGAAGATTGTCTCACGCAGATCGTCTTTTTCAATGTGAGGAGTATAAACCTCAAGCTCATGAAAAGCACCGTCGTCATCACAATAAATGGTAGTCAACATACGCGCGGATTCGTATTCTCTCATCTCTTTCACGTAAACCTCACGATCCTCGTACCTGATATGGTCATGAGTCGCCGCATATTCCGCAGAGACATCGCGTATATGGAATTGGTTGTTGCTGGAAGAGAACGCAGAACCCAGTTCTTCTCCCGCCAAAGTACGTTTGATGATAGTCTCCGCCATTTCTTCAAGAGAATCGTCCGTCTCATCGTTCACCTCTTCTATCAGAGCGTAGTAGAAAGGGACGCTCCAAAACAAAATCAGCAGAGACATAAGGATAGAGAGACGGAGAGTGATATGATGCAATAGTTTCATGGTGTGGTGATTTTGTAGCCGAATCCATAGACAGTTTTCAGTTCGATATCCGCGGAAGCAGCCTTCAGACGCTTACGCAAGTTTTTCATGTGGGCATAGATAAAATCGAAATTGTCCGACTGGTCTATATAGTCGCCCCACACCGCTTCTGCCAACGCCTCCTTGCTCACGACTCTGTCGGGGCGGCTGATGAGATAATGCAGAATGTCGAACTCCTTGCGACTCACATCCAAAGTTTTGCCTCCCACCTTGACAGAGAACTGATCAGGATTCAGCTCTATATTTCCAAGGCAGATTGTATGTTCGCCATCCCGTCGACGACGCATAAGGCTTCTGATACGGGCATGAAGCTCCGCCAGATGAAAAGGTTTTGGCAGATAGTCGTCAGCCCCAAGTTCAAGGCCTTCAATTTTATCATCGACAGAATCGCGGGCGGAAAGTATGATGACGTTGCGATTGATTTTCTTGTCTGCCAATTCTTTAAGCAGACTCAGGCCATTGCCATCCGGCAACATGATATCCAGCAGCACACAGTCGTATTCATAGAGAAGGAGTTTGGAGCGAGCCTCATCCAAGGTGGATGCCGTCTCCACCACATAGCGAGCTTTAATAAGAGATTGGCTTATCACCTCCTGCATTCCCTGGTCGTCTTCGATTATAAGTATTTTCATGCCCTATATTTTTATCCTATTAATGTTACCAGATACAAAGGTATTATTTTTCTTCAAAATTCACTCACAACTTGCTCAATTGCAGACTTAACGATTTTCAAACAGGAAAACGAATTTCGAATCCATGGGAAAAACTTTTGTTGTAACTTTTGCTTTTTTAGTTTTTGTTTATAATTTAGCGAAATCGATGTCACGACATCCATATTTTTCACTCGACCTAAATAATTGCCGATTGAGATAAAAGGATTTAATTATAATACCATTCACGTTTCACAAATGAAATAATAGGGATTTTAAATGATTAATATAAACCATTAAATTTTAGTGATATGAAAAAACTGCTTACTTTATCAGTGATGTTCATATTGTGTCTGCTGACATTTGCGACAGACTTCATGCGTATAAAGCTTAAAGATGGCAATATCGCAAGATATGAAGTAGACAATATTGAAGAAGTCGACTTTGAAATAGGAAAAGACACTTCGATCATAGGAGACACAACAGCAGTAGACACTTCTGCCTCACCTTTAAGATTCAGGATCACATCTGGTTCCACTGCGGAAGTATCGGGATACCGCTATTATTATAATAATACAGATTCAATCGCCATCCCGGAGAAAGTGCGAATCAACGGAAAAATATATAATGTCACATCCATCGGTGATGGAGTTTTTGGTGGATATAGCGGTTTGACAAGCATCAGAATTCCAGAAAGTGTCACATCCATCGGTGCAGAGGCATTTATTGGCTGTAGCGATTTGACACGCATCAACATTCCTGAGGGAGTCACACGCATTGATAGTTCGACATTTGCCAGATGTAGCAGTTTGAGAGAGATTACTCTTCCGAAGAACGTGACCAGCATTGGAAACTCCGCTTTTTCAGGATGTAACGGACTGAAAAGCATACAGATTCCATCAAGTGTGACAGACATTGATAAGTTTGCATTTTACAGATGCATCAATCTTGATGTCACGATTGACAATTCAGAAGGAAACGTGAAAGTTGGAGAGTTTGCTTTCGAAGCTTGCAAATCTGTGACATATCTAAAAAATAAAGATTTGACCGTAATAGACACTTCAGATACTCCTTTGAAATTCAGAATCACATCTGATTCGACTGCGGAGGTGATACGTGGAAATTACTCAAATCTTGATTCTATCTCTATTCCAGCCAAAGTACGTATCGGAGATAAAATATATAGTGTGACCAGCATCGAAGTATATGCTTTTTCTGAATATAGCGGTCTGACTAGCATCAACATTCCTGAGGGTGTCACTTCTATCGGTCATGGGGCTTTTTCTGGTTGTAGCGGTCTGACTAGCATCAACATTCCTGAGGGTGTCACTGAAATCGGTCGTGATGCTTTTTGGTACTGTAGTGGTCTGACCAGTGTCAACATACCTAATAGTGTCACTTTCATCGATGGTGGCACTTTTTGTGGTTGTCGCGGTCTGACTAGCATAGATATTCCATCTGACATCACTAGCATTGCAGATGCCGCTTTTTCTGGTTGTAGCGGCCTGACAAGTATCAGCATACCTGAGGGTGTCACTTCTATCGGTTCTTCGGCTTTTTCTGGCTGTAGCAAATTGACTAGCATCGATATTCCTAATAGTGTCACTTCTATTGGTGAAAATGCTTTTTATAAATGCAATAATCTTGATGTCACAATTGACAATTCAAAAAACAATGTAACGGTGGGAAATAACGCATTCTATAACTGCAAATCCGTGACATATCTGAAATAAAGGATTTCATGACGTAAGATAGAGAAGGGATGGACGACGGTTCATCCCTTTTTTCGTCGATATTTTTTTCAACCGTGGACGGAATGGGATCAATTCGTAATTCATAATGCATAATGCATAATTGTGGGGTAATCCACACATCTGGGGGACATCCCCTCGTAGAGACGCACGGACGTGCGTGTTATGGTAATTCGTAATTCATAATGCGTAATTGTTGGGGAAATCCACCCGTAGGGGCGATCCCTTGTGGTCGCCCTGGAATGAAATATAATGCATAATTGTGGGGGAATCCACACATCTGGGGGACATCCCCTCGTAGAGACGCACGGACGTGCGTGTTATGGTAATTCATAATGCGTAATGCATAATTGTGGGGTAATCCACACATCTGGGGGACATCCCCTCGTAGAGACGCACGGACATGCGTGTTATGGTAATTCATAATTTATAATGCGTAATTGTTGGGGAAATCCACCCGTAGGGGCGATCCCTTGTGGTCGCCCGGGAATGAAATATAATGCATAATTGTGGGGTAATCCACACATCTGGGGAATCCTCCTCTCGTAAACACACGGACGTGCGTGCCATGGTAATTCGACGGATTGTTTATTTGGAATTTTTGCCGTTGTATAATTTATTCATGATTTTGTAACATCGTTATTTTTATTGTCGTATGATTTATTCATAATTTCGCAACAATGTGTCATTTATGGCAGCATTGATATTTGAATTGTAATAGAATTATACAGATATGGCAAAAAGCCTACTTGTATCAATCGTGGCATTTGTGTTGTGCGTTACTGTTTTGGCGACGGAGATGGTTGTGAAACAGAAGAATGGAGAGAATTGGAGAATTAATGTAAATGAGGTGGAAGAGATTATTTTTGACGAATCAATTCCCGAAGATTCGGCAATTGTGGATACATCAGTAACGCCACTTAAATTCAAAATTTTATCTGATTCTACGGTTGAAGTGATAAATGACGACTCATATAGAGAAGATGCATTCCCTGAATCCATTACGATACCTGCCAAGGTACGAATTGAAGGCAAAATATATAATGTAATATCCATTGGTGATTATGCTTTTAGTGGTTGCTCAAATCTTTATGTCACGATTGACTTATCTTTGCAAATCTGTGACATACCTGAAATAAAGTCGACATTTTCTTAAGGACGACCACAAGGGATCGCCATTATGGGTGGCATTTTCCAACAATTACGAATTAAAATTATCTTCCGTCAACGATGCAAAAAATAAATCATTAAAATTTAGAGATATGAAAAAAATATTTACTTTATCAGTGATGCTCATTTTGTGTATGCTGACTTTTGCGACAGATTTCATGCGTATTAAGTTTAAAAATTATGGCTGTATTGAAAAATATGAAGTGGACATTATCGAAGAAGTCAACTTAGAAAGAAGTACAACTGCGATAGACTTAATGCGAATAAAACTTAAAGATGGCAATATCAAAATACATGAAATGAGCATTATCGAAAAAGTCGAATTTGAAATAGGGGAAGACACTTCTTCCATAGGAGATACAACATCGACAGATAGCTCTGTATTACCTTTAGCATTCAGCATCACATCTGATTCCACTGCGGAAGTGTCTAGTTTCCACACTTGTCATCAACATCAAAATCTAGATTCTATCTCCATCCCAGCGGAAATACAAATTGAGGGCAAAAAATATAATGTCACATCCATTGGCTCTTCGGCTTTTTATAAATGCCCCGGATTGACAAGCATTAACATCCCTGAGGGTGTCACTTCTATCGGGTCTTCGGCTTTTAAGGGCTGTGGCAGTTTGAAAAGTATCAATATCCCTAAGAGTGTCACTTCTATCGAGTCTTCGGCTTTTGGTGGCTGTAGCAATCTGACCAGCATCAGCATCCCTGAGGGTGTCACTTCTATCGGGTCTTCAGCTTTTTTTAACTGTAGGAGTCTGACCAGCATCAGCATCCCTGAGGGTGTCACTTCTATAGCGCGTTATGCTTTTTGGGGCTGTAGTGGTCTGACCAGCATCAGCATCCCTGAGGGTGTCACTTCTATCGGTGATTTAGCTTTTAGAGAATGTAGCAGTCTGACCAGCATCAACATCCCTGAAGGTGTCACTTCTATCGGGTCCTCGGCTTTTTATAAATGTAGCAGTCTGACCAGCATCTACATCCCTGAGGGTGTCACTTCTATCGGGGCTTCGGCTTTTTATGAATGTGACAGTCTGACCAGCATCTACATCCCTGAGAGCGTTACTTTTATCGGTGCTGAGGCTTTTATGGTTTGTAGCAGTCTGACCAGCATCAGCATCCCTGAGGGTGTCACTTCTATCGGGGCTTCGACTTTTGAGGACTGTGGCAGTTTGAAAAGCATCAGCATTCCGGAAGGATTGACAAACATCGGGGAAGATGCTTTTACATTTTGTCGCAGTTTGAAAAGCATAGATATTCCTGAGAGCGTTACTTCTATCGGTAATTATGCTTTTAGTGGTTGCTCGAATCTTGATGTCACGATTGACAATTCGGAAGATAATGTAGAAGTTGGAAGATATACTTTCCTCGGTTGCAAATCAGTCACATGGTTAAAAGAAAAAGATTAAATTGATTGCGATTGAATAGATAGATTAAGGGATGGACGACGGTTCATCCCTTTTTTCGTTGGCAATTTCCCCCATGGAACGGTTATCAAATCAGGCCATGGTTGGCAATCGTCGTAGACGGTTGGCTACCGTGGCCTGATATGAATGCGGAATTATATATGATAAATGCAAAACTATCGATCCTCGGCGATTCCTATAACCCCTAAAGGGGTAAGGGAGGGAATCCATCATCATTTTTTTTCTACCGATATGTAACGCCTAACGGCGTATCCCATGGGCGACCACAAGGGATCGTCCCTACGGGTGAATTCCCCAACAATTATGCATTACGAATTATGAATTGACCAAGGGTTCGCCCCCTACTGATGGTTTTTCCCAACAATTACGAATTATGCATTACGAATTATGAATTACAAATTAAGCATTAATTATGTTCAAAAACATTTATTTTCACTGACTATTTTGGTGAAAAGTTAACTAAATTCGCAAGAATAACATTCAGGAAAGACGACATTGCTGATCCAATCGGCAGACAATGTCAATAAAAGACTATTAATCAACCTTGTAGATGAGTAGTAGGGTAAGTATAGTTACTGGCGCGACTGGAAAAATCGGCAGAGTGGTCGCAGAAGAGGTCGCACGCCAAGGCAAACATTTGATCATCGCTTGCAGAAGTTTGGCTAAATCCAAAGTCCTGCTGGGTGAACTTAAGTCTGCCTACCCTCACAGCACTATCGAATCTATAATGCTTGATCTGGCTGACAAACGCTCCATCAACAAATTCGCTGAGATAATCGAGCAGAAATGCTACATCGTCACTGAACTTGTATGCAATGCCGGCGTCCTGTGCCAGTATGAAAGCCAAAACAAGGAAGACGTGGATATGTCCATGGCTGTCAACTATCTTGGCAATGTCCGTCTGATCGAACGTTTACAGCGATCATTGGCTCACGATGCGAAAATACTGAACATGGTGTCATCAATACGCTGGGGCACTATTTCTGGCGACCCGTTCCACCCGGAAGACAGGTTCAACAGATTCCGCAGATACGCAAGCTCCAAACTTGCCCTCTACGCCTATACCCAGCACCTGGCACGCAAGTATGACAATTCAAACATCTCCGTCTACGCGGTAGATCCTGGCATCGTCAACACGGTGATGATCACGAAAGGCAAATGGTTTGAAGGTATAGCAGATGTTTTTTTAAGTCCTTTTGTCCGCACTCCAGAAAAAGGGGCGGAAACAGCACTCTACTTGTTATCAAACCGTCCACAGACCACAGGAATGGTATATCACGACTGCAAAATCGAACAGTTTCCAGCCGACATGTACACCAGAGAAGAGTGGTCGCAACTTTGGGATAATACACAAAAGTATTTGGCAGAAAATATTTGACAGCTATGTCAGGTCAGTCGTTAACCATACAGCAGCAACAGCAGCTCAAACTGTCACCTCTACAGATTCAGGTGATGAAGCTTCTCACGCAATCCACGCTTGAGTTCAACGAGCGTGTAGAGCAGGAGATAGAGGAGAACCCTGCGCTTGAAGTCAACGACGATCACGAATTCGACAACGAGAAAAAGTCCGACAAGGATGATTTTGATGATGATGACAACGGGGACGGGGGCGACGACGACAATGGATTGGACTACGACGACGGGAACAACGACGACTTCACTTTAGGCGATTACGTGAGCACGGACGATATTCCGTCTTACCAATACAATGACATGACCGAACAGGAACGACGCCCCGAAATGAGTTTCCAGGCGGATGAAAGCGTGCTTGAAGACCTGCGAAAGCAACTCAACCTGCTTCCCCACGTTTCTGATGAGATAAAAAACATAGCATTATACGTCATCGGATGCCTCAACCCAAGAGGATATCTGGAAAGAGACACCGAAACCATCGTCGACGATTTCATTTTCATCGCGTCGAAAATGGTGACAGAGGCACAAGTGGAGGAAGCCATCTCCATTGTGCAATCACTCGAGCCTGCCGGTGTGGGAGCGAGAAATATACGTGAATGTCTGATCCTCCAGCTCAAAAGGATAGACAATCCGTCTGATGCCGTACTTCTTGCGATAAGGATATTGGAAGAGTGCTACACGGCTATAGAAGACAAACGTTTCGACAAGATACAAAAAGCACTTGGTGTGACAGAAGAGGAGGTGCAGGATGCCGTGGCGGAACTGAAAAAACTCAATCCTCAGCCTTGCCACACAAGTGACATACTTATGGACAATTCCGTTGTGATCGTTCCGGATTTCAACGTGCACGACGAAGATGGAGAGTTGGTGTTGACACTCAATCAAGCCAACACCCCTACCCTTCAGCTCAACAACCATTACGCAACAGTGCTCGAAGAATACGCCAACAACAGAAAGAACCAGTCGCGTGCTCAGAAAGAGGCGGCTCTTTTCATAAAGCAGAAAGTCGACGCGGCAAAATGGTTCATCTCAGCGGTGCAGCAACGTACCGACACAATGACCAAAGTGATGACCGCTATCATCAAACGACAAGGGGCATTCTTTGAGACTGGTGACGACGAGGAGCTCAAACCGATGATCATGAAGACTATAGCCGACGATACTGGATTCGACATCAGCACCGTCTCACGTGTCTGCAACAACAAATACGTCCAGACAGATTTCGGCGTCTTCCCACTGAAACATTTCTTCACAGAATCTGTAGAGACAGATCAAGGAGAGGTCCACAGCATGGCCAAACTGAAGAATCTGTTCTTGAAATGTATAGAGGAAGAAGACAAGAGGAAACCATTGTCCGACCAGCAGATCGTGGAGTATATGAAAGAGAAAGGATTCTCACTCGCTCGACGCACAATCGCCAAATACCGTGATCAGTTGGGAATCCCAAAAGCACAATTTAGAAAAGAAATTTAGATATAATGGAAGCATACACATCTCCCATTCTAATCAACCTATTTTGGTTTGTTATAATATGTTTGTCGTGGCGACACAAGATTGCCCGCCATATCGCTTTGATAGGAGGATGGTCACAGATATGTCTGACCATAGCAGAATCATATTACCCACAATTTCTCCAGATAGCAGTATATTCTATACTGATCGGATGGACATTGCTTGTGATCTTAATAAATTGGGGAGTCTCCAAAATCACGTCGAAAGACAATGTGGTGGTCCAAAATCTGTTCTACAGTTGCGCCATTGTCATTTTTGCATTCCTGCTAAACACGATCTATGTGCCAAAATTCTACCAGCTCGGAGTGCTTATGACAGCGATGGCATACTTGATGCTGTCTGTTTTTGCGATGGCAAACAAAATTGCGTTCGACAACAGAATATACATAAGCGGGACAACAGTAGGGCTCGCATTCCTGCTCGGGAACACCCTACATTTGATGATTGAGTGGACTGCTCTGGTATTTTTCTTTGATAATATCTTGTATGTTGTTGCATTTTTACTACTTTTGTTAGGTGCATTAGGATTTTTCTTAATGTACTACAGAAAAGTTTCATTCTTGAGTTTTGCTTCTGCATATGCATTGGGCTTCACAATGGGCTTTTATGGATACAGCATCATAGCAATGATGCAAAACGGGTAACAATAGTATTTAGTAGTATAGCATTTAATTATCTTGATAATGATTAATAGGGGATTATTAGCAATGCTTTTAGTAGCGTTTGCGTTGATAACGCAAAGTTGCAGTAACAAAAAGGAGGCGAATTCTGAAATGATCTTAAAAATCACAAATTCAGAGGAGTTCACTTCTTTTGTAAATGATTATAATAGCGGAAAGTTTCATATCAACGACACATTGATATCTCCACTAATAGTGACATTGGATAGTGATATATCAATCATTAACGATCATCTTTCCCCTATCGGTTCTGAAGAGTATCCGTTCATCGGTACATTCAACGGCAATGGTCATACAATCACATGCTGTGGCATTGGCAAAACAGAAAATGCGGACAACGTCGGTCTGTTCGGATACGCAAAGAACTCAACGATTAAAAGTGTCACAATAGTCACAGAGCAAGTCACTGGGCAACGCAATGTAGGCGTGATCTGTGGATACGCATACCGCACATTAATCTCAGACTGCAAGGTCAGCGGAAATGTTAAAGGAGACTCCTATGTCGGAGGCATCGTCGGATGCGCGAGCTACGGAGGAATCGCCGACTGCCATTTTGTAGGTGATGTCACTGCATCCGGATATGTGGCAGGAGGAATAGTCGGAATGCTTGAGTTTGGCGGTGTGACAAGAAGTTACGCAGGCGGACAAGTAACTGGCAAATATGGAGTACATCCTATTTCAGGAACAGATGCAGAAGACGTGATGGTGTCTGAATGTGTAGACAGGATGAACGTAATCATTGCAAGCAAAACAAACAAAAAAGAGATTGCGTCAGACAAATTGACTCGTCTGTTGTTCCAAATGTAATCGATGATAACAAAAACAACATAAAAGGCAAGTGGGACAACGCTTGCCTTTTTCATTTAATACAACCTGCTTATGAATAAATTGATTTTAATGGCCACAGGCCTTTCTCTAATGATGTGTTCCTGCAAAACAGCCGACGACGAGACTGAAGATCATAGCAATGGCACAGTTGACAAAAAGAGTAATTCAGAGGCACAAAAAGCTTACAATCTGATTAATGATATCCGCAAAGACCCGTCTGCCTACTCTACCCAAATGGGAGTAGACCTTTCTGGTGTGCAGACCCGCGTCGCCTTAAACTGGGATAATGCTCTTGCAAAAGTGGCACAAGAGAAAGCGGAAGACATGGCGAACAACAACTACTTCAGCCATACCGACCCAAACGGCTACGGAGTGAACTACTACATGTATGAGGCCGGATATGATATACCTGAGAGTTGGAGAAAAAACAAATCTGACAACTATTTCGAAAATATCGCAGCTGGAAACTCCACTGCAGAGGCGACTGTAAAGCAATTAGTTTACGACAGTGGCGCAGACAATTCGTCTGCCGGACACCGTGCTTCGTTACTAGGAATATCCAATTGGTGCAGCAATTGCACCGATATAGGCATCGGCTACGCATACAACGCCAATTCCACTTACAAACATTACTGGAGTATTATTATCGCCAAACACAAATAGCAAAGTCATCCTGCGAATGCGGATTTTGCCACTTTTAAGGCATAGAAGAAAACAAAAACATCCAGCCGTGGAAATTACGGCTGGATGTTTTTTATCTCGTCAAAACCGATCTTTTTACCGAATTCAGTTTGGCATAAAGATACGCTGATATCTTAAAGTGTGTGTTTAGACTTCCTTGTGATTCAAAATGACAGAGACATCTTTGTATTTTTCTTCTTCAATAAAGTTATTTAGAAGAGAGACTGTTTTTACATTAGATGTTTCTGTGTTAAACACGAAGATTGATTTATCCACAAGTTTTCCGATCAATACCGTAGCCGACTCATCCACTGATGTCGGACAATTCACGATAACCATGTCGAATCCAGATTTGACAAAGGCAAACAACGACTGCAGTTTGTTTTCGTTAAGCAAGTCGGAAGGATTTGACGGTTCACTTCCCGCAGGCATAACGAATAGATACTCATTATATTTGCTTTGATGGATATAACCCTGCCAAGACGCATCTTTTTCCGACAAGAAGTCATAAACGCCAGGCTCATTCTTCTCAAGAAGGGATTTGAATATCTTGTCGTCTTTGTCAAAGTTAATCAACGCTACTCTTTTCTGCTTCAAAGCAAACACTTTTGCCAAGTTAGCGGCAACGTAGCTTTTACCACTTTTAGCATGCAGGTCCGTAAGCATCACAGACTTCACCTCTTCCTCAGAGCTTGATTCAAGATTGGTTCTTAAATTTCTGAATGCTTTATTCTCATCATTCTGTTTCTCTGAGCCGACAACGATTTTATCCTCTCTGTATGGCAATTCTCCCAAAAGCTGAACTGGAAGATCTGCCAAGTCTTCCAACTTGTCTATCTTACCCTTGATTGACTCCCAAACGAATATTAATCCAGCTGGGATCAATAGTCCAAGAAGGAATGCTACTACAAAGATATTTCTCTTGATAGGGCTGGTCGGCTCTAGTTTACCGTTTGGTTGCGCGATGATCTGGTTGTTGTAGGCACTGTAGGCCTGGCTCAACTCATTCTCCTCACGTTTCTGAAGCAAGAACAGATACAAAGTCTCCTTTACTTTTTGCTGACGCTCTACACCAAGCAAATACTTAGTCTGAGTCGGGCTACTTGCGATCTTAGCTTTACTAGATGCCTCTGTCTTTCTCAAATTTATAATCTGGCTGTCGATAGCGTCTATCTGGCTGTCAATGCTGACAAGAATGGATCTTTCCATGTCTGCCAAGTTCTTGTCGTAGCTTACCACCATAGGATTCTTTACACTACTGTTTGATACAAGGTCATTACGTTTCAAAAGGAGTGCATTGTATTCCTCGATGCTCTTTTCAATAACTGAATTTGTAATATTAGTCACAGCTGGCAAGAACTGCTTCTCATGGTTGTTAGCAATGAAATCTCTGATGTATTCAAGCATTGCCAACTGGGCATCAAGTTCAGACACCTTATCTTGTGCCTGACTAGCCTTATCCAAGTGAAGTCTTGCAACCTCATCTACATCCGGAGTAAGATTCTTACTCTTGTATGTACTGATGTTTTCATCCACATTACCTAGCTCACGCTCGATCAACGACAAACGGTCATTGATGAATTGGCTGGTGCTGAGTGCAACCTTGTTCTTTCCCTCAAGAAGGTTTTCATTATATGCCTCAATCAAAGCGATAAGAGCGTCTTCTGCTCTTTTGGCATCAGCATCACTATAACTCAAATTCAGGATACTTGATTTCTTATCGATAAGACTGACTTGAAGTTTTTGCTTGAAATACTCAACTCCCTTCACCACTCCGAATCTAGACACATGGATATTCTCCGGGAAACTGTTTTCAGAACGATCCTTGCCATAGTTCTTGTATTCACTATTGTATGTCACAAGCACTCTAAGCTTCTTATACAAAATCATAGAAGTCTCCAAAGTTCCAGACAAAGAGTCTTCAATCTCTTTACCGGCATATTTTAGATTTGTGATTGTGAATTTAGGCTTATTTGCATCGTTATGCTTGGCTTGAGTGGAGTCGTTCGACGACGACTCAACATTACTCATATCCTTTCTCGCATATGCGATCATTGCTGTAGAATCCAAAGTGATATCAAAATCACAAACCTCATTTTCATCCAACCCCAAAATCTCAATGTTCACAGGATTCTCAGCTCCATAGATGACTCTTTTCTTTCCAAAAGAATACATTCTTTTGTATTCCATATCGAGATGCAGCTTCTTCACCACATTTTTTATCAGAGTCGAACTCTGAATTCTCGAAAGCTCGTTGTTGACGTTTGTGTTTCCAGAGAAAGTACCCAGATCCTCCGTCAAATCCGACACAGACACCTTATTGTTCTTCGACTCCTCTTTGATCAACAACTGCGTCTCTCTTGTATATTGCGGTTGCGCAGTATACACATGGTAGATCGCAAAACACATGCTTAATAATAGAGAGGCTCCAAAAAGAGGCCATCTTCTTAAACATTGTAACGCAAATTTTTTCAGTTTGTCAAATTTACTCTTTTTTGATGAGGTTGCCATCGTTTATATGTTTGTTGGTTTATTTTATTTTTTATGTTATTCAATAACTACCTTCCAACATTCTGCGTCTATTTTCACTAAATATACTCCAGCAACTGGTATAGTTATATTAAACATATTTGAATCCGCTTTTTTGCTTGCAACGACATTACCCAATATCGAGTACACACGCACGTCGCTATCCTTAGCATTCTGCACACAGATCTCCTTTCCGTTTGCGAACACCTTCTTTGCATCTTTTACTGTCTTTGATTCCACCACACTTGCACCAGGACATTTGATGCTTCCATTCGCAGCCAAAGGAGTGGATGTGATTATCTCATTTCCATCATCATCCGTACATTTTGCGAATTTTGTCATTGAAGACGAGCCATCTGAATCTCTTCCGTATGATTCATCCGCTTCCTGAGGAGTAGAAGTTATTCTGCTCAACTCTACGTCACTGTCAAGATAATATTTACGAAGAATAATGACTTCTGGCACAGCCGCACTCAACTTGAAATTCAGATGCAGTGGTCCAAGATCCGGTGTCTTGTCGGCCCACAATAGTCTGTAACCATAAGCAGGAACCATAACAGTATCACCAGAAGGAATAGTGCATTTTACCGCTTTCGTCTGGTTTTCTATTGTCATTCCAGCAATATCAACGTCTTTATCGCTTCCATTGTAAAGCTCGATCCAGTCTGAAGCCTCTCCGTTTTCATCCAACGTAGACTGGTTTGATGAACAAATCTCATTCAAGTATAGATTTTCAGGAAGCTTGCTATCCTTATCATGCTCGAAATAGATGCTTACTTTCAACTCCTCCGACTTAGCAACCGTAGTGAGATAGTTTTCCAAGTATTTGCTTCCATTGTCATTGCTCACCATTTCATTGTTGATCTCCCACCTCAAAAGTTTATAACCATAAGGTATGATAGGCTCAACCTTTACACGTTCATTTGAGTAACGTGATGTGTTGTATTTTGCGCCACTAAACTCTCTCTTATTAAGAAGGAATTTGAATTCAGGATTTTCTCCGCTTGGGAAAACCGCTCTAATTTTGACACTTACAAGATCATCACCTAATCCGAACTCTTTCTTCAATTGCTCAACTACGTATTTCTTTCTTTCCTTTGCAAAAGAACGCATAGTCTCAATCTCTTCGTGGTATTTGTCAAAATTTCCTGGACAATCCAACAGATCAGTGTGTTTGATAGTCGCACACATCTCATAATCTGTCATGCTAAAGATAGAATCAAGATTTGTGTCGATTCTTTCATCAGTAAACTGATTTTCTATTCTGTCGAGATACTGGTCAAGGAATTTCCAACGGAAATCCTCATTCTTCATACACGACTGCATTAGGATCAACGGTTTAGAAGACTGTGTCTTGATTGGCTTTGTAGTGAAATCAAGCATACAAGTGTCGACTGCTGATGCTCTTGGAGACAAACCGAAGTCTGTATCGTACAGGATCCAACGGAATCTTCCTCCATCATGTTTTCTCCACAATTTTATATTGTTTGTCACCCAATCGGTGTTACCAACATACTGCTGGATAATCTGATAGTCAACAAACTCGTCGATATCCATGTGAGTGTTGAGTTTATCGTAGAAATCAGCGGCATCATAATTCTTGCTCACATAATTGATCATATTGTCGTAAGCCTCCTTGGTTCCAGTCTCACACACGTAGCTTCCGTTACCGGTAAGCATATCTATCTCTTCCTCATCGAGTCCATAATTATGGTAGACGAAATCCTCGTCTGTTCTCTCAGTAAGAATCATCATTCCATAATACTCTCCGTTAAGGTAGAACGACACTGGTTGAGCCGCCTGCTTGTCGACATTCATACCGTCGGCAAGGCTCTGGATATACATATCCCTCCAACGTGGTTGCACGTAAGAGTATCCATTACCTCCGTTACGCAAAGCAAGGCTTTTATATTTTTTATATGAACGACTAGCAAAAAACGAATTATAGTTCATTTTGTTCTTTCCAGAACGTTTGTTAGCCTTGATTTTCAAACTCTTGCCCACATGAATTCTTGTACATCCTCCATACACTCCGATTTCCACCTCCTGACAATCAACGACCTTTCCGTCAAGGATATATTCAAAGTTGGCGGAACGCATCCAATCCTGATTATAGTTGGCGACGGGAGTACATGAGTTTTCGATTCCGTTTTTACCAACAACATAAATACCTATCATGTCATCAAAGATATCCTTGACGTTGGCTGAAATAGAAACGACAGGTAGTTTTTTGCCATCATTCTTGCAAGCGCTGTGATACTTGTCTGGAAGGATATAGCTTCCCGTCAACATTTCACTGAAAAGCATTCCGTCTTTGTATGCTCTTGCTCGCAACGATGTTGTCTTGTCTATGCTAATGGCTCCGGAATAAGTATTTCCACTTTCTGGAGTTGGGACATCCCCATTCAAAGTATAATAGATCTTCGCTCCTTCTGTAGCACACTCCAACTCTACCTTCAATCCCTCCTCATACAATCCTGGAGTGCCGGATTTGAAAGAAGGTGTCTCGACGCGATTAGATATTGTAGTGATCAATTTATCGTTCTCTTTTCCTGGAGTAGGCACCATAAAGCCATCCTGACAATAAGAAATGTGAGGATACTGACCGGGATATACAAACTCAATCTTCTTTCCATCTTTCTCGAAAGTTATCGAGCCTTCATCAGTAGACAACTTGTTTCCCACTCTACCCACATAGTTACTCTGGAATCGTGATGCTGATTGGCTGCTTGTCTCTGTCTTGCCAAAAAACATAAGAGAATATCCGGAAGGCAACACATGCGAGGAGTCTAATTTGACACTCCAATTCAACTTGCCCTCCTTGATGTTAGTCACTGTCCATCCTTTAAGGTCAACACTTCCTCCATCATTGAAGAATTCGACATAACCATCATAATTATACTTGTCGCTGAGAACAGTAGACACGTTGTTAGTCATGATTTCCGTAATGCGGACTTCTGCATTCGCACTAAAAAAACATGATACACCACACAACAATATATTAAAAGCAATACCCTTTCTAGTCATAAATTCGCGTTTTTAATTTGCAAACTTACAACTTTTTTACAAATGTATGACAAAGTTGTATCCGATATTTTAGACACTTTCGACCAAAACATAAGCATCAATGACACAGTATTCTTTATGCTTCCTATAGATTGAGTAATAATGAAATATGTTTGCCGACTGTTTCTGCCGAATATTCTTTTGCCTTTTTCAGACAATTAACCTTCATGCCTGTCAAGATCGACGGATTCTCCTTTATGCCGCGCAAAGTCTTCACCAACTCATCGTAGTCACACTGTGTGTAACCGATACCTGTCTTTCCATCTTCGACAAAATCCAAAAAGCTGTTCCATTTCGCTGATATCACAGGCAAACCTGCGGAATATGCGTCGATCAATGTGCCTGGCAAACCTTCTGTTGGGAATTTTGTAGGGAACAGAAGAGCATCGTATTCACGTAATACTTCCGTACTCTTTGTCGCATCCACACATCCACAATAACGGATGTTTTCAGGAAAATTCTTCTGTAGCTCTGTAAAATGTTCTGTGTAAGACGGATCTATCTGGCCATATATATCCAAAGAAAAATAGTTTGATTCTTTGTCTGTCGTTTCAATCACAGAATTCACAGCGTCGTCTATACCTTTCATCTCCATTATTCGTGAAAAAATACAAAGGCGAATAGGCGAAGAAATATTCATATTCAGCTCTTCTTCCTTTAGAATGGATAGATTCTTGAAATTCGGCACAATAGTGAGATTCTTGAATCCTTTCTCTTCCAACGCTTTCTTCATCACCGTCGTCTCAACCCAAATTTGATCGAATCTCTTCAATATAGGTTTCAAATAAGAATATTTCTCAATATAGTTTGAAAGCCATCCTCCAATCACATCATAGACAAGCTTGGTCTTCTTTCCTCGGAACAACAGACAAAGCAATGGGAATAGCAACAATGCGCCATGAGCAGGAAGGATTATCACATTCTCACTGTTTCTGCAAAGTTTAAAATAATTCCAGAAAAAAGAGACGGGAGACTTTCGCATCCCCTGCATATCCAATTCTCCGATTTCATTGTCGGGAAGCTGATCATGAAGTACACTTGCCAACTGCTTTGTCTTTACAGTTTGTCCATCAAAGAGTGGTTTTTGTTTGGCCAGATATCCTATTATTGAAACTTTATATTTCATAATAACCCATCTATTTTTACTTATTGTATAAATTCCTAATATTTATTTGCGCATTCACGCATTGTGAACGGTTTGTAACTTTCTTTGACTGGTATTACAGATTATTTTCACAGCATGTTTTTATCTGCAAATTCTTGTCACCAGCATAAAAAATACAGGCTGGTTATCCGATTATCTATAACCCAAATGCAAATGTTTAGGCATTGCATTATTTCCGATGGAATATCGGGCAATGAAATTTGGCAATTGTCTTAGAGCATCGACGTCGGGATATCGTCCTATTAGTAGTTTTTGTCGTAATCCTTTTCATTAAAAGGCCAAAAACTTCCAATGACATAAATCATTTACGATTTCTAACTCCTAACAATCGCTTTATACGATTGAAAAATGGCGTCCACAACCCGTAGATCTGCATCAAATTCTCTTCAAGACAACCATTATTAAACTCGTTACGATGCAAGTCAAAAGGATTGTCTCCTGGATTTATCCATCCGATTTTAACAGTGGCAGCAAGTTTGAACCCTTTTTCCTTTATGACTTCAACAGTGTTCTCATCCAGATTTCCATTAGGATAGGAATAGATGAAGGAACAATCATCCTCTGTTATATCCTTCATTATTTGAGAACACTTCTCGATTTCTGCAGACAGCTCCTGCTTAGAACACTTGTCGCTCATCACATGGTCATGGGTATGATTACCAAAATTTGCCCATCCGCTCATTTTCATCTTCTGAAGCTCAGCCTCATTCATTGTGATTCGTGGGCCTTTATATGCAGGAAGCATATCTATAATTTTGGCTCTTTCCCCATTAGGCATTTTCCAAAGGTCGTCAACTTCATTATATAAATCAGACTCACGGTTTTGGAACGCTCTCGAATACCAATAATAACCATCCTCTATTCCTTTTGTTGCGATAAAAAAAGTCGCAGGAATGCGATACTTCTCAAGGACAGGCAGCACATTGTCGTAGCCACTCTTCCATCCGTCATCGAAACTCAGCCATACATATTTTTTATTCAAAGGCTCTTCCCCCGAAATTAAAGAATATACTTTTTCAGGAGTGATAAAGACATACCCGTGACTGACAAGCCACGCCACCAGCTTCTCAAAAGGCTCTTTTTGCTGGTCATGACCGTATATCGACAATATAGCATCTTGTCTTAGCGAACATTTTTCTATCTTCTTATAAAACAGAAAATAAAGGATCTTTGCTATTAGTTTTCTCATCTCTAATAAATCTAATTTATATAAATTTGAAACATTTCTGATATTCCATCCATGTTACCTAGATTAACGTCTAAATTATTCTAGCCCGAAAGATATAGAATATCAGAAACATAACAAGGTAATATATCCTAAGTCAAAACACTAATTGAAGACAACGGTTATCCCATCTAAAGAACTTAGTCTCTTCTAAAGATATCTCTGGTATAAACCTTCTCTTTCACATCGTCAAGACAGCTGTCATAACGATTGGCGATAATCGCCTGACTTTGCTTCTTGAATTCATCAAGATTATTGACAACCTTAGATCCAAAGAAACTCTCTCCGTCAGACAACGTAGGCTCATATATAATTATCTCAGCTCCTTTTGCCTTGATACGTTTCATGATTCCCTGGATGGCAGATTGACGGAAATTGTCTGAGTTAGACTTCATAGTCAGACGATAAACACCTATCACACACTGATGTTCCTTGCTTGCGTCCCACTGTCCGTTCTCTCCATAATAGCCTGCCATCTTCAATACCGCATCAGCAATATAATCCTTGCGTGTACGGTTACTTTCCACAATTGCAGACATCATATTCTGTGGAACGTCAGCATAGTTGGCAAGAAGCTGCTTTGTATCCTTAGGCAAACAGTAGCCACCATATCCGAATGAAGGATTGTTGTAGTGAGTGCCGATACGAGGATCAAGTCCTATTCCATTTATAATAGCCTGCGAATCAAGTCCTTTCACCTCGGCATATGTATCAAGCTCATTGAAATAGCTGACACGAAGAGCAAGATATGTATTAGCGAAAAGCTTTACAGCCTCAGCCTCTTTCATACCCATGAAAAGAGTATCAATATTCTCTTTGATAGCTCCCTCCTGAAGTAGTTTTGCAAATGTTTCCGCAGCTTTCTTTAGGAAATCCACGTCAGCCACTTTTAGAATCGCCTTGTTTTCTTCCTCAAACTCCGCACTTTGGATAAGTTTTGGATAGCCTACAATGATACGTGATGGCCATAGATTATCCTCCAATGCCTTCGACTCACGCAAGAACTCAGGAGAGAACAGAAGGTTGAACTTCTTCACTCCCTTTGCCGCATACTTAACGTACAGATTACGTGTATAACCCACAGGTATTGTAGACTTGATCACCATCACTGCATCTGGATTTACACTCAGGATAAGATCAATCACATCCTCAATATGATGAGTGTCGAAGAAATTCTTGACAGGATCATAATTTGTAGGAGCGGCGATGACTATAAAATCAGCATCCTTATAAGCTGACGCACCATCAAGAGTTGCTGTCAGATTAAGTTTCTTTTCAGCAAAATATTTCTCGATGTATTCGTCCTGAATGGGTGAGATTCGATTATTTATCTTTTCTACCTTTTCAGGAATCACATCAACAGCTGTAACCTGATGTTTTTGAGCCAACAATGTCGCAATTGACAATCCTACATAACCAGTTCCAGCAACAGCAATCTTTATATCATTAAAATCTTTCATATATTTTTCCATTTATTTTGTTGTTCCATAATATTTTGCATACCACTGAGCAAACGCTCTCAAACCTGTTCTCAAACTTGTGCTTGGTTTGAATCCAAAATCCTGCTCCAATGGAGTCGTATCCGCGAATGTCACAGGGACATCACCAGCCTGCATCGGCACAAGCTCCTTATGCGATTCAAAATCGTAATCGGCAGGAAGCACCTTGGCTGCGATCAGCTCCTCCTGAAGGATAGTCACGAAATCAAGAAGATTCTCAGGCGAGTTGTTTCCGATATTGTAAACCTTATATGGAGGGATAGGCAATCCATCCTCACCATTCTGTTTCTCTGGAGCATGTTGCATCACACGTACCACTCCCTCCACGATATCATCCACGAATGTGAAATCACGCTTGCAATTTCCGTAGTTGAAAATCTGGATCGTCTTGCCCTCACGAAGCTTGTTTGTAAAGCCGAAATATGCCATATCAGGACGTCCGGCAGGGCCGTAAACGGTGAAGAATCTCAATCCCGTTGACGGAATATTATAAAGCTTCGAATATGCGTGAGCCATCAGCTCGTTGCTCTTCTTTGTCGCAGCATATAGAGAGACGGGATTGTCCACCTTGTCGTCTGTGGAATACGGCACCTTCTTGTTTGATCCGTAGACGCTTGAAGACGATGCGTATACAAGATGTTCCACCTCGTTATGTCGGCAAGCCTCAAGAATATTGTAGAATCCAATCAGATTAGACTGGATATAGGCATCCGGATTGGTGATACTGTAGCGGACACCTGCCTGAGCCGCGAGGTTCACAACGACAGCCGGCTTATATTCAGAGAAAATATTGTCTATAGTGGCCTTATCTGCAATGTCTCCCTTGATGAATGTCCAATCACGACCAAGAGAGTCTATCTCTTTAAGTCTCTCATTCTTGATATTGACATCATAATAGTCTGTAATTGAATCGACTCCAATCACACGGATACGCTCAACATCATGAAACAGACGTTTCACAAGGTTTGAGCCAATAAACCCTGCCGCACCCGTGACAAGCACCGTCTTTCCTTCTAGAGATATATTATATTTTACCATAAGAAACTATTTATTTAGTTTAGCCATCCATCTTAAATGAAGATTAAACTTACTTATAATTTATAGTGATTCTATAAGTTTAATATACGATTTTATGAATTTCTCTTCCGTGTTTCGCTCAAGACATAGTTGACGATTCAAAACTCCCATCTTACGGCGTTCTTCCTTAGTGGTAGACACTAATTTTTGAACAGCACTTACTATATCATCAACGTTCTCTGGATCAAACAGGAATCCACTGACACCATCCTCCACTATGTAAGGATTCTCATACACATTGCTGCATATGACAGGCAGTTCGCATGCCATCGCCTCTGCGACAACATTTGGATATCCTTCATACAGGCTTGGAAGACAAAACGCGTCGGCTTTACGATATTCCTCTTCAATCTTCTGATTTGCCTCATGAAGAGTGAGGTAATCCGCAAGTTCCAAACGCTGATATTCCTTTTCTACCTCAGCATAATAGCTAGGGTTGTCGTTTTTGTCACCATACCAGTCGAAATGGACATTAAAACCCAAATCCTTCACTTTACGTACTGCCTTCAGATAGACCAACATATTCTTCTGCTCCGTGTAACGGGCTACAGTCACTATACGCATCGTCTCATTTTCCACAGGTTCAGAAGCAGGTGTGAAACGATTTACATTTACAAAGTTAATAATAGGACATACCTTCTCACTAAGAAAAGGAAAGTTTGTGCTAATAAACTTACCCTGGCTATGGCTGTTAGGCACAATAGAATCAGCCATTCTGTAAAGGTTAAACTGAATCTTGTCCCCTGTAGTGATACAAGTATTGTTATTACGCTCCGACACTACCAACTTAGCCTTAAAAAACAATTTTGCGAGACACATGGCCTTGTTGACTGACGGCAGGTAAGAGATAACCACATCAGGATTATACTTACGAACATATTTAGCCATACGCCATACACGTGTCTTCTTATTTTGCAATTCTGGCAGAAACTCATAATCGGCACCATTTTGACGAAGAAGTGGTTCGTAAAATTGGTCTTTTATATAAGTGATCAATCTGCATGGATAGCCCGCCTTAGTTAACATTATAGTCAGACCGCAGATCTGACGTTCCGCTCCTCCTGAACCCAAATGCTCTGTGATCAATAATATTCTCTTCATGTTATTATAGTTATATCCCCATTAATTACTTCCATTTACGCATATTCAAAATCTCTTCTTCATCCTCTTTTGACATGTAAAGAGCAATGACCGTGACATATGTAATAGTTTCTACATAGTAGTTCTGATAATAGTAGGATATACATCCAACTACAGGAATACTAAGCAAGAAAAACATAATCATTAACTTTTCAAAGGGGAAGCACCTCACTTTCCTACCGTTGACGGTATGAAAGACATCCGTATCCTTGTAAATAAAATAAAATAGGAGGACAAACACAAAGGTTATCATAAATGGTCCAAAGTTACCAGCGGAAAGCATGAACGAGCCCAAATGGGTATAGAACACACCTAAATCCATGTTTGCCTTCAATCCCATCTCGGCCTGATAAGCAGTACCTCCTTCACAGTCCTTCAATATAAACTTATGCAAAGAAGGGAAAAGACTCTTTGTTGTCACACCGTCAGGGGCAGGATAATAATCCCACAACTCACAAAAATGATAATATGGCTGACCAAGATACAGTACAATTCCTCCCTCTGTACCTCCGTCTCTCTCTTCAAAACGGTCCTTTGTCACAGATATACCATAAGCAGCAGCTCCTAGGATCAGCATTGCACTGAATCCTATAGCCGTACTTTTAATCTTAGCAGACATCTGATTCCAGAACATCGCGACAGCCAAACCTAAAAGAAGGATCCAGAAAAAAGTAGACGAACGGTCGACCTGCAACATACCGACTATAATGACCGTTGTTGATCCCAAAAGAGCCATTGCGTTGATCCACCATTTCTCATTCAAAAAAGTGATATTGTATAAGAAGATAAAAATCATGATCACGCTAGAATTGACCAACACTCTGACAGGATAAAGGATCAGTTCTATCGGTCCCGGATACGACGTGAGCTGATAGGCGTCTCCTTCATACACCAGACTTTTCAATTCTCCAAAATCACCATACGACAATATAAATTTCAAGTCGCCAAAATAAGCGAGAGAATAGCTTACAAATGAGAAAAAGTAAATATAATTCAGAATTCTTATGAATTTCTTGTTACTGACAACCAATCCCTCATACGAATTGAAATCGACGATAGCCACGGGAATAATAAACATTGTCAGCAGCAAACAGTACAATATTGTCGGCAACAAAGATGCAAAAGAGACGAGGTTTGGATTCAACCCCATCACATCAATGCCAATAGCGAGCACGGATGTCACCGTATACAATAAGGAGATATACGTGCTTGCATCTATACCTCGTTTTTTCAAGAGGTATAACGTGAGTAAGCTGAAATATATTGCCGGTATATAATTCATAGATTATCTGCGATGTATTTAAGGAAGTTCTCTGGCAAAATCTTGTCCTTAAACGGATTTGGTTTGCTCACATAATCTTTGATGCGTTGTGCGTCAAACTCACCATTCTCCGAAATCATACAGATATAATCCGGATCATAGAATCTAGACCTTGTCATGAACGAATTGTTGGTCAGAAGCATTTTTCCGTATGTAATTGCCTCCCAGACACGTAAAGTTTCTCCTTTAGCACCTTGCTGCATGATTTCCAATATACATTTTGTATGCTGTACGTATTGGACACACTCCTCGTATGAGAGCCACGTCTTTTCTGTCACATAACGTATTCCGCGTCTCTCCTGATTATACGGAGGTTTTGCATCCATCACATAGAAGAAACAGTTTAATCCTGCCTTTTCCAATCTGTCATAAGTTTCAAGAATTGTCTTCATGCGATTCTTGGCTCCGCCCACAAAAAACACATCTGTCTCCGGAGTGTTGTTTGGCTTTGTGATTTTTGCCTCAGCATAAACAGTAGGATGATAATACATATTGTATTTCTCTGCATCATCCCTGTCGTAGCTTACCAACATGTCGACCATTCCTCTAAGAGCATCTGGCTTAGCGCTATCCGGCCATGTCGCTACTATATCCCAATAGTTGACAACCAATTTGCACCCGAGATAGTTTTTTCTGAGCCAAACCACATAATCCCTTATATAATCATACTCCAACAATCTAGCGTCAAAAATAAATACAATCGGTTTATTTGGGTCTGCAAAATCATTCTTAAAGTATGAGTTAAACCACAATGACTTGAATGGTATATTAAAATATTTGTTCGTCGTCTTGGAGTGCTGGAGCTGGTATAGTATCCTCAAAAGTTTATTCTTGGGGTAGAAACTTAACACAGACTTGACATTAGGTCTTTTGCATACCTCCGCATATATCACTCTGTTGAACTCAAAAAAGCCCTCCAAAAATAAGACGAAATTATATTTATCCATGTTTTCTGAACTTTTTTACAAACGACAATATATATTCTCTTTCCGATACCGAGAAAAGAACATAATAACAAGTAATAGCATAAGCTATTGCCATAACCGGCACTGAGATCAGCAAAAGTTTGACCCCGTCGAAACTTGTATATACCAGATACAAAAGAGGTGTCATTATCACTATAAGCGAAATGATCGGCAATATTGTCTTTCTCAAATATACTTTCACATCAAAACCAATCAGCGAATTAAGGAAACGCAATCCTATAAATCCATTCAACACTCCTCTGGTCATGAATCTCGACAACAAAATCCAATAATATGGTTTGAGGCCTGATCTGAAGAGGATATATGAAATGGTAAGATCAAGTAAAAAACTTCCGCCAATCGACAACTGATACTTGCTTATTTTTCCAGTCGCCATAATCGCACAATTGAATGGTCCTGTGATAGCGTCAATAACACAGCATGCTATCAATATTTGACAAAAATGCCCTGCATCCTCCGGCACATTATTGCTGAGCCATATTTCCAAAGCAAGCTGTATGTTTATGATAAGCAGACATGCCGGCAAAAACATCAAAGCGAAAGAGAATTTTGAAGTGCTGTTTATAAGACTGCTTACACGATTGATCTCTCCCTGGGCATACGATTTCACAATCTGTGGCTGGAATGAAGTCTGGAAACTTCCAATAAATGTCTCCAAAGCAGTCAACACCTGGTTGGCGATACCCATCGCCGCATTCGCGACCACTCCACAGAACATGTTCAGCATGAAAAGGAATCCATTCTGTGTAGCCACATTGCTGAATCCTCCAAATAATGTCCATCCAGAAAAAGAGAACATTTTGGAAAAGATTGATTTGTCCAATATCCATTTGTACCGACAAGTTGTGAAAGTGCGGTTACAGAAGAATTTATAGACCATCAACATTGTAAAACTTTCCAACGAAAGCAAACCTGCATAAGTGACAAGTCGGTCATCCTCTGTCATTCCAATTGCAAACACTATTCCAAGCTTTAACAATGCGTCTACAATACTTGCATATGCGAAAAAATCCAATCTCTCATAAGCCACAACACTCGCGGCATACGGTGCTCGAAGGAAATTCAAACAGAATGTCATAATCGAAAATTGGAAGGCATAGTTGGCAGCCTCAAGTCTTCCTTCAGGAAAAGAAAGACGATTATTGAGGAACCACACTCCTACTGTCCCCAACAACACAACCGCAACCACAACCATTATTATCTGGATGGAGACAGCCGTGTTGAAGACTCTTTTCATTTTATCCAGATCTCCTTCTCCGAGAGAAACCGTCAAAAAACGTTGGGATGCCTGTGTCAGAGCATTATCCAGAAAAGAAAACAATATTACAATGCTTCCGACAACACTGTAAACTCCAAAATCGTTTACACCAAGTTTCTCAAGTAACGCTCTAGACACATATAATGACACCAGCATCACTATGATGGTGCGGGCATATAAGGCTAAAGTGTTCTTAGCTATTCTCTTATTTTCAGCTGTATAGTTGCTCATCGTCTAAACTTACAAAAATGCACACTCTCTACGATATATGGCAAAATCCTTATTCTTTAGGCTCCTACATAAATCTTCATACTTGGAATCATATGAAGATGGATTAGGGAATCGTTTGTTGAACATATCACACGTCAACACGAAAATCGCAGATTCCACCTCCAGGCCTAACGCAAAAGTTCGTTGCCAATTAATTGCGATCTGCTCAAACATCTTTTTTATATCATAGTCAAGTGACTCTCCTTTGGATATCAATTTCTGTTGGTCAGCAAGCAATGATCTTGTCACATAAAAACTGTCAATAGTCTTTGGCTTACCTTTATGTGTATGAGTGACGCTATTTGGATTTGTAGTGTAAGAATACACTACATCAGGAATAGTGACAAAACGTTTTGATCTAGGCACAATCAACATTGAGACAATTGAGTCTTCAAACCAATATTTCTCAGGGAAATAGATATCCTTAAACAACTCTGCCTTAAATAACTTGCCACAAGGGAATCCTTTCATATCACGTCTTGAAGCATTCGTGTTTAAAGGATGTGAATAATTATGAGAAATTACACCATCCAATGTCTTTTCGTCCATAGATCCCTGCACAATATCAGCATCATTCTCGAACGCCGCATCCAACATCGCCTCTATTGACCCCTGTGGTATTTCATCGTCAGAATCCACATAAGTTATATATTTTGCGAAAATCTCTTTCAACGCAGTGTTGCGGGCTCCTGCATGGCCCTTATTCTCTTGTGTATAAACAATAACTCTATCATCCGACTCATATTCTTTTAATATATCGCCAGATTTGTCCGGTGAGCCGTCGTTCACCGCAACTATCTTAAAACTATATTTGGTTTTCTGATTCAAAACAGAATCAATACATTTCCTTAAAAACGGTTCAGCCTTGTATACTGGTATTATAACCTGAAGATCAATATCCTGGGATATTATTTTATTGTCACATAACGCAGAACTTTTCACGTCAGCATAATTCTTAGAAAGTATTTCTTCTGATTTTTCTGCTGACATAGGAACTAAGGATTCTCCTCTTGAGAATATTTTGAATAACAGGTTTTGAATCCAACTTCCGCAATGCAACAACAACAGTCCTTTATTGATTTTTCTTAATGTTAAAACTGTATTTATCTTCATTTTACGTTAAGGCTATACTTATATTAATACATTTATTTGTGACCTGAAAATGTGTTTGTTACCTGTTTTAAGAGATTATAGCACATATTGCCACAAATATAGTTTTGCAAATTTATAAAAAAAATAGTGATGAAGACTTTGGAATTAAATATTTTTACATTTTCCACAGGCATTTACGATTGTATAAATGCAAAAAAATGGCTGTGGATTTTCATCTACAGCCATTCAATGTCAGAATATTGTTATTATTTATTGTCAAGTCTTCCAAACACACTCTGAAGGACATCAGAGACACGTGCGCTTGCGTTGTGACGGATATCGTATTCCTTTTCTGAAACTTTTGTGAACAAACCATTCAATGCCTCACCAGTGATATAACCGGACAAATCTGGATTCACCTGGTTGATAGTTCTCAACTTTTCAAAATACTCATCAGGAACGACACCAAGCTTACGAGCCATTTCAAGTGCCATCTTAGCTGTATTGCTGTCAAGCAACTCCACAAGCTTATTGTTGTATGTGGCATACGTATTCCAAGCAGCTGTCGGTGTCACATTTGCCACCTTGATTGTGTTCAACGAATCTGTGATAGATGGGACAAAAGCGTCTGTCAACTGAGTGAATGTGTTCTTCTGAAGATATTGTGTAGCGGCATTGTCAGCACCAAACAACAACTGTTCCGCATCAGCAAACGAGATGTTAGTGATCGCATTTGCGAAAATGTCAATAGATTTTGGAGCTGCGTTTTCTGCGGCACGGTTGAATAGTTTTATGATTGTGTCTGAATCAGGGATAGACAAACCAGATGCGTTGAGCATAGAATTGAAGGCAGGATTGCTTGAAACCTGTTGCACCACATTAAATGTTGTGATCGCCTCTTTAGGCAAACCAATACGGACAGCAGCGTCTGCGAGATAACCATCTTCTGCTCCAAGATTCTTGGCTGCTGTCTCAATTCCTACTTTTAAAGCAGCCTTCAATCCAGAACTTACATCAAATCCTCCATTTCCGTTAGCACCACCTGCCATAGATTTGATTATTTCTTCTGCCTTACCACTTTTAACTGCATCCACAGCCACCTTACCGACAGTAGATAAAATATCACCGAATAATCCCATAGTTCTCTTAATTAATGTTTGTAACTTCAAAAATCAAAAATAATGTATTTTTATGAAATCCTTTCTTCGATGAAGAAAAATAATAAGTGTCTGCAGACTTTTTCTCTCATACTTCCATATTGGAAATCAACAACTATATTTTTACTCTTCCAGACAAAGTACCTTCATTTGATATTTTCTTCGCTGGAATTCCGGCGACAACTATATTCTCTTCATCAAAGCTTTTCGTGACTACAGCATTGGCACCAACTATCGTACCTGTCTTGATACTGACTCCTATCATAAGTTTGCATCCCGCACCCAAATAAAGTTTATCCCCGCCTGACACCGATTCCGAAACATTAACACCACACTGGACCACACAATTTTCCCCAAATCTGGCACTTGGATTGACGACAACATAGCCATAATGAGGTAAATATAGACCTTTACCAAAACAATTCGGACCAATTGTTATTCCTGTCATAACAGAATAATGGTTTAACAGCAATTGCCATAATCTGATTCGTAGCTTACATTTGTTAGTGTTACTTAAGTAAGCGACCTTTCTCAAACAATACAGATATTTATATATAGCATTAAAGTACTTAAAAATATTGTCAGACACTGAATTTGCTTTCATATCTGCCATTACATACTCTAAAAAATCTCTTTTACTTTCTATCATATTGTTTTGTACAAGTTTAAATTGATCTAAATAACGTTCACATATAGCCACATGTCTCCTTACTTCCAAGGCTCGACATGTATACTTATTATTGTCTGATGTCCGAACTTTTCCTTTAAATCTTTTTCTATTTGATCGACCTTCTCATGACATTCATAAAGAGAGATGTTTCCATCCATTCTAACATGCATCGTTATCGCATAATTAACACCCACCTGACGAGTGCGCAAATTATGCATTTCCGTCACTCCTGGATAAGAATTCACTATCTTTTCTATCTCTTTTTCCACTTCTATAGGCAAACTGCTCTCAAGCAGCTGGTTGACACTGCTTCTTATAAGCTGTATAGCGACCCTAAAAATAAAGAAACTGACTATTACGGCCGCCAATGGGTCAAGTATCGCGAATCTGGGTCCAAGCAGACATGCCGCTCCAATTCCAATTGCGGTTCCTATTGATGAAAGGGCATCACTACGATGGTGCCACGCATTCGCCACAAGGGCCTCACTGTTAAGAGTCTTACTTTTGGCCATAGTGTATTGGTAAATGCCTTCCTTCATAAGTATGCTGGCAATAGCTGTGCCTAAAGCGAACCATCCCGGCGACACGAGTTCATCCCCGTCAACCAAAAAGCCATAAATCTTTGTCGTTCCACTCAACAGGATGCCACCTCCAACAAGAATCAACAGTAATCCTATAATTGTAGTAGCTAGAGTCTCATATTTGCCATGTCCGAAAGCATGATCCTTATCAGAAGGTTTACTGCTTACCTTTAACATCACAATAACAACAAAATCAGTAAGGAAATCACTGAGTGAATGAACACCGTCTGCCACCATTGCCGCAGAATTACCCAACACTCCGGCCGTAAACTTTAAAACAATAAGAATAGCATTTATCACTGTCCCTATCAAAGTCACCCTTACTATTTCCCTTTGCCTATATTCTATCTGATTTTCCGCCATTTCATCGTTCATTTTTACGTTTCCTTTCAGAAGTTTCTCTATGCTTTGTATGACGTTTATCATTTTTCATAGAGTCATAGTCATCATCTTCTTTATCCTTACTACTTTCATCCGATGACTCTTTGTCCGCATCTCTAGTTGATCTACGTTCTTCTATTTTCTTTTCTTGATTATCAAAATCATTATCTTCTTCATATTCGTCATCTTGTT
The DNA here is from genome assembly GCA_016283095.1 of Paludibacteraceae bacterium. Lineage (GTDB taxonomy): Bacteria > Bacteroidota > Bacteroidia > Bacteroidales > Paludibacteraceae > UBA1723. The sequence continues at coordinate 166,237 of JAEEMG010000073.1, read as the reverse complement.
TTATCTTCCTAGTTGACGATGAAGCACTTGGCTTCTGACGATGCAACTTTTGGTCTTTCACCTTTTCTATTCCCTGCTCAGCACGGATTCTATCAAAATCCTTCAACTGATCATTTTTCTCTTTCTTTACATCCTTGTTACGCTTAACCGCATCCAGATACTCTTCCAGTTTACGTTTCTCCAGTTCCTCGTCATAACGTTTATAATCAGCATCCGCAGTGAACGATGTCCTGTAACGGTATGATTCCACACTGAAATATTTGAATCCAGTGATAAACAGGATTCCAATAACGCATAACATATAGATTTGTTTATGCAAACTGGATTTCAAATCGGCATAATATTGCACGAACAGCATTATCAATCCAATACAGAATAATGATGACGCTCTATCCTGCAATACCCTGATCTCACAAAGGGAAAAGACAAGAATGAAATAAATAACAAAAACATTCTTTGTGACATTGTCAGTATTTTTGCCGACCTTAAAATAATTAGGAAGAAAGAAGAACATTATATACGCAAAGCATACTATAATTTTTCTCATTCCAATATTATAATACGAATCAGCATAGACTATATTGATATAATATTTCTGAATTTTCGACGCGATATGTTGTCCTCCATAGGTATATAATCCAGTAAGTACAATATTGATAAACTTGATTCTGAATATGAAAATCACCATAACCACCGTGAAAATCCATAATAGCTGATTCTTTGTAAGCGTGATTCTCAAAAGTGGGTATACTATTATATAGAATAGAGAAGTGGTATGAAAAGTCATTCCCAAAAGATTCAGCAACACATAGGAGAACACCTGTTTGTTTCTGACATACTTCAATGACATCATAAACAACAACACAGAATTTGCGTTACGCAATTGCTCTGCATGGAACACCCATCCCCACCAAATGAAGTAGATAAGCAATGCTAACACACAATAGTTGGTCTCGCGTCTGAAAAAATAAAAAAGCACAATTGAGTCTATCAAAACATAGACAAATTGAAATTGCCAATAACTCATTCCCAGAGTCTTAGCAATTACTTCAAACAAATTAAAACCAATTTCGAAATCTGTATACCAATCCTTAGAATAACGTCCTAAAATAAAGTCTCCTAATGTAGGAGCTTCTTGATAATTCTCATAATACATCATCACATCCATTCCTGTCCATCCCTTCAATCCTACAAAAAGAGTGAACAGGAAAAGTGAAAATATGAAAACATATTTAGTCCTGTGATTATGGTTTTGTAGATTAAACTCTACAAAAACCAACATCACCAGTATGGCCATAAAGCAGAAATATGGTATTGAGACACTTAAATCCATCCTATGGCTCTTTTTCTATTATCTTTTTACTATTGCGACAGCACGAGGTCTTACATTGCTATAGTTGTTAAATTGCTGACCTAAAGAATATTCTGTACCATTTATCCACAATTTCGGAACATATGAGCCAGTTGCAGATCTCTCATATCCACAACAAACAACTATACCATTCAAAACATCAATATCCTCTACCATAGCTTGTGTGGATCCAGACGACAAATCATACTCTTTGCAATTATTGATTCGGTTTTCCTTATTGCTCTTCTGAGATGCTGTCCAATACATTGCATGGTAACCGTCGTTTCCTCCTATATAGAACAACCCTTTCTCATACTTAATGCAAGTAAGCGACGTTCCTGGTCCCTCTCGTTTCAAATTATTGTTGGAACGATTGATCCATACTTTCGGCAAATAACCGACTCCTGAGTTTCTTTCTCGACCGACACACCACCAGTTATCTCCATCGGAAACAATGTCATTGGCAACAGCAGGATAAAATCCATTTTCATCGTCATCATTATCCTGAGACAATCTATTGTATGCCTGTCCGTCGATCCAAATACGAGCCTCCTCAACATCATTTTTGTCAGCGTTACAGCCATAACCAGCGATATAACACTTATCATTGCAAATGCTCAACTTAATCGCTCTCGAACCATTTTTTAGCACCTTAGGATTTATGCCCTGCCACATTTTGGCAGATTCTTCATATCCTTCCTTCTGAAAGCCACAAGTGTAAACCACTCCCAATGAATTCACACCTATGCCCATCGCAACACGACCTTCCGGCAACTCGACCTCATTATCGTCTTTCCAATAAACAGCCGCATTTCCGAAACATCCTGCCGCATATACTGTTTTTTCCTCTGTCACACAAATATCAAAAACCTCCACGCCTTCATCTCGTCCAGGAGACAATTTTCGTACAGATGGAGACTCTGCACTTGACTTAGGGTTAGTCCAAATTCCTGAGCATAATATACTCTTCGCTGATGCTGAAGGTATGCTGTCATACGAAAACGCCATATACACAGCATACTTTTCATCACTGAACGTATCTATATCCGGGTCTGGGTCTGGTTCCGGATCTGGATCTGGGCGACATGAAGTCAATGCAATCGCACATAATGCGATATATGATATTTTTGATTTCCAGAGCATATTAAAATAATTCTATTGATGTCTATTGATTTCGTTTAATTAAATAATGGCATGATATATGTGTCCTGAATGATGAACATCAACGCTCCTGCCAAATATCCTAACAATGCTATCAATGAGACTTCCTTCAAATACCATCCGAAACTTACCTTCTCAAGTCCCATAACCACAACTCCTGCAGCCGATCCTACAATCAAAATGCTTCCACCTACTCCTGCACAATATGCAAGGAACAACCAAAACGCACCGTCAACAGCGAAATAAGCAGTTGTTGGATCAATCTCATACATCTTCATCGCTCCAGCGACAAGTGGTACATTATCAACAATTGAAGAAAGAATACCAATAATGATATTAATTGCATAAATGTTTCCAACACTCTGGTCAAGCCATTCACTCAACTCACGAAGAATGCCTGCAAATGATAGAGCGTTTACAGCCATCAAAATACCCAAGAAGAATAGAATTGTTGTCATATCTATTCTCTTGACAACCTTCTGAATACGTGCTTTTTTCTCTTCCTTTATAGAATCTCCCTTTTCATGGTACATAAGTTCTGTGTATACCCACAAAACACCAAGTCCAAGAGCGACGCCTAAATATGGAGGCAAATGAGTGATTGCCTTGAAAATAGGTACGAACACCAACGCTCCAATACCCAAATAGAATATGATGTTACGCTCTTTATTTGTAACCATCTCTGCAGCAGTAGGTTCATGAGATTCTGATTCTACAACTTCAGACGAATACTCCAAATCACCTTTTAACTTTCTCGACATTATAAGCATAGGTAATACTGCGGCAACTATAGAAGGCAAAATAAGCTCAGGTATCAAATGTTGAGTTGTAACATTACCCTTAACCCAAAGCATGATAGTTGTAACGTCGCCAATTGGAGAGAATGCTCCACCGGCATTAGCGGCCAAGATCACTACAGCTGCAAAATACCAGCGTTCTTTCTGGTCCTGCACCAACTTTCTAAGCAACATTACAATAACGATTGTTGTAGTAAGATTATCAAGCACTGCCGACATTATGAATGTGATTCCGGTAAGGATACATAGCAGCGTCTTCTTATTCTTTGTTGTGATTCGTCTTGTGATGATATTAAATCCTCCGTGTACATCAATCAATTCAACGATTGTCATCGCTCCCATCAAGAAGAACAAGATTTCAGCGACCTCACCTACTCCTTCAATAAGCTCGACTTTTGTCACATACTCTGTTGTCTTCTGAACTCCAACTGGTGTGTTAAGTGCTGGTGCATAAAAAATGTAGATTGTCCAAAGTAATGAGCACAAAATCAAAGCAGTAGCTGCTTTATTGACGTGAATCTGATGTTCTGTCGCGATAGCTACATAGCCAAGGACAAACAGACAAATCATTAATAAGACCATAAGACCTCCTTGAAATTTTTATTGTTTTTTTTCTGTTATTTTCAAATCTCTTTTGCAAACATACAATTTTTTATTCATAAAGTTATAATTTCCTAAAATAAATTATATCTTTGAGAATTGAATGGTCAAGTCATTTACGTAAGTTTTTTTTGTATGAAAAGAAAAGCGACAGGGATTTTATTAGGACTTTGTGTGGCAGCAGGAGCCAACGCACAATACGCACGCAACCAAATTGAACTTCAAATCAATGGTGGTGTGCATGCTTTGATGTATGATGCATACTCAGTTGCATTGAAAAACCAAGCGAACCTTGGCGGAGGTACTTCCTTCAACTACCGCCATTTCTTTAACGACTATATAGGACTCGGCACAGGTATTGGTGTCGCCTTCTTTAATAGCTACGGAAAAATCAGTTCATACGATGAAAAAACTACAGATGCGAATGGAGACATTCTTGCCACTCACTTCCAAAATTGGGAGGAAAAGCAAAAATATGCCCAACTTGAAATTCCTATCGGTTTTTACTACCGCAACAATATCACATACAGCGTAGACTTCTTGACTGGTTTCGGTGTAAAAGTCGGATTCCCTGTCCGTCACTCTTACGAAGTCATCGAAGGAAACATATCACGTTCTCTATATCTACAAGAATCAAATACGACAAAAGAGCTTGAGACTAACTATTCCCTACTCGATTTCGAGGGAGACATGAATACAAAAAATGCCACTTGCTCTTTCTTCCTTGATTTTGGCTTGACAAAATGGTTCTCTTCTAAATTAGGTTTGTACGGTGGTCTGTACGTGAATTATGGATTCACTGATATCCTTGACACAAGATCCGACAAAAAACTGTTCTCTCCAGAAGGAGTTTACACAACAATGCTTGAGAGTGATCAGATCACTAAGGTCGGAACAATCGCAGCCGGATTCAAAATGGCTGTAACCCTTCCTACAGACCGTGTGAAGAAGAAACATGAAATGCCTGAAAACAAGGAGATTCCAGCTCAAGAGCCTATGATCGCTCCTGAAGTGAAGAGAGCTCTGCTTTCACGAGACAGCATACATCACTTGCCAGACTCTTTGATCTACATCCGTTATTCTCGTGAAGAGGTGGCAAAGGTAAAGAATATGATTTCTCAGCTTGGTGAGATTGAGAATGTCACAGAAGAAAAGAAGGTTAAGTATAGAAACACTATCACTGCTTACGATACTTTGACTTCATTTGAGAAACTTGACATCACTTGGAATGAGCGCCGTCATCTTAAATTCGCTGAATACGCTCTTAACGCTGAAGACGCTATCAAGATGTTGAGCGAGGAGATGAGCACAATGTTCACTTTCCCATTCAACGAGAGCGGATTCACATCTACAGAAGACATGGAGGTGGCATTTGAAGACATGAAGGTGCTTCTTCGTCTGCAGCCTAACAAGGGTCTTTTGATCAAGGGTCACGCAGATAAGGTGGAGATGGACCACAACGATGCGATTGGTATCGAACGTGCTTTCTTCATCCGTGATATCCTTAAAGATAAAGGCACAGCGGCCGACCAACTTGACGTCAAGGACATGAAAGACAAAGAGCCTGTCGACGTGAGTGGAACAGATGAAGGCAAGGCTAAAAACAGACGTGTGACATTCTCTATTTACGAGCAATAATCAATTGAATTTGAACATGTGTCAGGAGAAATCTCCTGACACATGTATTTATAAAAATGGGATTTGTAATAGGAAAATACTCTTACATATCCTTTATAATCAACTAAAAAACTTGTGTAGCATTTATTAATGATGAAAGAGAAATTGCAGGATATAAAAAACAAACTTTCATACTACTTATTGCGTGGAGCCATAGAATTTTTCAGTATACTCCCGTTCTGCGTGCTTTACTTTATTTCAGACATGCTCTACTACCTCATAAGATATGTCGTGAGATACCGTAGAAAAGTGGTTGAGGAAAATCTTGCAAATTCTTTCCCTGAGAAGAGCGTAGACGAGAGAAAAACCATCGAAAAGCAATTCTACCATCATTTCTGTGATATGCTTGTAGAGTGGGTTAAAACCTACAGAATGAGCTACGATGACATCCTGAACCATGTGGAATTTGAGAACCGTGACATGATGGCAAACCTTATCAAAGAGGGAAGAAACATGATGTTCGCCTCTTCTCATAAGGGCAACTGGGAGTGGATGCCTGCATTATACTGGCAGCTTGGCTGTCCTAACCTTGTGGGCGTAGAGGTCAACCGTCCTGCGAAAAACCCATATATAAACGCTTTCTTCAAAGGTATGCGCAACCGCCTCGGTATGGAATTGGTGGATAAAAACGACATAATACGTCCTCTTTTGAAATACAGAAAAGGCGATAAAACATTTGGTCTTGGACTTCTTGCAGATCAAACTCCAAGCGTTAAAAACATTGATTATTGGACAGAATTCCTTCATCAGGACACTCCTTTCCTATCCGGACCTGAAAGAATGGCAAGAATGTTCAAATCAGCCTATGTGTATGCCGACGTGATTCGCATATCACGTGGATATTATAAATACCGTCTGAAACTGATCTCTGTAAATGTGGCAGAAGAGGAAGAATATGCTGCTACAGAGAAATACGCCCGTCTACTTGAAGAAAGTATCCAGGAATACCCATCAGACTGGCTTTGGACGCACCGCAGATGGAAACATAAGAGAGAAAATAAAGCATAATTAAATTGCATAATACATATTTAATATAGTAACAGTCAAAACGATCCTGATTATGGCGATTGAGATTAACAAAGAGATGCAATTGGCTAAAAAGCTGATTGAAACGACCAACGAGAATATTTTCTTGACCGGTAACGCAGGTACTGGCAAAACAACTTTCTTGAATCTGCTAAGGACTCAGTGTGCCAAACGAATGGTGGTGCTTGCTCCTACTGGTGTGGCTGCAATTAACGCTAAAGGCCAGACCATACACTCTTTCTTCCAACTTCCTTTCACGCCTTTCCTTCCTGAATATGGAAAAGAGAAAGGTCAGATCAAAAAAGACAAAATAAACATTTTCCGTACCATCGACCTTCTTGTGATCGACGAGATAAGTATGGTTCGTGCCGATCTGTTGGACGCCATCGACGACAGACTAAGAGAATACCGCAAGCAGAAATACACTCCTTTTGGTGGCGTTCAATGCCTTTTCATCGGAGATTTACAACAATTACCACCCGTAGTAAGAGATGAGGAGTGGGCTATAATGCAGAAACACTACTCCACTCCGTTCTTTTTCAGCAGCAAAGCATTGCAGGAATCTTCATATGTCACTATTGAGCTAAAAAAAAACTACCGTCAGGCAGACGAAAAGTTCATAAGCATACTGAATGAAATACGCAACAACCATCTCTCTATGGAGTCGCTCAACGAGCTGAACAAACATTACCTGCCAGAATATGAGCCTAAAGAGGGTGAAATATTCCTGACTACACACAATAAAATAGCAGACGCATTCAATGAGAAGAAGCTGAACGAGATAGAAGAAGAGCCAACAATCTACAATGCTATAATCAAAGACAGATTCCCTGAATCCATGTATCCTGTGGATGAGTCGCTTGAACTCAAAATCGGAGCTCAGGTGATGTTCACACGCAACAACCGGGAAGCGAACTACTACAATGGCAAGATAGGCACAATAATCGACCTTTCTGAGCATAAAATCACGGTGAAATGCAAGGAAGACAACTATCCGATTGTAGCTGAAAGAGAAATCTGGGAAAATACTGAAACCAAAATAGACAAAGAGACAAAAGAGCAGTATGAGGATGTGGTAGGCACATTTTCACAGTTCCCATTACGTCTTGCTTGGGCGATCACTATCCATAAAAGCCAAGGTCTCACTTTCGACAGAGCCATCATCGACGCTATGGCTTCATTCTCACACGGACAAGTGTATGTGGCATTAAGCAGATGCAAAAGTCTCGATGGAATGGTGTTAAAATCACCTATCAAACTAGAGTCCATCATCACCGACCAGAACGTCACACGCTATATGCAGTATGAAGGAGAACGAGCCGCCAACATCGAAGATGTTTTGCCTCAACTCCAGAAACGATACATGATCGTGCTTCTCAACGAGATGTTCGACTTCAGCGACATACACCAGATATTCGGCCGTGTGTTCAACATGGCTCAGACTGGCAACCAACTAAACACACTGATGCCAAAGCTATGTGAACTAGTGAGTGCAGAATACTACTCTATGACTACTGACATAGTGGATGTTGCAAACAAATTCAGAAACCAATATACCTCTCTAGTCGACGCTGCAACCGACATCTATACAGATGAGCATATACAGCAACGCATCAAAGCTGCCGTCGATTATTTCCTGAAAAAAATCGAAGACATCGACATTGACATATACAACGAAGATATCGAGCTTGACAACCGTTCTGTGGAAGACGCTTATAACGCCCAGACAACCGAGTTTGTCAAACTTATTCGTATCAAAACCGCAATACTCTCAACATTCAAGGATATCCCGTTCTCAACAACCTCTTTCCTTGAAGCACGAGCAAAAGCCACTCTGGATATTGAAATGGGCAAACTTGAACGTGCTAAAGCAGACATGACGGTTGTCGGCGTCGACCCTGTGCTTCAGCACCGTCTAATTGAATGGAGAATGGAAAAAGCCGACGGTGGTCCTCTCGCTTACGTGATGAGCATGAAGACTCTGCAAGAAATTGCCGCACGTCTGCCAAAGAGCACCGACGACATGAAGAAAATTCCAGGACTCGGCACAAAGAGAATAACAAAATATGGCGATGAAATCGTGAATATTGTCCGTAAATTCATCGCAGACAAAAGAGATGACAAGCTGACTGATGAAGAAAAAGAGATGATGAGCAAAGCATCGTCGAAAAAATCGAAATCTTCAAAAACCTCATCGAAAACATCAGAACCTGACACGTATCAAAAAACTCTGATCCTTTTCAAAGAAGGTAAGTCAGTTCAGGAAATCGCAGAAGAGAGAAATCTCTCACTCAGCACCATCGACAACCATCTTTCCAAACTGGTTTACAACGGTGAATTGAAAGCGGACGATGTGATAGAAGAATCACTTCTGAACATGATAGACAAAGTTTTATCGAAAAAGACAGACATCTCTGTCAAAGATTTGCGTAAGGAGATCAAAGAAAGAGTCTCAATGCCCATCGTCGACATCTATTATTTCTGGAAAAGCAAGGAGAAAAACAAAGCAGTTGGAGGAAGAATGTCTGCCAACGACCGCAAAAATACGGTCAAAACATTCTATGCCGACAATATGCCACTCACAGATATCGCCATCAGAGTGAAAGAGCCGCCCACATTAGTTGCCGACGACATCAATAGCTTTGTTGAGAAAGAGATGATCAGAGAAGAAGATGTATTGAAAGATAGTGATTACAAAAAAATGAAAAAGATATTTGAATCACTGCCTGAGGAGAACCAATTTGTACACATGTGTGAATCCGTTCCCCTATCTTTTTCTCGTGAGAAGGTCAAAATTGCGTGGAGAAGATTCCAAAAGGAAAACATGTAGAGACGCACGTCCGTGCGTCTCTTTTCTTTTTACCGTGCGTCTCTTTTTATCATTTTGCATTCAGCATTTTGAATTTAGCATTTTGAATTTAGCATTTCCCTAAGCATCTCCATTGTCTCATCAGTATTGGCAATGACGATACTGTCCCAACCATATTTGACCGCCATGTTCACATTATCCTGACTATCGTCAAAAAAGATGATATCCTTGCCGCTGAATCCGAATTTATCGTGGATGCTCTGACCCACCGTCTCAAAAATTTCCGGTTCAGGCTTTTTTAGATGAAGTTCATGTGAAAGATAAAGAGCATCAAAATAATCATAAATGTCACGACCTTCCACCTGACGGAAATGATTCTGCATCACATTGTCGATATGCGGCTGGTTGACGTTGCTGAGCATACACACCGTCTTCCCATATTCATGGCGAAGCCGATAAATCATATTGAGAAGGTCGACGGGAGTCTCGCCAATCATGGAATTCCACGCGTCTACAATATCACTTCCAGATATCTTTTTATTAGACAAAACCGCCAATTCATCGCAGAAATTCTCAACGGAGATCAATCCATACTCCAATGCCCCAAAAGGACCATTTTGCGAACTATTACCAATCATAGCCGCCGCATCCTCTATTCCAAGCAGACGGAATTTCTCTATACATTCTTTGCGATAAAGGCTCACAAGCACCATGCCGAGGTCGAAAACGAAGACCTTATGATCTGATATATTCATATATTCTAATTTTCGTAGAGACGAGTATTCACGCATCCCTGCAATCATATATTCGGAGTCATTCAAAATCAGCTGCAAATTTATAATTATCGCCACATTTTCACAAATCGACAATTTTGATTACTTTTGTGAAAAATTATGTAGAAAACTATAAAAGATATATAAAAATGGCACTTCAATGCGGTATTGTCGGCTTACCAAACGTAGGCAAATCGACTCTTTTCAACTGCTTGTCGAACGCAAAAGCGCAGGCAGCAAACTTTCCATTCTGTACTATCGAACCTAACGTCGGCGTCATTACCGTGCCAGACGATCGTTTGGTGACTTTGGAAAACCTTGTTCACCCGCAGCGTGTTGTCCCTACTACAGTTGAGATCGTAGACATCGCAGGATTGGTGAAGGGAGCAAGCAAGGGAGAAGGTCTTGGAAATAAGTTTTTGGCAAACATCCGTGAGACAGACGCTATCCTACATGTATTGCGTTGCTTCGACAACGAGAATGTCACACATGTAGACGGAAGTGTGGATCCAGTGCGTGACAAAGAGATCATCGACACAGAGCTTCAGCTAAAAGACCTTGAAACAGTTGAAAGCCGTCTGACAAAGCTTAAAAAGCAGGCACAGACAGGAGGAGACAAGGTAGCGAAAGCAACATGTGAGGTGCTTGAGAAATACAGAGCCAAACTACTTGAAGGAAGATCTGCAAGAGAGGTTGAGCTTACAAAAGAAGAGAAAGAGTTGGTAAAAGACCTATATCTTCTTACAACCAAGCCAGTCATGTATGTTTGCAACGTCGACGAAGCAAGTGCAGTGACAGGAAACAAATATACTGAGGCTGTGAAAGAGGCTATCAAAGACGAGAACGCAGAGATGCTTATCGTGGCAGCCGCAACAGAAGCAGACATTAACGAGCTTGAGACATTCGAAGAGCGTCAGGAGTTCCTTGAGGCAGCAGGACTTAAAGAGTCTGGTGTTGTCCGCTTGATCAAGTCAGCCTACAAGCTATTGGATCTTCAGACATACTTCACAGCCGGAGTACAGGAAGTGAGAGCATGGACATTCATCCGTGGTTCGAAAGCACCTCAATGTGCAGGAATCATCCACTCAGATTTTGAGAAAGGATTTATTCGTGCCGAGGTAATCAAATACGACGATTTCGTAGCACTTGGAAGTGAAGCTGCATGTCGTGAAGCCGGCAAAATTTCCATTGAAGGAAAAGAATATGTTTGCCAGGACGGAGATTTGATGCATTTTAGATTCAATGTATAATAAAAAAAGCAAGGAATAATTTGTTTTGAAACAAAAATTTCTTACTTTTGCACTCGATTTCAAAAAATCAACTTTTTACAGTTGGTTTCGGGCCTATAGCTCAGTTGGTTAGAGCAACGGACTCATAACCCGTGGGTCACTGGTTCAAGCCCAGTTGGGCCCACCCACGAATCAGAGAGACGCTATTAATAGCGTCTCTTTTTGTTTTGTGACAGATGATGTTTCGCAACACAAATGGGCAAATAGCACTGTTTCAGCACAAATCAAAACATAAAAAATGTTATAAAATAGCTTATTTTCTATATTGATTACTTGCGACAAGAGCAAAAGTCTATTATATTTGCAATAGGAACTCACAAGTATAACTTTTAATATATAATAGTATGAAAAGACTAATTATTACTTTATGCACAGCTTTGATGGCAGTTGTCTCTTTTGCTGCTGGTGCTGGTATAAAGTTCGACGAAATAGTACATAATTTTGGCACTTTTGAAGAGTCAAAGGGAAAGGTGACATGTGAATTTAAATTCACAAATACTGGTTCTGCGCCTTTGGTATTACAGGAAGTTAAAGCCAGCTGTGGCTGCACTACTCCAGAGTGGACAAAGACTCCAGTTGCTCCAGGCAAGACAGGTGTTGTTAAGGCAACTTACAATGCTACAGGTCGTCCAGGTGCATTCAACAAAACAATAACAGTAAAGTCTAACGCTGGTGAAACTAAACTTACTATCAAGGGTGAAGTTTCTAACGGAAAGAAAGCTCCAGAAGGAGAAGACTTATAAGAGTTTGTATATAATATATTAAACACAGAAGGGGTTCATGATTGTTCATGAACCCCTTTATTATTTAGTCTGATTCGATCTATAAACCACTAAAAAACTCTCTGACACCATAAAGAGGAATATTAGTAAGCCACTCTTCTTCTCTGTATTTACACATCGATGTCCTATACGAATGAATTATCGAAAACTCATTATGAAAGAGTTTTAAAGACTTTGCCTTTACATTTTCTTCTGCTTTTACTTCTAAAGGAACCGACACTCCATTTATCTGAAACACAAAATCTACTTCAATCTGTGAATTTTCTTTGCTGTAATAGTAAATATTACGTTTGGACAATGTCACTAACTGCTCTAGGACAAATTCCTCAGTAAATGCTCCTTTGTATTCACGAAAAGCATTATCGCCCGTAATCACCTGACTTGCATCAGCCTCTACCATTGCACCAAAAAGTCCGCAATCAAGAAGATAAAGCTTAAATGAATCCATATCTTCATAGAATTTCAAAGGAGGTAATCCAGAGTTAACACGTTGTACTTTAATTGCTATTCCTGCATCCACTAACCACTGAATTGCAATTTCAAAATCATTTGCTCTAGCACCTTTTTTCACAGCACTGAAGATAAACTTCTTATTTTCCTTTGCTAAATGCATTGGTATAGAATTGAACACTTGTTGAATTCTCATAGCCACTTTTGTCTCAGCATGCTTAGAGATATCTAATCTGTAAGCCTCCAATATAGATAGTTGAATATTACGTACAGATTCCAATGTTTTACCCTCTATATATGCGTTCACAGCTTCTGGCATTCCTCCTACATAATAATATTGACGCAAAAGATTAATATATCTTTCGTGAAGTATCCCAATGCTATCCCAATCTTTCTCTACAAGAAAGTCAAGAAGTTGACTTTCATTTACAGCTAAAAGAAATTCAGAAAAAGACATAGGATGCATCTCCAATATGTCAACTTTTCCAACAGGGAATGATTCTCCAGGATGCAATAACAAGCCAAGGAGAGAACCTGCTACCGCTACGTGGTATTCTGGTGCCTCCTCACAGAAATATTTTAAAGAATGGATACCTCCTTTTACCTCTTGTATCTCATCAAATATTATTAATGTCTTGCCTGGAATTATTGGAACTTTGGTGATTGCCTCAACTACCTTAAGTATACGAGAGATATTGTAATCCATGAATAAGTTTCTAGCAACTGGTTCATTGTCGCATCTGACATAAGCCACATGTTGATACTGAGTCTTTCCAAACTCCTTCAATATCCACGTCTTTCCAATCTGTCGAGCCCCTTTAAGTATCAATGGTTTTCTATCAGGATTATTCTTCCATTCTATAAGTTGTTGTATTATCGTCCTATACATAAAATCAATATTTTTTAAGCACAAAAATACATTTTTCTTGACGAATCTAATCTTGTTTACACACAAATCTGGATGAATATTTTGAGATTTTTACATTTTTCTTGACGAATAATCTCTAAAAACAACACAAATCTGGACGAATCACCATAAATTTATAACTCTGTCCTAGTTTATGACTGATAAATAGGTCTTTGTATTTGAGGATTGCAAAGGGCGTTCCGCCCTTGCCCTCCCCACTAGTGCGAGCCGAAGGCGAGCGCATAAAACCACAGAGGATAGAAGTTCTCAAAGAATGTCTACGATTTTTTGAGGAAAAAAAACGAAAAAAACAGTCTAAACTAGGACATAACCAAATCCATATAGAATTTGAGATTATTAAGAATAGAATACTCATACAATTCATAATGGAAATTCATATATCTTATTTTATTGATTATACTCAACAGAAATACAAAAATTTATGTTTTTATGGACTATACTCAATAAAAAAATACAATAACAAAGAAATCAAATCATTTATTATTACTTATAATCCATTCATTAAAATATCTTAACCCAAAGGGTTCGTAATTGTTCATGAACCCCTTACTATTGTCAATTATGAGGATTGTTAAGGACACAACGACCAATGATGGACTTCATAGCAGGATACATGGTGTCTGCTTTTTTTGTATATGATTAATTGTTATATTTGGGTTGTAAATAACAAAATAGATGTTTACATATCATGAAGAAAATAACATATATAATCGGCTACTTTTTGGTTTATCTTTTAATAGCATCTTGTTCGAATTGTAAATTCTATAAAATGAAAGAGAAAAAAACGGGTTGGGAGGTCGCCGGACTAAAAGGTAAAGTGAAGGAGGTTAAAATCTTCGATGCTCCAAAAAAACAGGCTTACTCTATTCTGAAATTCGATATTAAAGGTAATTTGATTGAGGATTTTTTTCTTGAAGCAAATAGATATATTTACAGTTACGATGATAACGGAAATAACATCAAGAAATATTGTTATAATTCCAATGGTGAATTATCTTGGACAGACTCCCTCAAATACGACAACAATGAAAATTTACTTGAAGTGTGGAGGATAGACAACCAGGGGGAATCATCATTGTTAACGTCTTACAAGTACGACAATTGTGGAAATATTACTGAAGAAATACATTTTGCTTCTGACACCTGTAAATTGATTTTCGATTATGATGAGAAGGGGAATAATATTAAAATATGTAAATTCAATTCCGATAACATCATGGAATTCAAAACAACATACATGTACGATAATAAAGGGAATGAAATAGAAGAGTGCGAGTATGATTCTGAAGGAAGGCTATATCTAAAAATGACTACCAAATACGACGGAAATGGAAATGAAACAGAAAAATGTTGTTATGGACCCGACGGACTTTTAGACACGAAAGAAATCTATATATATGATGATAAAGGCAATATGGTTGAGTTTTGTAGAAAAGAATCTGGAGAAAAAAGATATTGGAAAAGAATTTGTAAGTTCGACGAAAAAGGGTATAACATAGAGGTCTTTACTTACAATGTAGATGGCAAATTAGAAGAAAGACGTATCAATAAATTTGACAAACAAGGAAATAGAACCGAAAAAATAGAAACAACTAAAGATGAAGTTAATCGAACAATAATAGAATATGACTATTATGAAGATCATTAAATATTCATTAGTTTGGAGTTATTCATCGTAATAGACGCTTACATTTGGATACATACTTTACGGATTATGACCATTTGGATGCATACATATAATTCTCTATTATATTCTTGAAAGAATTTCCATTTCTTATGATTTTATTGACTATACTCAACAAAAAAAGAGACGCCACAATGGACGTCTCTATAATTCTGCATTAAGCATTTATAATTTAGCATTTACTTCACTCCGTTTCTCTTCAACAAAGCGTCGATAGTTGGCTCCTGACCACGGAATCGCTTATACAGCGTCATTGGATGCTCACTTCCTCCCTTCTCCAACACCTCACGACGGAATCTCTCTGCCGTCTGCTGATTGAATATTCCCTCTTTCTTGAATACTGCAAACGCATCTGCGTCAATCACCTTAGTCCATGGGTTGTGAAAAAATGACATAAAAAAATTCTCATAACACATCGGCAGAATATCATAAACTGGTATTCTGCCGATTTTTTCCGAATTCTAGCAAAAAATTATAGAGAAAAATGTTATAGAAATCAGTCTATTATGCCAAAAGATATCGACTATAGTTTAAAGAACCGTTGAAATTATCGTACCTTTGTAAAAATACTTAATGAAGTATAAACCTGTTTTATCAATTCTTCATAAAAGTTGGAATGAAAATAAAAGAGAACCAAATCATAGAGTTCAAACAGAATTGGCGTGATGAATATCTTCAATATGTAAGTGGTTTTGCCAATGCACAAGGAGGCACAATATTCATTGGCGTTGATGACAATGGGATAGTTACAGGCATAAACAACGCACGCAAACTGTTGGAAGATATACCTAACAAGGTACGAGACACAATGGGATTGCTTGTCAATGTGAATTTGATGAGTGAAAACGGATTGGAATATCTCCGAATAGAAATCCCTACTTGTTCGATGCCCGTCACCTATAGAGGCAAATATTATTTTAGGTCGGGAAGTACGTTACAAGAACTTGGAGGTGTTGCTCTTAACGATTTTCTCTTGCAAAAGATGAATCTGAGTTGGGATTCTACCCCTGTTCCTACAGCCATCCTTGACGATCTTGACCGCTCAGCCATCGACTATTTCCTGCGTTGTGCGACAGATTCTCGACGCTTAAATATAGATGCACTGCATGATTCTACTGAACAAGTGATAAAAAACCTTGGTCTGGTGAATGATCAAGGACGACTCACTATGGCCGCCATGCTCCTGTTCGGAAAAGATATTTTGAGATGGTGTATAAGTGCACAATTTCGAATTGGTCGCTTTGGTACGGACGTTTCCGATTTAATAACGCAAGACAATATCGCTTGTCCATTGGTTTTCATGCCAGATAGAATCATTGAGGTATTACGTAGCAAATATCTCATAACTCCCATTCATTATGAAGGACTTCTACGTAAAGAGCCTTTGGAACTTCCAGAAGATGGTCTACGTGAAATTCTCTGTAACGCCATTGTCCACCGCAATTATATGGGGGTTGACACTCAGATGAAAGTCTTCAACGACCATATCACGCTTTGGAACGACGGTACATTACCAACAAACTTCACAATAGAAACACTGATGGAAGCACATGAGTCTCACCCACGCAACAGACTAATTGCCAAAGTGTTCTATTTAGCTGGATTCATAGAAACATGGGGAAGAGGATATGAAAAAATCGTAAATTCATTCACTAAGGAAAACTTGCAAGTTCCTGTTTTTTCTGAAGTAAGGGGAGGTATTTCCGCCACTATCCTGAGGGAACGTTTTATGGAACAGGAGTTTAGGAATAATAGTACCAAAAAACTTGTGGGGGAAAATGTCATAGAAAATCAAGATACTACCCAGAAAACGTCACAGAAAACGTCACAGAAAACGTCACAGAAAATTGTCGAACTCATTCAAAACAATAATGAAATTTCTACTCAAGAAATGGCAAATATCATAGGTATAGATAGAAGAAACATTGCAAGGCAAATCAAAAATCTTCAAGCTAAAGGCATTATCCGTCGTGTTGGTCCAGACAAGGGAGGACATTGGGAAGTGATAGATAATAGGGAGAAATAATCCCTTTCTGACTTGTCGACGAAGGGGGAAAATATAAAAACCTTGATATTATGCTTGAAGAAAAAGATCTATACACCAAACTGGGTGTTCTGACAAAAAATAAAGATGCTTGGCAGGAGAACATTCCTTACATCGCTTCTCTGCTTGAAAACCAATCACTGAAGATCACAGCAAAAGCGTTGTGGATGCTTGGCGAGATGGGATTGCAATATCCAGAAGAAATATGCCCCCACGTCGCCAAAATAGCTTCATTCCTAAACTCTCAGGATGATCAGCTACGTGAAAGAGCCATGAATGCGATGGGAAGGATAGGACGAACACGATTCGATCTTGTCGAGCCTTATTGGGAAAAGATGTTTGAGTTGGCGACGGATGATAATCCACGCGTCAGATTAAGTTTCATCTGGGCATCAGAGAATATCGCCACCAATACACCCGACCCCTACAAAGATAACATATCGCTGTTTGCTAATCTCCTACACGATAAGGATGAAAAGGTAAGGATGGAGGCACCTGAGATGTTCCGTGTGATGGGTAAACGTCGGCCAGAAATTGTAAAACCTTATATCGACACACTGCAAAAGCTCGCAGAAAACGACGTCAATCCTATTGTCAGAATACATAGCTCTGGAGCAATACGGGTAATAAAACAATAATAAATGCGACCATTTCTTTTATCTATAGCACTATATTTAGAGTTATAAGTTTGCAACCCTACAAAAAGGTAATTCTTTCCGAATTTTGGATACCTTCGTCTACTTGCATAAAGTGTATTTTTGTCTCAGTTAAAATTAAAACGTATTAGAAATGAAGAAATTAATAATAACAGCCGCTTGTATTGCCACTCTTGTTGGCTGCTCTCAACAAAAAAACGACAAGACAATGAATGCACAAGAATTGCAACTCACACAGGAATGGGACAAAGTTTTCCCTCAAAGCGACAAGGTGAACCATAGCAAAATCACTTTCCACAACCGATACGGCATTACGCTGGCAGCCGATTTGTATGTGCCGAAAAACGCCACAAAACCAATGCCCGCCATTGCCGTGAGCGGTCCGTTCGGTGCAGTAAAAGAGCAAACTTCAGGTCTATATGCACAAACAATGGCCGAACAAGGATTTCTGACAATTGCCTTCGACCCATCATTCACTGGCGAGAGCGGCGGCGAACCTCGCCGTATGGCTTCACCCGATATTAACACCGAAGATTTTCTGGCAGCTGTTGATTATCTATCAAATCGTGAAGATGTTGATGCAGAAAAGATTGGCATCATCGGCATTTGCGGTTGGGGTGGAATGGCAATCAATGCCACCGCTATCGATCCACGTATCAAAGCAACTGTGGCAAGTACTATGTACGATATGAGCAAAGTAACTGTTGAGGGATATTTCGGCAGCGAAAATACCCCTGAACAACGTATGGAAAAACGTCGTGCAATTAGTGCCCAACGCACCGAAGACTACCGAACAGGTAGTTACAAGCGTGCAGGAGGCGTGGTTGCCCCCCTACCCGACGACGCACCGTGGTTTGTGAAAGATTATTACGACTACTACAAAACACCCCGAGGCTACCACAAGCGTAGCGGCAACTCGAACGATGGTTGGAATATTATTGGTTGTCAGTCGTTTCTCAACCAAAATCTGCTTTGTTTCGCCAACGAGATTGAAACGCCCGTTTTGCTCGTCCACGGCGAGAAGGCTCACAGCCGTTATTTCAGCGATTACGCCTTTGAAAAGATGACTGGCGTGAAACCTGAAGATGGCAAAAGTGCGAAGGTTGGCAACAAGGAACTGCTGATTATCCCTGGCGCTGTCCACACCGACCTTTACGACAATAAGGCTGGAGTGATTCCTTACGACAGAATCGCAGCGTTTTTCCGTGAGAATCTAAAATAATGCAAGGACAATGAAGCAAATCACCTTTATCGTAACAATTGTTTTATTTGTCTGTTGTTCAGCGAATAACAAACTAAAAGCCGAACCTATGAGCGAGAAATTGTATATCACCGTCAACGGCACAACTTTCACCGCCACCTTGGTCGACAACAGTTCGGCGCAAGCGCTGGTCGATGCTCTGAAAAAGGCGCCAATCACCTACGAGGCTCACGATTACGGCAATTTTGAGAAAGTTGGCGATTTGGGACAGTCGTTCCCCACAAACGACGAATCAATCACTACCGAGCTTGGCGATTTAATTCTGTATCAAGGACATAACCTTTGCATTTACTACGATGTGAACACGTGGACTTTCACTCGTTTGGGCAGAATCGACAACGCCACACAACAGGAACTGAAAGCCGCGCTGGGCAATGGGAATGTTAGCATAACGCTCTCATTGTCAGAAATAAAAACTGGTATAAACGATGCAAAATCTTCGCCCGCTACTGACAATCGGAAATTTGACCTTCAAGGCCGCTGCATAAGCACCGCCACAGTAGGGCAGATTTATATCGAAAACGGGCAGAAAAAGGTGAAAATCAGTAAGTAACTTAAGATCAACAATATGAACGTTTTGGTAATATCAACAAGTCTGCGCCCCACAAGCAATTCCGACGCTTTGGCGCGTG
The DNA here is from genome assembly GCA_016283095.1 of Paludibacteraceae bacterium. Classification (GTDB taxonomy): domain Bacteria; phylum Bacteroidota; class Bacteroidia; order Bacteroidales; family Paludibacteraceae; genus UBA1723. Next base: position 146,317 of record JAEEMG010000073.1, on the reverse strand, counting down.
AGTTTGCGCGTGGTGCCACCGACGCAGGGCACAAGGCCGAGGTAGTCTCGCTTCGCGGAAAGAAAATCGAATTTTGCAAAGGATGTTTTGCCTGTCAGCAAACGCAAAAATGCGTGATAAAAGATGATGCACCCGACATTGTGGGGAAAATGCACGATGCCGATGTAATTGCCTTTGCCACACCCATTTACTACTACGAGATGAGCGGTCAACTGAAAACCCTTCTCGACCGCGCCAACCCGCTCTATCCGTCTGATTACAAGTTTAGTAGCATTTATGTGCTAACCACCGCCGCCGAAGACGAGGCGTTTGTGCCCGAGCGTGCCGTTGCGGGCCTGACGGGTTGGATTGACTGTTTTGAGAGGGCGCGGCTGGCTGGCACTGTCTTTGCTGGCGGCGTAAACGAAATGGGCGAAATCGAAGGCCACAAGGCACTTGTCGAGGCGTATGAAATGGGCAAATCGATAGGGAAATAATTGTTTGAAATTCTGTAAATTTGCAAAAAGCAAAAGAAAATGAAAGAGATACATTTCGATACAGTTCAGCAATTCAACGACTTTTACGGTTTTGAGACACTTCACCCATTGGTAAGCGTAGTGCGATTCAACAAAGAACAAACGCTCGACGAATGTATGGTTCACTATGGCGTGTACTCACTGTTCTTGAAGGAAAACAAGGGTTGCAAACTCTCTTACGGCCGCACCAAATACGACTTCGACGAAATGACCGTCACTTCGTTCGCACCCGGACAGACTATCCACGTGGAGCCAAACCCTGACGTTACAATGCCCAAATGGACGGCACTGGTCTTTCACCCCGACTTTCTTGCCCGCACGCAGTTGGGACGACAGATGTCACGTTACGAATTCTTCTCCTATTCGAGCAACGAGGCTCTGCATCTATCTACCGCCGAAATTGAGATTTTCCGCAGCGTTTTGGATATGATAAGTCAAGAACTCCACCATGCCATCGACAAGCACAGTCGTGAATTGATCGTGTCGAACATCGAACTACTACTCAACTACTGTCTACGATTCTACGACCGTCAGTTCATCACTCGTGAGGAAATCAACCATGCGACGGTGCAGCGTTTCGAGTCGCTTTTGGACGATTATCTGACCGAAAAGGCAGAAACTAACGGTATTCCAACAGTGGCTTATTTCGCTGAACAATGCAACCTTTCAGCTGGTTACTTTGGTGAGCTGGTAAAAGTGGAAACAGGCAAAACGGCACAAGATTTTATCGCAGACAAGATAATCCGACAAGCTAAAGAACTACTTAACAACCAAACGTTAAGCATCGCACAGGTGTCCGATCATCTTGGCTTTGGCTATCCTCAACATTTCATACGCTTCTTCAAACGTAAAACAGGAAAGACTCCGACAGAATACAGAGCCGCATAGGATTCGTATATAACCTATATAACCTTGAATTGTGATAGACGGCATTAAATGGCAGTTAAAGCAGATGCAAACTAAAGGTATTATCCGCCGTGTTGGTCCTGACAAGGGTGGACATTGGGAGACTGTTAATCAGTAATATATATCCGATATTGAAGGGACTTAAAAATACAGCAATGTTGATAGCTAATTTAATAAAATAAAATCCTGAAAATTGAAGGGATAATTGTATATTTGCAATCAAACAAGAAAATAGTTTGAAAAAATAAAACAGTATTGAATGAAATAAATATAGGTTAAATTAACATATTATTAATTAAGCGTTTGCTACTATTCGAGACTTTCCGAAAATTTGGCGATTAGAAGAAAATGTCAATCATAGAATAAGTTCAGTAAACGTCCACGTTTTGCGTGGACGAAACTTATTTGATTGACAGGTCACGCCAAATACCTCGGAATACAATAAGTGATGTCCACGCTTATTGTATTCCAAAGTATTAAAACGTAGCCTGTATCATCGATAAGTTGCTGAACGCCGTAAAAAGCAAACTAATCAATGATAACAAAAGATAATTTACCAAAAGTTCTTGAATTCTTAGGATTTGAAAAAAAAGGAAATACATATTGCAAGACTTTTGCTGATTTAGAGTCGTGTACAATCAGCGTTGATTTCAAGAACAAGCAACTGAATTATCCCGAAAACCTCGGCTTCAAAATCAACGACCGCACAACCTGCAATTTTGAGCATCCCGAAAATTTTGTAGTCTTTGAGTGTGTCCACCGTCTGTTGGAAAAAGGCTACCGCCCCGAACATATCGAACTCGAAAAGCGTTGGAACCTCGGACACGACAGCAAAGGTGGAAAAGCAGACATTTGCGTTTACGACAAGGACGGCGGCAATATGCTCATTATCATCGAATGTAAAACCGCCGGCTCGGAACATTCAAAAGCCTTGAAACTCTTGAAAGAAGACGGCGGACAACTGTTTTCGTATTGGCAGCAAGAGCGTTCTACAAAATGGCTGTCGCTGTATGCGTCGGATTACAAAGAGAGTGAAGTGTCTTTTGAAAACTATATCGTTGACTGCACCGACGACGAGAACGTAAAGAAACTTGCTAAAAAAGACAAGACCATTAGACTGTACGAAAACGCGCAGACCGTAAAAGATTTGTTTGACGTTTGGGACGAAACCTACGACAAAATCATCTTTGAAAAAGGGGTGATTTTCGGCGAGGATTCTCAGGCATACCAAATCGGCGTGCCGCCTCTCAGAAAAAAACGTTTGGAAGATTTCAAGCCCGACGACAAAATTGTCAACCGTTTTGAGGAAATCCTGCGGCACAACAACGTCAGCGACAAGGAAAACGCTTTCAACCGCCTTGTTGCGCTCTTCATCTGCAAACTTGTGGACGAAACGCAAAAAACCGACAACGACATCGTAGAGTTTCAATACAAGACAGGCACCGACACTTACGAAAGTCTGCAAGACCGTCTGCAACGTCTGCACAAAGAGGGAATGGAGAAGTTTATGGGCGAGGAAATTTATTATGTTTCAGACGATTACGCCGAAAACCTTTTTGCACAGAAATTCAACGACGCCAAGCGCAAAGCCGCAATCGAGGATTTGAAAAACACAATCCGAATCCTAAAATTTTACAGCAACAACGATTTTGCTTTCAAAGACGTGCACAACGAGGAACTCTTTTTTCAGAACGGCAAAATATTAGTAGAGGTTGTTCAGTTGTTTCAAAAATATAGAATTGTCTATCCGTCTAAGCATCAGTTTCTTGGCGATTTGTTTGAGCAACTTCTCAACAAAGGTTTCAAGCAAAACGAAGGTCAGTTTTTTACCCCCACGCCGATAACGAGGTTCATTTGGGACTGTCTTCCGATGGATAAACTTGTCCGTCAGGGCGAAAACTTTGTTTTTCCAAAGATAATCGACTATGCCTGCGGTGCAGGGCATTTCCTTACCGAGGCGGTGGAGGCTGTAAATAACTATTTTACAGCACACAACAACTTCGACGCAATTCGCGAAAACGCTTGGTGCGAACATCATATTTTTGGCATCGAAAAGGATTACCGCCTCGCCCGCGTTGCCAAAGTGTCGCTGTATATGAACGGTGCGGGACAAGGCAAAATCAAGTTCGGCGACGGATTGGAACAATATCCCGAAGAACAGGTTACAAACACCACTTTTGACATTCTTGTGGCAAATCCGCCTTATTCTGTGAGTGGTTTCAAGGCACATCTGAAACTGAAAAACAACCGTTTTGAACTTTTGGACCGCAATCTTATAAGCAACGACGGCAGCGAGATAGAGACGCTTTTTGTGGAACGCATTGCACAACTTTTGAAGCCGAAGGGCATTGCCGCCGTGGTTTTGCCGTCGTCGATTCTCAGCAACGACAGCAACAGTTATATGACTGCCCGCGAGATACTTTTGCAAAACTTTTACCTTCGTGCCGTGGCACAGTTTGGCAGCAAGACTTTTGGCGCAACGGGAACCAATACGGTTGTCCTTTACCTCGAAAAATACAACGAGCCGCCCAAAAAGCGCGAAATTGTAAAGGACATCGTTACGGCGATACTTTCGGGCGAATTTTCCAACGAGTGGGAAGACGGCGAAGTTTTCAACAAATACATCGCAAAAATCAACGTCCCCGAAGACTTGTATAAATCCTTCGCCGCAGAAACAGCCACGCGCGAACAACTTTCGGCAAACGAATATTTTGCCCAATACATCGCTTGGTTCGACAACCTCACCGAAATTGTCAACAAGCGCAAAAGTCCGAAGTTCCGCCGTATGACCGAAGACGAGCAAAAGGCAGAAATCCGCGATTTGTTTTTCAAAACCGTCAAAAGCGTGGAATATGAAAAATTGATGTATTTTGCATTGATTTACAACCAAATAACGCTTACAATCATCGCCCCCGCCGACAATGCCGAACAGAAAAAGTTTTTGGGCTACGATTGGAGCAACCGCAAAGGTGCAGAGGGCATTCAGATAAACAATCCTGGCGGAATGCTCTACAACTACCACGACCGCTATGCCGGCGACACGCTCGCCGCTGCCGTCCGCAACACATTCAGCGACAGCCAAATAACGCTTTCCGAGCCGCTCGCCAACTATTACGCATATCTTCACACAGCGGATATGATAGATTTCAGCCGCACAAGTTTCAACAAGGCAATAAAACTCACGGCTGACAAGAAGATTGAGATAAAAAGCAAGTTTCCGTTGGTGAAGTTGGGAGATTATGTTGATTCTTTTGGTGGGCTTTGGACAGGAAAGAAACCACCATTCAAGACAGTTTCGGTAATCAGAAATACAAATTTCACAATGCGTGGAACTTTGGATTTGTCAGATGTCGCTAATATAGATGTCGAAGTTAACTCTTTTGAAAAAAGGAAATTACTAAATGGTGATATTATAATTGAAAAATCAGGCGGAAGCTTAACGCAAGCTGTTGGGCGTGTTGTCTTATTTGAAAACGTATCTGGAGATTTTGCATATTCTAACTTTACAGCACGCTTGCGGATAAAATCAGATAAGTCAAAAGACTTGGATTGTAAGTATTTACATTCCTATTTGAACTATTTTTATCAAAATGGCAATACTTTTCAATATCAAAGTGGTTCAAGCGGATTGAAGAACCTCAATCTGCCCGAATATATGCTACAACAAATTCCCCTGCCGCCCCTCGACATCCAACAACAAATCGTTTCTGAATGTGAAAAGGTTGATGAGGAATACAATAATAGCCGAATGACGGTTGAGGAATACAAGAAGAAAATAGCGGAAGTGTTTGAAAGGCTTGATGTTATAAGTCGTCAGGGGGGGGTAACACGCAGATTATCAGATAGTTACATATTTAATATTTCAATTGGTCGTAGAATCCTTAACAGCGAAGTTAGCCCAAATTATAACATTCCTGTTTATAGTGCCAACGTGTTTGAACCATTCGGAATGATAGACAAACTTTTGTTTGAAGATTTTTCAAAAGATTCTGTCCTTTGGGGCATAGATGGGGATTGGATGGTGAACGTAATACCTGCAAACAATCCATTTTATCCAACAGACCACTGCGGAGTTTTACGCATAAAAACGGATGATATTTTGCCAAAATATATGGCACATTTATTAGAAGTAGAAGGCAAAAAAGCGGGGTTCAAACGCAGTTATCGTGCCTCAATCGATAGAATTGAAGCATTATCGGTTCAAATTGCGCCTATTGAAGAACAAAAGAAAGCAATTTCCGAAATCGAGGCCTACGAAGCCGAGATTTCAAAAGCCAAAGCCGTAATGCAAGGCTGTGCTGAAAGGAAGAAAAAGATTTTGGAGAAGTGGCTGAAATAATCAGTGTTTTCTGTGTCGTCTGTGCGAAAATCTGATTTTCCCCCAAATTCGGGTAATTCTTTCCGAAATCCGTCTAACACAACTTCATTGTGGTATCAACCACAAACGGTACATACATAAAAAACAATGCCGCTTGTTCCCAAAGACCTTCGTTGTTGATAAATGTGTTGCGGAATCGTTCTTTGTCGCTCATTACAAAGAAGATAAATGAAGTGAGTGCTAGCAGGAACGCTCCTATTTTAACAAAACCAACGGTTGTGTTTCCGCATTTCAGTTCCAAGATACTGTTAGTCAGCGGGAAAAACAAGAGCAACATAAATCCAATAGCAGCACCAACACCATGGATTTTTGCCGAAAGTGTCAAACTATCTTTCTGCTCGTTTACACTGAATAGTCCAGAGAGTACACCCGCACCAATAGCAAATGCCAGTATTTCTACAAATTCTATCGATGCAAGCGTTGGCGAGATTGGCTTTGCCGCCTCATAATAGACAAACGCCGTGTATGTCAGTACAACACCAAGCCACAAAAGCCACAACCTATATATATGACGCACTGGACTTTCGGGGCTTCCGAGCACACTCATTGCCATTTTTCGCCAATCATAATTTTTATAGAAAAATTTCAGTATAAACGGCACAAAAAACTCGCCAACCACAGTGGCAAGCAGAAGAATATAAAACGTATTTATTGCCATAATGCCATAAATCAGGCTATCGTAACCTGTTATAGTTTTACATTTTCAGCATTTTACTTCACTCCGTTTCTCTTCAACAGAGCGTCGATTGTTGGTTCCTGACCACGGAATCTCTTATAAAGCGTCATTGGATGCTCGCTGCCACCCTTCTCCAACACTTCACGACGGAATCTCTCCGCTGTCTGCTGGTTGAAGATTCCTTCTGCCTGGAATGCCGCAAACGCATCAGCATCAAGCACTTCCGCCCATTTATAACCGTAGTAGCCGGCTGAATAACCTCCTGAGAAGATATGTGTGAAGTTGGCGCTCATCAATGCCGACGGTACTGAGTTCAACAACTGTGTTTTTGCCCATGCGGTCTCCTCAAACTGCTTCACATCTCCTGTGTATGGTGTTTCAAGTGTGTGCCATGCCATGTCTAGATAGCCGAACGACAACTGTCGCAACGTGAAGTAACCTGTGTTGAAATTGGCAGCACGACGAATCTTCTCAATCAACTCAGCAGGAATTTTCTCACCTGTCTTATAATGTTTCGCGAACGAATCAAGATACTCTTTTTCCAAAGCCCAGTTTTCCATCAACTGTGATGGCAACTCCACAAAATCCCTGTAGACGTTTGTGCCAGACAATGAGGCGAAACGAGAGTTTGCCACCATTCCGTGAATTGAATGTCCAAACTCATGAAGGAATGTTGTAAGCTCATCAAATGTCAATAAAGATGGCTCATTTTCAGTAGGACGAGTGAAATTCATCACAATTGATATATGAGGACGGGAATTTGTACCGTCTTTCTCAATCCATTGAGGCTTGAACTCTGTCATCCATGCTCCTCCACTCTTTCCTTCACGTGGATGGAAATCAGTATATAACACAGCAAGATACTTGCCATCCTTGTCGATCACGTCATAAGCCTCAACTTCTGGATGATAAACCTCTATCTTGTCGTTCTTCACAAACTGCAATCCATACAATCGCGTCGCCAAACCAAACACTCCTTTCTTCACATTCTCAAGTTCAAGATATGGTTTGATCTGCTCATCGTTGATGGCATACTCCTTTTCTCGCAATTTTTCCGAATAATAGCTCCAATCCCAAGGCTGGAAATCCGACTGTGCCACTGGAATAGAATAAGAAGCGGCAAAATTCTTCACAGCCTCAACCTCCTTCAACGCCGTCGGCTTATACGCAGCAAGAAGCTCATCCAACAGATTATAGACGTTTTCCTTCTTCTCAGCCATACGATGACGCAATATCTTGTCGGCATGACACTTATAACCCAGCAGATTTGCTATTTTAAGGCGTGTCTCCGTGATTTTTCTAAGAACTTCAATATTGTTGTTGTCTCCTGATGTGGAACGTGAATTATAGGCCAAATAAATGGTTTTTCTTAATTCACGGTTGTCTGCATATTTCATGAATGGCACATACGACGGTGCTTTCAATGTAAAAACGTAGCCGTCGAATTTTTCATTCTTCGCCTCTTCTTTCGCAGCATCTAGAATTGCCTGAGGCAAGCCACTCAATTGTGACGCATCAGCAACCTTCAGTTTATACTCATTTGTGGATTTCAACACATTCTGCTGAAACTGTAATGTAAGTGCTGAAAGCTGTTTGCTAAGTTCAGAAAACTCCTTCTGCTTGTCTGCAGGAAGAGTGGCTCCCATGTTTTCAAACGATTCGTATGTATCCTCAAGCAGTTTTTTCTCCTCTATGGAAAGATTAAGAGACTCTTTCTTATCATATACAGCTTTAACACGCGCGAAAAGGATAGTATCCTGATAGATGACGTTGTTGTGTTCAGTCTCCTCAGGAGAGATTTCACCTGCAATATTGTCCATTTCATCGTTGGTTTCCGCGCTCAACAAGTTATAGAAACAATATTGGATATTCGACAACATTTCGCCAGAGTTCTCCAAAGCCACAATCGTATTGTCAAATGTAGGAGGTTCCGGATTATTCTTTATCTTATCGATCTCCTTGTTATGCTCCTTCATAGCAAGACGCATAGCCTGAAGATATTCAGACGTAGGATATTGGGAAAATTTCAATGTCTGGTGAGGAGTGTCGAACACTGTCCACTTTTTGATCAATTCATTCTCATTTACTTGTGCCGTCATAACAAACCAATTAAATAACAATATAATACTAAGTAAATTTTTCATAGAGCTTGTCTGATGAAATGTCTGATTTTATATATTATTGCAATGGGCAGACACGAGGTCTGCACCTACAATGTAATCGTTAATTTTTTTCAATGATGACAAGAGACGTGGAACGGACCGCATTGTCACCAACAGAATAATTCACTGACTTCACAATCCCACTTACAGGAGAAAAGATTCTGTTGTACATCTTCATCGCCTCAATGGTAGCCACCACGTCGCCCTTCTTTATCTTTTTGCCGACGGGGATGAGATCGACAATCTTTCCTGCAATGGGAGGGAAGATTTCTGATCTGCGCATGGGCGATCTTTTTTTATTTTTCTTGCGAGCGATTTCGACCGGACTGTCACATGTGATTGTCTCCACGTCCAATGTGATTTCCACATTGTCGCGAACAAATGTCTTGTAATTAATTCCGTCGATCTCTATTTCAATCTGTTTCATACACTTCAAGTGAATTTATGCTGGTATTAATCCGTGCTTTTTATGTGGACGATCCACCTTTTTGCCCCTCAATGACGCAAAAGCATCAATCACACGTCCACGTACATCCTTCGGATTCACAACATCGTCGATATAACCTTTAGCTCCCGCCTCATATGGATTAGCATATTCACGACGGTACTCCTCAGCCTTCTCTTTTTTGAACGACTCTACGTCACCGCCATTCTCAACAATAGATTTAATCTCTTTGTGATATAGCACAGAGACCGCGCTCTCTGGTCCCATCACAGCAATCTCAGCGGTAGGAAGACAGAAAACATAATCGGCTCCGATATGTCGGCTTCCCAACGACACATAACCGCCTCCGTATGCTTTTCTAAGCACCACTGTAACCATAGGAATTGTAGCCTCAGCATAAGCATAGAAAAGTTTTGCACCATGACGCACAGCTCCGGAATGTTCACCTTCCACACCAGGAAGACATCCAGGCACATCCATCAACGTCAACAATGGAATATTAAAAGAGTCGCAGAAACGGATGAATCTTGATGCCTTGTCGGCAGCATCAGCATCCAATGCTCCAGCAAGATAATTTGGCTGGTTTGCCACAATGCCCACCGTCGCTCCGTCCATCCTCACAAATCCACATACAATATTAGGAGCAAACAACTCATGCACCTCAAAGAATGAATCCTCGTCAGCCAAACATTTCACTATTCCACGCACATCATACGGTTCTTTACCATCAGACGGAAGAATCGACTCAATGGACATATTTTTTGGCGATTCCACCGACTTTTTCGACTCTGGCATCACATCCGCACTTTGTGGGAGATAGTCAAGTAGTCGTCTTACCTGAGTAAGACATTCTTTCTCGTTTTCAGCGAAGAAATGGGCTGTACCGGCCTTTTCAGCATGGACTTTCGCACCTCCTAAATCTTCTTGTGATATAGTCTCACCCATCACCGTCTCAACAACAGTTGGACCAGTAAGGAACATCTTTGAAATGCCATCTACCATGAAAACGAAATCAGTCAAAGCAGGAGAATAGGCAGCTCCACCTGCACACGGCCCCATAACAACTGATATCTGAGGCACAAGACCAGACAACAAAGTGTTACGATAGAATATCTCCCCGTATCCACATAATGAATCCACTCCATCCTGAATACGGGCACCACCAGAATCATTGATGCCGATTATAGGGCAACGCATTTTTGCCGCCAAATCCTGTATTTTAGTGATTTTTCTCGCATGACGTAATCCAAGGCTTCCTCCGAGCACCGTGAAATCCTGTGCAAACACACATACGTTTTTGCCGCCTATTTTAGCGACTCCACAGATCACCCCGTCTCCCGGTGCATCATCACCATCTTTGTGAACAAACATATCCGTCTCGCGAAATGAACCCTCGTCAACCAATAACGCGATTCTCTCACGAGCCGTCAGCAATCCCTTAGCATGACGTTTATCGACCGCAGCCTCACCGCCACACAATAGTGCCTTCTCTCGTCTGTTTTCAAGCTCTGTTATCTTCTCTTTCATACGCAAATACATCTTCATTTATAGATTGTGCATCACTTAGGAGCCCGCCTATACAAGAAAATTGCAATAAGCAAGAACAAGAAATTCGGAATCCACACAGCTATTCGTGGACTCAAACCTCCACTTATCGCAAACGTGGCTGAAATAGTATCAAACAAAATATATGAAAAGCTCAATGCCAAACCTATACCAAGGTTCATACCCATACCTCCCTTCACCTTCTTACTTGCCAAAGCAAATCCTATAGTGGTAAGGATAAAAGCAGCGAACGGCTGTGAATGTCGTTTCTCATATTCAATCTCAAACTCCTGGATACTTCCCACTCCACGACTACGCTGCTTCTCTATATAACGTACAAGCTGGGCATTGGTCATCTGTTGCTGCATCTCTCGATAGACAAAGAAATCCTCGGTGTCAACATTCAAGGTCGTATCTTTTCGTTCTCCGGAAGTCATAGTCTCCTGCATACCTACGAAATCACGTGTCACCCATTTACGAAGTTCAAAATGGCCAAGAGTATCGTAGTCGGCAAACTGAGCAGTAGTGCGGGAAACAAGCGTCTTGCCATCAAACTTCTCCAACGTCATCCTATAGGCACGTTTCAAACTCTTTTCATACGTTCCGATATAAAGGATCACTCCTTTTTCCACCTCAAGCTGTACGTTGGTGGCATTTGTCTCTCGTCTATACGCATTCTTATATTTCGACAAAAATTCCAGACGCACCTCATTGGCAGGAGGAATGACAAAGCTTGACAAGATATAGGTCATTACCGCAATCACAGCTGCAGAGAGCCAATATGGCACCATCACTCTATGAAAACTGACTCCCGATGCGAACGTAGCGATAATCTCCGAATTATTAGCAAGTTGGGAAGTTATAAAGATGACGGCGATAAACGTGATCAACGGAGAAAGCAAATTTGAGAAATACCACGCAAAATTAATGTAGTAATCAAAAACTATCTCTTTCATAGTAGCGTCGGCAAGAGTGTCTATCTTCTCAGAAATATCAAACACAATCGCCACACTGACAAGCAGAATAATCATCAAAAAATACGCACCAAGAACTTTCTTGATGATATAGAGGTCAAGCTTTTTTAGCCATGGTGACGAGACAAAAGGTAAATTACTCATAATCTTCTCTTTTTACAGTCTGACACTCAATTTCTTCACCATTTCCGCTTTCCACGTAGAGAAATCACCAGCTATAATATGTTGGCGTGCCATTTTCACAAGACGTAGATAAAAAGCAAGATTATGGATAGACGCGATTTGCATAGCCAAAAGTTCATCACTCACAAACAGGTGACGGAGATATGCCTTCGTGTAGACCTGATCAACGAAGCAATCGCTTTCTGGATCAAGTGGGGTAAAGTCATCCTTCCACTTCTGGTTTTTCATATTCATAGTGCCGTTAGCAGTAAACAGCCATCCATTACGGCCATTTCTTGTAGGCATCACACAGTCGAACATATCCACTCCACGTTCAATTGCTTCAAGCAGATTGGTAGGAGTGCCCACACCCATCAAGTAGCGAGGCTTGTCTGTTGGCAGAATCTTGTTGACCACCTCAATCATCTCATACATGACCTCAGCCGGCTCACCCACAGCAAGACCACCTATCGCATAACCTTCACGGTTTTTAGATGCCACCGTTTCAGCCGCTTTTTCACGCAAGTCCTTATAGGTACAACCCTGCACAATCGGAAAGAACGTCTGGCTATAGCCATATAGAGGCTCCGTCTCATCAAAATGTTTAAGTCCACGGTCAAGCCAACGCAATGTCATGTCAAGACTCTTCTTTGCATAGTTGTAGTCGGCAGTGCCCGGCGTACACTCGTCGAGAGCCATAATAATATCCGCACCTATCACACGCTGCGTGTCGACCACATTTTCTGGAGTGAAAATATGTTTAGAGCCATCTATATGTGAACGGAAAATACAACCTTCCTCCGTCAACTTTCTTTGTCCAGAAAGAGAAAACACTTGAAATCCGCCACTGTCTGTAAGGATCGGACGATCCCATCCATTAAACTTATGCAAACCACCTGCTTTACGAAGCACATCAAGTCCGGGACGAAGGTAAAGATGATAAGTGTTGCCCAAAATAATCTGTGCTTTGATATCATCACGCAGTTCACGAGTATGTACACCCTTTACAGAGCCAAGCGTACCTACCGGCATAAAGATTGGAGTCTCGATAGTGCCGTGGTCAGTAGTAATCACACCAGCACGTGCTTTGCTATTCGGATCAGTGTATTGAAGATCAAACTTCATGTTTTCTAAATTTCATTCTATATTTGTGCAAAGTAACGATTTTTTTGCGAGTTGTGCAACTGAATGGAGGAGCAACCAAATACACAATTATCAAACTCCTATTTTATAAAGAATAGTATATTTATAATATCGTTTGAAACCTCATCATTCATTACATTCCTTTAATCCTTCTAAAATTACGATGAAGACATACGAACATTCATAATAAAATCTGCATTCTTTTCTTATCCTACCGAATTATCATGCGATTACAAAATATCAAGTTTCATGTTATTTATCTGGGATTAGATTTACAACATCTTCCTCTTCTATAAATGATATAACCAGATATCAAGATAAGAGAAAGGAGAAGTCCGCTGACAAATACAAATAAAACAGAAAATACAGAACCTAAAAAGGGTTCATAACATCTGCCGACATGAAGTTCTAAAGCGAAATTCCAGAGCGACATGGGTTGATTTTTGAGTATGTCAGGCATTGAAGGCATTTTCGCACTTGGTGATGAAAAGAACGGCATTTCCTCCGAACCCACTCATGTTAAGAGATGTCTCCTGACTCATAGCAAAGCCAAACTCCAATCCAGGCAACTCCTGTGTGAGAAGATCCTGAACGTTTGTCGCATCAGCATCGGTATCAATTTAGAAATCAGTAAAAAGAGCTGTAAATCACCTGTTTTAGGTATTGGGTATTCTGTTATCCTCCTCTAATTTTGCATTGTCAAACAATAACAAACAATATTTTCTATGTCAACAGAACAACTTAACAATGTACGCCAGGCTCTTGATATGAAGGTGCTATTAAATCATATCTATGAATATCAAAAGGGTGTGAGGCAGATGGTTCTCTTCACATGTAATGCCAAATATGAGGAATTTGCCAAAACTCGTTTGCAGCATCAGAATATAGAATACATCATACAGAAAGCAGGTAATGCGACTATCAATATATACTTCGGAAGAAAACAATGTCTTGACGTTATCCGTATGATAGTAGACAAGCCATTATCTCAACTTACTCCTGAGGAAGACTTTATCATTGGAGCTCTACTCGGATATGATATATGCTGCCAATGTGAGCGTTTCTGTGAAAAGAAACAGCGTCAATTGAAAGAGTATGCATAATTGAGTATTTATTAAATTTAGATAAAATGAAAAAGACTATTGTAGTTTACGGCAGTTCAACAGGAACATGCGAAGGAATTGCTAATGAAATAGCATCAAAATTGGGTACTGAGGCAATCTCTGCGTCTAAACTCTCAGCGAATATAGTTGCTGAGAATGAAAATCTTATCCTCGGCACAAGCACATGGGGAAGCGGAGAGATTCAGGACGACTGGTATGATGGTCTTAAGGCTCTTAAAGGCAGCAATCTAAACGGCAAAACCGTTGCGATTTTCGGATGCGGTGATTCATCAAGCTATTCCGACACTTTTTGTGGAGGCATGGCAGAAATCTATAACACAGCCAAGGCAGGTGGTGCGAATATTGTAGGTACGGTAGATGCTTCGGATTATACTTTCGATGATTCAGAGGCTGTAATTGAAGGTCAATTTGTCGGTCTTGCTCTCGACAACGACAATGAAGAGTATAAGACTGCTGAGCGTATTGACAAGTGGATCGCAGCGATCTCACCTGCATTATAAACATTTAACAACAAGCCTTGGAATGCGAAAAATTTATGTAGAATGAATTGATCAAGCCATAATAATGTACGTTTTTTGAATCCTGATGTCATTAGAGTCCCGTAGAGGGACACTAATGATATTTGGTTTATATTCAGAAAATTTCACAATCTTCAAGTCAAACTAATTCACTTTTACAAGTTCAATCTCAAAAATCAGGGTTGAATTTCCAGGAATATCTGGCGGACACCCTCGTTTTCCATAGCCCAGTTCCGACGGAATATAAATCTCCCACTTGTCTCCTTCGTGCATCTTAGGAATAGCAATCTGCCAGCCAGTGATCAGTTCACGCAAACGAAAAGCATCCGCATAACCCTGTTTTGTATTATCATCGAACACTTTACCGTTAATCAATGACCCACGATAGTAGACCGATACCACAGCAGCTGTTTGAGCTGTCTTCCCGTCTCCCGTCGCAAGCACTTTATAAAAGACTCCTTTAGGAAGAGATTTCACTTCTGGATTCTTCGCAATCTCCGCAAGGAATGCCTCATTTTCAATTTTATAACTATCTTTTGCCATAACACCTTTTATTTTCCGCAAAGATAGTGGAATAAAAGACAACAAAAAACATCGTGACTACCAACACGGTAACCACGACGCAAGAAATAGCAATGAAATGTCATCAATGAACTATTTATATGTGCTTATTTACCAGCACACAACTGGAAATTAAGGGGTATCTTTTACTTCAATTATTCTAAATATTATAGTGTCCTCCAACACCAACGGACGGTAGTGAGCAAAGAACACAATACCTTTGCATGGGGATAAAATCTCATCAAGCGTATCTCCGTTGTATGGATCTATTATTCTCGCCAACAAATCTCCTTTTTCCACAGCATGGTTCGCAGAAACAAGTTTTGTATATATACCAGCCTTCTTGCTCCGCACCACAACATGGTTGTCATCTGTGACAATTTCTGAAACATACCCGTGTCGTTGCAAATCATTAACGATCCTTTTACTGTTCATGAATCTGAAAATAGCATGAATAGTCTCCTCCGCTAAATCAGTGTTGAGCTGATTAGTAAGGCCCGAATAGATCGAAAAGGCAAAAGTGTTCCAGATCTGCCAGTTATAGTTGAGCATTGTGCTATCATAAGGACGCGGTTTTCTGACATAAATATAT
Source organism: Paludibacteraceae bacterium (assembly GCA_016283095.1). Taxonomy (GTDB): domain Bacteria; phylum Bacteroidota; class Bacteroidia; order Bacteroidales; family Paludibacteraceae; genus UBA1723. Next base: position 130,616 of record JAEEMG010000073.1, on the reverse strand, counting down.
GGTAATTCAAAGAATTTGGCATCCGCTGTGTCTTGATAACCTGTATCCAGCATCCTCACATGAGGTACAAACTCTCCAGGCATGTAAAAACTTGCCAATTGTATTCCGTATGTATAGTTTTTCAATGTATCAAACAATGCAGCCGCAATTCTTTGTGTGGTCTCACCCTTGTCGTAGCCAGGAAACATACGGTTGATATCCGTGTTGTCCATCGACCAGAATCTCTTTTCAAGGTTCATTGAAAACGGGTTGGCATTTGGTATCACAAGAATTTTACACCCTTTGTCAATCCTACCATCCTTCTCAATCTTGATCAACCTTTTTACAATCTGAGCACAGACATATTGCTGTTGTATCTCGTCGCCACGCATTGCCCCTATAATGGCGACTGTCTTTTCACCATCTCCAAACTCATATCCTGTTATTCGAAATGCGTCTCTATAAGGAGAACTCATTCTGTATATTATCTTCTTTTCCATATGTCAGTTCTTTTTGAATATTCGCGCCATCAACGAACCTTCGTAAACGATCGGATATGCACGTAAAGTAAATACAAGTCCATCAGATGGGCTGACCACCGTCTCCAACACCTTTCCTTCAAGAGCACTCACTATTTTTCCTATCTCTTCTCCTTTTTTCATCCATTGATTATTATCAATCGACGGAATGAATATTCCGGAACATCCGGCATTAAGGAACTCTACCTCTCCCTGTGTGCTAACAAATTGTTCTTTGGACTCGACATCAACGTCGCCTTTATAAAATCCAAGAGATTTGAGAAGCTGAAGAATTCCGTTCATAAGTTCCACTCCATAATGTCTTGTTATCCTCATACCGACACCCATCTCCACTACCAGACAAGGAGTGCCAGCAGAATTGAGAGAATGAGCAAGCGTGCTTTCAAGCACAGTGGCAGCCTCATGAATCCATATAAAATCAACATTGAGTTCCTTCCCGTATGGCACAAGTAAATCGGCATTTTTCACATTTATTCTTACCTGCGGAATCTCTCTTAAAAAAATGTTCGACGCATGGATATCTATCACCATTTCCGCGCCAAGCAGATCATTGTAGATCGCATTTGCTGCAGTCTCAGCCATCGCTCCACATGGATCTCCCGGAAAGATTCTGTTCATGTCAAGATCAAAATTTGGGATGCCACGTGTAATACTGTCAATTCCAAGTGGGTTTAACGCAGGATAAATATCAATCTCACCATCCACCTCGTCTATATGTTCCTGCAAAAACTGAGACAGGAGAAAACATACATACTGTCCCTCCAATTCATCTCCATGTGTTCCTGTGACAATGCAGAATCGTTTTTCACTATTGCCACCCTTGATTATGTTCTTCTTTATTGTCAGACGTTCGTCTATGGGCAATTCAGAAGAGAAAACCTCCGTAATCATTTTTTATACCTCCTCTATATTTCAGCCATTGTGATATGTACAAGTTTATGTTGTGTGCCAGATCCGACAAACACACCTCTTTCCATTGTGCAGTCGTTGAAATCCCGACCCTGAGCTATTTTTAGGTAATCACTTTCTATAAGCAGTTTACGAGTCGGATCGATTGCGTACCATATTCCGTTATCGTTAACCTCAATCCACGCATGACTTTCTCCCTCACCAGGTATGAATCCAGAAATGTACCTGCAAGCAATCCCCTTGCTTCTAAGAATAGCTAAGATGACGTTGGAAAAATCCTGGCATACCCCTTTCCCCTGCGTGAATGCCTCTATGGCAGATGTCTTTATAGTGGTGGAGCAAGATTCATACTTCATTCTCTCATGAAGAGCGTCAATAAGAGAAAGAGTATCTTTGACTATGTTGCTTTCAAACGAACAGACTTCATCGGCAAATCTGACCATTTCATCATTGGCTTCAGTCAATAATGTAGGAAGACGGAAAATATAGTTAGACTCCTCTATGATAAGATGCTGTGACAACAAAACTATACCTCTTGATGCAAAAGTGAACGACTTGTGTGGCTCACAAGTGTTTCCATAAATAAGTTCATTTCCAAAGACATCCGTCGACCTCATTATATTCTTGCACGGAGACACAGAGAAATCCTCTTCTTCTATTTCTTGGAATCCGCACCTGTATGGCAAACATCGAAGCTTAAAATGGTGATCCGAAACCTTACTGTCGAAGGTAATGCTTGTCTGGTATGTAAATTGATAACGTTTCATCGCCGATTTCTTTTAAAAACACAGAGAGGAAACTGTTTTGCCCGAAAACAACACCTGTCTGTGCATTAGGATATGATATGAATAGGATATTTAGCAATCAATTCGTGCTTACTATCGAATTGAGCAGAGAAAGCAACCTGTTCTTATAAAAAGGCTCGTGACTATATTCTTTTGCTGTAAGCATCTTGTCGATCTGCTCGACCGCCTCAACATCATAAATATAAGGCACATATCTCAAATGAGTCTTTAATCTTTCATAAAGCAGCTCAACCCTGTCGAATGGATAATCAAACCTCACACGGATATCAATCTGCTCAATCATCTTTCCTGCCATCAGGATAGCCAAAGCATAATCGTTGAGAACTCTCTCCTCGATCGACCCCCACATTGAAAGCAGGTTATCCGTAATAGGCTGAAGCTCAGTGATATGAGTCTCATTGCTTTTAGCTAAAGAATTGATGTGAGCTAAAGACATCTGAATGTATCCAAGCGTCTCTGACGTGATCTCCTCACGCAACACCATCGCATTATCGTTGGCAAATTCAAGTTCGGCAGAGATGCTGAACGGATTCTGTTTGTCATAAAGAAAACTCTTCACAAAATTTGAAGACGAGTTGAAATCCGCATCCAGACTGAGATTGTCGCAATACTCATTGTATGCGTCACTGTCACCATCTATCATCTTGTCGTAGCAAGCACGAAGAAAGTGAAGGTTGAGATAAGTTCGTTCTGCGTATCGACCAAGCCAAAATAGTTTGTTCGCCTTTGCTGCAGATATAGTTTTTGCGTTCATGATTATATATTTAGTTCGTAATTGTGATTAATGATAACCAGGAGCATACCAAGCACTCAGGCCCAGACCAACTCCCATTTTATTCTTCCATTACCCAAGTGTCCTTGAATCCACCACCCTGAGAAGAGTTTACGACAAATGAGTTCGGATTTCGGGAGAAACGAGTAAGGCCACTTTTCCATACCTTCGTCTCCTTACCAGTAAGGACAAAAGCTCTCAAATCAGCCTTTCTTTCGACATATTTCCCGTCTTCGATGATTTCAAGATCCTTAAAGTCTATCACCTCCTGAGCAATCCATCTTCGTGGTTCATTGTCGACTAGATCATACATTTCTTTCAAGTGCGACTCGTCCAAATCCCTGCCAAACACAACTCCATATCCACCAGCCTCGCTCACATCCTTGATCACAAGACTGCTGAGGTTTTCTAGCACATACTTCTTGTCTTCCTCAAAATAAGGCAAATAAGTCGGCGCATTTTTAAGGATTGGTTCTTCACCAAGATAATACTTGATCATTTTAGGTACGAAATAATAGATGCCCTTGTCATCAGCGACGCCATTGCCGATTCCATTTACGATTGCCACATTCCCCTTCGCATAGATCTGCATTATGTTTGGAACACCCAGCATAGAAGATTCCTCAAAAGTAAGTGGATCCATATATTCGTCAGAAACCCTACGATATACAGCACCAACTCTTTCTTTGTTGCCAGATATATCCTTGTAGAAAACCATATCATCCTCAACAATCAGATCACCAGGATATGCGAGCACCGCACCAGACTTTTCTGCCAGATAAGAATGTTCAAAGAAAGCAGAGTTATATCTTCCTGGTGTAAGGATGACATTGATTCCACGACCATCATTGACATAATCCATCGTCTCCTTGAGCAATTCCGAATAATTACGGTTGTCTGCCACATGATTGTTGGCAAATGTCTCTGGGCTCACTTTTCTTGTTATGTTTCTTGCGATCATAGGATAAGATGCACCCGACGGGATTCTTAGATTGTCCTCCAAAATATACCATGTGCCGTCTTTTGCCTGAACCAAATCGATACCTGCGATATGAGCAAATATTCCTTTAGCTGGAGTTATACCTTCACACTCCACAAAATAGCCCTTGGAAGAATAAACAAACTCAGCTGGAATAACTCCGTCTTTAACAATCTTTTTCTCGTTGTAGATATCTAAAAGAAAAGAGTTTAAAGCCTTACATCTCTGTATGAGTCCCTTTTCCAAAACCGTCCACTCCTCGTGGCTGATTACTCGTGGCACTGAGTCAAAAGGGAACAATTGTTCATTGAATACCCCATGCTTATAAATACCAAATTTGACACCAAATCTCTCCATCCATAAGTTGACGGCATCCTTGTGTTTGATAAGTGTCTCCATAATACCTCCTTTCGTTTTATGTTCTTTATTCGTTCGTGATTAATCTCACTGCAAAGGTAAAAAAGGATTTGTATTTCACAAACAAAATGTAACATTTTTTAAAAAAATTCTTTCATTGTGCTAACAAAAACAAAATTTAAATTATCATTATGTTTTAAATATCGTCTTTTTGCTCACTTTGTGAACGTTTGTGCATATACGAGAATATTTATGCATATTTTAGATTTTTATACAGTATCTGAAATCATTTTTCGTATAAAATTGGCAAAATGATAAATTCCATATCTTTTTCTTCTCCTTGTTTGGATTATTTTTTATTTTTGCAACCGATTGAAACAATTTACATCTTAACAATATTTAGTGTGAAAAAGATTATTGTGTTCCTTACGCTGCTTTTCTGTGCGACTTCTATTCTTGCAAAAGGTAATGGTAGAGCAAAAAAATTCAGAGAGTTTTATGAATCCGACACAAAAAATGAAATAGGTGCTGGTTTTGGATTTCTCACACTATACGATATCCCTACAGAAATCCACGACAACAATGCTTTTGAAATAGTTAACAAAGAGTATATACACAGACCTACATTAAACCTATACTATTTTCGCAAACTACATCGCAGGATAAAATTGGGTTTGGATGTCACATGGCAGAAAACGAAGGTGGAATATCATCTTAACGAGGATAGAATAACTGATGCGTATGCAGAAATCCAAAAAATAAAAGATTTGGAGGCCTATCCGGAAGAGAGGATCCAAGATCAGATCAAAACATTAGAGGAAGATATTGATTATTGGAAAAATAGGAGCAATGAAGATGTAAAAAAATTTCTCAAATTCACTGTGGAAATGAAGTTGACATTAATCAGTCGCCAACATTTTGCTCTATATCAACGCTATGGAGTAGGTCCGACTATTAAATCTGGACATAATAATGAAAATAAAGGGGAAGCATACACACATCTTGATTATAATATTTGCGTATCGCCTCTCGGCTTTGAGTTTGGAGGAAACAAACTAAGAGGATTCATTGAACCAATAGCCGTCTCTCCTCAGGGATTAATCCACGGTGGAATCAAATATGATTTTTGATTAAAACTTATTTTATCTTTTTGCAACTTAATTGCAGATCATTGATTCTATCTTTGCGACAAAAAAATAAAAATGAAAACAGTTTACAGAAAAATATCACTTCCTGCCAATATAGATACAGTGTTTGAGCTATTGACAAATTTAAAGACGCTACAATATATAGCATCCCCTTTTGCCTCCTTCAAACCCATTTCCAATGAGCAAGAAATAAAATGGGAAGAAGGACATTCTTTTTCTTTCAAATTCTCACTATTTGGTTTCATCCCTTTTGGAAAACACCTCATTAATGTGATTGATTTTAAGAAGACGGGAATTTACACAAAAGAAAGCAATACCTATGTACCCATTTGGAATCACAGAATCAAACTGATTGATAAGGGCGACGGTACTACAGGATACAGCGATGAAGTGGAAATTGAAGCCGGATGGAAAACATTCATTGTATGGTGTTGGGCAAACTGTTTCTATACGCACCGTCAAAAAAAATGGATCAAATTGTTAAAGAAAAGACCGTAAATATGATATAATCCAGACTTGTTGAATCCAAATTTTTTCGTTTATTCCCTGATCGTCCTCAAATACACCACCGTCTGATAGACTCCTCGCGTCACAGCGTATGATAGGAAAGCCACCCACAACACATTTGGTCCAAGGGTATCTGACATTGTGTTGTAAATCGTGAAGAAAACGGTAGCTGCAAGAAGCAGTGAAATACTCATGTGTTTTGACATCAGTTTACCGACATAAATCCCATCCCATAAAAACGCAGCAAACGACATTATAGGTATCAACATCGCATATACTCTCAATTCTTTAGATGTCTCCCGCACAGCGACGTCATCGGTGAGCAATGATACTATTGGAGTCAGTCCAAGACCGTAGATGATAGCGAATGTTATAGCCATCGCAATGCCGATATTGAATAATCTTTGGATAGTGCGACGTTGCTCGTCAAACTGTCGTGCACCTTCGGTCTTTCCTACTATTGCCTCTCCGGCAAAGGCAAATCCATCCATGAAGTAGGAGAAGAATGTGAAGAATTGCATTATGCAGGCGTTGACTGCCAACACCAACTCTCCATAACTGCTTCCGAACAGTGTGAAGCAGACTGTCACTGCAATCATACAAAGGTTGCGGACAAAGATAAGTGAATTGACCTTGAAGAAACTGAATATTCCGTCAAAAGGATGACTGAAATCAGCGTATTGACCGATTTTTTTGTATGATGTAATATAAATATATGCACAGAAAGCCGCACCTAAATATTGTGCCACGACCGTACCTAATGCGATACCTTCAATACCCATTCCAAAAGCAAACACGAAAAATGCACTCAACAATACATTTAACATATTCTCCCCCACAGCAATGTACATCGTCGATTTTGTGTTTTGCATTCCCACCAACCATCCTTTGAATGTGTAGGTGGCGAGCGACGCAGGTGCTCCCAAAAGACAGATATTAATATAGCGTGACGTAAGTTCCTCCGTCTCCACAGATGCCTCCGAATATCTCAACACCAATTCGATAATCAGATTCTTAATCAGCAGGATCGCTACCGCACCTATCATAGCTATAACGAGAGCACGTACCAATACCTGACAACAGACACCAAGTTTTCGGGCACCTAAAGCCTGAGCCGTAAGTGCTGTGGTGCTCATACGAAGGAAACCAAAATTCCAATAAAGAAGACTGATCATGGCAGCTCCAAGACTGACGGCAGCGATGTATGGAGCGGCGCCAATATGGCCAGCTATAGCCATATCAGCAAATCCCAACAATGGAACACTGATGTTGGTGGCGATGCTTGGGAAAGCTATTTTGAAGATTTTCTTGTAATTAGACATAATCCGAACATTGTGAAAAGAGCACCTAATATCAAAATTTCATAACCGAATGTATACCCTTTTTCTGCAGATAATTTATCAATCATCCACATTACTACAGGTGTAAGCAGACAGATTATCGGCGTCAGCTTATCTGATATTTCTCGTTTTGTGAATATTCCGAATGCGAACATTCCCAATATAGGTGCCATAAAATACGACACGATAACATATATAATATTCAGTGCAGAACTCTGAGCCTGAATATGGAACTGCCAAATCACCGTAACAAGCAACAGAGAAAGTAAACCATGAATCATGTAACGTTGCTTACGTGATACCTTGGATAAATCCTTTCGCAACACATCCGTGAGCAGACATGTAGTCATGCCTACAAGTGCTGAATCAGCTGAAGAGAATGATGCCGCTATCATACCGAGTGTAAGGCAGCAAATAGCAACGTCGCCAAAGTTATCACAGAACAAAGGGACGATTTCATCGCTTTTTTCAGGCAAACTCAATCCTTGTGCATTAGCAAGGTAGACGAGAGCCACTCCCAAAATAAGAAGCATCAAATTGACGGGAGTAAACAAAAATCCCGTCACAACCATATTTTTCTGTGCATCCTTCAAGTTTCGACAAGTAAGGTTTTTCTGCATCACATCCTGATCCAATCCCGTCATCACAACGACAATGAATATGCCGGAAAGAAATTGTTTAATGAAATGAGTACGATTAGAAATGGATTCAAAGTCAAAAGTCTTAGATAGTCCCTGAGTCGACGCATATTCAAAAACATCGGTGAAATTGCCATTTACAGCAGAAAAAGCCTCAACAAGAAGGACAATCGTCACTATAATCAAGCAAGCAGTCTGTATACAATCGGTTAGGACAACACTTTTAACTCCATTACGGAATGTGTATGCGAAAATGACACCCACCACTATCAATGTCGCTATTTCAAAACTTATTCCATACTTTTCAAATATGAAGCGATGCAACACCAGCATCACAACATATAGTTTGACAGCCGACGACAACATCTTGTTGATAAGAAACAATGCAGAAACCGTCTGTCTGCTTTTCACACCGAACCTATTTTCAAGATAACTGTAGATAGATATGGATCCCAACTTATAATATAACGGCAAGAGGAAAAAAGCCACCACCATGTATCCTAAAATGAATCCAAGCACCATCTGCATGTAGAAGAAGGAATTGCCTATAACCATTCCAGGTACACTTACCAATGATATACCAGATATGGTAGCACCCACCATACCAAAAGCCACAGCCGGCCAAGAAGAATTCTTGCCGGCTGTGAAAAAATCTACGTCGTTTGAAGTCTTTTTTCTGTTGGAAACCACAAACAACAATATGACATAAAGGACAATGCAAATCTCTTGCATTTCTGATTAGTTTTTGGTTGTCCTTGTATTATTTCTGATTCTGCTGATTTTTCTTTTTCTGAGTCTCCATCATCTCTTTCTGCTGACGTTGCATCTCCTGCATACGAGCCATCCAAGAGCTCTGGTTCTGAGGCTTTTTCTGGTTTTCCTTGATCTTCTCCAAAAGCTTCTTCTCATCAACAGTTGCCTTCACTACAAAGTTGATAATAATAGTGATAAGCAATGATACGAAGTAATAATATGTAAGACCTGAACCATAGTCGTTGAACATAAAGAAGAACATGAACGGCATCACATACATCATGATTTTCATCATCGGCATCTGCTGTGTTGCTCCTGTATCCTGCATCTTCGAATTAAAGTACATATAAACGACATTGGTGATTGTCATCAACAAACAGAACAAGCTCAAGTGGTCGCCCAACAACGGAATCTCAGTGCCAAACTTGATGACATCGTCGTATGAAGACAAATCCTCAGCCCACAGGAAGCTCTCTCCACGAAGGTCTATCACAGATGGGAAGAAATAGTACATAGCAACCAAGAATGGCATCTGCAACAACATCGGCAGACATCCTCCCATAGGATTGACACCTGCTCGAGAATAAAGCTGCATCACCTCCTGCTGACGCTCCATTCCTTTGTCCTCCGGAATACGCGCGTTAATCTCTTCTATCTGTGGTTTTAGCACACGCATCTTAGCCATAGAAAGGTATGAACTTCTCGTGAATGGGAAAATAAGCATCTTGATCACCAACGTCACTAGCAAAATGATCAAACCATAATTGCTCAAGAACGACGAGAAGAAATTAAACAAAGGAATTGTGATTCCCTGGTTTACCCAACGCAAAATACCTCCTCCGATTGCCACGATACGGTTAAGCAACACCTCGTCATCTAGTTTATCGTCATAATCATAGAGAATATCATAATCATTTGGTCCGAAATACAAATAGAAATCAGCTGTCGCGCCCTTATTAGCATCAAACGGCAATTTCATCTCCGCTTTGAATTGCTTCATCGGCACCTCCTTGTTCTTTGATTTAGAGACAGAAGATGACAAACTTGCTGATGTAAACTTGTTATTTTTACCATTGACAAAAATTGATGAGAAGAACTGGTCTTTGAATCCGATCCACTTTACTGGCTCTTCTACCTTCTCTTCATCGTCTTCTACCTCAGACAAATAATCAATACCGCCATCCGACTCTTTATAATAAAGCTGCACATAACGGTTCTCGAAAGTTCTACCCTTCTCTTTCTGCTCAATCTCCTGCTCCCAATTGATTGTGACCTCAGAAGCAGATTTCAACTGGTTGCCAATTCCGTCTGCCTTCATCTTGAAAGACATCATATACTCATCTTTTGGCAATGTATAGATGAAATCCAACGAACCTCCCTGTGCCGCACGAAGGGAAAAAGTGACAGATGTATCATTTTTTGCAGTCACCGCAAAACACATCTCCTCAGTAGAAATATTCTTAGCGGAAGCCGACTCCAATTCAACATTGAAACGAGAAAGTTCACTCTTGTTTAGCACCACAGGTTCTGTGCTACCATATAAATTGTATTTCTTCAAAGTAGCCTTTTCAACGAATCCGCCTACAGTTGAGAAATCGATCTTAACCAAATCATTCTCCAACGAAACAGTCTCATTTGCACCGTTTGCTGACGCTGCGAAAGCACCATAAAGTTTCTGCAATTCTACATTTTTAGCGGAATCCGACATCACTTCATCAGCCGTATAAGTAGGCAATTCTGTCTTTGCTATTGAATCCGCAACTCTAGCCAACGAATCCTCACGCATCTTCTTCGCTTCAGCTTGCTGCTGGAAGTAGGCTTCATTCTCGCTGGAAGTGTACATCATCCACATTAGAGAAAGACCTAACAGAAGCATGAAAATCAACGAATGGTTTTTATTCTCCATGATTATAATTAATTGTTATTTTCCTGTTTTTAACCTGCAAAAATAAAAATAAATTACGAATCTAAGAAGACAAACGCACACAAACTACCTACTAATAGACGTACTTGCGTCAATCCTCCGAAAAACGTTTGAACAGAATGATAACTGAGGCAATAAGAAAGAGAACGAAAATACTTATAAGCATTGCAAAATTGCAAAGATAATTGCCATCTTCATCATCACGAAATGTATAACAACTTATCCCATCAATTCTATATGCAATCGCAGAACTAAAAATCATAAATGCTGATAAAATCAAAATGGGATTGCTATTCTTTATTGGAATCATTAATACAAATGACAAAAAATGCATAATTTGAAAACAAATGCATTTCTTCGACAACCCTCCATCAGAAATGTTAAAAGATAATAACACCACCCCAACATTTATAACCACAAAAGCAATGATTGACAAAATTTGAATCTTGGATGTCGGACTAAACTTTACAAATATTATCAGACTCGATAGGACAGCAGCCAAAATCAATAGAAGAAACTCCATAATACAAGTATCTCCATAAAGGTATTTTCTCCAAAAGTATTCTTCAGGAGAAACTGAAAAAAATTGGAAAGTGGCAACAGAAAAAGTCAAAAGGACTAATATACGAAGCAAATCATTCTTCATTCTCCTCATCTTGAAGAAGTTCCCTCATTTCATTGAAAGCCTTTTCAAGTTTTGTCATCTCCTTTGAAAGGAAGACGTAGAATTCACGCCAGTCTTCACGACGGTGGATATCAAGATCTGGTTTGTGTTTATAGATACGGCTTACAGGCGTGCCACACTCCTTGACAAAATACTCCTGCCATACAGGTTCATCAAAATACTCCTCTATAACCACCTTGTACTGTTTCAACAACTCCCATTTCTCCGCACGTTTGTTAGGATTCTTATGGTTCAGCTCAAGTATAACGTATGCACCGTCTCTCCCAGCTCCGAATTTCATCTCCACATGCTTGATTTTTGTATTATAGAGGATCCATTTCTTATGTTTGTATTTGAAACGTGGCAGTTTGGCACAAAATTCGTCAAACCCATTCCAAAAATCCCTTTTAAGCTCCTTTACCTCTTCTCTTGAATACATACGCTACTTATTATTGTCAAAAATATTAAGCAATAGATATCTCAACTCATCATTTGGCTCTGCCTTACGTAGAAGCACAAACTTACCCTCATTGTCCATCAAATAGTAAGACGGAATGGCACGAGCATTATATATCTTTCTCAACACATCAGATTCCGGAGCAAGCCACACCTGCATTTTTCCCGACAATCCCTTAGTGATCTTCTCCACATTCTCTTTCTCATCGTAGACGAAAATGTTCACCACCTGAAGCTGATTACCAAATGTCTGCTGGAAACGGTCAAGAATCTTCAAATCCTTCTCCGTCTTCATAAGACGAGAATTACAGATGTTCAAATAGATATATTTTCCTAAAAACTCGTTCAATTCGTGCTTTTTGCCATTCAAATCATGGCCGATAAGATTTGGGGCGCCTTCTCCCACAAGCGTTGATCCAACTGTTGCGGCAACATTCAAAGCCAACTCTTTGTTTTCTGCCATCGTCATCACCGCAGAAAGATTCTGAAGCATCTTCACCACAAGTTTATTGTCGAATATCTCGGCAGCTGCCAAGTCTCCAACAATTTTTATGGATACAAGTTCCTTCAACTCAACATCCGTCATCTTGTATCTTTCCTGGATATGCATCAGAAGCATTTTTGCGTTCGATGTTTCAATTATCTTTTTGAAGACGTAGAAATCCTCGCTACCAAGAGTATTAGGAATCAAATTATAGAAGACATTGTTGAACAAATCCCAAAAGGCAGGATTTGTTTTGTCAGCCCCAAGTTTTCCAAATTCAGAATAGACGGAATTCATTTGTACCGGATCCGAGAACTGAGCTTTAAGAAGCAGACAACGGTAATCCTTATAATTTTTCTGGAATTTGGTAGTCATGTCAGCAAAGATACGATTCAATTCATTTACTGAATACTGGACGGTATCCACGTCACCCTTACTTGCAAGACATTTCATTGTAAAGAAATCAAACGCATCCTCAAACTGAAGGAATTTCATATTCACACCCTTCTTATCGGGATTCTGAATGAAGAAAAGATATTCATTCGGTTCAAAGTATGGCTGAAGTTTTTCAGAAAGTGTTCTAACCCTTTTGTTTGGAATTTCCACCACATAGCTTTTTCCAGGTTCAACATAGATGTATCCACGTTGAGCATCACCAGGAAGGAACACTTGACATTCATTTGTCAGGTCAAACTCAAAACGGAAATCTCCCTCTTTACTAACCTTAGCGGTAGCCACAGGTTCCGAACTGTTGAGGATTTTTTCTGTATATCGTCTCAATTCCAACGTCTCACCAGCATAAGATTCGTTTTTTCCAGACACAACAATCTTTGCAGCATGAGTAGGACAAACATACAGCAACATCAAAAGAAGACCTAATGTACACTTATTCTTTATAAAACGTTCTTGCATCTTCATATACTTGGTTAGAGTCCAAAGATATGATTTTTTACAAAAGTAATAAATCTTTTTGCTCTACAATTTTGCAAAAGAGATAAATTAAACTAATTTTGAATAATGAATGGGAATCTTACTCAAAACACAACGATAATGGCTATTATATACGAAAAAGAGCATTCGAAGATCAAAATGCCAAAGATTAAGAAAAGGAACGTCTCAGCATGGATCAAAAAAGTGGCGGAGCTTCATGAAAAAAAAGTGGGGGATTTATCGTACTTGTTTTGTTCTGACGACCATATCTTGGAAGTGAATAAAGAGTATCTTCAGCACGATTATTACACAGATATTATTACATTCGACTATACTGAAGGAGATGTTATCTCTGGCGATATGGTAATCAGTGTCGACACAATCGCGACAAATGCCGAAAAATTCAACACTTCATTCGAATCTGAGTTTTTCAGAGTCGTCATACACGGAGTTTTGCATTTATGCGGCATCAACGACAAAGGCCCAGGAGAGAGAGAGATTATGGAGCAGCATGAGGACGAGGCACTTGAAGTAGCAAAATCATTTGAATTGGTAGGTTGATACAATAAAGACAGAGAGATAAGAGATAAAAGGGGCAACCTATGAAACTTGAAACAATCTACATAGCTATACTATCCGGCACAGCATTTGTCTCCTTAGGGCTAGCTCTAACCCTATATAACAGGACAAATCTCGTGGCAGACACTTTGCCTTTTAAGATTCTTAGAAGGTCGAAACTGCTTGCTGGAAACATTGCCATGGCCACTACCATTCTCAGTCTGATACTTCTCTCTGTCGACGTCACAAAAGGAGATACTGGAATAAAATGCATGATGCTCTCCTTTTTCTACTTAATGGGCATACAATGGGTCTGGATGGTTATTCCGTTGATCGCTCCCGACTTCCTGACGAAAAAAAAGGTCATAATAGATGCCTCGATATTTCTTTCCAGTATGCTTTTGGTAAATTTTATCACAAATGTGCTAGGATATAACAACAAATTTGTCGGCATCGCTTTTGCTGTGGTATTTATCTCACACTGCGGTTATTGGGTAGTGAAGTTCGGACAGCTATATAGACGAGCGATGATTCATCTTGAAGAGGAGTATTCCGACTATATTTTCCTTTATATCGATTGGACATACGATGCATCTATGGCAATTATCGTATTCTGTTTGAGCGGAGTACTTCTATGCTACTCCGAGAAAATGACAATCGCCATATTCTTCTTTTTCGCCGCATTGGCATATTTCTACGTTGTGCACTCATTAAACAAATATCAAATTCATGCCGAACGTCTGTATTTCAGTTTGAAAAGGACAGAAGAAGAGAAATCCATTGAGTCTATAAGAAGAACACGTTTTGCTTGCGTACCATCAATTAATTTAGAAAAAACAGCGACAAAAGAAGGCAACACAAATGATACTACCACAACTAAAGCAGAGAAATGTGTGTTTAGCGAAGAATCTCCCATTGCTCAAAGAATAAAGAAATGGATAGACGAGGAGGGATTCCTTCAGCCTGGACTTACTCTTAATGATATCGCTAATAAAATCGGAACTAACCGCACGTACGTTTCGGGATTCATCAATACAACCTACCATAGCACATTCTTTGAATTCATTGCCAATTTGAGGGTTGAAAAAATAAAAAAAATGCTCAAGGAAAACCCTGACAAAGAACTCGAATACTTGTCTAACACTTGCGGTTTTTCAAGTAGCAGCCACATGAGCAGCACATTCAAGAAAATCACAGGTGAAACATTGAATGAGTATAGGAAAAGGATAAAGAAATCGATGGAGGAATAGATATTTCTAATCCTTTTATTCTCCAAAATCAATTGGTTGCTGGCATGGAAGCAAAGTGAAGGATTTCCTGTGGTATGGCGACGGGCCAAACTGAGCAATCGCCTCACGGTGAGCTTTGGTCGGATAACCTTTATTTTTCGCCCATCCATACATTGGATACTCTTCCGCAATCTTCATCATATAATCATCACGGTAGGTTTTCGCCAGAATCGACGCTGCTGCGATAGACAAATACTTACCATCCCCACCTACAACTGTATGATATGGGATATTCTTGTAGGGACGGAATTTATTACCGTCGACAATAATATGCTGTGGTTCTATTCCAAGAGCTTCAATAGCACGATGCATCGACATTATTGAGCATTGAAGGATATTATACTTGTCTATCTCCTCTGGTGTGCAGATACCTAATGCCCACGCAACCGCCTTTTCCTCAATTATCGGACGTAGTTTATAACGTTGCTTCTCCGTAAGCTGCTTTGAATCATTCAACTCCTCCAAATAGAAATCATCTGGAAGAATCACGGCAGCAGCATACACTGGTCCAGCCAACGGACCACGACCCGCTTCATCTGTTCCGACTTCAACAACTCCGTCGAGCATATGGTGTAATAGAGGCAAATGTTCTTTCATGTTACTTAAAATCAATAGAAGTAAGCGTACTCTGTATCAAATTCTGTATTCTATCCTTCTCACCAACAATCCACACCACATCACCGACACAGAATTTTGTATGTATTCCTGGTGACATTGTTGTTTCGCCTTCATGCTCTATTCCAACAACCAAGCACTTGGAATTATCTCTGATTCCAGACTCCAATATGCTCTTGCCCTCCAGTATAGAACCCTTCTTGATTATCAATTGTTCCACACTGACCTCTTTCTTCTGCATCGTGGCGATGTCAAACGCAGGTTTACCAAATATTTTGCCAACCGCTGTCAATTGGTCATCGGTACCCAACACAAGAACCTTGTCGAACGGTAAAATTTTCTCCTTTCCACCGGGGATATTTATTCTACGTTCTCCACGAATGATAGATACGACATGTACTCCACAAACCTGTCGAAGATTAAGTTCGATCAAAGTCTTATCGCAACATTCCGCATTCGCATCCACAACAAAATCCGCCAAATGGAGATCGTGAGTGGACAGACTCTTTGAAAGCACCGCACTCTCAAAAACCGAACTTTTCTCTTCCATATTCCTTCGCATCTCGATTTCTCGGATATTGAGATTATAGAAAAATTTACGTTCTATTTTAATAGACCAATATTTTATTGCTCTTGATTGATAAATCATAAACAACAGACCCATTGCCATAACTGTAGAAATCAAAGGATGTCCTGGCAACAGACCATAGCCAATCAACAATGCAATAATCACTACACCGACAACCGCCCTCAGCAACGTCAACCCTACCAACGGAGCCCAGTTGCTACGATTGACAGAAAACAAGTATTTATATTCGGCCGAATGGTTTTTTTTCGCGACTATCGCACGCACAAAAGGAGATACGAGCAAAATGCTCACCACAGTCATCACTATATTTATCCAAAAGCCTCCACTCAATTGAGAAACTTTAGGGAATATGTAAGTTATGAATACAAGTACAACCGCAATGCTCACAGATCCATATATTCCGACAATCTCAAGGATTTGCGTAAGGAAATTTTTCCAGACAGCCATCACACCTTCAACCTCCTTCTTCGTCTGGGTACGCTCTATCATCGTCCTGAACTTCTCAGGCAATTTCACATTCAGCCATTCCACCACAGGAATCGCCGATTTCATCATAAACGGAGTAATGAAAATTGTCACGACTGATACTGCGACAATAATAGGGTAAAGAAATTCATCACAAAGCTTCAGCTGAGTACCAAGAAGAGCAACGATAAACGCAAACTCTCCGACCTGTGTAAGGCTGAATCCACACTGTATGGCAGTTCTGAGCGTCGCTCCAGAGAAAAGGACTCCCGTCGTGCCCAGACAAACCTGACCTATAATCACAGCCATAGATATCGCAAGAATCTCCTTCCAATACTCCACAAGAATCGTAGGATCTATCATCATACCAACCGACACAAAGAACACAGCTCCAAAAAAGTCCTTGATCGGAGTCATCACCTTTGTGATTCTTTCCGCCTCAATCGTCTCAGCAAGTATCGAGCCCATAACAAAAGCTCCGAATTCCTCACTGAATCCTACAGCAGATGCAAAATAGACCATGCCCAAACATAATCCCGTCGATACGATAAGAAGAGTCTCATCATTAATAAATTTCTTAGTTCGTTTCAGTATAGACGGGATGAAAAAGATTCCTATTACCAACCAAATGATAAGGAAGAAAACCAAACGGAGAATAGCGAAAAAGAACTCCGTGCCTTCAAACGCTTGTCCTGCAGCAATTGTAGGAAGCAGCACCATTATCAAGATAGCCGCCAAATCCTCAAAGATCAGTACGCCAAGCACCACACTCGCAAAACGATGGCTGCGAAGATCAAGGTCGTCGAGAGCTTTAAGAATAATAGTGGTGGAACTCATGCAGATCATACATCCAAGCATCACACTATTAGACGTGCTCCATCCCAATATCTTTCCGACAGACAACCCCACCAATATCATACCTGGGATAATAATGGCAGATGCCGACAACGCGCTTTTACCTACTTTGGCAACCTTACGGAAACTGAATTCCAATCCAAGAGCAAACAACAGGAATACGACACCGATTTTAGCCCATACTTCCACATCAGCGTCTCCAATGATATCGGGAGCGAAAACAAACTGTTTACTAACCAAAAAGCCTGCGACTATATAGCCAAGGATTATAGGCTGCTTCAACCATTTGAAAATAACAGTTGATATACTAGCCACAATCATTATAAGCGCCAAATCTGTTATAATAGTAGGAATACCCATTTTGTCCCCAAATCTCAATTTATCACACAAAAATAAGCTTTTTTCCCTTCCGAATGCTATTAAAGTTTGTTAAATATGCCGAAATGTTAAATTTAAAACGTTACTTTTGAGTAAAACTTTTTTAGACAGATGAGGAAGAGTCTCGGAATAGTGTGTTTGACAGGCATCATGGTAATCGCGTTCGTCGGTCTACTTGTGCTCCAGTCGTCGTATATCAAAATGACGGCAAACATGAGAGAAGACCAATTCAACGAGAACGTCCGCATATGCCTATTCAATATCTCACGAATTCTTGAGGAAGAGGAGACGATGCGATTTTTGGCTGAAAACATTGAATCAGAGTTGGAAGAGCGAGACACCAGCCAGATAAGCTTTTTCTCTGACGATCATAAAAAGTTACAAGCGATCTTTAAATTTACCGAGTTTAACACTAACAATGATAAAAGTTGCGTACGTATAAAGCCTAAAGTGTATCTTCAGACAACAAGTGGGAAAAACACTTTGCAAGGCACATCACACCTTCTTCAGAAGAAGTTGAGAGACAGGTTCAACCATGAGCGCCAGTTTCTAGACAACGTGCTGCTTCGTCTTCTGGGAGAAAATTATTCTCGCCATATATCAGAACGTATCGACTTCAACCACCTGACAGAATTGTTGGACAAAGAAATGCAACAGCGTGGACTTGACCTGCCTCACTATGTGGCTGTCTATTCAAGTGACGGTGTAGAAGTGTATAGTTCCAAAGGATTCAACGGAGAAAATGTGGAAAACACGTATAGCCAGGCCCTGTTCATAAACGACCCATATCCTACAGGCAACTATATGAAAGTGTATTTCCCGACAAAAAACAAATATGTCTACAATACCATCAGACTTGTACTACCAACGACCATCATATTCTTTCTTCTTTTGCTTATATTCATCACTTCACTTATGATGATTTCAAGAGAAAAGAGGTTGACACAGATGCGTACCGATTTCATGAACAACATGACACATGAGCTTAAAACTCCTGTATCATCAATCTCCCTTGCTTCCCAGATGCTGAGCGACGAGAGTATACCGAAAACGCCACGTATGCTTGCCCATCTTAGCAAAACGATCAATGATGAGACGCAACGTCTTACTCAACAAATCGAAAAAGTGTTGCAAATGTCTATCCTAGAAAAAGAAAGTTCAGCGCTTAAACTCAAAGAAATAGATGTCAATGAACTGATCCTTAAAGTGACGTCCAACTTTATGATTAAAGTCAAAGA
This sequence comes from Paludibacteraceae bacterium, assembly GCA_016283095.1. GTDB lineage: Bacteria > Bacteroidota > Bacteroidia > Bacteroidales > Paludibacteraceae > UBA1723. Next base: position 111,444 of record JAEEMG010000073.1, on the reverse strand, counting down.
CAAAGGTGGAGACATTGACACATCATTAGAAGCGAATTATCCATTTATTCTGGCAGATGAAGTGCATTTCACAAACATCATCTACAATTTAATGGACAATGCTCTTAAATACACAGAGGCTATACCACATCTCGAGGTAAACACAGCGGAAGATGAGACACATGTCATCATCACTGTGAAAGACAACGGTATAGGAATAAAACCGGAAGACAAAGAGAAAATTTTCGACAAATTCTTCCGTGTCTCTACAGGAAATGTACACAATGTGAAAGGATTCGGACTTGGTTTGGCTTATGTGAAAAAAGTTGTCACCGACCACAAGGGAACAATTACATGCGACAGCATATTTGGAGAAGGGACAACGTTCACAATCCGCATACCAAAAATCGAAGAAAAACAGAAATAAATAAGAGTATTAACGTAATATATTACGATTATGAGCGACAAGAAAAACAGCACAAGAATTCTTCTATGTGAAGATGACGAAAATCTTGGTTTGCTACTTTGCGAATATTTGGAAGCAAAGGGTTATGAGGTGGTTTTGAAGAAAGACGGTGCGGCTGGCTACCAAACTTTTTCAGAACAATATTTCGACATTTGCGTACTAGATGTGATGATGCCAATCAAAGACGGATTCACAATGGCCAAAGAAATCAGAGCAACAAATACTACTGTGCCTATCATCTTCCTTACAGCAAAGACTCTGAAAGAAGATATCTTGGAAGGATTCCATATCGGTGCCGACGACTACATCACAAAGCCATTCAGCATGGAAGAACTTCTTCTCCGTATTGAAGCCGTATTGCGTCGTGCTGGAGCTAAACGCCCTACAGAAGATGCCACATACAAATTTGGAAAGTTCATTTTCGATACCAACAAACAGACTCTTACAATAAACGGAGTTGAAGACAAGTTGACTACTAAAGAAAGTGACCTGCTTGCCCTTCTTTGCGCGAACTCAAATGAAATTCTTGAGCGTAACATGGCATTGAAAACTATTTGGGAAGAAGACAGCTACTTCAATGCAAGGAGTATGGACGTCTACATCACAAAATTGAGAAAGCGTTTGAAAGATGATCCAGAAGTTGAGATTATCAATGTTCACGGGAAAGGATACAAACTTGTATTTCCTCAGAACAGCTAATAATTGAAACTAAATTTTATGAGAAAGACGGCTATTTCACCGTCTTTCTCAAGTTTTATAATTGACCACAGTAGAAGTAGAACTTACAGCACAAAGTGGAATACGTTCTTTTGATAGTATGTGCATGCGGCGCAGGATTTGTACAGCGCACGGTAGGATTTGGATTCGGCATTTTTCTGATACCATTGCTTTTTTTGCTTGGTGTGATGGATGGTGACTACAAAAGCATTGTCTCACTATCCTCAATGATGGCAGCGACATTAAGTCTGATAACCGTCTGGAATCTTCGCAAATCGCTTAATTGGCGTTACATTTGGCCCCTTTTGATCGTATTTATACCTACAAGCACATTCTTCTCATACGTGATGTTTGGCACAGACGCTTCATGGCTTAAAATAATCTTAGGCGTCACATTAATTCTGTTGTCGATCTATTTTACCTTTTTCAAAAAGGATGGCATTAAAATCAATCCAAACTGGTTTAATACCATCAGCTTAGGCAGTTTGAGCGGATTGATGGGCGGACTATTCTCAATGCAGGGACCTCCCGTCGTCTATTATTACCTCTCAACACAAGGGACAAAAGAAGAGTATATGGCACAGACACAATGTTTCTTTCTTCTCGGCAATCTGTGGATGACATTACTGCGCGCAGGAGAAGGTATAATCACAGTGGACGTCGGAAGAAATTATTTCATTGCCATAGCCGGTTGCCTGACAGGTATGTGGATAGGTGCTCACATCTACAACAAAATGAACAACAATTTGCTACTAAAAATGATTTATATCTTTTTGGCATACAGCGGCGTGAGTATGATTATAGGTCAATAGTTGGATAATCGAATTTGAAAAACTATTTTTGCAATATAATCTGCAGTATAGTATAATAGGGAATACTGACAAACAAGTAAAATGCAACAAAAGGAGTTGTCCATAATATATGTTAACTATAACACTGCCGACCAAGTAATGAAGTCGGTGGAGAGCGTACGTCGCTACACAAAAGGCATCGACTACGAGATAATAGTTGCAGACAACAACTCCATGGAGGACAAAGATCTCCAGAAACTTATTGATGATGATGCCATCAAGGTTGTAAAACTAGACGACAACTATGGTTTTGGCAAAGCTAACAATGCCGGTGTGAAGGAGAGTACAGGTGAATACGTTTTTCTTTTGAACCCAGACACTATATGCCACGACAATTCCATAGAAAAGTTATTCCATTGCCTCAAAGCCGACAAAACAATAGGAGTGATCGGTCCAAATATGATAAACGCAGAGTCAAAGCCGACCCATTCTTTCAGACGTGCTGGTGACGGAATTATAACCGAACTCAATTTTGCATTGTTTGGAATACCATATAAGATATTATATGGCAGCGATTTTGAATACAATCACAGCAAAAATCAATTAGATGTGGCTTATTCATGTGGGGCAGCAATGATGATGAAAAGAGAGACATTCGACAAAGTCGGTGGTTTTGACGAAACTTTTTTCATGTACTATGAAGATCAAGATCTCTGTAACAGAATCAAAAAAACGGGATTAAGAATCGTCAACGAACCACAAGCCATAATACAGCATTTAGAAGGGACAAGCATCCGTCTCAACTCAAAAAGAGAAAAGATTATTATACAAAGCAGAAAGAAATACTTTATAAAAACAATGCCATTATGGCATTTCAAAATAGCAAACATATTGACAAAATCTCTCCTTTTAATCGGAGAATTTACATATTTATTATGTGGTAAAAAAGAGTTGGCAGAAAAATACTCATACCGCAGAAAACTAATATCAGAATATGAATAATAAGACGCTATACATAAACGGACTTTTTTTAGCACAAAAAGCAACCGGCGTACAGGTCGTTTCTTATGAGATGTGCCAATCCTTGCATAAGTTGGGATGGCATGTCGTATGTTTTATGCCAGACGTAAATATAGAAGAAGGTTATAATCCAGATTTTGAAGTCGTCAAATTAGCAGGACATAAAGGACATGTTTGGGAACAGACAACATTACGCCGACATCTGAAAAAGATCGGCAGTCCATTATTCATCAATTTATTTGGACTTGGAGTAGTTGGCTACAAAAATCAAATTGTGACTGTACACGATATTGCATATAGTGTAAACAAAGAATGGTTCAGTTTCAGTTACCGTACATGTTATAGCTTATTGCTTCCTATCCTCACTCGCCAGGCAAAACTCGTGCTTACAGTAAGCGAGTTCTCAAAACGAGAAATAATCAAAGAATTCTCCATTTCATCGGACAAAATATTCATTTTTTCACCAGCTCCGAAATCACGTCCGCACACTAATACAGAAGCAGACGTTGACGGCAAATATGTAATCGCTGTATCCAGCATGGATCCACGCAAGAACTTCAAGACATTAGTGGAAGCCTACAAAAAACGTCCTGATGACGGAGTCAAACTGATTGTAGTCGGCGGGGCAGCGAAAATTTATGGAGAAACAAATATTCACAATACAGATGACAGAATAGAATTTCTTGGCAGAGTATCAGATGAACGTCTGGAGGCCTTATATCGAAACGCCTCACTTTATGTCTGCACATCACTTTACGAAGGATTCGGCATTCCTGCACTTGAAGCCATGCGGTATGGTTGTCCAGTAGCAGTAAGTGATATTGAAATATTCCACGAAGTATTAGGTGATCATGCCGTCTACTTCAATCCTACCGACACAACAGACATCGCAGAGAAAATAACATTCGCTCTATCAAAAAAATACGATGAAATCGACAGAAATGCACTAATAGAGCATTCAAAAAAATATAACATGGATTTTTCTGCTGAAAAGTTATCAAAGAAATTGGAGACTCTTTTATAGAAAACTTCTAAAAATCACCATTTTTTGGGATAAAAGTACTACTTTTGTCAAGTTTTTAAAAATAGGGAGGTCTTTTACGCGAAAATGATAACTGAGAAAACAGAATTCTACAGAACAATAGACACGGTTATAGACGTCATTAACGCTCTGTTATCGTCACTTTTTCGCATTTACAAAAAGCAGTTGGTCCAAAAGATTATCTCCATACCAATTTTCGCCTTGTTGTTTTCAATAAACTCATGTACAAATAGCAATTCGAACATTGAAAAAGACAATGATTCATTATCCATTGATTCTGCCAAGGCAGAAAACCGTATTCATCAAACAATATACGGTATAAACGTAGATTCTTTGGATCACGAGAAATATTCTGTCAGACAGGGCGAGAATCTATCGGACATACTGGCACGATACAATGTAGACAACAGACATATCGCAAAATGCGATTCTGCAATAAGCAAAGTGTTCGATATAAAAAAATTAAGGGCAGGCAACAATTATTCAGTCGTAACAGAGCAAGATTCTTTGCACACGCTACGCCATCTGATTTATGAGATAAGCCCGGTAGAATACTTTGTTTTGTCAATCGATGGAGACAAAATCACATCTGAAAAAAACAAACACAAAGTAATAGAGAAAGAAAAGATAGCGGAAGGTGTAATAGAAACATCTCTTTGGAATGCTGTGGTAGGCCAAGGGTTACAATGGGAATTGGCAATGAAATTATCCGACATATATGCGTGGAATATCGACTTCTTCGGTCTTCAGAAAGGAGATATGTTCAGAGCAAAATATACAGAGCGATGGGTAGACACAACATTTGTTGGTATAGACACAATCAAGTGTGCCTTGTTCTATCATGACAATCGTGAATACCACGCCATTCCTTTTGACATTGATGGCAAAACCGAATATTTTGACAATGATGGCAACAGTCTTCGTAAAGCTTTCCTGAAAGCCCCGTTAAAGTATTCACGCATCAGTTCAAAATTTACGCACTCACGATTCCACCCTGTGCTGAAGATTTGCCGTCCGCATCACGGCGTCGACTATGCCGCACCTAAAGGGACTCCGGTAATGAGTATTGGCGACGGGAAAGTCGTCGCAAAAGGTTGGGACAAAAAAGGTGGAGGCAATTACATCAGAATCCAACATAATTCTATATACAGCACCGTCTATATGCATTTAAATGGATTCGCAAAGGGAATCTCGAATGGCAGTAATGTAAGACAAAGCGATTTGATCGGATATGTTGGCAGCACAGGTACAGCAACAGGACCGCATCTAGACTTCAGAGTTTACAAGAATGGCAAACCTATAGACCCATTGAAATTGGAGAGTCCTTCTGTCGAGCCAGTTCCTACTGACAGCATGGCAAAATTTATCGTAAAAAGAGATTCTTTATTGAAAGATTTGAGAGTAGATTAAAAAATGAATATAAAAACAGACATATTAAAAGATGATAAAAGATACGGAAAATTTGATCAAGTAATTGATTTGCTTTTTTGTATCTCTTCTGTAATTTTTGCCTTTGCCATACCTTTCCAATTCAAATTCACTCCTTGGATTGCACACTGGTTCTTTGCCGTCCTGATCTTCAAAATCTATTATGTATTGCGAGGCAAAGAAAAAATCATTTCTATTAATCCAAAAGAATCGATTGCCATTTTGTCTCTTGGTGGCTTCGGTGTCTTGGCTTTACTCAGCACACATTGGAGTCTTCATCCTGAAATCACTAACAAACTGGCAATAAATTGGTTGTCTTCTCTTTTAATCATTCCTGGCATTTACATTTTTTCTTGCAAAAGACTTCCTATAACATTAATGATGAAAGCTTTTGTTTGCGGATGTACTGCTTTGATTATCTATGCTCTGACAGATCTTACAGAAACGGCCCTGAATGGATACATAAAGTTTTATTTCTCTGCTCGTATAGAAATTATGAGACATATAGAAGCCGTGACATACCACCATATATATTTTGGTTTTATCGTTGCTGTTTCCCTATTCATATCATCTAAATTCCTTTTTGAATCCAAGACTCCTGTTTGGGAAAAAATTTTTTATATTGCGCATTCTATTCTTGCTCTATTCTTATTGGCAATTGACAATTCACGTATTGTCACATTGGCCATTTTCATATCAGTACTCGTTTTCTTTGTCTACCAGATAAATAAGAATAAAAAACTGGGACTATTACTCTTGATTATATTCGTCATTCTTATCATTACATTCATCGTATTTCCTACTCGATTAGGAGAAACGGTAATAAAAATTGCTGAAAGTGGAGACGCTGATGATCCTAGATTTCATATATGGAGATCGTTATTAAGTGGTCTTAAAGACGTTCCTTTTCTAGGTTACGGATATTCTGCGGTAGATGGTGTCTATGCGGATCTGTTCCAGAAATCAGAATGTTGGTTTGCTCTAAGCAGTCACTATTCCACACATAACCAATTTATGGAGGCGTTCTTCACCCTTGGATACATCGGCCTCACTTTTATTATAACTTTCTTGATAGGAATATGTATACTACTTAAAAAATATAAATCTATGTCATTGGCATCAATGCTTATTCTATTATTGGTGTCTATGACTTTTGAAATACCTTTCTGTTACGGTTTTTCTATACCTTTACTTATTGCCTGGTTTACTTTCTGTCACTCAGGCAAAACAGATATGAATTATAATTTGCCGAAACTCACATTCGTCATTCCTACTATTGTCACAATCGTATTTTCAGGAATTATCGCAAAAGATTCATATAAATCAGTAGAAAAATACTCTTCTAAATCTCAAATTGAAACGACAAACTACAGTAATAGTAAATTCACTAAAAAAGGATTAAAAAAGAACAACGTCTCTGACAAGGATATCGATATGATTATATGCAAAGGTGAAAGCGGAACTATACATACTCTTAAAGACTTTGCTTTAGATATCAGAGATTATGCTTATATAAATACTACAGACACCCTTATTTTTACTACAGACTACTTTATCTCCAAAGATTTCAATGCAGAAAAAATAGTCATGGCTGTACAACAATTGTTCACAAGCAGAATATACGGTGAAAAGGAATTAGATTTGAATGAAAGAGACGTATGGAAATCAGACTCTCTGATAATCGTTCCCGCACAAACAAAAGTGGTACATTTAAAAACAAACCAAATAGAAATAAGACCCGCCAAAGCTACTTCGAGCAAACTATTTTTACAGGCGAAGCTTAACAATGCAAAAACATTCAATGATATGAGCGGATATGCATTGTTCAGGAACATGAAGATTGAACCTCTACACAAACATCGTCATGACAATGATAGAGAAAAATGAAATTGCCATTATCGTTCCAATTTACAAACTGCCTCTTTCCCAAGATGACAGAATTTGCTTAAATCAACTTTTTAAAGTGATGATTGGATACGATGTCATTGCTATATACCCAGAATCTCTTGACATTACTGACGTATGTAAAGATTATCCACTACTCATCAAACGTCCAATGGAGAGCTTCAATTTCAGCAGTTTGAGGTCATACAACAAACTTGTTCTTTCATGCTCGTTTTATGATACGTTCTCAGACTACAAATATATATTGATAAACCAATTAGACACCTATATATTCAGCGATGAACTTTGCCGATGGGCAAATGCTGGATTCGACTATGTGGGAGCTCCATTTGTTCCAGACAAAGACAAATATTGGAGCTGTTTGAAACGACTATGGTGCAAACTAAATTTTTATCTTCGTCGCTATAGAGGAACTAATCCACATCACAGTCAATGGTATCAAGTCGGGAACGGTGGTCTTTGTCTAAGAAATGTCAGCAAATTCCAAAACATAACTAAAAAATACAGGCAACAAATCGATAGTGATTTATCCGATGAAAAGGACTTTTATCCTGAGGATCTTTGGTTGTCTTTTGAGCTTAAAGGAAGCGACAAGCTAAAAAAGCCTGATTGGAAAACAGCGTTGAATTTTAGCATCGAATGTTCTCCTCAAAAATGTATGGATATAATTGGGAATAAACTTCCTTTTGGGACACATGCATGGACATTAGAAAAACATAAGCCATTTTGGCAAAACTACATAAAATAGGATAGGATATGAAAAAGGAAATACTTATTGATCTTATGGATCTTGATGAGCATTCAGGATTTGGTGAAATTGAAAGAATGTATGCCAACATTTTTTCGAAGATAGACATACCAGATATGCATTTCAATTTTCTTGTCAGAAAAAAACAAATGAATGCTTATGGAGACAGAGTGGGCTATCTAAAACACAGATCAATCTACAAAGTGTTTCCTTCCCTTATATTTCGTCATTTTGATCTTTGGCATTCTGTGCACCAATTATATCGCGATTGCCCGCACAACAAATCCACAAAACGTATTCTGACAATACATGATCTCAATTTCCTTTACGAGAAGAATGAGAAAAAAGCACAAAAGTATTTGAATGCTGTTTGTGAGAAAATCAATAATGCCCATCATCTTGTCGCCATTTCCAACTTTGCCAAAAAGGAAGTACTCAACAATTGTAAAATAAAGGGAGAAAAACCTTTCGACGTCATACTCAATGGGGTGCGCGATACCAGCAACGACAAAAGGACAAAACCATCATTCATCAAACCAGACAAAAAGTTTCTTTGTGCAGTCGGTGCAGTAAGAGAGAAAAAAAACATCCATGTACTTTTGGATATGATGAAATTCCTCCCAGAATACGAGCTTTATGTGTGTGGAAGCACAAGCGGGGAATATGCTCAAAAACTTAAGGACAGAGTCGTAAATGAAAAAATTGACAACGTCACAATCACTGGCATTATAACAGACGAAGAGAAAAATTGGCTTTACGCGAATATGACCGCTTTGATGTTCCCTAGTCGTCTGGAAGGATTCGGACTTCCTATCATTGAAGCCATGCATTTCAAAAAAGCCGTCTTTTCATCGCCTTATTCTTCCCTACCAGAAATCTGCTCCACCCATGCATATGTATGGAAAGATCTTGACCCTGAATATATGGCGACGTTGGTTCGTGATAAAATATCTGAATTTTATGCGGATTCAAGCCGTGCAGAGGCAGAAAAGGAATATGCCAACACATACTCTTACGAGCGTCATATAAAGGCTTACATCGCCCTTTACAGGAAAATGTTGGGATTGCCTGAAATTGAAATAACTTTATAACTATAAAAATGGGCAGGATTGATTCCTGCCCTACTCTATCTATTCAATATTTGTATCTTCTCTACTGTTCTCTTTTACGTCTCTGAATAATCGCAAGTTCATTGAGCGCGAATTCCTTGGAATCTTCCACATCAAGAAGTTTCTTTAAAATTGCTTCCGCTTTTCCATACTCACCCATATCTATCAAAACATACGAACGTCGACGCTGCAAAAAATGATAATGAGCTATCATACGCTCATTTCCTTCGAACTGACTCCTGCTCTCTTCATACTTCTGTATAACATTATCAAGAAGAGACAATGTGCGGAAATCTCCACGATTGACAAGACAATTGATATACTCCTCATGATCTACTATTCTATCCAATCCTACGCGAGACACATCAAGATAGAAATATGCCATTTCTGGATTATTTAAATCAAGATAACAATATCCTATCAAGAAAGCGACATGATAGAAAAGCCATCTTTCATTCTCACCTTTATCCATGTGACGCGACTTTTCCATCAACTCATACGAATGTTTGAAATATGACAGAGCATCAAGCGTACGTCTTGCATCACAATACTTATTTGCCCAATAGAGTTCGTAGCCTATCACGCTATTCTCACTGAAGAAAATCGCACGCTGAGCATCAGTTAATTCATCTTCCTTACCAGACATTACTTTGTCTTCAGCATCTGCCTGCATAAATACGAATTCATCGATTTTTTCTTTGCTTGTACGGGTATCAACACCTAACAAAAGTGTATGGGCCTGCATCTCTGATTCCACAGAATGTTTCGCTGTCTCTCCCTGAGGAGGTAGAACAGAAGAAGCACGAACAAGCACAACATCCTTTGTCTCCGATTCCACCCTAAGATGAATTGTGAGAATATTTCCAAATGAATTATCGTCTTCGTCGCTTTTCAAGTAGACGAGAATAGTTGCCGCCATACGTGATACCTCTACATTGCCATCATCTGAATAATCAACCACAGGCGATAATATTAGTTTTTTCTTGATTTCATCGACGTTTTCTATTCTCTGAACATCATCTCCAATGATCTCAAGCATAGCCACAGAGTCAATATAAATATCAAAAATCTCTTTAAGATACGACTCCAAAGTCACATACGGCTCAACAGTATATCTTCCACGCTTAAACGGATTTTGAGTGTCATGCGACAACTCTTTTTCTCTAAGCAACTGCGTCTTCCTATAATTGCAGAGTTTTGCATATTCATCCTCACTCTGCTCATCAATCTCCGCCTCATTCATATACTCCTTCAATTTGTCGACAGCATGACGGCTTGAACGGAAAATCTCCGCAAAAATCGACTGAAGAAAATCCTTATAATCAGGTAATGTAGTGAAAAGAGGAACAGTTGAAATAATATCCAGATGAACAGAATCCTCCGTCGTGCCTGCGATAAACTTTACAGGATGAAGGAATCCGTTTAATTTGTTGCATACCTCCGCATAAAGAGACGCGTATTCCAGATTGTCAGATGCGATACCAGGGAATATAATATGTGAAAAACGTGCACTATTATAAACATATGTCACAAAATGTCCTCCCTGATATTCATATTCAAAAATAGAGCCATCCTTTTCATCCATTTTTTCGATTTTATACTCAATGGGAAAAGAAATCAACACATTTTCAAAAAGTTGAACAGGTGTCAGATTATTTTGTTCGCTGTTTTTTTCATTTGTATTGTTACCTGAATCGTCGGAAAATACACTCTTTACTTTATCGAAGATACTCATAAATGTATTGGTTGGTATGAACATAAAAAGTCGGCACCAAAATTAGTGCCGACATATTTCATTTCTTCTTTTTTTACTTGATTTGACTGTAAGGCAACTTTGCGATCGCATCAGCTACTTTGTCAATTCCCTGTTCCAACATTCCACCTATCATACTCTTTAACATAAAGTTCAGGTCGACTTTAAGAGTTAGTCTGATTGCAGACTGTGTAGGAGAAACCTCCTTAATCTGAGCCCACATCTTGAACGCCATCGGTGAATTCACAGATTCATAGATGACCGTGTTGTTTGGTTCACGCGATGTGATCTTTACAGATGCGGATCCGAATGGTGAAACAGAAAAAGAGCAAGTATCAGTAGTAGTTTGAAGATCCTGCACTTTACTTTCTATTCTGCTCTTGATGCGCTGGATATTATTCATATCACTCAACACCTTGAACACTTGCTCTGCAGAACCCTGAGCTGCCTTTACTCCACTAACGTATGACTCCATATATATATTAAATCTTCCAGTTTGCTGGATCTTTTCTCCACTCCTGCAATGTGGCACGGTCAGACTCAGTGATGTAATCAGTATCTACCAAATGTGACAACACAGCCTCATAATTAGACAACGTTGTTAGCTGTACGCCAGCCTCTTTGAATTTTTGCTCTGCAAGAGGGAATCCATATGTGAAAATCGCAACCATACCTACAACCTCACATCCATCCTTACGCAATGCTTCCACAGCCTTCAACGAACTGCCTCCAGTTGAAATCAAATCCTCAACAACTACTACTTTCTGACCTGGCTTAAGATCACCCTCTATAAGGTTCTCCAAACCATGATCCTTTGGAGCCGAACGTACATATACGAATGGCAATCCTAATTCATCAGCAACCATCGCTCCCTGTGCGATAGCTCCTGTCGCAACTCCCGCTACAACATCTACATCATCATATGTCTCACGAATGATTCTTGCGATCTCTATCTTGATTAATGTACGTACGTCAGGATAAGACAATGTCTTTCTGTTGTCACAATATATTGGGGATTTCCAACCGCTTGCCCATGTGAATGGATTAGATGGTTGCACCTTGATCGCTTTTACCTTCAAAAGCTTTTCAGCTACCAAATTTTCAACGCTCTTCATAATTTCTCACTATTTTACAATTATGATACAAAGGTAGTAATTTGCTTTTTGTTATAATGAATATAACGCTCTATTTTTTTATTGCTATGCAACACAAAAAGAAATTACTACAAAAAGAGACGCCAATAAATTACGTCTCTTCATAAATCCATTATACTATTCTATTCTTATTCCTTCAATTTTTCCAAACTCTTTCCAATAGTCTGGATATGATTTCGAAACAACTTCAGGTTCATTCACCATAAATGGAGCATGACACAAAACAATAGGTGCAAATGCCATTGCCATTCTGTGATCTTTATATGTATCGACGGAAATATTGGCGTCTTCATCGCATTTTTTCCCATTCCATTCCAAGCTTCCCTCTTCTGGCTCGGTAAGAATATAACCAAATTTTTTCAGTTCTTGTTGTAAAGCTAGAATTCTGTTTGTCTCCTTTATTTTCAAACTCTTCAATCCCGTGAATCTAAATTTGCGGTTCATCACACAACAAGTGACGACCACTGTCTGTGCCAAATCAGGACAATCAATGAAATCCCATTCAAACACATCGGGCTCATCTTTTATTTCATCCTTACGAAGCTTTACACCTCCGTCAACAAACTCTGTGGAAACTCCTAAATGAGAAAAAATATCACCCAACACTCCGTCTCCTTGCATTGTATTCTCAAAAAGGGCAGGAAGAAAGATTTCATCAACATCTGCCAATGCTGCTATCTGAAACCAATATGAAGCTCCTGTCCAATCCGATTCGACGGTGTAATCAATCGGTTTATATTTTGTTGGTTTAATTTCTATTATATTTCCAGAAAATGAGGCATCCGCTCCAAACTGGTTCATAATCCATAAAGTAAGATTGATATATGGCACAGACGCCACTCCATTCAGCAGATGAATGCGTAAACCATTCTTCAGCATCGGTGCGATCATCATCAGAGCCGAAATATATTGGCTGCTCACACTTCCGTCTATATCAACATCTCCTCCCTCTATCTCTTTTCCACATATCTTCAACGGAGGGAATCCTTGATTCTCAGCATACTCTATATCCGCACCTATCGAACGTAATGCATCAACAAGAATCTGTATCGGGCGCTCCTTCATGCGCTGCGATCCTGTGATTATCCACTCTCCTGGCTTAATGCTCAAATAGGCGGTAAGGAATCGCATCGATGTGCCGGCAGCTCCTATATCAACAAGATGTGAATCAGAAGTCAATGCCTTCACCATCACGTCAGTGTCATCACACTTGGCAAGATTGGCTACACTCTTGTCACTTCCAGAAAGAGCATTGATAATAAGCACACGATTGCTGATACTTTTTGATGCTGGCAACTCAAACCTGCCTGAAATCTTTCCCTTATGATTATATTCTATCTTATAACTCATTTGTCTCAACACTTATGCTAAGCCTACCGTCTCCCTATAGAAATCAAGTGAATCAAGAATATCTTTTTTGGAAACAGCAACATTTATCTCGATTTCACCGATGTTTTTAAGCAAAGAGAATAGTATTCTTCCGTCTCCTTCATTCTTCTTGTCATGTGTCATCAGATCATAAAGATGATCATAGATATCGCACTTTATAGGCAATGCCCCATAATTTTCCTTTATCATTCTGACCGCAGTAGACAATGTTTCCTTGGGGAAACCAAGAAGTTTATACGACAGATAAAGTTCGGATATCATACCCCAAGCGACAGCATAACCATGAAGCACTGGCTTGCCAGTTTCCATCGCATAACTCTCAAACGCATGGCCAACAGTATGTCCGAAATTCAACACTTTACGTAGTCCCTTCTCAGTAGGATCGATTTCAACGACTTTTTCCTTTACTGAAATTGATTCAAGGAGCAATTCCGACAAACGATTGTAGTCAACATTCTCCAAATCAAACGACAAAATATGTTTCCAAATCTCTTTATTAGAAATCAAACCATGTTTGATCATCTCAGCATAGCCAGAACGAAGGTTTATCGCATCTAGTGTACGGAAGAAATCAGCATTGATCACCACACTCTTGCTTGAGTTGATGACACCTATCTCATTCTTCAGTCCACCAAAATTGATGCCTGTCTTTCCTCCAACCGCAGCGTCAACCGCACCTAACAAAGTAGTAGGGACATTCACGTATTCCATGCCTCTCTTGAAGGTTGAAGCAGCGAAGCCACCAAGGTCTGTGACCATTCCACCGCCTAAATTGATCATAATCGACTTACGTGTGGCTCCATTCTTCTGCAAAGATGTCCACACACTTGCTAGGCTTTCCAACGTTTTGTGGTCATCGTTCGCCTTAATTTCTATCACTGTCACCTTGCCGAAAAATTCATCTTTCATAAGTAATGGCAAACATAGCTTACGAGTATTCTCGTCTACCAAAAAGAAGACTCCATTAGCAGCACGTCCGTCACACTCCTTACGCAAATCCTCAACAAGATTCTGAGTGATATATACTTTTTGATTCATCTTTCTTTTATATCTGGATTTTAATCTTCATCTTCCGACTCGAGATATTTCTTAATTGATTTTCTCTTGTCAAAGAAACCTAAAATGATGAAAGCGATAACATAAGCTATAGCTCCATAAATCAATGACAATGTCAAAACTTTCGGAGATGTTGAAGTAATTGCAAAATCACGGTTGAAGTATACACTGGCAACCTTTTTCTGCAGCTCAATCTCACAGTCAAAACTCTTATTCTTCAATTTTAGGATATCATCATGAAACAACTGACGGTTACTCTCAGACACAATCATCGGACCATCAATCTGCATTGTTTTCTTTCTGTATGCCTCAGAGAAATACTCCTGTCGACGCAAAGAATCAAGCACTCCAGCCTCAGCATCATACTGAACAATCATCTTCTTAAGCATCTCTTGTCTTGAATCATAATTTCTCTTCACCTCCTCATTTGTCGAAAGATAATGAACCAATCCATTTTTAATTGTGTCGACAACTGGCAGTTCAGAAGTGACAATCTCCACCTGAAGTCTGTCATAAATTCTCACCACAGAAGTATCCTTTAAGTATCTTCCATTCTTATCTACCTCGGTAGGAGCTCCAGAATGACGGTCGTCTATCCAGAAATATGAGGAAACTTTCTTAAGTTTAGACGCAGCAGTGAGTCCTTCTTTAGTCACCTTTCCATTTTCATCAACCATTCCCATCATTTCTGCAACTTTTGTATAATTCTTCTTCTTGCAGAACAGATTCAACGACTCCAACAAGTCGTCACACACGTCGGCACTTGTAGTTTTCAAAAATGCCAAAGACTCAAGTGTATACTTTGTGAAATAGTTTTCCTTAACACTTTGGTAAATTCCACCGCCAACACCTATTAAGAAAGCGATTGTCAAAGCAATTTTTTTCTTCCATGCGAAACGTAACGCATGTCTTACCTTACACTTAAACCATTCCTTTGCTTTTTTGCATCTTTCATAAAATGCTCTGAATAGCCAAACTAGATCTAATTCTTCATTGTTGTTTTGCTGCTCCATATTTTTACCTTTTCGTTATTATCATATTATTGTTTTCTTTTCCATCCTTTTATCCATTCCTCTGGATTCTGTAACTCTTTTTCTTTCCATATCTGAAAAAATAGTGTTGTCTTGTTATCATCATTCTCATCCTCATACACACTACCTATTCTGTCGCCTGCCATAACTTTCTGACCTTTCCTTACAAAGATCTTTGTTAAATTTGAGTATACGGAAAGATAATTCCCATGACGAACTATTACGGCTGTATTGCTTCCTGGCACAGAAAATAATTGAGTCACTTCTCCTTCATAAACTGCTTTTGCAACAGCTCCAGCTTCAGATGTACAATAAACGCCTTTATTGTTGGTCTTCACATGTCGTAAGACAGGATGGAACTGTATACCGAATCTTCCTGTTATATGTGAGCCAGGGAGTGGAGACGGGAGTGTCCCTTTTGATCCTTCAAAGGCTTTGTTTTCAGTTTTTACCTGATTTTTAGCTTTCTCATCATTCTTCTTTGCCAAACGTTTTGCAGTCTCCTCTGCCTCTTTCTCGATCAATTCCTTTATCTTCTGATCCAGTTTTTCTGCCGTAGCCTGCTGTTTTGCAAGTTCAGCAGCAAACTCCTTCTCTTTGTTTTTCAAAGATGCAAGAAGACGGTTCTGCTCATCCTTTTCTTCAATCAGCTTCTGGTTTTCTGCCTCACGTTCCTGCACAAGAAGTGTGGATTGCGATTTCTGTTCTGTAAGTTGAGAACGCTTTAGCACCAAATCATCCCTGTTTCTGCCAATCTCATCTGCATGAGACTTACGCATACTTGCAAAATCCTGTATGTAACGGAATCTTCTGTATGCCTGGCTAAAAGATTCAGCAGAAAGGACAAACATCAGTTTGCAATACGATGAGTTTTTCACGTATGCGTGGTAAATCAAGTCGACATATTTTTCCTTGTTGCTCGCATACTCGAGCTCCAACCTCAAAATATCCTTTTCAAGTGATGAGATATTTTCCTGAAGCGACTGTATCTCCTCATTCTTGTTTTGAATCAGTTTGCTCCTCTCTTCAATTCCCTGGTCAAGACGGGATACCTCACGCATGGCTTTCTTAGTGGAAAGCTGTGTGTTCTTCAGGCTATCCTGAGCACGTTTCAGATTCTTCTGCACCTTCTCCTGCTCATTTTTCAGAGAATTGATGCTTTTTGAAGTTTTGGAGGACGTTTTGGACGTTTGAGCCGATTTTTTCTGACCCCACACTGGAGTAGACGAAGATATGCCGGCACCAACAATAAGTGTCAACATAAGTTTAACCAGCGTTTTTTTTCCTCCACGAAACATCTTGTGCCTTCCCTACCTATAATAGTTTGATTAGTAAGTCTTCAAAAACTCATCCATTGAGATTCTCTGGTAAGAAGTAGGTATCTTCACCTCAAAGTTTCTATCCTTGTCAAGCTCAATATTCTCCACTGTCATCGTGATATCACGTCTGACCGTTCCTTTCTTTATAGATAGGAATGTGGTACGTGGGAAACGGATGTTCTTCACATTGAAGTAGTCTGAATAACGCCACTCTGTGAAATAGTCGTAGCCAATGCTTATTGAGCCTGAAGACAACTCCTTACTTGAATTATACTCAAACTCCTGAAGTACATTTCCCTTGGTACGCGTCAACTTGACACGACCGTTCATTTCCGTCGCTCCAAAATCAGAAGACTTAGGGAAATAATCCTCACCATATAGGAACAATCGATTTGTAAGAATCGCCTCAAAAGCCGAGTAATTCAAATCCATCCCTTTCTTACGCATTTCCTCATATGTGACAGAAACGAACTTCTTATCCACACGATTGATCATTATGACTCCTGTCTTATTGATTGCTATTCTAAAGAACTCCATACCAGGCAATGGCATGATAGAACAGATAATCACACTGTCACGGGCAATACGAATAGAGCCAGAAGAATTCAACTCTGTGCCTGCAAGAGTCAATGAAAACGACATCTTATCGATACTTAAAGTCCGAAAGACTTCGCTTTTTGTAGAAACACGGGCAGTTTCTGTTGTCGTGTCATTCTTTTTAGTCTTACACGATGAAACAAACAGACACATCGCCAAAGCCAAAAATATTCTTACAATTTTCTGCATATTATTCGAAGTTACTTATTCTACATAAACTCCCGTCGAAGCCTTCTTCTGAAGATTTCCCGACGGCTTGATATTCATTTTATCACAAGCCACTAGAGCCTTGTTCCATTCTTCACGAGCCTTTTCTATATTTCCCGTCTTATAAAGAATATCACCATAATGCTCCAACAGTTCAGCATTGTCGCTGCTAATCTTCGCCAACGCCTGCTCTATATAAAGAAGAGCCATCTGATAATCACCCTTCTTGAAATATACCCATGCATAAGTGTCGAGGAAAACAGCGCTGTTAGGATCAACGCTTACCGTCTTTCCGCTCATTCTCTCTGCCTTGTCCAAATCTATTCCTTTGACCGCAAGCATATAGGCATAATTGTTAAGCACAGACACCGCATTGGGATTCAAAGCTAGAGCTTCCTCATATGCGCTCATCGCCTTTGCTGTATCTCCCATAGCCATATTGATGTCACCTATCTCTCCAAGAATGCCTGACGCAAGATAGATATCCGTAGGTTTTGCTATTTCCGCAGCCTTACGCAAATATGGCTCACCTTTGACAGTATCTCCCTTGATATAATATAATCTACCTAAACGATATGCGAAATCACTATTGTTTGGAAAATAGCCTGCCGCCTTCTTTAGTTTCTCCTCTGCTAATGGAAGATTATTTTCGACGGCATATTTGAGAATCAAAGTATTCCACAAATCCTCCTGATACGGATCAGCTTCCAAACTTTTTTCGATTAGACTGTAAGCCTCTCCCGTGCGACCATTGCTTGAAAGATAATCAACAAGCAAAGCATAAGTCGACGATTCATGAGGATACATATCTATCAATTTGAGAAGACGAGACTCTGTCACCAGATAACGAGATGTGCTGTCAAGCCAAAGAGTAGCTGGAATCGCCATTTTTTGCTCATATTCGATATCACGGCTCTCCAAAACAGGATCAAGATATTTATCTACCTTCTTTAGATTACGCTTTTTCGCGATATAGAACATACACATCTCATAACGCAACAAACCACTGTCCGGCATTTTTTTCAATCCGTTCTTCAACGTTTTCTCTGCGTTCTTGAAATCTCCTAAATATGAATATGCATCAGCTTTAGCATTGATATACTCTGGTTCCGCAGGATAAGCGGCAATTAGTTTATCATACTCCGCAATCGCTTTTTTTGTGTTGTGAAAACCAGAAATCCAATTTGCGAACTTATACTTTGTGATGTCAAGCGACATTCCCACCTGCTTTTCCAGTTCATCCAATGTGGCAAGAGCTTCCTTTGCCTGACGGTTTTCTCCATAAAGAGAAGCAAGAGTCATCAAATAGTAGTTTTTGTCAGGACGCAAAGCATGCATTTTCTCTGCATAATGGATTGCCTTGGGTAAATCCTTCATTTCGTATGAAAGATTCATCGCCATGTCTATATACGAAGATTCCGTAGAGTCAAGACTTATCGCTGTCTCTATCTCCTTCATAGCATCAGGGAGACGGTTGTAAGTAACATTGACACGAGCTTTTTCAAAATGAATCTGAGGATTCATCGGATAAATATCCTCACATTTGCCAAGGCAATAAATCACACTGTCATATTTCTGCAGCTGCTTAAAACGCAATGCCTCATAAAAATAGTAGTTGAAAGCGGCATCAGGACTCTTTTGGCTAAACTCCAACGTCGACTCCGTCTGCTTCAGATCCTGTACAGAATGCTTGACTGCAGATGCGGAAAGCATCGAAAACAAAAGAGCAGATATGACAAATAAGTTCTTCTTCATTTCATTAGTCTGAATTATTAAACACCTGTATGACCGAAACCTCCGTCTCCTCTCTCTGTTTCCGAAAGCTCGCTCACTTCCTTCCACGATACAGTTTCGTATCTCGCCACCACCATCTGACAGATTCTGTCGCCATCATTAACAGTGAAATCAACATTGGAATGATTGATCAGAATCACCCCAACTTCACCACGATAGTCTGAATCAATAGTGCCTGGACTATTGAGAACAGTGATGCCATGTTTAAGAGCCAAACCACTTCTTGGTCGCACTTGAGCTTCAAAGCCAACCGGAAGGGCTATCGATATACCTGTAGGAATCAGACGACGTTCACCAGGAGCAATCACAACAGGTGCTGGAATAGAGGCACACAAATCAAAGCCTGCAGACCCTGCTGTGGCATACTTAGGTAATTCTCTGTTGGAACTGCCAACTCTCTTAATCTCAACTTCTACCATATTGTGCTATTAAACGATGTTTGGAAAGCGAATATAGCATTTTTTTCCGTTATATTATATGAATAGAAACTAAATTTTGAAACGAAACAAAAACTGAATCTATACAAAAATCATACCAACGCTCAAAATTAGCGATTTCATCGGCTTTTTACAACATAATAAATATTTTATAGATGTTAAACCATCCCTTTATATTCATTTGTAAAAATTGTTTCCTGATATATTTTCAAAAAGGAAGACGGTGCTCAAATCAAATGAGTACCGTCTTCTTTAGTTGATAACCCTAGAGGCAATACATTAAGCAGCCTCTCTCAAAATTAAATCCTTTTATACCCTAATCGACAACGACTTTCAAAACAATCTTCGAAGACTTTAGGATATAAGTGCCATTGGCAAAACCTTTCTCCTTTAGCCTTTTTGAAAGATCAATTTGATTTGATGTGATTTCACCATATTTTCTACCCATTGAATCATAAATCTCAAATGTATGGGTCTCGCAAGCATCTATAAGATCAACAGATGTAGGATCATACTCAACAAATACAAACTTATCAATGTTGATCCAATCACCCACTATATTCATACGTAATGAATGCTCTCCCTGTGGCAGCTTAGTCAAGGTGCGAGTCTTTGTTTCCAAATAACTCTCCCAATCATTGTCATTTGGTGCTGTTTGAAGCACATCCGTGATATTCTCTCCGTCAAGCAATAGTTGGATTCCCGATTGCTCACCACCTGAAGACAATACAGCAGTGATATCATAGTATGCCTCCTTCTCAACATTTACTGTGTAGTCGAGCCACTCATCTTTCTGAGCATAACCAACAGCATATTCATTCTGTTTGTCTTTCAACGCATACACATCTACTCCCGTCTCCAAACGATATCCTTCTCCACGGTTCTGCTTATCTTTATCATAATAAGCCACGCCTGCGCTTCCGTTATCAAAATATTCCGCCTCAATTGTTCCAGGAATAGAAAGTGGTTTATCCAAGAATGGAGTCCTTGGCACAACCTCACCGGGAACGATATACAGACGGTAGGCATAGAGCTTGCTTGTTACATTCACCGGCACTACAATTTTTCCATTATTAACCGTGTAAATGTCTGTCGCAAGAGTTTGCGGACCAGCCACAGCCTTATCCTTGTTCTCCCAAGTAACAACCTCCGTTGTGACCTCGACCTCACTACCCATCCACTCAGGAATACCATCGATAGTAACGTCGACTGAACCTGTATTATTTCCTCCCAAAATAATGCTTGCCTCACGCATCTTCTTGTTGACAGCGGCAAAGCCATCCAATCCTTCGCTTCTGTCATTTGGTGGAGTGACAGATGCCATGTAACCTTCCATGTCGCCATACCATTTATATAGATGCCATCCTCCACCCTTTTCATTGCTTGGTGTAAGAATACTTCCCAATCGACCGGGATATTGAGTAAACCACCATGAGATTGTAGCACTCTCTATTTTGTAACGTTCAAATTTTGCGATGAACGGAACAGAATAACCGGGACAACCCTCAAATTTTTGTGTATTGGCATCTGATCCAGCACAATACTCATTTATACAGATAGGCAGATCCGGTAAATTATATTTCTTTTCAAGCTTCTTTATATTCTCGACAGCACCAGGAATACCACCACTTCCCCATTGGTGCCAACAAATAATATCAGGCACACAATTGTTCTCCGTACAGAACTTCAAGAACTTATCCATTCTTTCCTCAGAATAGTAAGCCATGGCAGGACCGACTAGAGGCATATCTGGATCAAGCTGACGAAGCTTTTGGTATGTTGGCTTCCATACTGTGGAATAGAAATCACCATTCGATGAGTTCCATGTGCCATCAGGCTCATTCCAAATCACATAACTATGATAGTTCTTAAGGCCGGATGCCTTCTTTCTGTTGACACACTCCTCCACCTGAGAAAGCCAAGAGTTAAGACCTGGCCATTTATAAGGCCAGTTAGGAAGGATGTCAGGAAGTGTGATCTGCACTTGAGCATCTGTACCCTTCAATCTCTCCGCCACCTTAATGGCATCACCGTATGGATGCTGGTTGCCTTGTCCACCAGCACCAGGCTGACAGAACATTCTGGACTTCAAAGGTCCGATCATAGCATTGATGTCGACGGGATACTGTTCCGTCACACCATAGAGAGCACCAGAAGCACAATGAGTAACTTGGCGAATACTATCTGAAAGATTCACCTTTAAATTGAAATCAGCCGCAAACGACGTAATTCCACATGTTAATGCAATAGTAGTTAAAAGTCTAGTTTTCATGTCATCATAATTAGATTCTGGCAGTAAAAATAGACAAAAGAACCATTAACCAAGGTAGAGAAAAATCACAAACAGGAAAGACAAATGTTTTGTGTAGTGATAAAAGGGTTTTTGTTAAGGACAAATCTTATCAAAAGCCCCAAACAAACCGTGAAAAATCTCTTATTAGGTCAGACAAAGGAAAATATAGCAATATAGATGCCACATTAGCAAGGAAAGCAACTCCCCATGCCTTTAGTTTGTAATGTTCACATGTCTTTGATAATTTGCGAGAATAAAATATGCTTTCAAAGATCCAGACTAAAGGTTCCAAAACTATTAAAAGAAAACCATATCCTATAACTTCGTATGTGCCTGGTCGTGCATTAGCAATTCCTAAAATAAGGAAATTCATCAATAAATTAGTAAAGACATTGGTAATAGCAACGATACGGACATCTCGCTTGTTACGATAGAAAATCCAAAATACAAATGATTCTATCAAAACTGTGAGAATCATCACCAAAATAAATTGTGTAATGAGAATCTTATCATCGTATGATTCTTCTGTTATTTCTTGAGAAGGATCATCTGGAATAATGAATTTTGTATAACCTTGATGATATGGAACATAAGTAACATAAGCTTTCTCTAGATTCGGATAATAAATAACCATTTCTCTTTCATAATCTTTGCTCATAAGCTCATTGGTACACGTATTAAACCGACATATTTGAGAAGAAGACTGATTAAATAGATTCAAATCAACACGATGAAATGCAGAAATAACACTATCCTCAAAACTCTTTTCGACAGTCGGAACCAGTACTGAATCCTGCTCTGTTTGAGCAACTCCTTCTAAAACATATAGTTGATTACTGCCTTTCAACCAGCAAAAATCATCCGATGAATATATGCCTGCAGGCAAATGTCTTTCTTTATGGTCTTTTGTTTTTACATCAACATAGTTGACATACAAGTCCTCATTAAGAACAACAGATCCATACTCTGAAACCACTAATTGATCCGTTTTATTGTCCGCATTATTAACAAGGGAAGCTCCTTTTCTCACTTCAACTCCCTTCTGTCCTATACAATTTTCCGTGTTTAATTTTAAAACTCCACTTGAAACAATGTATTTGCCAAAGAAAGATTTGGTCGACTTATTAATCATTTTAATATCAAGAACTCCTTCGTGAGTCTTGATAATATCACCATAACCAGAAAGATCTATTACATTCAATGTGAAATGATCATCTACAAAAAGATAGGCGCTTTTGTCAATTTTCAGTTTATCAACACTCAGATATTTTGTTCCATATATGAATAAACTGCCACTATCAATCTTCAAATCAAAAATATGAGCGTCTCTTCTAATAAAAAGCGAACCGTTATTTGAAAGCTCTAATCTATTTTCATATTTGTTTGATTTCAAATCCGCCCGACAATTTGAAATGTATATTGTGTCATGAGAAGATGTATCAGCGACAAAGACATCTCTACAATCTGGCAGTTCTTCGGGGTTGAACAATTCTTCCTCAGATTGAGGAAATAATTTATTCAATTCAAACGATGCTGGAATATCATTCAAAACTGTATCCTGTCCGTAACGCGTATAAACATAATATCCCACATAAAACTCTCCTTGATCTTTAGGACCAACTATAATATTTCTATTGGTGAGAAACCTATATTCAGGCGAACGCATATTCGCCAATGTAATATTCGATATAAATAGAAAAAAGAAAATAAGTAGACGCTTAAACATAAAATATTATATTGATCAAATTCAGCAAATTATTGATTCTATATCAAATAAAATTCAAAACAAAAAGAGACGCGATTGCTCCGTCTCTTTCAGTATATTAAATTTTCATTACTGGTCAAACTCAACCTTGAATTCAATTCTGTTGTTAAGTTTTCTTCCATTCAACGTCTTGTTGTCACCAATTGGCTGAGTACCACCATGACCGAAGCTCTTCAAACGAGAAGGATAGATACCGCGTTCAACCATATAGTCGACAATCGCCATCGCTCTACGTTTAGAAATCTTCAAGTTGACAGCCATACTTCCGCTTGAATCTGTGTGACCATTTACAACCAATCGATAATTAGGATACTCTCTCATGATTGAGATGATCTTATCAATATAGTGACAAGTTGAACGTACTAAGACTGCAGTACCAGGCTCAAACTCAATTCCGTGCTCAGCATTCTTGAATGCCTTTCTTGCTCTCTCAGAAACCTCCGGACATCCTTGGTTGGCCTCAACACCAGGGATAGTAGGACACTTATCCAAATAGTCAGGAATACCATCACCATCTGTATCGAATGGACAACCGTCCTGATCTACCTTAACTCCTTCAGGAGTGTTAGGACACTTATCAAGATGGTCAGCAACGCCGTCGCCATCAGCATCAAATGGACATCCATGATTATCCACAGGTGTGTTCTTAGGAGTGTAAGGACACTGATCCTGATGGTCTGGCACACCGTCGCCATCTGTATCAAGAGGACATCCACATGTGTCGACAACAACACCCTTAGGAGTATCACCACATCTGTCAAGATAATCGTAAACACCGTCGCCATCCGTATCAAGAGGACATCCACATGTGTCGACAGGCAAACCAACAGGAGTATTAGGACAGTTGTCGTAAATATCCATCACACCGTCTCTATCCTGATCCTTCAAACGAGGACAAGGGATCTTTACTCCTATTCTAAATCCAATAGATAATGGTTTAACTTTCTCTACCGCATCTGAAGACAAAACACCATTATATTCAATAGCCTTTTTTAAAGCTTTCTCCTTTTTTGCAATGCTTGTCAAACCATAATCAGCATACAAGCCATAGAACAAATGGATTCGACCGACTCTATGAACCAAATTCAAATCAAGATAACCACTTGCAGACACTAATTTTGTCTCAGACTCACCAGATGGATGCTCAACTGATGTTGTAATGCCCTGTCCAGGGACCGAATCAAAAGTCGCGTTAAGTTGCTTCTCTACATACACGGATGTTGTAGTCTTTCCATCTGTAACCTCACAAGATGACTTCAATGGGAAAGACATTTTGGCTCCCACACCAGCAAGAAAAGTTGCTTTATCACCTAACGGTGCACGGAATATGATACCTACCGGCAATTCCAACGCAAAAACACTTTGTGTCTCTGTCCAACCAGAAAATGTTGTGATGCATTTTCCATCGTAATTGGATTTAGTTCCATTATAATCCATTACTGGCACTTGAATATCCGTAGTATATTTTGAATTCTCATCAAAAGAAACTGTAGAATTAAGTTTGGAACCACCAAGGCCAAAAGAAATACCACAAACACGGGAAAAGAAAATATTATAATCAATATTAAATCTTCCACCCATACCCATTTCAGAACTACCATAAGGGAAATCATACATCAAAGTACTTATTCCTCCACCTAAAGAAATACTCAAAAACTTGTTCTGCTCCATCATAGGCGGATATATCACCTTAACCATTGCCTTAGGGGCAGCTTCGTTAGGCTTCTCCTGTGCCGTCAAACTAAATACAGAGAGCAAAGCAACAATAAAGAGAATATAGCGTTTCATTTACTTGAAATTTTCGAGTTATACCAACCGTCTTACAAATAGCGAGACAATCTTATTATTATTTTACAAGAACTTTTACCGACTGATTAGAAACTTTCTTTGTCTCATCAGCACCAATTAATTTAATAATATAAATGTTTGGTGCCAAGTCAAACGACATCGAATGTTGAGCATCAGCTTTTTGAATCTGGGTTCCGTTCATAGAATTGATTACGACACTTGTTCCAGCAGGAATATCACCAATCACCTCAACATCAACCTTACCGTCTCCTCCGATTGCCTTAATCCAAAGTGGTTTGTCAACATGGAAGAATGCTGGTCCGACAAACAAATCATCATTTACCTGACACATATAATGTCCATCAAGACCATTCTTCTCTTGGTAATACTGCTTTGTGGCTCCTGGAATCAACTCTCCATCCTTATACCATTGAAAAGTCTTAAACAAACCAGATGGATTTGCTACCGTCAACACATCATCCCAAACCACATAAATATTTGAATCTGGATAATTGACTCTCAATTCAACCTCCTTGCTTTGTACAAGTGTACCAGACAAAAAGTTCACAGTGATATTATAAACACCTGGCATTACATCATCAGGAATATATACATCCAACGAAGTTGGGTTATGATTCTCAAGCGAAATTGTATCTGTATTCAATGCAGGGAAAGAATCACAAGTGATCCAATATTTGAATACATTACCAACGACTTTCACATCAAACGCTGTAAAATGTCCAGGAGTTGTTTCAGCTATCTTGTCAAGAGACTGGGCTATTGAATAAACATCGAAACTGCTATTCTTAATAATAAACGTATACAACTTAGTTGCTGACGTTGAATCAGTCCATCTATAGTTGACTACATCTTTAAGTTTAACAAACACAGTATAAACACCTACCTCCGTCTGGACATTTCCACTGACAGTGTATAAAGAATCCTCTGGTATATAGATCTCATATGTTTGCGGTTCTCCGTTATAATAGAACGTGCTCTGATTATTGTTAGGAATATCAACCATTCTCTTCAAGATATAGAATGTCAGAACCTTGTCCTCGACTGTACCGTCTGCCCACAAGAAATTGACTGTATCTACAAGTGAGACCCTTCTATAATACACTCCAATATCTATTGCTCCTCTACCATCACGCTCTACAATGTAATTATCATTAGCCACAACCTCAAACAACTTGATATTTCCGTCGAAAACAAATGAGTCCTCAACCGCAACCGGAAGATCAACCAAAGACTTACCGATCAAGAACTCATAATATTTTGGAGCGATTGTCGAGTCAGACCAAATATAATGAAGAGAATCACTCAATGCGATTGTAACGTAATGTAAACCTGCACTTGTACGATGATGACCAGACACCACGTAGTAATCAACTGTGTCAGCTATCGGATAAGTCACTTCTGTTCCAGTAAACTTGAATACACTGTCACTCTTAGCAGGAATATCTACCACTATTCTGTTGATCTTGTATACATAACTCAATGGAGCTGTCGTGCTATCAGACCAAACGTAATTTTGAAGCAGTGATAAAGTGACCTCATAAGTACCAGGCTCCTTAGTCTGAGTAATTCCGTCGACAGTATATCCGTCAACATCAGGAATAACAACACCATGAATTGAATCATTATAAGTGTAGACGCTAGTAGAAGGGAACTTTGGCTTCTCAATTACAAGAGGTTTGATAACTACAGTATATGTCTTAGGTTCTACTGTATTGTCAGACCATACATAACCTGCCTTCAACGTAACAACTACATCATAAGTGCCAGCATTTGACTGAACTCCATTATTCACAACATAAGCCTTGCTTTCAGGAACAAACGTAATCGGAGTTCCATTATAAACATATTCAGTAGGTATAACTGGCACTTCAATTGTACCATTTCCTATCATGAATGTTATTGTCTTATCAGTTACCGAACCATCAATCCAAGTATAATTCAGAGTGTCTTTCAAAGTAACTGTTCTTTCATAAACACCTACCTCAGATGCAGAAGCATTTTTAGAAAGAACCTCATATCTGCTATTCTCAGTTACAGCGAAATATTTAGTAGTTCCATCATAAGAGAATGATGTCTGAACAGCTTCAGGAAGATCAACTTTTGCTTTTTCAATAACAAACTCATATGTCTTGACCTCAGTTGTAGAATCTGACCAAGTTGAATAACTGAAATCAGTTAGAAGAACAGATACCTCATAAGAACCAGCATAAGCCTGGACATTACCAAGTACATTATAGTCTGGACTCTTAGCAATATTGTATGTCTGACGTTTTCCGTTGTATACAAACTTGGTTGTGTCTTTTGGCGGGATATTTATAAGTCTCTTGTTGATTGAGAATACATATCCGACTCTTTCAAGAGTACTATCCGACCACATGTAATTAGGAAGCAAATCAAGATTAACTTTATATTTTCCTAATTCCATACCAGATGTTTGTCCAGAAATCTCGTATGCGTCATTTACCGGAACCTTAAAGTCGATTACTTTTCTGTTATAAGTGTATTCAAGCTGAAGTTCTGGTTTATCTACCATGATTGGCTTGATAACAATCACAAATGTCGTATCAGCATGTCCATTTGGCAAACGGTATCCCTTAGTTGGTGTCAAAACAACCTTATATGTTCCAACTTCTCTCTTTGCTCCATTAACTACAGTATAAGCACCGTCTTCCGGAACAAAGATGATTGTATCGCCAGTATAAGTGTACTCAAGTTTTACATCCGGCACTTCAATAGTACCATCACCGATTACAAAGACAATAGACTTATACTCAACCGTCTCGTCTGCCCAGACATAATTTGCAGTATCTACCAAACTTGCTGTGCGAATATACTTTCCTGTCTGAGTAGCGACGGCATTCGTATCAGCCACAGTATAGAAATCACTTGGGTTAACGTCAAACTTCTTCTCTTTTCCATCATAAATGAAGTTAGTGAGAGGAGACGTAGGAAGAGCGACTTTAGCCTTACTGATTACAAAATCGAATGTTTTATCAGCTGTAGTTGAATCTACCCACTGATAATGAACAGAATCCTTCAAACTAACATTGACAACATACTTACCTGCATTAACCTGAACATTATTGCTGACAGCGAATAATGAGTCTTCAGGTATTACTATCGCGTAAGTCTGCTCCTTTCCATTATAAATAAACTTAGAAGTGTTAGCGACAGGAATTGAAACCTCAGATCTTGATACAGTGAAGACATATTTTATATCGTCCTTAGTATCATCATCCCATACGTAATTTTCATTTAGCTTGACTACTACTTCGTAAATTCCTGGTTCCTTGGCCACCGTATCACCAACAAATGAATATCCCACATTCGGATTAAATCCGAAGCTATGGCTCTTTCCATCGTATACATATGTTGCCTCAACTACATCTGGTTTTGGAACATATACTGAAGAAATCTCTACGATATACGATTTATCGTCAGAAGAACCATCATTCCAAACGTAGCCTGGATTTAGAGTAACTTTGACATCATAAACTCCAGCATTAGTCTTAACACCATTAGTAACAGTATATGCCTCATTCTCCTCTATAAATACAATAGGAGAACCTGTATATTTATGTTCAGTCACTACTGTAGGAACATTAACAGAAATCGGTTCAATCTCAAACTTGATAATTTTATCTGCAGTAGTACCGTCATACCATACATGATTCAATGAATCAACAAGAGAAATTGTTCTTTCATAGATTCCCACGTTAGTTGCAGAAGCATTCTTTGGATTTATCACATATTTGTCATTCTTGGCGATGTCAAATAGCTGTTCTGTACCATTATATATAAATATGGTCTTTGAAGCTACAGGTGCATTAACCTTAGCACGGGAAATCACAAACTTATATGTTTTATCCGCCTCACTATTATCTGACCATACATAATGAAGTGAATCAAGAGAAACCTTGACTGTATAGTTTCCTGCATTTGTCTGTTTGTTTCCTGTCACCTTACAAATTGGATCCGCAGTTATCTTATACGTCTGCTCTGCTCCGTTGTAAACATATTCTGTTGAATCTGCTGTCGGAATATCAATAGATATCTTCTTGATCTCAGTATTGATTGTATAATCTGCCCTTGTCGAATCATTCCACATATAGTTAGTATTCAACGACAATACTGCCTTATATTTTCCTGGCTCTGTAGCGAATGAGTCTCCAGAAATTTCATAGTATTCACTTTCTGGAATTCTGAATTTCTCCTCTCCATTATATATGAACGAAGAACTGATAACAGGTTTTTCGATTGCCTTCTCAACAATCTTCACCGTATAGTTTATCGGCGTTTTAGAACCATCAAGCCATGAATAGTTTTCTTTTAATGTGATAGACACATTGTAAGAACCCGCATCTGTTCCTGATCCTCCTTCAACCGTATACGCCGAAGTTGAACGCAAGAATACAATTTCCTCTCCTGTATATGTATATGGTTTTGTAATAATATTAGGTTTTTCTATTCTACCATCTCCAATTGTGAAGACAATAGGTATTTCTTCTGTTGTTCCGTCCGACCATGTATAATTCTTTGTATCATTAAGTCTTATAGTGTCAGTGTAAGTACCCGGACCTACCTCTGATTCTACCTCTTTGAAAACAGTATATCTTGGAGTCGCTGCCGTATCCTCAGGAACAACAAAATAGAAAACTTCCCCTGTATAAATAAAGAATCTTTCTGGCACTTCCGGAATATCTACTTTTTGTGGGTTGATAACAAACTTATACGTTATTGGTTCTGTTGTATTGTCATCCCACTCATAACCTCCTGTTTCATCCATGTCTAGAGAAACGGTTCTTACATATATACCAACATCTTTTCCAGTGGCATTTGAATCTGCCAATACTGAACCTTTCTCGATAGTAATATCGAAGTTCTTTATTTTTCCATCATACGTATATACCAAAACGGAGTCTACCTTTGGTGATTTTACAATGCCTTTTGAAATAATAAAATTATACGTCTTATCTTCAGTGCTCTTATTATCACTCCACTCATAATGTTTCTTATCATTTAGAGATACTGTGACAACATGGTTTCCAGCCGTTTTCTGCTTATTTCCAGAAATTGTATATGCTGTGTTTTCAGACAAATTATAAGTCTGGACATCTCCATTGTATACAAATTTTGTTGGATCTGCCTCTGGTTTTTCAACACTGATCTTATTAATCTTGAATGTCACTTCAATAGTGTCATTAGTGGCATCACTCCAGATATTACCATAACTTGGAGCAATCTTTACCAAATATGTATTTGGTTCTTTTGCACCTGACTCTCCTTTGACTGTATAATTATCACTCTTCTCTACAAAAGTAATTACCGAACCATTGTAAGTGAACTCAGTCTGAGTAAATACAGGTTTTTCGATTTTATTCGGAATAATTGAAAATTCTGTCGACGCATTTGCTGTTGAAACCGTATAGTTATTTGCATCCCTTCCTGTCAATGTCGCAGTCGCTGAATATCCGCTTCCTACCTTTTCCTTTGCTCCAGATACAATTGTCGATACAGAATCTCCCTCCAACACATTCTTCAATGTTGCTGTTGGAGCCTGTTCTTTACCATTGTATACCAACTCTGTTTTTCCCCATTGGAAACCAGGATCCTTCTTTGCTACTTTTACTGTAACATACACAAATTCAGATGGCAAATAACCTTCATCCGTAGGCACAAATTTGTATCCGACTTTATATTCCCCAGCGTCTTTTACATTTGGAATAGTATCTATCTCACCACCATCTCCTAACACATATTTGAATGATCCTTTTATATTTCCTTCCTTTCCGGCTTTCAACAATTCTTGTTTACTTCCATTATATTCCAAATTTTCTTTTGCTGTTGGTGCCGTAAAATCACTTGCATTAGACGTGATAATAGAAAATTTAATAGAATCTGAACCTGCAATCGAATAATTTTTTGCATCAGTTCCTGCCAATGTTGCTTTAGCGGTATAGTTATTTCCTACTTTTGTCTTTTTTCCTGCCACAGATACAGTCACTACTTCTCCCTCTAGCACATCCTTCAACGAAGCTTCTGGAGCTTGTTCATTACCATTGTATACCAACTCTGTATTTCCCCATTTCAATGAACGCTGCAACTGAGCAATTTTTACTGTAATAAAGACCGGTTCTGATGATGAATAGCCATCATTCTCAGGAATAAATTTATATCCTACTTTGTATGTACCAGCATTCGTTTCAGTTGGAATATTCTCGGAGAAATTACCCTCCTCTCCTAATGCATATTCGAACTTTCCTTTTATGTTTCCTTCCTCACCTGCTTTTACCAACTCCTGAGCTGAACCATTATATATCAGGTTCTCTATTGCTTTTGGCGCTGTATAATCATCAACACTAGATTGCACAATTGAAAATTCTGTTGACGCAGATGATTCCAAAAGTTCATAGTTCTCTTTACTATCACCAGACAATGTTGCAGTCGCAGTATAACCAGTTCCTACTTCTGTTTGCTCACCAGAGATCACTGCTTTCACATCATCTCCTGGTACTACTCCTGTCAACTTAGTTGTTGGAGTCTGTGCCACCCCTGTGTATGTCAACGTTGTACTTCCCCACTCTACAGTGACTTCCTTCTTTGCAATTGTCACTGTAATATAGACAGGTTCTGTTGGAGAATAACCATTATTAACAGGAATAAACTTATATCCCACCTTATATGTGCCAGCATTTGTCGCTGTAGGAATAGTATCTACAAATGCTCCCTTTTCTCCAAATGCATATTTGAAATTTCCTGCAATACTTCCTACTCCATCTTCATTCAACAATGGTAGAGCAACTCCTTTATATATCAGATTTTCTTTTGCTGTCGGCGCTGTATAATCATATACACTTGAAGAAGAGATAGAAAATTTCGTTGATGCAGTTCCATCCGAAATCACATAATTTTCTTTCTTATTTCCTGTCAAAGTCACTGTCGCCGTATAACCAGTTCCAACATTTGTCTCCGCTCCTCCAATCTTTGCCTTCACACCATCTCCTGATATTACTCCCTCCAACTCAGCTGTTGGTGCCTGCGATTCTCCTGTGTATGTCAACGCTGTACTTCCCCACTTGACAGATACGCTTTTCTTTGCAACCGCAACTGAAATTGTTGGAAATGCAAGCGTTTTATAATTTGTAGTATCAGTAGGTATAAACTGACTTCTTACACTATATGTTCCAGCATCTTTTACTGTTGGTATAGTATCCTCGAAGGTTCCTGTCTCACCAAGAGCATATTGGAATGTTCCTGTCACATCTCCAACCACTCCTGCCTTTACCAACGCATGAGTCTTACCATCATAAGTCCAATTATCCACTGCCGACGGTGCTGTTTTCACAGTTGATTCAGCCTTAGAAATAGAAAATGCCTTTGTATCTTCTCCCTCTGAAATAATGTAATTTCCTTTACCAGTACCTGCCAAAGTTGCGGTCGCTGTATGATTTCCTACTTCTTTCTTTTCACCAGATACAGATACAGACACCAAGTCTTCCTCTCCCTTTACTATACCACTCAACGAAGCTGTTGGCTTATGTTCTTCTCCATCATATGTGAATGTCGTAGTTCCCCAAATAACAGAAAGTTCTTTCGGAGTAATTTTAAACTTTGCTTCCTTTATTGCTATATAATAATTTCCTGCATCATCACCTGATAAAGACGCTTTTGCTACGTAATCGCCAACTTCTTTTTTTTCTCCCGTTACCTCTACTGCTACATTGTCTCCACTTTCTATCTCTGTAGGATCTAACTCTGCTGTTGGACCTTGATTTTTTCCATTATATGTATAAAGTGATGAATTTGTCCACGATAAAGTCACATTTTTCGCTGCAATTATAATCTCATCTATTTCATAAGTATCAGACTCCGAATAACCTGCGTTAGGCTTTATCTTATAATAAACTGTATATTTACCAGCATTTTCTGCCGTCGGTACATCATCTGAAAAATCTGCATCTTCTTTTAGAGAATATTGCACAGTTCCAAAAGGACATGCTCCTTCTTTTAGCAATTCCTGTGGCTCACCGGTATACACCAAATTTGGTTTTGCTATTGGTGCAGTAATATCTTCTTTTGTAATCTTACGCGGATTAATTGTAAAAGTTGTCGTTGCCGAACTTGTGGAAATCGAATAATTGCCTGCTTCTTTTCCCTCCAAAGTCGCTTCTACGTTGTAAGTAAATACCGCTGATCCTCCTCCTGTTACTTTTACTTTTACATCATCTCCATCTATTATATCTTCCGTATTTATTGAAGCTTTTGGCTGCTGTACCTCACCATTATATGTAACTTCCGTATTTTCCCATATAACATTAACCTCCTTTTTAGCAATCGTCACCTCTATTTCCACAGGCTCTGTTTCTAGCAATGCTGCATCTGTTGGTACATACTTATAGTATACCTTATAAGTATCGCTATTTTTAGCCTTTGGTATGTCATCACCAAACGCGTCCTTATCACTACTGTTAAGAGCATATTTAAATGTTCCTGGTACAGTCGTTGCTAGTCGCTTTCCTTCTGTTATCAATTCCTTTTCTTCACCCGAATAAACAAACGGATTTGCTTCCGGTGCAGTAAAATCATATTCTACATCTTCGGCAAATGACGGAACAATACCCATTACCGTCATTAATGTAATTAAGAACTTAACAACTTTATTTCTCATTTTTGCAATTTTTCTGCATATTGAGTTTAGCATATATTTCATAATTCTAAATATTTCAAGTTTTCCTTGTGTCTTAAAATACTTTTTTACATCATTTTTCCTTTATATTGTATATTAACACGTTATATTGAATATTATTCATTTGAGATATTAATATACGCTATTTTACAATATAAAACGGCACAAAGGTAAAAACTTTCACAATTAGTTTTTACGTATTTTTGTGTTTTTTGGCATAATAATGTTAATAAATCTTTAAATAAGTGTAAACATTCCTAAATATTGAATAATTATGCATAAATATGTTAAAAATGTATTTTTAAAAAGAATTATTAATGAAACCCGTATCACACACAAAAAAAGGAGACCTAATGGCTCCTTTTTTTCAAATAATTTAGCAGGGAGAGTTTAGAAACCTATCCGCAACAAAATTTTACTTCTTGATAAACTTGATCAGTCTTCCGTCGACACTCAAAAGATACATGCCTTTAGCCAAATCTGACACATTAATCTGCTGGCTTAAAACATGTTTGATTGTCTTTCCATCTGTACCAATTACCTTGATGTTGGCATCCTTATCCAAACCAGACACATAGATGGTGCTTTCTACTGGATTTGGGTACACCTGGATTGTCGGTGCAGCTGATTTGTTATCAGCACTCGACAAATCAACATTGAAAACGATAGTCTGGAATCCTTCAATTGATGTGCCATCGTTCTTGTTGACCGACATAGAAGCGTCGTTACCACTTTTAACCTTAATACTTATCACATCCGACAATGCGAATGTCTCCTGGGATCTGTCAGCCTTGATTCCTATCATTCCTTCGACCGCAAATGTCGAAAATGTAGATGCGCATACCATCAAAGCCGAAAAAAGTAATTTTTTCATACACATATATACTCTAGAGTTTTTATACTATGGCAAAGATATAAAATAAATTCACTTTCATACAAGTATCTAACTCACAATAAAGAACGGATATTCACAGATTTTTCTCCATTCCGAATCCTTTGATATACCAAATATTAGTGAAATGATGTCATTTCACATTCCGCATTTTGAATTTTGAATTACAAAATGCCATATCCTTCTAAAAATCTTTTGTATCTTTGCAAATTGATAAAAAATATACATTCGTAAAACAATTACAATAAATATATGAAAGTGCTAAAATTTGGCGGTGCAATCGTAGGTTCCGCTGAACATTTGAAGAAGGTGAAAAGCATAGTTGAAGCAGAAAAGAACCCTATCGTTGTGGTTTCAGCTATGGACGGAGTAACTGACCTCCTTGAGGAGATTGTTGAAGAGGCGTCAACAGGCGACTCTAAGTCTATAATCAGCAGATATGAGGATTTGAAGACCCGTCACACCGAATTGGCACGTCAGGTGGTGCCTGCAGACAGTCAGTCGGCTGCTCTTAGCGAACTCAACCGTCTTTATGCTGAGATGGATAGTATGTTGCAGGCTCTAACCATTTTCCGCGACTGGACAGACAATATCCTTGCGACATTCCTATCTTACGGAGAGCGTCTTGTATCTGTAATCGTCGGTGAGATGATCGGAGCAAGAGTTCTTGACTCGACTCGTTTCATCATCGCTGAAGGCGACGCTGATTGCGGATACTCAATCGATGAAGAGAGCACAACAGAGAAAATCAAGGCTGCATTCTCAAAAATCAAAGGTGCTGTTGTTTGCCAGGGTTTCATCGCCGGAACAAATGACGACGAGATCGCCACTCTTGGCCGTGGTTCATCAGACCTTACTGCCGCTTACATCGCAAAAGTGATGGGTGCTCAGGAGGTGCAGGTGTGGAAGACTACTGATGAGTTCATGAGCGCAGATCCTAAAAAAATCACGTCGGCATACCTTATCGAGCACATGAGCTACGAGGAGGCAAGAGAACTTTCTATAAATGGTGTCGGAACTTTGTTCTCAGACGCTCTTACTCCACTTGCAGAGGCTAAAATTCCTCTATCAATGAAGAATATCTGCAACGGTAACACAACTGTGATTTCAGCCACTCCAAATCCTGAAGATAAAGTTATCAAGGGTATCGCAAGCCAGGATGACTGTGTTATGTATACATTCTCAGGTCTTCCTTCTGACTATCTTCCTCGTTTGGTGTCGGAATCGGCTATGGTTCTTGAAAGCGACCACGTGCCTTACACTGTGTTCTCTCTTTCAGCAGCAGGCGGATCATTCTCTGTATGTATCCCTGTAGAATACGAAGGATACTTCAACAATTTGAGCCAGAGCCTGTCTTCAATGAGTGCTTGCAAAGTGCAGACAATGCGTGACCTTGCTTCTGTTGTCATCGTCGGCGAGAACATGAAGAACGCTACTGGTACAGCAGGCAAACTATTCAATGCTCTTGGACGCAACAACATCAACATCGTTGCTATGAATCAGGGTTCATCTGAGACAAGCATCACTGTGGTACTTGAGAAGAAGAATATCAAGAAGGCATTGAACGCAATCCACGAGTCATTCTTCTTGACAGAATATCAGGAGTTGAACATCTTCGTCGTAGGTACAGGTACTGTTGGAGGCAGCTTGCTTGAGCAGCTTCACTCTCAGAAGGAACTTATCATGAACCAGAACGGAGTGAAGCTTAACGTGATGGGTGTGGCTGATGTTTCTAAGTTCATCTTGGATCGCAACGGCGTCGACTTGACTAAGTACAACGAGCTTTTGAAGACACAGGGTCAGGACTCAACTCCAGAGTCGTTGAAGAAGGCATTGTTCGAGCTTAACGCATTCAACTGCGTATTCGTTGACTGTACGGCAGCTCCAGCGATCGCAGCAATGTATTCGGATTTGCTTCAGCACAACATCTCAGTTGTATGTGCCAACAAGATCGCAGCGTCTGGCGACTACGACAACTATATCAATCTGAAGAATACAGCCCGTAAGAGAGGCATCAAATATTTGTTCGAGACTAACGTAGGAGCTGGTCTTCCTATCATCAACACAATCGGTGACTTGATCTACTCTGGTGATAGAATCGTGAAGCTAGAGGCTGTCCTTTCAGGAACTTTGAACTTCATCTTCAACACAATCAGCGAGGAGATACCTTTGAGCAAGGCTATCAAGATGGCTATGGAGGCAAGATTTGCAGAGCCAGATCCTCGTATCGACCTAAGTGGAAAGGATGTGATCAGAAAGTTGGTTATCCTTGCGCGTGAGAGCGGATTGAAGGTAAGTCAGGAAGATGTGGAGAAGAACTTGTTTATTCCAGATGATTTCTTCGAAGGCACTCTTGATGATTTCTGGGCAAAGGTTGAGAAATTCGACGCTGAATTTGAAGAGAAGAGAAAAGTCATCGCTGCGGAAGGCAAACGTTGGAGATTCGTTGCCACTCTTGATGAAGGAAAGACAAAAGTTGGCCTACAGGCAGTCGACTCACGTCACCCATTCTACGATCTTGAGGGAAGCAACAACTTGATCATCATCAACACTGCAAGATACAAGGATCCAATGATGATCCGTGGTTATGGTGCAGGTGCTGCTGTGACAGCCGCTGGTGTCTTCGCCGACATCATCAGCATCGCAAACATCAGATAATCAGATAAAGATTCTTTGGCATTATGAAACATTTGATTATCCTTGGCGACGGAATGGCTGACGAGCGTATTCCGTCGTTAGGAAATAAAACTATACTTGAGGCTGCAAACATACCGACTATCGATTTGCTTGCACAAAAAGGTCGTTGTGGCCTTTTGGAGACGGTGCCTGAAGGATTCCACCCAGGCAGCGAAATCGCCAACCTTGAAGTGTTGGGCTACGATGTTCGCAAAGTCTTTGAGGGTCGCGGCTCGTTGGAGGCAGCCAGCATGGGCGTAGACATAGAGCCAGGAGAGATGGCGATGCGTTGCAATATAATCTGTATTGAGAACGGCATCATCAAAAACCACTCTGCCGGACACATCTCAGATGAAGAGGCATACGTGCTTATCGACTATCTGAATGAAAAACTTGGAGACGAGATCACACGTTTCTTCCCAGGTATATCATACCGTCACCTTTTGAAAATCAAAGGTGGTGATAAGAGAGTGAAATGCACCCCTCCTCACGACGTGCCAGGCACTCCATTCAAGGATGTGCTTGTAAAGGCGGAAGTGCCAGAAGCACAAAAGACGGCGGATCTGCTAAATGAGCTTATCATCAAATCGCAGGAGATTCTTGCCGACCACCCAGTCAACAAGGCTCGCGTCGCAGCAGGAAAAGATCCAGCCAACAGCATCTGGCCTTGGTCTGCAGGATACAAGCCTCAGATGAAGACATTGAAAGAGGAGTACGGTGTGAAGAGCGGAGCTGTCATTTCTGCTGTCGATTTGATCCGTGGAATCGGCAAATACGCTGGTCTTGACATCATTGAAGTGGAAGGTGCGACGGGATTGTATGACACCAACTACGAAGGCAAGGCACAGGCAGCTATCGACGCTTTGAAGAAATCCGACTTCGTTTATCTCCACATAGAGGCGAGCGATGAAGCAGGACATGAAGGCAATGTGGATTTGAAATTGAAGACGGTGGAGTATCTAGAGAACAGAATCGTCAAACCGATTTATGAAGAGGTGAAGAATTGGAATGAACCAGTGGCAATCGCTATCCTTCCAGACCATCCTACTCCATGCCGCATCAAAACGCATATCTCGGCACCTATCCCATTCCTGATCTACAAACCAGGAGTAGACGGTGACGACGTGAAGAAATACGATGAGTTCTCTTGTGCAGACGGTGCATACGGCACATTGGTAGGTGACGAGTTCATCAAAGCTCTGCTTGACGACTAAATTCTGTTGGCAAATAAAATAAGGATTGTTAAGGGAGGAACTCCCTAACCCATCCGCCAACGCGAGCCCGCAAGGGCGAGCGTAGAATAACCAATAGAAATTTGTGGTATGTTGATCTTAAAAATGGAAGCATTATACATAACATCAGCACAATATGAAAGCCCGTTGTCAGTATTGCTTACATTTAACGACAACCATACGGCT
The DNA here is from genome assembly GCA_016283095.1 of Paludibacteraceae bacterium. Lineage (GTDB taxonomy): Bacteria > Bacteroidota > Bacteroidia > Bacteroidales > Paludibacteraceae > UBA1723. The sequence continues at coordinate 71,963 of JAEEMG010000073.1, read as the reverse complement.
TTAGTGAATATTGGAAAGTTTATCCAAAAGCATCCTCATCCTCAATACAATAAATATTTAGAGGAGAAACACTTCAAAAAATTCAAATTGGAAAATGGAAATATTGTATGGGGGAAAAACTGGGACTTGATATTTCCAATAGAACTATTATACAAAGGAACATGTGAATAAGAATATAATTCTTTTTCTCTTAAATTTATATAATAAAGATGAAGTATTATAGCACAAATAAAAAGGCAGACAAAGCCACTTTGCAGCAAGCCGTTGTAAAAGGACTTGCGGCAGACAAAGGATTGTTCATGCCAGAGGTAATCAAGCATCTTCCAGACTCATTCTTCGAGAACATGAAGGACATGAGCCTACAGGAGATCGCATACGTCGTTGCTGACGCATTCTTCGGTGAGGATGTAGACGCAGAGTCGTTGAAGAAGATTGTGTACGACACACTTTCATTCGACATTCCACTCACTCACGTCAACGACAACATCTATAGTTTGGAACTATACCACGGACCAACGCTTGCATTCAAAGATGTAGGTGCCAGATTCATGTCACGTCTTCTTGGCTATTTCATCGCCAAAGAGGGACAGAAAGAGGTCAACGTATTGGTTGCAACTTCCGGAGATACAGGATCAGCCGTAGCTAACGGATTCCTTGGAGTAGAGGGCATCCGCGTCTTCGTGCTTTATCCAAAGGGCAAAGTGAGTCCTATCCAGGAGTGCCAGTTCACAACACTTGGCAAGAACATCACTGCTCTTGAGGTAGACGGAGTGTTCGACGACTGCCAGGCATTGGTGAAATCAGCATTCATGGATGCCGATCTTAACGCACACATGAAGCTTACAAGTGCCAACTCCATCAACGTTGCGCGTTTCTTGCCACAGGCATTCTACTATTTCTACGCAGTGGCACAGCTTCACAAGATGGGCAAGAAAGACAATATCGTCATCTGTGTGCCATCAGGAAACTTTGGAAACATCACAGCTGGTTTGTTTGGCAAGAGAATGGGACTACCTGTTTCTCGCTTCATCGCAGCCAACAACCGCAACGACATCTTCTTCAAATATTTGCAGACAGGCAAGTATGAGCCAAAACCATCTGTTCAGACTATCGCAAACGCAATGGACGTAGGTGATCCAAGCAATTTCGCCCGTATCTACGACCTATATGGAGAGAGCCACGCAGAGATCAGCAAAGAGATAAGCGGATGCACATACACAGACGAGCAGATTGCGGAGACATTGGCAGACTGCTACAAGAAGACAGGCTACTTGCTTGATCCACACGGAGCAGTGGGCTACAGAGCATTGACAGAGATGCTTAAGCCAAACGAAGTAGGTGTGTTCCTTGAGACAGCTCATCCAGCCAAGTTTAAGGACACAGTAGAGAAAATCATCAAAGACGAAGTCAAGATACCAGCAAAGCTTCAGGAGTTTATGAAAGGAAAGAAGCAGAGCGTTGCCATGACCAAGAATTTCGACGATTTCAAGAAATACTTGCTATCAAAGTAAAATCTTAAACAAATAAGATAAAAGTCTGTGGCAACATAAGTTTGCTACAGACTTTTTTTGTCTACATTTTGACAAACAAAATCAAGAGATGCACAATAAACATACTTCCGCTATTACATTTGGACAATTTTTATGCATCGACATGTTTGAGTCTGTCAAGTAACATACAAACCATGTTTTTAGAAAATTAGATATAAACAACGACTTTAATGAAACCCTCATTTTTAATCCTTTTAGCAGGCATTCCTTTTGCGATTGCGGCACAGTCCGTAAATAGTACCTCGGCAGAGAACACTCAAAGCGGAATATCAATATCTCATATAATAGGACAGACCGTTGTGGCAGAATCAGAGAATGGGATGTTGTCCACAGGCTCTGCTTCTTCATATTTAATATCAGCAATAACGGGAAATGACCTATTGGATGTCTCATTAGTAGAAGTAGATATTTATCCTAATCCAACGAAAGACATTCTTGTATTAAAAACAGGAAAACTAGACGAACCCAGCTATAAGATAACGGGCATGGACGGAAAATCATTCGGTACAGGAACTGCAACTGAGAAAGAGTCAAAAATCAATTTGTCGACTCTACCATCAGGAACGTATTTACTTTCTGTATATAACAAAGAATCAGTAAAAAAAACATTCAAAATCATAAAAAAATAATAGTATAACATTATGAAAAGAATATTAACGATTATCACTCTATTTTTCGTGAGTTCACTATTTTTATTAGCTCAAGTTCCACAAAAACTTTCGTACCAAGCTGTTATTAGAAGTGCTGCTGGTACATTAGTGACGGAAGAATACCTTGAAGTTGAGATTTCGATTCTTCAACAATCGGAAAATGGATCTACTATTTCCCCCCTATATACAGAAATACATACCGTAAAGACAACAAGCAACGGCATCATCAACTTGGAAATCGGCACAGGCAAGACTCTTAACGACTTTTCAAAGATTGATTGGAGCAAAGGTCCTTACTTTATTCAATCCAGCACAGAAGTTGATGGAAAAAGCGTAATGGTAAACTCTCAACTACTTAGTGTTCCGTATGCTTTGTACTCAGAGAAAGCCAAATATGCGGAATCCTTTGATGAAGCAACATTACAGAAAATTATCGACGCGAGAGTTAAAGCAATTGTCGGAAATATGAACAACGGAGAGAATCAAGATGATGGAAAATTGCCGGGAAGATTTAGTGTTTCATCATCAAAATCTGTTAGATTCTCCAAAGGAAATCTTCAATATCAGGCAAGCTCCAACACCTGGAAATTTGCAGAAAATCAATTTGATACTATGGAAGAAAACAACCTGCATGCTTCAGAAACTTATACAGGTTGGATTGATTTGTTCGGATGGGGGACTTCCGGATATAATGATAAATTTCCTTGGATGGCATCAGCAACTAATACCGATTATGGCAATGGGTTAAATGACATTACAGGTTCTGAATACGACTGGGGAATTTATAATGCTATCTCTAATGGAGGAAACCAACAAGGAATCTGGCATCTTTTAACAAGGACTGAATGGTCTTATATTCTTTCCTCTAGAAAAAATGCCTCAAATTTAAAATCATATGCAACAGTATGCGGTGTAAAAGGTTACATCATATTGCCAGATGAATTTGAGTTACCTGAAGCATTAACATTTTCACCAACTACAGATTACACAACAAATACATATGGAGTAAAAGATTGGGAGAAAATGGAAAACGCAGGTGCAGTGTTTTTGCCAAATGTAAAATATAAATATTCTCAGTCATCGAAAGTTCAACTTACAAGTAATTCTAATTTTTCTTATTATTGGACATCTTCATGCTCATCTTCTAGCGAAGCACGAAATGCTTTTGGATCTTATTACGATCGTCATAATGGGCTTGCGGTTCGTTTAGTTACAGAATAAAATAAGGTTTTATGAAAAAAAATATTCCATTATTGATTCTTCTGCTATTCATCGTGAATGGACATGCTAACGCAAAGTATATAGCTGAAACCGACGCTGTCAAAATAGTAGAAGACATTCAGGTTAAAAAGGGGACAAGACTACGAAGTGGAGGTATATCTGTGGCTGAGAACTCGAACAAAAACTATTATGTTATAAACGACCATTGCAACGGTGGTTATTACTTTGTGTCAGCAAGTGACAAAATGGGGAACATGATTCTTGGGCACGCAATAAACGGGGAATACGAAGAAGAGACTATAAATAAAATCCCAGCTCTTAAGAATTTGCTCTCTACTTATAGCGAACATATAGAAATGTTGGAATCCAAGCAGACCTTTCTTAGATCTGGAGAAACCCCTGACAATGTTTGTTTCGGAGAGGAAATAAAACCGTTTATGGAAACCCAATGGGATCAAAAATACCCATACAATCTTCAATCTCCAGAAGGTTCTGTAACAGGATGCGTGGCAACAGCAATGGCCCAAGTCTTAAAATACTATGGGTTCCCAACAACTCTTAACAAAGAGATTCCATCCTATAAAAGTTACGACATTACGATGGAAGCACTTTCCCCAACTACATTCGATTATAATTTGATGCTGGACCAATACAGTATAGATCCAGATAACTCGGCTGATTCGGAAGAATCTAAAGAGGAGGTTGCCAAGTTAATGAAATATTGTGGAAGAGCAATCGAAATGCAATATGCAGAAGAATCAGGATCAAACCTCGTTAAAGCATGCAAAGAATTAAAGGACTTGTTTGGATTCTCTAACAAGGTGAAACACATAAGAAATTGCATTACATTGGGAAAGTCTCCTAGTCAACTATACAACAAAACAACGTGGGGAATGATGCTATACAACGAGCTTGCTCATAAAAGACCTATAATAATGGCTAGTTTCAACTACTACAACGGGAACGGTCATGCATACGTTTGTTGTGGATATTCTTGGGAAGAAGGTTTCTACTACAATTGGGGGTGGAATGGATACGGAGACGGCTACTACCAAATGCCATCATATTTCGAGAAATTATCAGAAAAGGGCTTTCTTTTTGAAGAAGCCATAATGGGTATCGAACCTAGTAATCCTGTCAAATTAAACGGATCTGATCTTGAGTTCAGTGACATGGACATAAAATCAACCTATGTAAAGTATGATCTCTGCACTGTCGAAATGAAGGTAAAAAACGTTGGACAAAAGGTATTTTCAGATTATTTTATGCTTTCTTCAAACGAAATCATCAATAGCATTGAATCAAAGACTATCACCTTGAACCCAGGAGAGGAAGACACACTAAAATTCAATTACGGAATTTTTGGAGCACAAGATGAACTTATTTTTGAAATAACAACTCCAGATGGAGTATTGATTGCTGACTCCACTATCAAGTTAGGACAATATAACCATGACTACACCAAAATTGAATGCAATATTATGGAGTCTCTTGAAGAGAGCATGCTGATTGTCAACAATTCATCTTCCGATGGACCTCATTTCCCGAAACTACATGGAAATCGAACATGGCCTCTTTATGTACAGATAACAAATAACTCAGATACTACATTTCGTGATTTGGTTTTGACTAAATTATTTTTACATGATTCCACATATACAGACACGGTGAGATTCAACGATGATACTTATCTAGAGATTCCGCCTTATGAAACATTCGAAACATACGTGTATTTAAAATCCCAACCAAAGGAAAACTATTGCCCAATTTCGATTTTGTATGTCGGTAATTATTTACATACAATGGCTGAATTTTACTTTGAAGATTGCTACGAAATTAGTTATAAAAATGCCCAAGGTTTGGAACAAACACTGAACTCAAATTCCAATAAAATACCTAATTCTGCAGTCTATGTTGATTTGTATGACTTTTCGTTAGATTCTTTAGATATATCAAATGCAAATCCGAATTGTCTATTCTATTGTTCTTCCTTAAATAGAGTTCCTTGTAACTTAGATAGAAATGTGGTGATAAACGACTCATCAGAATACATATCAATATCAGCTAGTACTTCATTCAAATGTTTCAATCCGATATTCGCGGACAGTGTGGAGTTTTCCATTGATTTAGATTTAGGAGACGACGGATACATGTATAAAGTATTGTATCTTCCATTCTCGCCTCAATTCGCCTATTCAAATGATGGCAATGAAATTTTTAAGTCAGGAAATATGGAAATTTTTGAATTGAAGGGAATCGACGATGACGAAAACATCTCCTTTAGTTCGACAAATAGAATTGAGGAGAATAAAATTTATCTGCTAAAAGTTCCTGCATCAAAGGCTAAAGGTTTGAATTCCGTAAGATTTGTTGCCAACAAAGCATCCATTGCACCGTCACAAGATATCCTTATCGAACTTAAAAACAATGATTTATTTGAAAGTAATGCAATATTGGCTTCAAGTACAGAAGGTTATCTTGTTGACAAGTCAAATTATATGACTTCTTATTCATTTGACCCAAGTACAAAAACATTTAGAATGAGTGAAAGTTTATTCTCTGATCTCCACCCGTTCGAAGGCTACTTAGTCGACAACCCAGGCTTTACCGAAGACTATAATGTCATTTTCACTACAGAAGTGGAAAACATAATACAAAGTCGAGAAGAATGGGTAAATATATATTTGCCTAATGGAGTATACAAAGGTTCATTCCTTATGAAAAATGGTTACATCAAGGATCTTCCAAACGGAATTTATGTTTCAAAAGGTCGTAAATGCATCCAAAAGAAATAACACAGGACTATAAACATTTGTCGTTGCAATGAACAATATTTAATTTTCTATTAAGATTTGCAATATTCAAATGTTAATTTTACGTAAAACATTTACGATTTCAAAACTGAAGCATTATTTTACATAGAATCCACATTTAAAAAACGGGGTAATTCCCGTTTTTTTTAACCAAAATTTAAATTATGTAATTTTACATGGTTTTTGTAACAACCTTATTTTCAATTATTTAATAAAAAACATTTAGCCTATGAAAAATTTATTATTATCAGCAGCAATTGGAGATATCTGTGGTGTGCCATACGAATTCATCGCTTGGAAAGATTACGATAATATAAACTTGTTCCATCCAAAAAACGATTATTCAGACGACTCTGTTTGCACCTTCGCTTGTGCAGAAGCTTTCTTGGAAGGTAAAGATATCGCAGAACGCTTAAAAAACAGATGCTTAGCCGATCCTAACCGTTGCTACGGATTAGGGTTCCGTAATTGGCTATCAAAACCTGGTATAGCACCAGCATACAATAGTTGGGGCAATGGATCTGCGATGAGAGCGTCGTCGGCTGGATTCGTGGCAAAAAGCGAAGATGAGTGTGTTGATCTTGCGACTAAGACTGCTCTTCCAACTCATAATCATCCAGAAGGAATAAAAGGTGCTGTTGCCACTGCTCTTGCCATCTTCTACGCAATGCACGGACATAATAAAGAATATATCCGCACTAATGTGCTTAACAAGTTTTATCCAAAATGGGAAGGAGTAAAATACAAATCGTTTCAGCCATCTTATCAGTTTAATGAAACATGTATGGACACTGTGCCTGCCAGTATAATATCTTTCCTTGAAAGTACCGATTTTGAAGACTGTCTGAAAAAGACAATCGCAACTGGCGGAGACGCAGATACAATGGCTGCTATATCTTGTCCGATAGCTTACGCATTCTATAAGGAAATGCCAGAAAAACTTATCAAATTGGCAAAGATTAAGCTTCCTAAATGGATGCTTGACGTAAACGATAAATTTGATGACGCTTGCAACAAGTGATACTTTATATACCAAAGGCGGTCACGGGAATGTGACCGCCTTTATTGGTTGTTTTATAAAAATTATATTCAATCAAAAGTCCTCATAGAAATAGAGTTCTTTAATTGAATATTTATGACAGAAATCTATTAATTCCCTAGTAGGAAAAGAAGCATAATTGAAATGTGTACTTTCTATTGGGTGATTGGATTCTATCTTACGGCTATACACATTCACAGAATATACCCCATATACTCTACCCCATATCTCATTAAAATAATAACCTCTGTGATGATATACCTTAAGAACATAATGATAATCCGGGCTATTGCCCTGACATACTTTCACTCGATTGAATTCGTTATCCTCTGCCATTTCTGATTCAGATTTATACTTTAAATCTTCATGACAAACAATACCTGCCTTCTTTATCTTTTTAACGTTCTGAGACTGTATTGATCCTACAAATGCAAATATCGAAACAAAAAGTAAAAAGAATCTTGAAAATATGATATTTTTCATTTTATAAACTATGCCTAATAAATTATCCACTATTCTCCTTATCCTCATATTTCTTTTCCCCAATTCTTGTACGGATTCTCAGCAAGATGGGAGTTGTAATACCGTTTGTCCGCAGTGACCTCAAAACCTATCCATTCTGGCATCTCAAAGGCCTCCTGCTCACTCTGCAACTCGATCTCAGCAACTATCAATCCTTTGTTGTCGCCAAGAAACTCGTCTATCTCCCACGTGTGATTGCCTCGCTTTATCTTATAACGGTACTTCTCCACTATCGGCGTCTGGCTCAGCTCCAACATGGCATTCGCGTCGCCAAGGGGTATCTGATACTCAAACTCCAGACGGCTGAAACTCTGTGTCTTGCTCTTGATCGTCAAGTATCCTTTCTCTCCGGCAACTCGCACCCTCACTGTGTTGCCTTTCTTGTTGAGGTATCCCTGGGCATAATGCACGCCCTTGCCTGCTTCAGCACGCCAGGAGTCGTCTGCCATTAAGAATTTCCTCTCTATCTCTATATTCATTTCTCCGACGGAATTAAAAATCTTCAAAATTCATATCGTCATCCATGTCTACTTTTCCATCTTTGCCCTTCTTTTTGCCACTCTTGTGATGATTGTTTCCGAATGAATAAGAAGCAGTCAAATTAAATGTTCTTCCATTACGAGTGGTTTTTGACACCTGATAGAAAGAATCAGACCATGTCTCTCTCTTTCGCTTGTTGGAATTGAGAATATCTCTAACGTTGAACGACAACGATAATCTGTTGTCCATGAACTGTTTCTTAAATCCTATGTTCATGAAGAATGTGTTCATATTCTTTCCCTGAGCCGCAACTCTTGGTGAACGGTAATTGAATGTAAACTGTCCTGTAATTGCCTTAGGCAAACGGAAATCTATTCCTTCCTTCAAATCCCAACTGAATCCGTTACGCTGTTTCAATGTCAACATTCTTTTCTTCAATACACCTTCTGAATCGGCTATTTCTATTGATGATTCTCCTCCTACAAGATTGTAGTAATAGAAATTCACATTGGTTGTAAAGGTAACCGCCTTAAATTTGTTTTTTGCGATAAATTCCAATCCCGTCGAATGAGAACGGTTCAGATTGGCAAATGTGCTTTTCAATATCGCCGTATTGTCCGACACCTCTGTCCAACTATATTGCTCCACCACATCATCTGTGAACTTATAATAAGCGGAAACAGTATAAACGTGTCCTTTCTCAGTGGTGTGAAGATAATTCATCTCACCAGAAAAAGCCTCCTCCGGATGCAAATCTGGGTTACCGTAACTGATGTTTGTTGAATCCGACATATTAGGATTAGGATTTAATCGGAATCCTCGCGGACGTGATATTCTTCGAATCGCACTGAATTGCAACTCGTCATTTTCTGTAATACTGTATGATAGGAACAATGATGGGAACAAATTTCCATACAAGTCAAGATCATCATAAGCTCCTGTATTGTGTTGCTTCCATGAGATGTCCGACAATTCACCACGTAATCCTACCTTATATCCCAGTCTTTTCACTTTTCCACTCCACATTCCATACCACGCATACACATTCTGAATGTACTCGAAATCATTTGTCAGATTCTCCTGCTCCACAAATGGATCCGCTTTGTCACTACGATGAAAACTCATAGCGTTGTTTCTCTCATTTGTCATGTCGATATTGATACCCAATTCCAATTTGCTTAATTTTCCTACAGGTGAAGTATAATCAATCGCAAACTGATTCTTGCGTATTGAGCGGTCATTTGTCTGATTCTGCTCTGAATAGTTCAAAAGTTGGTTCGACATATCGTAACGTGACTGATAGTAAGTCACATCGTGATTCTGGCTATTGCACGACGTCTGTGCAAGGAATGTAAGTTCTGTATTTTCTCTGAATGTATGTGTGTAATCAAACTTCAACGTATACATGTTTCGAGGGCTTTGTGCCGACGCTGTTCTTCTCGAATACGATGTATCTATTCTTTCTCCATTCTCTATTCTACCGAAATTATAATCAAAGTCTTCGTTTCTTCTGTTTTTTCCAAGAGATAAGACGCCTGAGAATCCCACTCTGTTTTTATCATTTATCTTGTAATCCAGACCAAGTCGGGCAAAATATGAATTCATAACAAAGTCTCTTCCACCTTCTGTCACATTGTAGACACTATCGATTTCAGTGCCCCTGTTCAAATATTGTTCACGATCAATATCAGAAGTACCTCTGAATGTACGACGCTGGTATCCTAATGAAGACAGAATAGTCCACTTGTTTTTTGTGATATTTACAGAAGCTCCAAGATTACCTCCCAATTTTCCCTCAGACGGATATGAAAGTCCGGCTGTAACATTTCCAAACACTCCTGCTGGAACGTCCTGTTTCATCACAATATTAATGATTCCCGCAGATCCTTCAGCTGAATATTTAGATGATGGATTGGTGATAACCTCGATTTTTTCAATACTTCCAGCTGGAAACTGTTCAAGCAACTCTCCCTGAGCATCACCAGAAAGGCCGACACTTCTTCCGTTGATGAACACCTCCACATTCTCATTATTACGTAAAGAGATATTTCCTTCCATATCCACATCCACAGTAGGGATATCACGAAGTACGTCGGTAGCTGACACTCCTACAGAAGCAGCACCTTCATTGACCAAAAATGTTTTCTTGTCAACATCCATCTGCATTTGCGAGCGGTTACCGACAATCTCCACCTGACTCAAAAGAGCAACGTCTTCACGCAATTTGATTGTGAAATGGGCTCCACCCTTACGTTTTAGAATTTCAGGTGTGATTTTTCCGTTATAATCATTATATCCCATAAAGGAGATGACAAGCTGATAATTATTTTCAGCTACATTTTCCATCACGAAACGTCCGTCATCACCAGTAAACAAGCCATGCTCTACCTTTGACCCGTCTGCTGATTTCAATTCCACATTCGCGAATGGTATTGTTTCTCCAGTCTTGGCGTCCACAACCCTACCCTTGATAGTGTAGCCCTGCGCCACCGCACTCAAAAGACTTGATAGATAGAATAAAAGTGAAAGAATTTTTTTTATTGTCATAGAAAATAAATGTTCGTTGTTTGTATTATATAAATCTTCTTTTGTTCAGTCCTTAACAAGCATCTATAAAAAAGTGCATACGCTATTAAAAGCGTACGCACTAATTATTAATCTTCTTTTGGTTTCTCTACGTCTACTTCAGGAATATCCTTTTCCTTGTTTTCATTGTCTTGAGATCCCTCAGATATAGATACAGAAGCGTCTTCTTTTTTTTCAGTCTTGGCATTCTCGTTCTCACGCATAAGTTCCTCATTACGTGATTCCCACTTACGTTTGCCAAAGATTTGTTCAAGATCATCAGCAAATATCACCTCACGCTCAACAAGAAGTTCCGCCAACTTACGATGTCCTTCAGCATTTTCACGCAGCACCTGTTTTGCTCGCTCATACTGACTGTTAATCAACGTTTTGACTTCATCATCTATTAGTTTTGCCGTCTCTTCAGAATATGGTTTCGTAAATGAATAGTCAGCCTGAGAATCATAGTAGCACAAGTTCGTAAGCTTGTCGCTCATACCATAATATGCCACCATTGCGTATGCCTGCTTAGTGCTTCGCTCCAAATCATTAATGGCTCCTGTACCGATTGTACCCAAAACCAACTCTTCGGCAGCACGTCCTCCAAGAAGAGAACACATTTTGTCGAGAAGATTCTCTTTAGTGATCAACTGTCGTTCTTCTGGCAAATACCATGCGGCTCCTAATGCCATTCCACGCGGAACGATTGTCACTTTCACCAATGGATCAGCATACTGAAGCATCCAACTGATTGTTGCATGTCCTGCCTCATGCACTGCAATAGACCATTTTTCAGAACGAGTGGTGATTTTATTTTTCTTCTCCAATCCACCGATAATTCTGTCGACGGCACTCAAGAAATCTTCCTTATCTACACGTGTCTTGTTGCGACGAGCTGCTATCAAAGCTGCCTCATTGCAGACGTTGGCAATATCCGCACCGCTGAATCCTGGTGTCTGACGTGACAAGAAATCAACATCAATATCATCCGCAAGTTTCAATTTTGACAAATGGACATTGAAAATTGCCTTTCTATCATGAACATCCGGAAGATCAACATGAATCTGACGGTCGAAACGTCCGGCACGGACCAATGCCTTATCAAGAATGTCGACGCGGTTTGTCGCAGCCAATAGGATGACACCAGAGTTTGTGCCGAATCCATCCATCTCTGTAAGCAACTGGTTAAGAGTGCTTTCACGCTCATCGTTGCCACCGCCCATGCTTGCATTCTTGCCTCGAGCTCTACCGATGGCATCAATCTCGTCGATAAATATGATACATGGAGCCTTCTCTTTTGCCTGACGGAACAAATCTCTTACACGGCTTGCTCCCACACCGACAAACATCTCCACAAAATCAGAACCTGATAGAGAGAAGAATGGCACATCAGCCTCACCAGCCACAGCCTTTGCAAGAAGAGTCTTACCTGTTCCCGGAGGGCCAACAAGGATAGCTCCTTTTGGAATCTTACCTCCAAGTTCTGTATAGCGGGCTGGATTCTTAAGGAATTCCACAATCTCCTCGACCTCCTGTTTAGCCTCACTTAATCCAGCTACATCTTTGAAAGTCACCTTGTTAGGATTGTTTCCTTTATCAAATAGTTGGGCCTTACTCTTTCCTACGTTGAACACGCCACCAGGACCTGCTCCTCCGCCACCCATTCTTTGCATGATGAACATCCAGAAGAATATAAGCAAGATGAACGGACCGAATGTGTAAAGGAATCCCTCAAACATACTGCTGTCTTCCGTAAATGTAAGGTCTACCTTTTCGACTCCATCCTCTTTCTGCCACTCTGTCAAATCCTCCGTGAAACGATCTGCTGAAGGTATTTTCACATGAACCTTAGGATTAGCGGCATATTTTGTAGAGTCGGAACCGAATGCGTTACGCATCTTGCCCTCCTTTACTGTAGCCTCAGCATATTTGTCGTTTGTGATGACGGTGATTTTAGAGACAGAATTGGTTTCCACAAGATACTTGATCTCGTTGTAGCCAATCTCCTTTGCTGAATGATTGTCGTCTGAAAAATAAATTCCAACCAAAAAGATCGCCACCAAGCCATACAGCCAATAAAGGCCTGATGATGACTTGAAATTTGGCATCTTTGGTTTATTGTTACTTTCTTGGGCCATATAATTTAATCTAAATCAGGTATTTCTGTTATCTTCGCGTCTTCCCATAGCTCCTCTATGCGATAAAACTCACGCATTTCCGGAAGCATAACGTGAACAATGATTTCTCCATAATCGATGGCAATCCACTGACCATTCTCATAACCATCCGCTACAATAAAATGAACCTTCAACTCACTTCTAACATAATGTTTCACGGAATCAGCGATGCTGACGACGTGAGTGGTCGAATTACCTTCACAAATCACGAAGTACGGACAGCTGTAGTTTTCCAACTCAGTCATATCTACAGTAACGATTTTCTTAGCCTTTCGTTCCTGCATTCCCTCAACTATCTTCTGAATAATAGTCTTTGTGTCTACTGTCATTAAATTCTTTGTTTATATTGCCAATAATTTCTCTTTTGCCTCTTCCACCTTGTCAAAATTGAACTCCGAAATAGTCTTGTTCATAAGTGCTGTAATTCCGTCGTTGCAAAGGTTTCCTATGCTACCCTGATGAGTGTGGTGGATATTCTTGTTTGGCTTGAACTCTCCAGCCTCACATTGCAATCCCACTTTCTTGTAAGCGTCTCTGAATGGCATTCCTTCAAGAGCCAAACGGTTGACCTCTTCCACACTGAAAATGAAATCATATTTTGGATCATCAAGAATATGCTCGTTGATTTTCACATCAGACATGATATGTGTGGTCATCTTGATACAATCCAACAATTCGCCGAATGATGGCATGAACACCTCTTTAATAATCTGCAAGTCACGGAAATATCCGCTTGGTAGATTATTGATAAGCATCATTATCTGCTGAGGTAGACTCTGGATTTTGTTGCATTTAGCACGAGTCAACTCAAATACGTCTGGATTCTTCTTGTGTGGCATGATGCTTGATCCTGTTGTGCACTCGTCTGGAAGTTTGATGAATCCAAAATTCTGCGACGTGAACATACAAGCGTCGAAAGCCAATTTTGATAGAGTGGCTGCTATACCTGCCAATGCGAATGACACAGTCTTCTCCATCTTACCACGACACATCTGAGCGTACACCACATTATAGTCCATAGTGTCAAATCCCAACAACTCTGTCGTCATCTGACGGTTCAAAGGGAACGACGAACCATAACCTGCTGCTGATCCCAGAGGATTTCTGTTAGTCACCTTCCATGCCGAAAGTAGAAGTTCCATATCGTCGGCAAGACTCTCTGCGTATGCGCCAAACCATAATCCGAACGATGAAGGCATTGCGATCTGCAGATGGGTGTAACCTGGAAGAAGCACATTCTTATACTTCTCACTCTGCTGAATCAACACATTAAACAGACCCTCAACAGCCTCAACCACACTCTTGATCTGCTCTCTTGTCCACAATTTCATGTCGACAAGCACCTGATCGTTACGCGAACGACCACTGTGAATCTTCTTTCCCAAGTCGCCAAGCTTACGTGTAAGCATAAGCTCCACCTGAGAATGAACATCCTCTATTCCCTCTTCAATTACAAATTCTCCACGGTGTGCAGCCAAATAAATATTCTTCAGCTCCGCAAGCAACACAGGAAGTTCGTCCTTGGCGATCAAGCCAATCGATTCCAACATTGTGATATGTGCCATCGATCCCAGCACATCACACTCGGCCAAATACAAATCCATCTCACGGTCTTTGCCAACCGTAAACTTCTCAATCTCTGCGTTTGTAGCCTTGCCTTTGTCCCACAACTTTGTAGCCATATCCGTAATTTAAAAGGGAGGTGATATTACTTACCGTTTCCGATGAATTTCTTATTAAGGAAGATGTAAGATCCGATACCTGCAACAAACAAAATAGCTGCGATCACCAAAATAGCGTTGTTTGTCAATTCAGCTATGCTGTAAATAGCCAATAGAACAACTCCCAATAAAACCAAAATAGCCCCTAGGCTTCTCTTCAATTGATCCATATTATTATCTTATTATACACAATTATACTGCAAATTACGCATAATTTTTTGTTTATAACAAAAGTATATGCCCAAAAATGTAAGTAAAATTAAAAATTCGAAATGCAAAATGCGGAATAGTTTGTTCTAATGGTTATAAAAAAGGATTGTTAAGGGCCCATGTTTGATTGATATTGGCCCTAACCCCATTCCAGAGTGCGAGCCGTAGGCGAGCACATAGAATTTAATAAAACCACAGAGACACAAAGTCAACAGAGAAAGGACTACGCCTTTTGATGAAAAAGAGGTAAGAATTCAATCATAATGTGGAAATTTATGATTGTTCGTTATTGCAAATTTGCAATTTACAATTCGTCAAATTGACTTTAATTTAGATATTTGGTTATAGAGTCGAGGATTGTTAAGGGCCCATGTTTGATTGATATTGGCCCTAACCCCATTCCAGAGTGCGAGCCGTAAGGCGAGCACATATAAAACACAGAAAGCAATACTTATGGTATTGCCTTTCAGGCAAAGTTTTTTGTATCATCGTCATCTCTTCCCGAGACTTCGTCACGGGTTTCTCTCGCTTTGCTCGGTAACGTCTTTCAGACGGAAAAAATGGAAGTGGCCAGGTTTGAAACCTGCCCCTACGATCATGGAATGAATTGTATAATTATGTTATAATAAGGTTAAAAAAACTAAATCTGATTTCTCTCTGCACTATTTTTCTTTACTTTGCAGAAGATTTGGAAAACGTAAATTTTACTGCTATGAAAAAAGGTATAGTTTTATTGATACTTACTTTGTTTTGCGGACTTGCTTCTATCTCCGCACAAGGTTTCGACCAAAACCGCTACGACAACGGTCTGCAGCAGATCGCAGAAGCTAACCGCAACTACTTCCGCAACCAAGGTTGGATTGAGAACAACTGGTATCAGCTTTCAAATTGGTATCCCGACGTCCTCCTTATTGATAATGAGGAGAAGGCATACATTGCTAAAGTGATATGCTCCGATAAAATTATGTCGAGATTCGCCGCGCTCAACCGTATCAAAAAAGACGGTGCACTGCCTACTCTTCGTGAAGTGGAGGATTTCAACCTCATGCTGTGGGATGAGATCGACGCTGCTGTCGCTTATTTGTATAGAAGGTAAAGAACTAAAAGCTAGGAGCTAAAGGGGGAATCATTAGACTTTGACGAATCTACTGCTATAACAATACCTATATAAAATTCGGAGACAACAGATGTTATGAAAAGGAAACTACTTGTAGTGATTATGGCGATCGCCGTCGGTACAGAGTTGCTTGCTGTCGCAAAAGATGGTAATAATCAGAAGAAAAACGAAACCATCACCTCTAACATAGACGCTGCCATCGTCGATGCATCAACATCAATTCTCAAATTTTCTCCGTTGGGAGACGATTCCGCTAAGGTGACAGGATACAAGGAGGAAAATCCGACCTCTATCGATATTCCCAGCAAAGTGAAAATTGATGGCAAGGTATATAATGTGAAGATAATTGGTGAGGATGCGTTTGCTAGATGTCGTTCCTTGAAAAGCATCTCTATTCCGGAGAGTGTGACAAGCATCGGAGATGATGCTTTTTATGGCTGTGATGAACTGCCACCACATCTTCTTGTTTATGATAATGGCACAAAGTGTTATGGATGGGTAGGTGATAAATCAAAGTGTATTGAGGTAACTATTCCAAAGAGTGTGACGAGCATTAGAAGGAGTGCGTTTTCTAAATGTAGCTCCCTGACGAGCGTTTATATCCCGGAGGGTGTAACGAGCATCGGAGACTGGGCGTTTGGAGGCTGTGGTTCACTGACTGACATCACAATCCCGGAAAGTGTGACGAGCATCGGAGGCTTGGTGTTTTATGGCTGTGATGCACTGCCACCGCATCTTCTTGTTTATAACAAAGGCACAAAGTGCTACGGATGGGTAGGTGATAAATCAAAGTGTATTGAGGTAACTATTCCAAAGGGAGTGACAAGCATCGGAGACTGGGCATTTTATGAGTGTGGCTCCCTGACGAATATCACGATTCCGAAGGGTGTGACGAACATCGGAGACTGGGCGTTTGAAGGTTGTAAAAATCTTGATGTTGTAATAGATAATAAGAAGCAGAATGTCATAATAGGATATGGTGCTTTTAATGATTGCAAATCTGTCAAGTTTTTGAAATAAATCGCCACACCATGTAAAGACTCCACATTGTGATGTCTCTACAAACAGGAACAAAAACCAACATAAAATTTTATTTCGCTAATTTTCAATATTATATAAACTTTTTTGAAATTTCTTTACGAATATTGGCATAGTTGGCACAGTTTTTGTAGTTAATATAGTGACGATGTGAATCGGTAATTTGTAGTTTAGTCCTAATATTAAATCCTTTTATGCTATCTATGATAGTAAAAAGCAGGAATTTTAACTTTTTGTTAGAATTTCTGCTTTTTGTTTTGTCATTTTCTAAAAAAGATATATTTTTGTGTCGTAAAACATAAAACAAGTCGTTTTGACCACTTTTTATGTTCTAATCAAGATCTTCATATCTAAGTTATCATATTTTAGGTTTAGGCAGATCCCCAATTGTTTTGGCGGTCTGCTTTTTTTTACACCTTTAGCGGAAACACACGGACATGCGTGTCGTTATTATTTAGCATTCCTCATTTAGCATTTAGCATTTTTTTTTACATTTGTATCAATAATTATAATAATATGGAAAACACTAGTTATTGCTCGTTTAAAGAGAAACTCTGTTTCGCACTTGGAGACGCGAGTGCAAACATCGCATGGAGAGGTGTCGCTGCCTTCCTTACAATCTATTACACCGATGTTTTCGGTCTTACTCCTGCTTCTGTCGGTTTGTTAATGCTTATCTGTCGTTTCAGCGACGGTGTGAGCGACGTCGCCATGGGTATGATTGGCGACATGACAAAATCCAAATATGGTCATTTCCGTCCTTGGATACTTTGGACAGCCATTCCTCTTGGTGTGATTCTTTCTTTATTGTTTACCGCACCAGACTGGAGCTACGAAATGAAACTCGTCTACGCATACACTACTTATATCCTCTTTACTCTGATCTATACTGCCAACAATATCCCATATGGTGCTTTGATGGCCGTGATGACTCCTAATGAAAATGAGCGCACATCACTTGGTTCTTTCCGTATGATCGGTGCTTTCACAGGTGGTATGCTCGTACAAGGATCGCTTCTTGCGTTAGTGGCATATTTCGGCAACGTCAACCCGACTATCGATTTGGAACAAAAAGCAGAAACAGAATATGTGGTGACAGTCTCGTCGCCTGAAAACGTGAAGAATGCAAAAATCAGCACTCAGCATGGTCTGTTCGGTAGCGTCGCTAAATTCCAGATGGAAGGAGACACAGCGGCTCCAACACTTGGAAAAAGTTTTGAAATGAAAGCTGGTGAGAAATATACTTTCACAATCACTGGCGAAAGCGACCTGACTAAAGATAACATCTCACTTATCAACCAAAGCACAGGTTACAGCAACAGTATGTATATCATGAGTGCAATCCTTGCACTATGTATGTTCCTGACATTCTGGGGAACAAGAGAGCGTGTGGCTCCAGACGAAAAACAGGAGGATAACCTTTTGCAAGATTTGAAAGACCTTGTTAGAAACAAGCCTTGGTTTATTCTTCTTGTTGTCGGTCTCGGATTCAATATCTACAACAATTTGAAAACAGGTATCATCGCCATCTACTTCACCCACTATGTGGGCAACGCGGCACTTGCAGGAATATATTTTATAGCTTTGATGCTTATCAGTATCGTAGCAGCAATGATCACTCCTTCATTGAGTGAAAAATTCGGTAAAAAGAACGTTTTCATCGGTTCAATGATAGCGACATCCATTGTCAACTCTTTGCTTTACTTCTTCGGACCAACTCAGATTCTTATGATTTTCGCAGTCGGAATCACATCTGAACTTTTCGCAGCTATCCTCCCTACCCTGTTCTTTGGAATGCTTGGAGACGCTGCCGACTACGGAGAAAAGATGTTTGGACGCCGTGCCACTGGACTTGTTTACTCAGCCGGAAGTTTTGCGACAAAATTCGGTGGTGGTATCGCAGGTGCAATCATCGGTGCTGTGCTTGGAATGTACGGTTATGACGGACAAGATTCATCAGCAATCCAAAATGCCGTGCCTGGAATCATCAACCTTATGAGTTGGATCCCTGCAGTGATCTGCTTGGCATTCACATTCGTGATGTCTTTCTATCCGATCACCTCCGTCGCAGAAACAACTGCTCCAATAATTAAAGACGAATCAAAAGACTTAACAATAAACGATGAAAATTAATAAATTCATAATTGTGGCAACCCTAGCATTAGGGTTGCCTTCTTGTTTCTCACAAGAGAAAAAAGCGGAGAATACGCCAAAAGTTTCGACTAAAAAGGAGATAAAGGTAGATTTCAATGCCGACAGTGCATACAGCTACATCGCCAAACAATGTGAATTTGGTCCACGTGTTCTGGAAAGCAAAGCTCATGATAATTGCGTCGACTACCTGACAAGTGAATTGCGTCGACACGGTGCGGATATTGTGGAGGTGCAGAAATGCGATGTGGTGGATTGGGAAAAGAAGACACGCAAAGCAGAGAATATCATCGCTCATTTCAATCCGTCGGCAAAAAAGAGAGTTATTCTTTTCTCACATTGGGATTCTCGCCCATGGGCGGATCAAGATGGCAATGAGAAGACGCGAAAAACTCCTATCGACGGTGCAAACGACGGTGCAAGTGGTGTCGGTGTGATTTTGGAGATCGCACGTCAGTATAAAAATTCTGATATGAAAACAGGTCTCGACGTGGTATTCTTCGACGCTGAAGACTTGGGTGAACCGACATTCATCACAGGAGGCAGAGGAAACAACGACTCTTGGTGTCTTGGTTCACAATACTGGGCACAGAATTATAAAGCCGACTCCATCGCCAAACCAAAATTCGGTATACTTCTCGATATGGTGGGCGATGCAAACGCAAAATTCCATATCGACTTTACTTCTGGAAGATTGGCAAGTATAGCAGTGACCAAGATTTGGCAGACAGCCAAAAATCTAGGCTATGACAATATCTTTGAGATGCGTGAGAGCGGTTCAATCATAGATGATCACGTATACGTGAACCAATATGCGAATATTCCGACTGTGGATATCATCGATTTCACCGCAGAAAGAGGTTTTCCAGAGACATGGCACACACATCAGGATGTAATCGGCAATATCAGCAAAAACACTCTGAAAGCTGTAGGAGAAACGTTAATGACTGTTTTGGCTAAAGAATAATAAATGTAGAGACGTGGCGTGCCACGTCTCCTTTTTATTTTTTTTTGGTGCACCACGTCTCCTTTTTATACCACGTCTCTTTTTTTATTTTGGAAATATGAAAGAAATTGAACCTTTGAAATTATCTTATTCAGGATGGAAAATTCCTGTTTTACCCAGTTTACTATTCATTTTTTTTATAGCAGTAATTATTTGTTTTTTGTATAGCAAATTAGGATTGTCAGAACAAGAAATCAAAAAAATACTCTCATTTGTTCTTGTTATTTTATCAATTTCTTGGATACTTTTATTGATTTTAATACGTTATAGACACTCACTCATAATTGAAGAGAAAGGTGTAACAATGAAAGATGGAAAAACAAAAATTCAACTTACGTGGGGAGACATAAAACGCATTAACTATTCAAAAGAAGGTGTCAATTGTTTAGAGATTGAGACTAAATTTGATTCCACCACTATTTTTCTTCCACTCCAACTATTTATTAAGCGATATTGGGATAATAAAGAAAAGGAGAAATTTTTTTCACATCTTGACTCTTTTATTTCTAAATTCAATTCAGGTTATCTCAACTTAGAAGAAAACCACACGAATAAATTGACAACATACAAACCATATATCAAAAGTGAATCATATATTTTGCAAAGGAAAAGCAATATTCTAATTGCTCTGATTTTTTCAACATTGATTGTCGGATTCTTCCTTATATTTCCGATGAAAATGGCTTTATGCTTTTCTGCTTTTTATTTGCTTATCCTTTTATGCACAATTAACTATAACTATAGTAAAGACGATCTTGTGTTTGATGCAGCAGGAATTACTATATATCACAAACACGACATATCTTTTGTATCATGGGAAAATATCAGTAATATCGAATTTATTACAGGGGAAAGAGACACTTTAATATTTTACTATAAAGACGACAATAAAGAAAGAAAAGCAAAAACATGGTATATATCCACTATAGCAAATGTTAATGGAGATATTTACGATTATTTTATTAACGTCTCTAAATTACGTGGAAAATCAGCGATAGACTCATATATCATAATAAAGGCTAAAAGAAACAAATAAACTGATTTGCAGAAATCTAAATAATTATAAAGGGTTTCCGTAGACAAATTGCGTTTCTCGTTTTTCAAATACTTAATAACAGATGTCACAGAAACAAATTTCCTGACTTTTTCCATAATAAAGTTTTTTTCGTTATATCGTAATGAACATACAAATATAAAATATTTTTTCGATACAACGAAAAATAAAACAAGTAGAGACGTCACATTGTGGCGTCTCTACGATTTTTTCGGTTTGTAAACCTGTTATTTCTTCCTATTCATCACTGTTATCACAGAGAACGACAATATAATCTCTGTCAAGACTGTGAGATCAAATGCCCAAACTGCTCCCTTGACTCCGTAAATATCATTAAACACTATCGTCGACACGATACATACCAATAAAGCGATGCTCTCCACAATTGTGGCAAACTTCTGTCGCTGTATTGCATATAATCCTTGCACCGTGAGATAGAGGGATGTTGTGCAAAGAAGCGGACAAATGGAGTAGTATCTCAACAATTCCGTCGATTCTGCAAATTCTTTTCCAAGTAATAGGGAAACCGCCAACGGAGAAAAAATGTACATTCCCACACTGAAACATGTTGAAATCAATATCACAATTTTCAAAGTCTTGTAGAAATACCTGATTCCTCCTTCCCTATCCTTTTCGTATTCTCTCGATACTTTCGGAAAAATCGCCATTGATATTGGTAAATTACACATTGCCACCGCAGCAAACACTAATTTAAACGCTCCCGAATAGATTCCAAGATCATGTTCTGTGGCGTGTCCCGCTCCTAGATAGGTGATAGCAAAAGCTTGAGTAATCGAAGAGAACACAGATGCTATGAAAATAGGGAAAGAATCTCCAAGCAATGTCATCACCGTTTCCTTTGTCACCCTAATGTATTTCATTTTCTCAATCTTCACACAATAAACAACTGTGATCACTCCACCTGCGATATATGAGAAAGAGAATGAAGCAAGATAGTTGACACTATCTGACGCGTCACGCACACAAATAATCACCAAAATAGCTCCTGCCGCTTTGATCAAGAAGTTGGCGACACTCATAATGTTGATTTTCTCAACTCCTTGGAAATACCACGACGGATACAACCACCATCCAACATTAATCATCCATGCTGCCGCATACATCACAAATTCCTCGGTGGATTGGCTATGAGCGTAGGAATATGGAAGGTAGACGAGAAGAGAAACCAGCGTCAACAATAGTTTTGCATAAATGGTTCCCCAGAAAATAGAACGTAGTTTTTCCGGATTATCCCTGTTGACAGCGATAGCTCTTGTTGATGTATATTCAAAACCGAAATTAATGAAGATTGTGGCATACTGAGCGATAGTCTGCAGATAAGTCACTTTACCAAAACTATCAACCCCAAGTATTCTACTGACAATAGGGATAAGAATGATCGGTATAATATAGTTGGCAGCCTGAAACACTGTCATCCATGCCGCATTCTTTATGACTCGTTTGTTTTCTCCGTCCATTATATTTGTTGTGTAATGAGAACGCAAAGTTATATCTCTTTTTCAAAAATTAGGTATATTTGCAAAAAAGAAGATAATGAAAAGAGTTTTTACATCATTTGCTATAATGGCGACGATGCTGTGTGCGTCTGCCCAAAACCAACTTTTTTTCAAGCACATGTTTGAAAACAAAACCTCCGATGAAACAATCGTAGGACATGGTTATCGTGATGATTGGGGATTCTATAAGAGTGAAGACGGTAGATTTATTCTCATCGACATGGCAATATTGAGTGCTGTCGAACCATCAGAAGGAATCCATTGTCTTACTGTTACCTTTAACGGACAAGGATGTAAAAATGAAGAAGAGGCAAAGACGATTCTCGAATCAAAAGTCAAACCTGCCATTGTTGCATTGGTTAATGACAAAAGCAACAAATCTGCTTACGTTGCCGCAACTCTAGATAGCAGAAAACTTGAAATATATGCCTACACCTACAAACCAGACGAATTAGGAAAAGAAATAAAAAAATCCAAATTAATCGGTAAAATCGGTGATAATATGAACATTTCTTCCATGATCGACAAAAACTGGAAGATATATCAAAATGAACTTTTCCCAGACCAGTGGAATTACCAGAAGATACAAAACCAACGTATAATAGAAGATCTTCAAGCAAAAGGAGACGTGAATACAAAGCTTCACATCGTGTCTCATTTCATCTCATTCCCTTTAGACAAGAAAGAAGAAGCCAACAACCTTGCTGCCAAAGCCAAAACATGGAAATATTATGTTGACCAAGTGGAGGAAGAAGAGGGAGTGGTGAAAGTTGTTTTCTCGAAGAAATCCAAAACAGATATAGAATCTATCACCACCGTCACCAATGAAGTGATGAACCTTGCAAAGGAATTCGGCGGTGAATACGTGGAATGGAGCACAAGAGTGATGAGAGATTAAGTTTATTTTGATTCTCTTATTTCTGCAAGATGGTTTAAGAATCTAGTATCGTCACCATTTAAAATCAGTTCATCTGGAAAACCTATCTCCTTCGCCAATGCATAGGCATAAGTATGGTTGGCGACATCATAAGTGATATGGGCATCACTTCCCATAATTATAGGAACATTCAACTCCTTACAATATCCCAACATTTCAATAAAATTAGATTTTGCTTTTGGTTTATCACGTCCAGGACGGAGACTGCTATTGTTTAGCTCCAGCAAAGTTTTAGTCTCAGCACTACACTGCACTATAGCCCTGATATCGAGATCAGCAGTACCGTCGACAGGATGAGAAATTATATCTATATCAGGCCTTTTCATCGCATTTATTATAGCATCTGTATTTTCTGCAACGGTGCCATTAGTAAACGCACGACTATGCAGACCTGCTATACGGATATCCAATGTTTTAGTGATGCTTGGCTTCAAATCCACATTTCCGGCAAAATCGATGATGTTCATTTCAGACCCCATCATCAAACGCATATCACCATACTGACGTGGAATAACACTAAGATTACGGTAGTAGATAGAATGACATGATCCAGGCATCATTGGCCCATGTTCCGTCACACCAAAAAGTTTGAGACCCTTTTTTTGTGCGGCATCAATCATTTCAGCAAGAGTACTGTAAGCATGTCCACTGACGATTGTATGAGTATGTAGATCCACTACTGATTTCATATAAAAGCATATAATTTGTTCAAAGACAAACTTACAAAAAATTATGTGATTTTGCTAGGTAATGACAAAAAAAGGCAGCAGCATCGTCGTTAGTTTTTATACACCTAACACTATATTCGCATCAATATTTAATCGTTTGCATATTGTCCTTGCCACCTGCAATGTTGGTTCACTTTTCCCAGTAAGAAAATTACTAAGTCGTGAAGGACTCACACCAAGTAGTTCAGATAAAGCTTTTTGAGAAAGTCCCATTTCATACATTCTTAATTTTAATACATCTGCTAATGATGGTTCTCCAATCGAAAAATGTTCATCAGAATAATCTGCAACAAGATTGGACAATAAATTAAGTTCTATCAAATTAGGATCATTTTCTGGAGTATTATCGTCAACTAATGGCAATAGTTCCTCTACTTTAGCAACCGCCCATTTATATTGTTCTTTTGTTTCTATCTTTGTCATAACTCCATATTAATTAAATGTTTCTACAATCTATCTTGTCATATTCCGAATGTGTACCTATAAATCGTACATAAACGAATCCTATCACAAACTTGATAACTACTACCAAACGATAATTATTTCCCTTTATATTGAATACATAATGTTGATTTCCAACATTATCTACACTATTAAACGTTTTTTTTATATCAGCGAAACAACTCCACTTAGATTTCTTTACTTTTGATACCCAATCTTGTAAAGCAACTTTACTTTCTGGCACCATTTCCGAATATTCTTTTATTGCCTGTTCTGTAAATATCCTCATAAATACAAAAATAAAAATTCTAAATTATAAAACAAAATTTCATATTGCAAAATCTATGCAATGATTATGAATATGTAATATCCGTACTGTAAACTATATTATTTTCTACACCCAATAACACGCACTAATAAAAATACGAAGATGATGTTGTCTTTAATTCACAACAAAAAAGGATGTCAAAATTGACATCCTTTTGTATGTTTTATTTGTTTTTCAACAAATCTCTGATCTCTGTGAGAAGAACCTCCTCCTTGCTTGGTGCTGGCGGTTCTGGAGCTGGAGCCTCATCCTTTTTCTTCTTAGTAAAGTTTGAAACCAAACGAATTGCTGCGAAGATACAGATTGCAACAATCAAGAAATCAAATGTCACCTGTAGGAAATTTCCATAGTTCAAAGTGACAGCTTCAACTGCCGGTGTTGTATCTGTTGCAGGAACAGCGTCCTTCAATGTTAGCTTAAAATCAGTAAAGTTAACACCACCAATAACATAGCCAAGAATTGGCATCATGATGTCAGATACCATTGAAGTAACTATCTTACCGAATGCACCACCGATGATCACACCAATTGCCATGTCGACAACGTTGCCTTTCATGGCGAAATCCTTAAATTCACTAATTAGACTCATCTCTAAAAAATTTTTGTTAGTCTTTAATTTTTATACAAAATTAAAGGTTTTAGAAAAATAATCAAAAATGAATTAAAAAAAGTGATTTTTTGCTGTTTCGTTTTTTTCAAATAAAAGGAAAGACGGAATTACTTTTCCGTCTTCCTTATTTTATCTACTCTACAATTACTTTTATTACCTTCTTTGCAGATTTTGCCACATATACTCCCCTTGCATATCCTTTTTCTCGCAAAATATATGGAAGACGGTGCTGATTTGACACTATTTTTCCATAATTTTCACCGTTCACATCGAATATTTCGAATGTTTGGATGTCTTCTGCGTCTATATTGCCCACATAAGTAGGATCATATTCAGTGAAGAGGAATTTATCAATGTTGATCCAGTCACCGACTATATTCATACGCAATGTATGTTTGCCCTGAGGAAGTTTAGTCAAACTGCGTGTTGTCGTTTCGATATAACTTTCCCAATCATTATCGTTTGGCGTTGTCTGCAACATATCCGTGATGGTTTCGCCATCAAGGAGTAGCTGGATTCCTGAATTTTCTCCACCCGATGACAAAATTGCAGAAATATCATAGTAAGCCTCATTTTCAATGTTGACAGTATACTCAAGCCATTCTTCTTTCTGGGCATAACCAACAGCGTATTCATCGGGTTTATCCTTCAAAGCGTAAACATCCACTCCCGTCTCCAAACGATATCCTTCACCACGGTTTTGCCTGTCTTTGTCGTGATAGGAAATTCCATCGCTTCCATTATCGAAATGCTCTGCCTCAATTGTTCCAGGAATGGATAACGCATGACCCAAGAATGGAGATTTTGGAGTTGTCTCACCTGGTGTAATATAAAGGCGATAAGCGTACAACTTGCTTGTTACATTCACAGGCACCACTATTTTTCCATTGTCGACAGTATATACTTTTGTGGCCAACGTTTGTGGACCTGCCACTGCCTTATCTTTATTCTCCCAAGTCACAACCTCAGTTGTCACCTCAACCTCACTTCCCATCCATGAAGGAATACCATTGATAGTAACGTCGACAGAACCTACACTTGATCCTCCCAACACTACACTTGCCTCACGCATTTGTCTGTTGACTGCGGCAAAACCGTCCAATCCATCGCTTTTATCGTTTGGTGGTGTGACTGATGCCATGTAGCCTTCCATATCTCCGTACCATTTGTAGAGATGCCATCCTCCACCCTTCTCATTTTGCGATGTTAGCAAACTTCCCAAACGTCCTGGAAGGTTGGTGAACCACCACGAAATCATCGCACTTTCCACACCATGACGCTCAAATTTGGCGATGAAAGGGACTGAATATCCCGGACATCCCTCATATTTTTGGTTTGCTGCATCTGATCCAGCACAATATTCATTGATACTGATTTTACGTGGAGAGACATTATATTTTTTCTCCAAACTGCGATAATGGTTGAGAGCATCCACAAATCCGCCAGAACCCCACTGGTGCCAACTGATCACGTCGGGCATACAGTTGTTTTGAGAACAGAACTTTACAAATGCTTCCATTCGTGATGAACTATAAAATGCAAAAGAAGGACCTATGATTCTGCAGCCAGGATCCAGACGTCGCAAAAGATCATAAGTTGGTTTCCATAAATCCTCATGGTATCTTCCATTCGCGTCTTTCCAAGTGCCATAAGGCTCATTCCATATTTCGTAACCGTCAAAATTAAGATTAGAATTCTTTCTTTTATTCACGATCGTTGTCACCTCCTGCTCCCAATAGCTCCATCCTTTCCAATTATAAGGCCAGCCAGGAAGAATATCAGCAAGACGAATATGAACCTTACCAGTAGTATTCTTTATTCTCTCTGCAGCTTTGAAGGCATCGCCGATAGGTTGTTGACGTCCACTGCCCGACACAGCAGGATTAAGAAAAGCATTTGGTTTCAATGGAGCGACGTGAGCAGCTATATCCGCTGGAAGCGACTCCGTCAGTCCATAAAGTGAACCAGAAGCCACATGAGTCACAGGGCGAATACTGTCGCCAAGATCAACTTTCAGATTAAAGTCGGCTGCATACGTTAAAGTCGAGCATGCAAGTGCCAATAAAGTAAATAGTCTAGTCTTCATAGTATGTAGGTATTATATTAATTGCGGTGACTTTGCACACACATTTCTCACCAGCAAAAGTATATCTATTTAGAATATAGGCTGATAGACAAACGTATCAAACACGGGCATTGACAGTTAACAATAAAATTGAAATGGTTAACAAAAAGTTAAAAAAACCGTTTGATTCTACCATTTAATCTTTGTATTTAGCTTTAGTAATTATATCTATTACTATATTTGCAATTAATTTAAACTTACAACATATGAATAAAATATTTAATTTTAATCGAATTTGTGTGGTTGCATTATCAATGTTTTGCATATCGGCTTTTGCCGAAAACTGCTTAATAAATCACACAAATTTTGACACAGATATTAAGCTTTGTAATCCTGATTTGACCAATGATTTGGATGGATGGTATTCAGACAGTATCCGCAATGCAGCATGCACCGGTGAGAAGGAAACAACTATCGACCACGTTAAGCAAGGTGGTATGATCCGTGCAAATATCAAATTTTCAAACAGTATTACTTTTGATTCTCTAACAAAAACAATCAGCAACCCCTCTGGTGATGCCATAGGTTATTTAGGAATAGTTGGAAATCCACGCACACTTTCTCCATATATAATGGATACAAAAAGCGGAAACATGATTGTTACTGCTGGATTTGGACCAAATATTCCTTTCATGACCTACAAACTTAGCAACCTAAAACCAGGTTCTAATGTTACTCTCTCTTTTGATGCGTATAATCTGTATTCTATTGAAAATATGGAAGAATACCTGATTGCCATCAATGAAAATAATGGCAGAAATCTTATCAGAGAAATAAGTCTTCCTGGTAATATGGTTTTTATGATGCAAAGTATGGGTTCCACATTAACAGCCGGTAGTGGCAGGATCAATGGCAACTCCCCAAAACTCAGTGTAAGTACTGCTCTTTTATTTGGTCAAGCTGATGGTGATAAAGTTTCTACAAAAGCCAATTATGGAAATTCTGAAAATATACAATTAAAAACAAAAGCCGATAAAAATGGAGAAATAACATTCTATTTTAAAATGGAACCGTCTTCATCTGCTCCTATAGGAATTGACAATATCAAAATAGATGGAGAGGCTCAACCAAAAATCATTTGTTCGAAGAATTTACCAGTTTGCCCCGCTTTTCCTGTAAATTTCGAGGTAGAAAACATATTGGATAGTGTCACTTACAGCTGGAAATGTAATTCTGAAACTTCAAATGATAAAACATTTTCCGCAATTTTTGATGACATCAATAAATCATACAAAGTTGAATGTACCATTGAAGCTAACGGATGTTCATCTGGAACTGCATCTTTAACTGTTGATACAAAAGAATGCTGTTCTACCGCAGATGGTAAACCATTAGAAACAATAGACATTTTCTTCGATGATTTTGGAGAATTCTCAAACGACAACACAGAGTATACCTATATTGATTCTAACGGAATCAAACAAACTATACCTGTTACTAATGGTATTTTTTCTAATCCAGAACAACCATTCACTACAATTTTGCCAAATGGTGCAAGTGTTCCTGATTTCCCAGCAGCAAACAATGATGACCCAATTAACAGTTGGATGATTACCAATGTTAACCCTTACACTCCTGGTGTTAATGGAGACGTTTCCGGCACAGGTAGAGGTGGTATGCTTATTCTGGATATGTCTGGTGACAAAAAAAATAATGTTGTTTACAGACGTGAAGTTAATGGTGAATTAAAAGATAAAAATATCAATTTTGGATGTAACTTAGGAACTATCAATTATGATTCTGAAGTTACACAAGCAAATCTATTAACAATCATAAAAGATGGAAATAACGATACCATTTTCTCAAAAGATATAACACTTATTGGAAACGAAGGTTGGATTTCTGTAGATTATAACTTTGTTTCACCATCTAACAAATTAACTGTCGAAATTATAAATGCGGCAGATTACTATGGTGCACATCAAGGTGATATCGCCATCGACAATGTAGTTATGAGTTATTGTAAAGATCAGAAAGATACTTCTGTTGTAATTCCTGCTCTTTCCATTAAATATCAAACTGATGCAGAAGATATCAAAAAACTTTGTAAAAATGATGAACTGACATTGTCTGCCATTGTTCCAAAGCCTTTGACATCTATCTACGAAAGTCTAAAATTCTTGCTTCAGTATTCTTCTGACACAATAAAATGGATCACATTATTCCATAATCAGTCAAATGATTCTTTCACTCTTAATGAGAAGAACAACCCATGTTTCTTTGACAAATTCATCGGTAAGAATGTATATTTCCGAATTGTTGCTGCAGACTCTTTAAATCTTATAGGTTTCGAAAATGGAAATGTAGGTTCTGATAAAGTGTCTATTTCAAACCATATTGTTGCTAGCAGCATTAATTGTGGTCCTATTGACAATCATAAATGCTATACTGCTGACGGTACTCCATTGCCTATATCATACATTTTCTTCGATGATTTCGGCGAATTTTCAACAGATAACACAGAATACACATACACTGAATCTGACGGTACAAAACATACTATACCTACAAACGGAATATTTGGTAATGGTGACATAAAACGTTGTGTCAATACTTTGCAAAAAGATGCAAGTGTACCATACATCATAGGTTCAAGCAAAACAGGTAGTATGAATGACAGTTGGGCAATTTCAAATATTAATCCTTATAATCCTGGAATTACTGCTGACGTAGACGGCACAGGCAGAGGAGGTATGCTAATTGTAGATTTGTCAGGCGATAAAATAAATGAAATGCCATTGAAAGATTTGGTCATTTATAGACGTACTGTCAACAGAATAGCAAAAGGAACAGAATTAAAATATGGTGCTTTCTTTGGAGCTATAAATAACGATCGTGATGGAATTGCTGAATTAGCTATTTTTATTCGCGACGCAAAGACCAACCAAGTTATTGATTCTATAACTAACATCAAATTAAATGGAACTGAAGGTTGGTTAGAAGCAGAAAAAAATTTTGTTGCTACATGCAACGATATAACTTTTGAAATTGTAAACAGTAAAGATTATTATCTTACTTCTCAAGGTGATTTTGCTATCGATAATGTCCACATGGAATATTGCGCAATGCCTGATATTGCTATTGAATCTACAATTTCTTCAGAAGAGGCTCTTGATTTATGTCAGTATGATTCACTGAAGTTAAAAACTTTAATGACAGAAAGTTCTAAAAGTGCATTCAATAATCCAATGTATGTTTTCCAATATACAACACAAGATCCTTCTAAATTTCCATTTAGAACGAATGAAATTTGGAAAAACATTAACGAGCCTTCAAACGAATCCTCTATTCAGTTGAATAAAGAAAACTGTTTATTATTCGACACTCACGACACTTTGTTCTATTTCAGAGTTGTTGTTGGTGATATTGATAACATTAAGGAATACATGGATACTAATGCCTACTCTTTAGTTTCTATATCTGATATTCATATTGTTGCAATGTCTAAGAATTGTCCATTGACTGACGTTGAATCTTTAGTTTCTAACTCAGAAAAGGTAATTAAGACTGAATATTACAACTTTGCTGGTCAAAGAGTAAATAGCAATACAAAAGGTCTTATTATTGAGCGACAATACCTGGAAAACGGAAGCGTTATCAATTTCAAGATAACTAAAGAATAAGCTGTAGACAATAGCAACTTCGTCTACACAACAACATAAAAACCGGTTTTTGCTGTATTTGCAAAAACCGGTTTTTTCATGAAAATAAATTACACGTTGTCTATACTTATTTATGCTATAGCAAATCATTATATTTCCCTTTTCATCGGATAATTTCTTAGTTTTACAATAATCATTCTATCCATACAGGCAATAACATATTGTAAATTAAATAAGAGAGTTAAAAAAATTGGATCAATTGTTGAAAAAAAATAGTATATTTGTTTGCACATTTGAAGTATATGTAAATTAGTCGATGAAAAAAGAACTTATTATGATGGCTATGGCTCTGTCGATAGGCAGTGTCAACGCTCAAAAAACTAAAACTTATACTACTGCTGAACGTCTGTACTTTGAAGGAAAAGAGATGTACGACCTCAAGCAGTACAACACTGCTTTTCGTTATCTTGACGAATATCTACAAGATAAGGATGTGGATAGAGAGGAATATTACGCTGAAGCAGAATATCTACTTGCCTGCTGTGCCTACGAAATGGACAGAAAGGATACACGTGGACGTTTGGAAAGATTCGTTGCAAATAATCCCCACTCGTCGCATATAAGCAGAATTCACTTTTTGCAAGGATCTATCTTTTTCCAAAAAGGTAAATACAAAGAGGCTCTAGATCAATATTTCTGTAAAGTAGACCCACGTAAACTTAGCAAAAAGGAGAAAGCTGACTATTTCTTCCGTCACGGCTACTGCAATCTCCAACTTCAGGATTACGATAAGGCACATTCTTCTTTCACTACTCTTTGTGACCTTAACAACGATAATTATCAAAAATCCGGCAAATATTATCTTGCCTATATCGACTATTTGAAAAAGAATTACGACGCTGCTCTTCCAACTTTCATCAGTTTGCAGAACGACAGCGAATATGAGTCAATAGTGCCATACTATATTGCTCAGATATACTACTACAAAAATATGGACGAAAAAGTGTTCGAATACGGACACTCCATAATTGAAAAATATCCGAATAATAAGAGTAATTCTGAAATCTACCGTATAATCGGCGAATGCTACTTCAAAAAGAACGACTATAAACAGACTATCAAATATCTTTCTGAATACGCAAAGACGACGGATCAGATTATGCGTAACAATATCTATATGCTGGGTACTTCATATTGTAAAACCCAGGATTGGAAAAACGCAATTGAGAATCTGCAGAAAGTAACTACCGAAAATGACGAATTGAGTCAGAATGCCTATTTGAACCTCGGAAATTCATATTTGAAAGTTGGCGACAAAACCAACGCAAGAATGTGCTTTGCACAAGCATCAAAGATGGAGTTTGATAAAGAGGTGCAGGAAGAGGCTATGTTCAATTACGCTCTTGTGGTGTACGACCAGAGTTATTCGCCTTTTGATGAGTCGGTAACTACATTTGAGACTTTCTTGGAAAAATTTCCTAAGTCGAACTATAAGAACCGTATCTACGACTTCTTGCTCAACGTCTACATGACTACAAAAAACTATGAAGCAGCATACGCGTCGATACAAAAATTAAATACAAATAATCCTAGTATCTTAGAGGCTCGCCAAAGAATACTTTATTGTCTTGGTATTCAGAGTTTTACAGATGGAGATTATGATAAAGCCAAGGAATATTTTACCAAGTCACTCATTGACAAACAATATAACTACAATACCGAATCACTAGCTTATTTTTGGCGTGGTGAGGCAAATTTCCGTCTCAACAAACCTTCTGAAGCACAGCAAGATTATCTTTCGTTTATAAATACGACGGGAGCACGCCATAGTGACGTATACAATCTTGCTCACTACAATCTCGGATATTGTTACTTCAATAATAAGAGCTATACTTCAGCTTTGACATGGTTCAGAAAATTCACCAATCTTGAAGATAACAACAAAACACTCATTGCCGACGCTAACAACCGTATAGGTGACTGTTACTTCATCAACCATGATTTTGAAAATGCGGAGAAAAGCTATTCAAAAGTATATGCATTGAAAGGTTCAGGAGCAGATTACGCTTGTTTCCAGCAAGGTTTCGTTCAAGGACTTCAAAAAAATTACAACGGAAAAATCGCCACTTTGAATCGTCTGATCTCGAAATTTCCTAACTCAGAATATATTGCTGACGCAATGTACGAGATTGGTCGTTCATACGTTATGCTTAACGATTACAAATCCGCAATCACTACTTATGACAAACTGTCAAAATCATATTTTCACAGTCCTTTGAGTCGTAAAGGTAAACTACAGACAGCCATGCTTTACGATAAAATGGGTGATTTTGACCAAAGTACCAAAATATACAAGAGCATAGTTGATATGTTCCCTTCCAGTGAAGAGGCAAAAACGTCACTTGAAGGCTTGAAACGAATATATTTTGATCAAAACAACGTGTCAGGATATGCAGAATATGTTGAAAGTCTCGGTGGAATCGCCAAATTTGAAATTTCTGAACAAGATTCTTTGACTTATCTTGCTGCTGAAAAACTATATCTTCAGGAAAAATACCAGGAAGCAATCAACAGTTTCAACAAATATCTTGACAAATTTCCAAACAGCATTTTCAATGAAAGTGCTCACTTCAACTTGGGTAACAGCTATTATAACATTAAAGAATACGACTTGGCAAAAAAGGAATTGTCGCTTACAGCACA
Organism: Paludibacteraceae bacterium; assembly: GCA_016283095.1. GTDB lineage: Bacteria > Bacteroidota > Bacteroidia > Bacteroidales > Paludibacteraceae > UBA1723. The sequence continues at coordinate 37,658 of JAEEMG010000073.1, read as the reverse complement.
ACAACTTGGTTCTGTACACGCAGAGCAAGCTCTGCTTCTACTTGCCGACATAGAGTATAAGAAAGAAAATTATGAGCAGGTCGTGGAACACCTTGAAAAGATGGTGGAAATAACACAAAATGTAGAGAACAAAGAAAAAGCCAAACTGCAGATCATGCGTAGCTACAGCAAACTTGGCAAAATCGACGAAACAATCTCTGCATGTGATAATGTGATCAAAGGAGACAAACTTGATCCAAATCTTTACCGTGAAGCTCTTTATACTCGTGCAAAATGTTATGAGCAAAAAGGTGAAACCAACTATGCTATCGCAGATTACAAAACACTTTCTTCAAACTGTCTGGATGAGTTTGGTGCAGAGGCAAAATACAAAACAGCTGAATATGCTTTCCACGACGGTAATAAAGAGACAGCAGAGAAGATAATCTTCGAATTCATCGAACAAAACACTCCTCACCAATACTGGTTGGCAAAGAGTTTTGTGTTATTGGCTGATATCTACGTATCAATGGACCGTGAATTTGAAGCAAAACAATATCTGCTCAGCGTAAGAGAAAACTATAAAGGTAAAGATGATATAGCTCTTGAAATCAAATCACGTCTTGATGACATTGAATCAAGAGAGAAAAATAAAATTAAGGAGTAAAGAAAATCACGATGAAAAGAATAGTTTTTAATATTGCTCTACTTTCGGCATTTTCAATAGTCAGTGCTCAAAACGCATCTGATTCCACAAATACCGCATCTGCCACCGATACAACAATCAAACGAAATATCGAAGTGGTAAGAGATTATACTCCCGTCATTAAAGAAGCTGGTAAAATAAACACAATGCCAGAACTTAAAGATGTGAATACCAAAAAGATAGATGTTGATTACAAGGTTTGGACATCAACCTACAAACCAAAAACAGATATTATTCCTTCTCTTGATTACGCTCTTGCTTCACAAGAAGAAAACAAATATAGCCGTGAAGGCTTTTTGAGATTAGGTGGAGGAAACTACAAATCTTTCCTTGGTGAACTTTATACTCCTATCTACAATAGTGATATTGCTCTTTTTGACTTTTATTTGAAACACAATTCATCTTTCGGTAACGTCACACTAAAAAAAGACAATTATGAAGTTCTTTCAAATGATGTTTTGAGTAAAGGTCTTTACAACGATAATAAAGCAAGGATTTCTTTCCTAAGAAGCATCAGAATACGTGAAATCAGTGCTTTCGGAGAATTTGGATACAATCGTTTCAACTACTATGGACTTAATAGTGACATGATTGCTTTTTCTGAACAGAACAAAGACAAAGAAGAACCTGAATACAAGAATGATGATCAGAAAAACTCCCATTTGACCGCAGCTTTAAACTTTCGCTTCCGTTCAAAAGATTATATAGAACAGTGGAAATATGACTTGCAAACTAACTGGCGTCTTCTTAAAACACATTTCAACGTTGCTGAAAATACAATTTTCACAGATGTGGCAGCTTCTTACAGAATGCAAGAATCTATTTTGTCGCTGAAATTCCAGATGTATAATGTGTTTGTTTCTACTCCTGAAGATGGACCTATTGATTTCAGTAATGCACAAAACTTCAAAAATTTCACTGTTTTGAAGTTTAATCCATACTACAGTTTCGTTTCTGAAGTAGGAAGACTAAATCTTGGTTTGAAAGCGTCATTTGGTATCAATCAAGGAAAAAATACCGCATTTTCACCGGATATTACAGGACAAGTTCGTGTAATCGACAATATTTGGTATGTCTATGCCGGAGTAACTGGTGACTATAAAGTGAATACTCTTCGTTCTCTTGCAAACGAAAACATCTACCTTTCACCAGATGCTCGTCCTGAAGATACATACATTCCTCTTGACATCTATTTGGGAACAAAACTCAATATTGGCAAAAGCGTTAATACAGATATCCATGTAGGATACAAAATCATTAACAACCAGTATTTCTACATCAACAAGTCTGACTCAACCGGTATGAAAAACACATTTGATGTAGTATACGATAAAAATGTCGGACAATTCAACTGTGGAGCCGCAGTAAACTATAATTTCCGCGAGAAAGTTGATTTTTCATTTAAGATTGGCTACAACAAATGGTCACTTGAAAAACAAGCCGAAGCATGGATGCTTCCTGCAGCACAAATTGGACTTGGAGTCAGCTACGTGCCAACTGATTATCTTCGTTTCAACATCAATTATGATCTTGAGGCAGGAAGAAAAGCTAAGTTAGGAAAAGATACCTCCGTCGACCTTAAGAACTTCAACGACATCAGCTTGGGTGCAAACTATAAGTTGATGAGTTTTCTCGATGTATTCGCTCGTTTCAACAATATTTTGAACCAAAGAAGCGAAGTTTGGTATGGTTATCCATCGCAGGGATTCAACTTTTTACTTGGCTTAACACTAACTTTCTAAGTTAGAAATCAGTTCATTTTTTTACTCTCAAATTTCAAGAAAATGGTGATAATAGCTACACTCATAACCGTAATATTCATCATTGTTGTTGCTCTGCAATTCAAGGAAAAAAGGAAAGTAAAAAATGAAAGAGACACACTCAAACGCAAAGAGCAACGTAGGGAACAGATAATGAAGACGGTGGCTGGACTTAGTGCAGTGATGATGAAAGCAAACACAGTGAGAACGAAGTCTCAGATTGAAATCGTCAAAAATTATCTTGATCGTAAGATGAATCCGATATATGCCAAGCAGACTCTTGAGTATCTGAAAACATACCTCTATAATGATAATTTGTCGGTGAATATACTGTGTTTAAATGCAAACCGTACATTCAAATATGACAATAGAGTTCAACTGCTAAATATGCTCATGTGTATAAGTACATGCGGAAAAGGTATATGCAGAAGTGAGCGTGAACTGATAGAAAAAATCATGAAACACATGAGAATAAACTCTATCGACAAAGAAAATTTATGGACCATGTATAGAGGCTACATTGTAAATGATGAGGAAAATTTAGAGGAATCATTGAATGAAAAAACTAAAAAAGCCTTTAAAACAATGGAATTGGATTACAACTGTTCATTGAAAGAACTGAAACGTCAATGGAGAAAACTTTCAATGAAATATCATCCAGACAGGTACGAATCAGCCGATGAATACAGCAAATTAGAGGCAACCCAAAAAATGCAGGAAATTGTAGAGGCATACAATTTCCTACTTAACAACTACTTTGAGAGCATAGGCATTTAAGCTAAAAACACGATGGAAAAAGAGATTTCACAGTTAAAACAAATCGTTCTTTCACTTCCTGAAAGTCCAGGAGTTTACCAATATGTCAACAAAGAAGATGAAATCATCTATGTAGGCAAAGCTGTGAACCTCAAAAGACGAGTCTCTTCATACTTCAACAAATATCAGACATCAAATAAGGTTCGTGCACTCGTAAAACAAATTGCAGACATCAAATATATTGTTGTTCCGAGCGAACAAGATGCTTTGCTTCTTGAAAACAGTCTGATCAAAAAGCATCAACCCAGATACAACATTCTACTAAAGGATGATAAAACTTATCCGTGGATTTGCATCAAAAACGAGCCTTTTCCTCGTGTTTTCTACACTCGCCGTTTTGTTCATGATGGATCTCTTTATTATGGTCCATACACATATCTTCCAGCAATGAAAACGGTGCTTGATTTGATTCACAACATTTATGGAATCCGCACCTGTAACAATAAACTGACTGATGATGCAATCAAAAGCGGAAAATATAAAGTTTGCTTGGACTATCACATCAAAAAATGCAAAGGATGTTGTGAAGGTTATCAAACAGAAGAAGAATATAGAGAAAACATAAAGGAAATCAAGCTCATTCTTAAAGGTGAGATGAGCACTTTAGAAAACTATATTCTCGGTGAAATGGGTAAAGCAGCAGAAGAAATGAGATTTGAAGATGCACAAAAGATGAAAGAAAAAATGCTTCTTCTATCTCAATATAAAAGTAAAAACACAATTGTCAGTCCTATTTTAACCAACATCGACGTCTTCTCAATAGAAATTGACGATAATAACGCCTACATCAATTTTTTGAAAGTGATGGAAGGAACAATTTCTCAAGCTTACACATTCGAATACAAAATACAGACAGAAGAGGAAGAGAGTGAAATTTTGGCATCTGCCATTGTGGAAATGCGTCAAAAATTTCAGAGTATGTCAAGAGAAATCATTGTACCCTACCCTATTTCTTTCGAACTTGAAAACGTCACCATTACAGTTCCACAAAAAGGTGACAAAAAGAAACTTCTTGATTTATCCATCAAAAATGTAAAGCAATACAGATTTGATAGAGTCAAACAAGCAGAAAAATTCAATCCAGAACAACGTGCCATGAAACTTCTGACTGAGCTTCAGAAAGTACTTGGACTCAAAGAAGTTCCTCATCAGATTGAATGTTTTGATAACTCCAACATTTCAGGAAGTGATGCAGTCGCTGGATGTGTGGTTTACAAAAATGCAAAACCATCAAAAAAAGATTATCGCACTTACAATATAAAAACTGTTGAAGGACCAGATGACTACGGTTCAATGCAAGAGGTTGTTTACCGACGTTACAGCAGATTGATTAATGAAGGAGAAAAACTACCTAATTTGATCATTGTCGACGGTGGTGTCGGACAGATGGAATGTGTGAGAGAAGTGATTGAAGACAAGTTAAATCTATACATACCCATCGCAGGTTTGGCTAAAGACGACAAACATCACACAAAAGAATTGCTATACGGTTTTCCTCCACTCCACGTAGAGATACAACCTAATCATTCTCTATTTCGTTTTTTGGCAGGAATTCAGGATGAAGTACATAGATTTGCTATCAGTTTTCATCGTAACAAACGAAGCAAAAGTCAAATTCATTCTGCTCTTGATGATATCAATGGTATTGGAGAAAAGACTAAAGACACTCTGATAAAAAAATACAAGAGCGTCAAAAGAATAAAAGAACAATCCGAAGAAGAGTTAGCTAACGTTATTGGAAAAGCTAAAGCAAAAATATTATTCGACAGTCTTCACAAAAACTAAATCATTTTCATCGAAGATTCTTATTCAATTCACTTTACAAAGACGTAGCCACCTGCGTCTTTTTTTATTCAACATTCATTTTATTGTTTTGACTTTACGTTCCACGTGGAACAACTTTATATTTAGTTTTACGATAGTGTTCCACGTGGAACAAAAAAAATAGAGTCACATATTTAATGTGACTCTATTTTTTATTCTTTATTTACTTGTTCCATCTTATAAACTTTATCTGATGGTCGAACTTTACATGGAACCTTTAATGTGAATTTTGTTCCACGTGGAACAAAATCAACTTCTTTATCATCAACAATTAGTTTGTCTGCTATAACTTCGATTACTCCTGTAGTTGGTCCAATGATTAAAAGTTTATCTCCTTTATTGATACCAGCATTGGTTTCTTGTAAAAATTCGGCTACACCAATATTAGAATAATAGCGTATTGTTTTTGCAACGTAAACTTTTCTTTCTGTTGCTTCCGAACCATAAACGTTGCTCCATTCTCCTAATCTCTGTCCTAAATAATAGCCATTCCAGAAACCTCTGTTGAATACTGTTTTTAACTGTTCATCCCATTCTGCAATTTTTGATTCAGAATATGATCCATCAATGATTGAATTCAAAGCTTCATTATAACAAGAGACAACTGTCTTGACATATTCGGCACTTCTTGCACGTCCTTCAATCTTAAAGACTCTTACTCCTGAATCGACAAGTTTATTCAAGAAGTGGATTGTTTTTAGATCTTTCGGAGACATTAAATATTTATCATCAACCTTGATTTCGATATCACGTTCATCATCAAACAATCTATATGAATGACGACAAACCTGGAAACATGCACCACGATTGGCAGAACTATTCAATTCATGCAAACTCATATAGCATTTGCCAGAAATTGCCATACACAATGCACCATGACAGAACATTTCAATTTTTATTTGGCCACCTTTTGGTCCACATATATTCTGATCTATTATCTGCTTGTGAATTTCTGATACTTGATCCATATTCAACTCTCTTGCCAATACAACAACATCAGCAAACTGAGAATAAAATTTCAATGCCTCAATATTAGAAATGTTCAACTGTGTCGACAAATGAACTTCTACTCCTATTGAAACTGCGTAAAGAATAACAGACATATCAGACGCAATGATTGCCGATACCCCACTCTCTTTTGCAGCGTCAACATATGAACGCATATCTGTCAGATCTGTGTCATACATAACTGTGTTAAGAGTGAGATAACTTTTCAAACCATTCTCTGTACAAATGCTTGCTATATTCTTAAGATCATCGACAGTGAAATTATTGGCTGAATGTGATCTCATATTCAACTTACCAATACCAAAATAGACGGAATTGGCACCCGCCTGAATGGCAGCAGCTAAACTTTCATAACTGCCGACTGGAGCCATAATTTCAAAATCTGTTCTTTTCAAATCCATAATGCTTTAATTAACTTTGCACAAAGTTATAACTAAAAGCACAACTGATGAAAATAGGCAATATAGAATTTTCTGAATACCCTCTCTTCCTCGCTCCTATGGAAGACGTTACAGATATATCATTCAGAAAAATGTGTAAAAAATTCGGTGCCGATTTGGTCTACACTGAATTTGTATCAGCCGACGCACTTATCAGAAACATACAACGAACAGAAGATAAGATGACAATTGATGACAGTGAACGTCCTACCGTCATCCAACTCTACGGAAAAGATACCGACACAATAGTGGAAGCTGCTAAAATTGCTGAAGCCGCTAAACCTGATATCATTGATATAAACTTCGGTTGTCCAGTTAAAAAAATCGCTGGTAAAGGAGGTGGGGCTGGTTTGTTGCGTGATATTCCTAAACTTTTGGAGATAACTCGTGAAGTGGTGAAAGCAGTGAAACTTCCTGTAACTGTTAAAACTCGATTAGGTTGGGATAGCAACAATCTTATCATCACTACTCTTGCCGAACAAATTCAAGATTGCGGTGCACAGGCGTTGGCAATCCATGGAAGAACACGTGCCCAAATGTATACAGGTGAAGCAGACTGGACACTGATAGGTGAGGTAAAAAATAATCCACGTATTCATATTCCGATTATCGGTAATGGTGACGTCACTACTCCAGAAAGAGCAAAAGAATGTTTCGATAAATATGGTGTTGACGCTGTGATGATAGGTAGAGCTACTTTCGGAAGACCATGGATTTTCAAAGAGTGTAAAGATTATATTCAAGGTAAAGAATCAGAAAAACTTCATACTCATGATTGCCTGAATATTCTTAAACAGATGATTGATGAAAATATCGAAATGTTCGATGGAGACGAAAGAAAAGGTATAACTCATACACGTCGCCATCTTGCTTCTACTCCTATCTTCAAAGGAATAGATAATTTCAGAAAAACAAGAATAGAGATGCTTCGTACAGAAGTCAGAAAAGATCTGTTCGATATAATTGACTCTACTGAACCTCTGATTGAGGAAGCAAGAAACCAGCAATAAAAAAGACGGGATAAAACCCGTCTTTTTTAATGAGCATCCAACCAATTTGATGCAACAGATAATTCTACTTTTAGAGGTACTTTCATCTTGAACACATTCTCCATCTCACTCTTTACTATCTCACGCATTATATCTTCTTCAGATTTAAGTACGTTGAAATTCAATTCGTCGTGTACCTGGATAATCATTCTTGACTTTAATCCTCTACTTTCTATTTCTCTTTGGATATTGATCATTGCCATCTTGATGATGTCTGCCGCTGTTCCCTGAATAGGAGCATTAATAGCATTTCTTTCAGCATTCTGTCTCAACGATCCATTACGTGAATTTATATCTTGGATAAAACGTCGTCTTCCAAACAATGTCTCCACATATTCATGCTCATGTGCAAATGCCTTTGTTTTTTCAAGAAAGTCATAAACTTTTGGAAAAGCCTCAAAATAACTTTCTATCATCTGCTTTGCCTCATCTCTGGAAATTGACAATCTTTCAGCAAGACCAAATGCTGATATTCCATAAAGTATACCAAAGTTTGCAGTCTTCGCTTTACTACGCATTTCTTTTGTTACCTCTTCTGTCGGAACCTTGAAAATCTTAGAGGCTGTATCCTGATGAAAATCAAAACCAGATAAAAACGATGATATCAATCCTTCATCTTCAGAGACATGTGCCATGACTCTCAATTCAATCTGAGAATAATCCGCTGATAAGAAGACGCAATCATCAGAGGCTACGAAACATCTACGTATTTCTCTTCCCATGTTATCTCGCACAGGAATGTTCTGCAAATTAGGATTGCTTGAACTCAATCGTCCTGTAGAAGTGACAGTCTGATTAAAGGATGTATGTATTTTGCCTGTATGAGAATTAACAATCTCAGGAAGAGCATCAATATAAGTGCTCAACAATTTTTTAACTCCTCGGTAATCAAGAATCTTCTCTATAATAGGATGTTTGCTTTTCAAAGAAATCAACACATCTTCACTTGTCGACATCTGTCCACCTTTGGTTTTCTTTACTTTCTCTACAAGATTCAACTCATTATAGATTACCTCTCCTACCTGTTTAGGTGAAGATATATTGAAAGAGTGACCAGCAAGACTATAAATTTCATTTGCAATGTTATCCATCTCCGCCGTCATCTTAACAGATGATTCTTTCAAACTCTTTTCATCAATTGTCACTCCGGCATTTTCCATTTCGCAAAGAACATGCATCAAAGGCATCTCAATAGTTTTAAACAACTTATCAAGATTGTTCTTCACTAACTCTTCCTTGAAAATTTCATAAAGTTGGAAAGTGATGTCCGCATCCTCAGCAGCATAATCAGCAAGTCTGTTCTTGTCAACACTTCTCAACGGAAGATTCTTTTTGCCATTCTCTGTCGTTAGCTCTTCGTATGTAACAGTTTTATATTTCAGATATTGTTCTGCCAAAGCATCCATTCCATGTCTCAACTCTGGTTGGATAAGATAATGGGCGATCATTGTGTCGAACAATTCACCTTTTACCTCTACCCCATACTGTTTGAGCATCAACACGTCAAACTTAAGATTTTGACCAATCTTGATAATTTTATCATTTTCAAACAATGGTCTGAACTGATCAACAATTTTTTGAGCATCATCACGATTTTCAGGTAAAAGAACGAAAAATGCCTCATTTTTCTTCCAACAGAAGCTCATTCCCACTAAATCAGCAGAAAATACGTCTGTTGACGTCGTTTCCGTGTCAAAACAGAAAAAATCCTGAGTAGAAATTTTAGCCAAAAATTGGCTAATATCTTCTTGATTTTCAATCAATTTATAGTCGTGAGAGACGGAAGTTAACTCGCTGAGACTTGAATATTTTTCTTCAGCCTGTGTAATTGTACTGAAATTATCAAATAGAGAGAGTTGAACAGGGGCAGATTTTTGGGTATATTTAGTGATGAAACTTTTTAATTCAAGATCATTAAATATTTTCAACATTTCATCAACTTTCTTCTCCTTGATAGCAAGATCAGAAATAGGAGTCTCAATCGGAACATCAGTACATATTGTTACAAGAATCTTTGAAAATTTAATCATTTCTACACTCTCTTGCACTTTTGTCTTCAATGCTCCCTTTATTGATTCAGAATTTTCAATAACAGATTCTACTGATCCAAATTCCTGCAACAACTTGACTGCAGTTTTTTCTCCAACACCTTTACATCCTGGAATGTTATCACTCGCGTCACCCATAAGAGCAAGAAGGTCTATGATTTTTGAAGGATCATCTATTCCCCATTTTTCACAAACCATTTTCTTATCCATCAACTCCAATCCGTTTCCATGAGTGATACGAAGCATCTTGATATTATCATCGACAAGCTGAGCATAATCCTTATCTGGTGTAACCATAAAAACCTCAAGTCCTTCAGCAGCTCCACGTTTGGCTAATGTTCCTACAATATCATCCGCCTCATATCCATCAATTGCAAATTGAGGAATATTGTAAGCATCAACAATTTTCTTAATCAAAGGAACAGAAGCATGGATCTCTTCAGGAGTTGCCTGACGTTGAGCTTTATATTCTGGATACATCTCATGACGGAAAGTCTTCGCAGCAGAATCAAAAACAACAGCAATATGTGAAGGAGAATAATCCTTAAGAATCATCTCCAACTTATTAACAAATCCATAAACAATCGAGGTGTTTTCACCCTTTGAATTTTTCATAGGCTTATTCATCAAGGCATAATATGAGCCAAAAATGATGGGATAAGCATCAATTAAAACAAGTCTATTATCCATTTTTTTAAATTCATTTCTCAAACTTACTTACATTTATTAAATTCGCAAAAAATTTTTGATTGAATTACGGATGTCAACATTAGATACAGCTAAAAAAGCAATAGAAAAAGAGTTCGAAATCTTCTCTAAGAAGTTTGACGAATATTTTTCGTCAGACAATGAATTGTTGTCAGCTGTAAACAATTACATACTTCAGAAAAAAGGAAAACAGATCAGACCGATCATGGCTCTGCTTGCTGCCAAATGTCTTGGAGACGTGAATGATTCAAGCTACGACGGAGCGACAGCAATAGAGATGCTACATACAGCAAGCCTCATCCATGACGACATTGTGGATGAAGCTGATTCACGTCGTGGTCAGAAATCCATTAACAATGTATGGCAAAACAAAGTGTCTGTTTTGGTTGGTGATTATCTTCTTTCACAAGCATTAAATGTTGCATCACAAACTGACTCTTTGGATATAATCAAGTCAATTTGTAAAGTAGGAAAAAAATTGACAGACGGTGAATTAATCCAACTTTACAACTCAAAAAACAGAACATTCAACGAGGATATTTACTATAATGTTATCAAAAAGAAAACTGCTGTATTATTCTCAACTGCTTGTTTTATAGGTGCTAAGAGCGTAAGTAATAATCAACAAATGATAGATTCTCTTGTTGAATTCGGAACAATTTTTGGCATCTGTTTTCAAATCAGAGACGACATTTTCGACTACTTATCAACAGAAAAAGAGATAGGAAAACCAGTAGGAAATGATATCCGTGAAGGTAAAGCAACACTTCCACTTATATACGCTATTAACAACATTTCAGGTACAAAAAGAGATGAAATAATCGACACTCTAAGAAAAGAAAACAAAACAAACAAAGAGGTCGAACAACTTATCAATTTCACTATTGAAATGGGTGGAATAGAATACGCTTCTAAAAAAATGAAAGAATTTGAACAAGAAGGAATAAAATGTTTGGATTCTATTCCTGATTCAGAAGCAAAAAAAGCATTACTGATGCTACTCAATTATACAATTGTAAGAGAAAATTAAATCTATAAAAAAAGACGCGAGCAATCGCGTCTTTTTTCTTTGTCTTTTACTTATAAATTAGAAATAAGAAACTTTCTCTCCTGCTATATCAGAAAGAAGATTGTTTGCCAAACTGCTTGCTCCTATTCTGAAAAGTGATTTATCCGTATGATCGACGCCTAAGACACTTTCTACTATCGAATAGTACTTGACAGCATCTGCAGACGTAGAAATGCCTCCAGCGGCCTTAAAACCTACATTTCTGCCTATTTCTGGTTCCATCTTGTTAATAACTTCACACATAACGTATGCAGCCATAAAATTAGCTACACTTCCGTCTTTTCCTGTGCTTGTCTTAATAAAGTCAGCTCCAGCATTGATAGAAATGATTGCAGCCTTTTCAATGTTTTCAACAGTTTTCAACAATGATACCTCAAGTATAACCTTCAACTTTACATCATCCTTACAGTATGCCTTGATTTCTGATATCTCATCATAGATATCATCGTATTCTCCAGCTAAATACTTTCCTACTGGAAAAACAATGTCAATTTCTGTCGCTCCTGATGCTATAGCCAAACCAACTTCTGCCAACTTAACCTCCATAAATGTTTGAGAATGTGGAAAACCACCTGCAACAGCAACTATATCAACATCTTCCAACAATGTCTCTTTTACTGTTGGCACAAAAGCAGGATATACACAAATTCCTGCTGGCAAAGGCAATATATCAAACTTTGAGTCGAAATTGTTAATCTTATCAACAAATGCAGTGACAGAATCGTTATTATCTGTTGATTTGAGTGTTGTAAGATCGATATTCTCAAGAAGTTTGCAGTAAATAGCTCTTGTATTGTTTCTTTCAAATGATGAATGTAGAAGAGTGTCTACAGCCATTTCAACCTCACGCTCGTTTTTACCAATTGAATACTTGGAAAACAATTCAAAAATATTATTCATCTTTTTACTTTAATTTTTCATTGTTGATATGACGATCCTTGTCTCGTTTCGTCTTCTTCTCTATGTTTTTATGAAAAGCCTCATTCAAATCCACACCTGTCTGGTTGGCCAAACAAGTCAAAACCCAAAGTATATCTGCCATCTCGTCTGCAATGGAAGACTCCTTCTCTTTATCCTTAAAACTCTGATCACCATAAGTTCGGGCCATAAGACGGGCCAACTCTCCTACCTCCTCCATTAGACAGGCAGTATTGGTAAGTTCAGAAAAATAGCGCACACCGTAACGCTTGATCCAATCGTCTACGGTGTGCTGAATATCTTTAAGTGTAAGATCCTGCATTATAATCCAAGTTTTGCACTTATTTCCAACATCTTCAAGATAGGTTTAACTGCCTTCTCACGCAATTCATCTGACACTTCAACTTCAGGTGACTCATTCTTCAAAACCTCATAAACCTTCTCAAGTGTGTTAAGACGCATATAGCTGCAATTGTTGCAAGCACATGTTGAATCTTCTGGTGGAATAGGAATAAACACTTTGTCTGGAGCTGATTTCTGCATCTCATGAAGAATACCGCTCTCTGTCGCAACCAAGAATCTTTTGCAATCAGATGCAATAGCATATTTCAAAAGTCCAGCTGTTGAACCAACTTTGTCAGCCAAACGAACTATAACATCCTTACACTCTGGATGAACTAGCACCTGTGCGTCTGGGTATTCCTTCTTCAAATCAAGCACTTTACGTACAGAGAATTTCTCATGCACGTGGCATGCTCCATTCCAAAGCACCATATTTCTGCCTGTGATGCTGTTGATATAGTTGCCTAGATTCTTGTCTGGACCAAATATGATCTTCTCGTCTTTTGGAAAACTATCCACAATCTGCTTTGCGTTAGTACTTGTCACAACAACATCTGTCAAAGCTTTAACAGCTGCTGTAGTGTTGACGTAAGAAATAACTTTATGTCCAGGATGCTCCTTAATGAATTTTTCAAACTCATCTGCCGGACAACTGTCAGCAAGGGAACATCCAGCTGCCATGTCTGGAACAAGCACCTTCTTATTTGGCGAAAGGATCTTTGCAGTCTCACCCATGAAATGAACTCCACAAAGCATTATTATATCCGCATCTGTTTTAGCAGCCCATTGTGCCAAAGCCAAACTGTCTCCAACAAAATCTGCTATATCCTGAATGTCACCGTCCTGATAATAGTGTGCCATTATTATGGCATTTTTCTCCTTTTTCAAACGGTTGATTTCAGAAATCAAAAACTCTTTTTCCATTATATATTATATGTTGATATAAGAAAATACTAGTTTAAAATCTCTAAAATATAACAATAATAGAGTGTTGGTTATGTTGATAAAAAGAGAGAGAAAAAGTAATCAATTATAATCAAGAGTTGATTAACAATTCCGTCATCTCTAACTTACTGAATGATTGATTAAAGACTGAATTTATCAACAAAATTAACAACAATGCAAATATAATTTAACTTTTGCTAAGTTGAAATCATATATGTTATTAAAGTGCTAAATTTTGTAAAAAGTATCTTGATAAGTTTATAAAAAAAAATGTGGAATAAATTTGGAAATATCTGCTGACGGTCGGCTTAAAATAGTTTTTCAAAATCATGGCAATAGTTATTATTTGTTTTCTTGAAGTTTTCAACATTTTTAGCGTGGATTCTTGACAATAGAAGGGTGTGAAATCAGTGGGTTATCAACAGCGAAAAGCCAAATTGTTGATGGAAGAAAAAGCAAAATTACTTGTAGAAAAATGCACATGAATTATTAAAAATTTAAATTAATCTAATTGTGGTCGTAGGGGCAGGTTTCAAACCTGCCCGTTGTTTGAATTATTAGTTTGAAAGATTATGTAGAGTAAAATGTCTTTAAACTACATTTTTTTTAAAATGCTCGCCTACGGCTCGCACAGTGGTTGGGTTAGGGCGTTCCGCCCTTAACAATCCTCATTTATAGAACAAAGTAAAGAAATATAGGTTTATTCTCTTTTCCTCATAAAAAGTCGAAGACTTTCTCTTTAAACTCCCATTCTCTGTGGTAAAAAAATGCTCGCCTACGGCTCGCACATTAGGATGGGTTAGGGCATTCTGCCCTTAACAATCCTCGTAAATCATTTTATAAATGAAAAAGCAAATTTATTATCTTCACTATGCCAAATCACTACACAAGTTTGGAAAAGTTTTACGTCGCCTCTTATTTTTTATTTTGAATGGAGATAATAATCTAAATGTTATAAATTTGCAGAGAAAAGAACATATTCCACATTCATAAATAACTGATGAATTATGCAAAACAACATAGAAAAAACTAAAATATACAAGGCATCGGCAGGAAGTGGTAAGACTTTCCGTTTGGCTGTGGAATATCTAAAACTTATATTAAAAGATAAAAACGCTTTTAAATCCATCCTTGCTGTGACTTTTACAAATAAGGCTACTGCAGAGATGAAGGAGAGAATTTTGTATGAACTTTTTGGTCTGCATCGTGGTTATAAAGATTCCGACAATTATAGAGATAAGTTGATAGAAGAACTTGGTCCAGGTTGGAATGCGGAAAAAATTTCTGAAAAGGCAGGAGAAGCTATATCTGCGATCATTCATGATTATTCACATTTCAGAATTGAGACGATAGACTCTTTTTTCCAAAGTGTATTGCGTAATCTTGTACATGAACTTGAGATTGGAGCCATCGTCAATCTTGAACTTGATAACGCTTCTGTTATTCATGAGGCTGTAAATGATATGATGAACAGTCTGCATGAGGATGACAAGAAACAGTTGTTGAAATGGTTGACAGACTTTTCTGTGGAGAATATAAAGAATGGAAAAAGCTGGAGAGTAAACAGCAAAGTGGAAAAATTCTCTACCAATATATTCAACGAAGATTTCTTAACAAAAAAGAAAAAAGATGATATATATACTATCGATAAACTGACTGCTTATAAAAGAAATATAGATAGTATACTGAAGGGACATCTAAGCAAATTAAAGAATTTTGCAGAGGAATTTTTCATCAAGACAGATGGATGGAATGCTGTTCCAGAGAATTTCTATTACGGTTCAAAAGGTTTGTGGGGATACTTCGTGAAAATAAATAATGGAGTATACATGGATGATAATATGCCTAACAGTTATGTGAAAAAGTCGTTGGAAGCATTGGAAAACATAGAGTCGAATAAAAAAAATTCAAATGTGGATGCGACGTGGGTGTATGATCATCTCAACAAAACAGAGAAATATCGTTCAGATCATCTTGAGGAGATGTCAACTTGTGAGACGGTGCTGAAGAATATCAACAATATAGGATTGTTGTATGATATAGAGAGCATTGTACGTCGCAACAATGACATGACTGGAAAATTTTTGCTAGGGGATACAGCTATTCTTTTGAATGAGATAATTGATGAAAGCACAGCTCCATTTATCTATGAAAAGATAGGCACAACTTTGCGTCATATCATGATAGATGAGTTTCAGGATACATCCAAAATACAGTGGAAAAATTTTGTACCGTTGTTGTCGGATTCAGTGGCAAACGGTGGTTCAAATCTTATTGTGGGAGATCCAAAACAGTCAATTTATCGTTGGCGAAATGGAGATTATAGTATCATTGAGAATGTAAAGAATTATAGTGAACTTTATCCAGGCAATGTGTCGATGGACACCAATTACAGAAGTTTCAACAATGTGATAAAGTTCAACAACGCAATTTTCAAAAGTTGTATTTCTTTTATTCCTAGTGGCGACGCTGCAATTGGCGAACAGATACAGAATATCTACGAGGAGTCTGGTCAGAAGTTTATAAACAAAGGTGAAGGATATGTGAAGTATCAGATTGTGAGGAAAGAGGAGAATGAAAATTCTGATGACAGAATCCTTGAAGTGATGGTAGAGCAGATTAAAGAGTTGAAGAGTATAGGTATAGAGGAGAAGAATATTGCCATTTTGGTACGTACCAATAATGAGACTGCAAAAATAGCAAAGTTTTTGTCGGATATGAAGGAAGAAGGAAAACTGCCAAAAAATGAGTTCAATATTGTATCCAGTGAAGCATTCCGTCTCGACAATTCTTTGAGTGTCAACATAATTATCAATGCGTTATGTCTGATAAATGATCCAGACAATGATGTGTATGAGCACCGTCTATATCTTGACTATATATCTTTAAATAATGGAAGTGACGAAAATTATGAAGAGGTGAAGAAAAAAGTGTTTGACACATCCACTCTCCCACTCTATGAGATGATGGAAGAAATTTATTTCATACTTGAGCTTGGGAAAATAAAAGACAATGATGTCTATATGCAGTTGTTTTTGGATAAGGTAAACTCTTTCATCAACAAAAAATCTTCTGATCTAACCACGTTCATCAGTTATTGGAATGAAAAACTATGTGGAGCTACATTGTCGTCGAGCAATGAGAGCAATGGAATACGTGTGCTCACGATCCACAAATCGAAAGGATTGGAGTTTAAGACGGTGATTATTCCGTTTGCTGACTGGGAGATTGAGAACACAAAAAATGACAATATTCTTTGGTGTGAGGCAAACAAAGAGCCATACAATGATATTCCATTGCTTCCTATCAACTACAGTAAGAATCTGAAAAACACTATTTTCAAGGAAGATTATGAAAGAGAGAAGGCACAGATGTGGATTGACAATATCAATCTTCTTTATGTGGCATTCACCCGTGCGGAGGCGAATTTGATAGTTTATTCACCAGAACCATCAAAGAGTGATGTCGACGGTGCAAAAAAGGTAAACTCTCTTTTGTCGAAGATATTTACTAACAAGTCTAATCTGATGAGTGACGACGTCACAAAACTGTTGGCTGAAAATTGGAATGAGGAAGAACTAACGTTTGAGTATGGAGAGCTTAGTAATCCAAAAGACAAAGACAAAACGACAGAAAATGAGTTGAAAAAGGAGGCAGAAAAAGAAAATTTGGATTATGTGAATTATAGGATAGTGAGCGACGGTAATAAACCATCAGCAATACAGTTCCGCCAGTCAGACATGAGCAAGAGATTCCTGAAAGATCCGGAAAATTATGATTCAAGAGTTGAACCAGCGACGAATGAGTTTATGGAGAAAGGAAAAGTGATGCACGCATTGTTTTCCGATATTCATTCTGTTGACGATGTGGAAAAAGCAGTGAAGAAGCAAGTGTATGCGGGAATCATATCAAAGGATGAGATGGAATATTACACGTCTGCAATAAAAGAAAAAATTGAGAGTGTACCGTCAGAATGGTTTGATAAATCGGCGAAAATCATCAATGAACGAGCAATATTGATGAAGAAAAAAGATGCTGAGGGCAAGATAAGCATTGAAAATAAACGTCCAGACAGAATAGTGATGGTCAACGACAAAGTCATCATCATCGACTATAAATTTGGAGAGGAAAACAAAAAGTATAAAAATCAGGTCAAGGAATATGCTGATCTGATAAAGAAGATGGGCTACAATAATGTAGAAGGATATTTGTGGTATGTGGAAAAGAGTGAGATTGAAAATGTGAAATGTTAAATATAAGTGAATTTGACGAAGAACACATGTTTTAGAGGATGTAAAAAATTCAATCAATTCCATGGTCGTAGGGGCAGGTTTCAAACCTGCCCGCAATAGAAATCATATTCAAATAGAAAACCAGAGAAAAAAAGAAAGTTAAGGACGGAACATTCTCCATCTTAAATCTATAGTATTCCTGCCTTCTCAAACATCTTCCTATATGCCTCGGCTTTCTTTTCCAAACTCAGAGGATAAGCACGTGATGATGATGGCAAACGGTATAATAGAATATCATCACGCAACGTGATATAATTTCCTACCGTCGGAATTTCAGAAAGTGATAATTGCTTCACAATATTCTCAGTGGCCTTCTCTCCCGTCGTCACCACTACCCTACAATCAGGAATATTATCCAATATTGCATTGATATCAGTATATTCAACTATCTCCAGAAACTTATCGGATGCGTTATCTTTCAAACGTTTAACAGCTTCAGCAGTGTCGTAATAACCTATACCCTTCTCTTGCAAAAATTCAACAATCAGGTCAAGGTTGAAACTTTTTTCCTTAACATCCACAAAATGATTTTTATCCCCAAAGAAAATCAATCCCATTATTCTCCAATGATCGTTGATGAAATTTGGATAGAAGAAATCCATACACCAACGTTTGCGTTGAGGCGGAAAACTTCCTAAAAACAGAATTTTTGTGTTTTCAGGAAGGAATGGAAGAAGAGGATGATACTCAATGGAGTTGGAACGTTGAATATTGTCTAAGTTTAGAAATGATGACATTGGTGAAAATAAAAAAATGAAATGTGGAAAAAGTAAAAAGAGACGCAGCAATTTGCCACGTCTCTATAAATAATGTTTATTTTCACGTATTATCCTACAACTTTTTTCTGATAGTTGTTGAATTCTTCCTTGATGCTATTGAAGATTTCTTTTACTTTTTCAATCTTATTAGCTCTGAAAGCGTTTGAACCGCAGAATGCGTAACCATGGTTAAGATCACCACGGAAAGCGTTGTAAAGAGCGGCGACGATGCAATAAGGACTGTTTTTCACATCACATGTCTTGATACAGTGGCAAAGACATTTCTTTGGCTGAGTCTCACCTTCCTTAACACGTGCGATAAAATCGTTGTGAATAGCGCGTCCTGGCATACCAACAGGACTCTTGATAATCTCAATATCCTTTTCGTCTGCCTTGATATACGACTCTTTAAATTCCATTGAGGCGTCACACTCTTCTGTAGTTACGAAGCGTGTTCCCATCTGTACACCGGATGCTCCACAGTTCATGATACGTGCCATATCCTCACCTGTGTAGATACCTCCACCCGCAAACACTGGAATATTCTTTTCTTCAATATACTCTTTAGCTACTGATACTACCTCAGGAACAGTTTTCTCTAGTGAGAAAGCCTCGTCGAAGATCTGATCTTCCTTGTAACCAAGGTGACCACCTGCTTTTGGTCCTTCAACAACGATAGCGTCTGGAAGGTAGTTGTACAAACTTTTCCATTTTGAGCAAATGATCTTTGCAGCACGTGCAGAAGATACGATAGGAACCAACTTTGTTTTGCTGCCTTCTGTTAGAAAAGATGGCATATTAAGTGGCAGACCAGCACCAGAGAAAATGATGTCAGCCTTCTCCTGAATAGCTGTCTTCACCATGTCGGCGAAATTAGACATAGCTACCATCACGTTGACACCAATTATACCATTTGATTTTTCTCTTGCTTTACGTATTTCCTCCTGCAAACCATAAATGCTTGCTTTCATGTAGTTGTTGGAAAAGTTATTGTAAATTAGTCCAAGCCCGGCGCTTGAAATAACTCCTACTCCACCTTCATTGGCAACTGCTGATGCCAAGCCAGAAAGAGAAATACCCACTCCCATTCCTCCTTGAATGATAGGTACTCTTAATGACAAATCTCCAATTTTTACAGAATCCATATCGATATTATTAATCTTCCGCAAAAGTAACGAATTATTTAGTTTTATTCGATTTGTATTTTATATTTTTATTTATAATAGATAAAATACTTAATTTGTTTCAATTAATCAATATTTATACCACATAATTGTTGGTGATAACAAAGGGTATATATTATAATTTGTGTTCATCACAACATTTGTCAAATTCACATAAATTTTTTGGCTATTTGAAAAGAAAATAAAGAAGACGGTGTTAATGTGGTAAACTTGAAGGTATGGTTATATAATTGTAATTATTTGTAACAAAATGGATTTATCATTTAGATAGAAAAGAAGAAATATGCATCAAATTAAACTTAATTGCATCATTTAATATAAAAATGATGCAATTTTTCATAGATGATGCAATTAAATAGAAGAGATATTCGTACTTTTGATTCGATTTATTTAGATAAAACATGCATAAATACGATTATATAAACGTTCCATTATCTCTTTTGTCTCCTGAGGTTGTTTCTCTGATTACTTCAATCCATGAATCAAAGGGCAGACAAGAATTGTATATTGAAGCACAGTCGGATATTCTTTTCTCTTTGTTAGATCTTGCGAAAATTCAAAGTACAAAGGCATCAAACCAAATTGAGGGTATATATACTTCTGATGAACGCCTTGAAGCTCTTGTTAAAGAAAAGGCAGAACCAAAGAATCGTTCAGAAGAGGAGATAGCAGGATATAGAGAGGTACTTGCAACTATTCATGAAAGTTATGAGTATATTGCGGTTCAAACTAACAATCTTCTTCAGCTCCATAGGGATCTTTATTCTTATTCTGGCGGTAATATTGGAGGAGCATTCAAGAATGCCGACAATGTGATAGCGGAAAAGGATAAAGATGGAGTTCAGAAGGTTCGTTTCTTTCCTGTTCCAGCATTTCAAATACCAGATACAATAGAGCAGTTATGTACTGAGTTTAACAAAGCTTTATCAGAAACCAAGTATGACCCTCTCATTCTTATCCCAATGTTTGTGCTTGATTTCCTTTGTATTCATCCGTTTAATGATGGTAATGGTCGTATGAGTCGTTTGCTTACTTTGCTGCTGTTGTATAGGGCAGGGTTTATTGTTGGTAAGTATATAAGTCTGGAAATGTTGATTGAGCAATCCAAAGAGACATATTATGAAGCTTTGCTAAACAGTTCTGTCGGATGGCACGAAAACAAAAATGACTACTCTTCGTTCGTCCAATATATGTTAGGTATTGTTGTCAAGGCATATAATGAATTTGAAGACAGGGTCGCACATTTGAGATACCGAAAGCTATCAAAGGAAGATCGTTTAAGAGCTATATTTGATAAAAGGTTAGGAAAGATCACAAAATCCGACATTATGAAGTCCTGTCCTGACATTAGCATGATTACAATAGAAAGAGCATTGAGCAGTCTTCTTGAAGAAGGCTATATAGAAAAAGTTGGTGCAGGTAGAGGTACGGCGTATGTGAAAAAATAATATTTATCGTATAGTGATGAATGTTTCCTTTGTGAAGTCAGAGAGGATGGTTACAATGTAATTGATTTGCAACTTGGTTGCATAAACTTTAGTCTATTTTTGCATAAACTAAAAATTTTTTTCACCATGCGTAAATCTGTTTATCTAACAATCTCTCTATTGTTGTCAGCTGTATTGGTTGGATGTAATAATCACAGTCATGCGGGTCATTCACATGACGATGGTCACGAACATTCGGAGTATGAACATCATCATGATGAGGAAGACAAACATGACCATGATGAACATTATGAAAATAAGTGCGAAGATAATGAAAGGAATATTGCAAATGGACATTCGCATAATGAGGACTTTCATAGTAAAGATGAGGAAGGTCACAAGAAACATGAGGGTGAAGTGCATTTGTCGGCCGCTGAAATAAAGAAAATATCTACAGAGACAGCAGCGTTTTCTGAGTTTTCTCATGTCATTGTGGCGACGGGAGAAATTCTTCCAACTACCAAAGGTGAGGCATCTGTGGTGGCTCCATTTTCAGGAATTGTCTCTATCGCATCAGGTGTGACGATTGGAGGAAAAGTGCAGGGAGGTCAGGTGCTTTTCAATATCAGTACGAATGTGGGAGAGGAGAGTGATCTGGTGGAGAAAGCCACTATTGAACTTGAAGCGGCTCGCAAGGAATATGAACGAGATCTCAAGTTGAGCGAGGAGATGATCGTGTCGAAGAAGGAACTCAATGAATGTAGGGAACGTTATGAGCAGGCGAAGGTCAAGCATGCCAATCTTGCATCAAAGATATCCTACGGAAAGGCTATGTCGAAAAGCCAGATATCTGGTTTTGTAAAAAGCATAAATGTTTCAGACGGTGAGTTTGTCAACGCTGGTGAACAACTTGCAGTCGTCTCTCAAAATGATAAACTGATGCTTCAGGTGAAACTGCCTCAACGTTATCAGAAGAGTGCGTCGAGCATCAAGACAGTAAAATTCCGCACAGCATACGCTCCGGAAGTGTTTGCTCTTGATAAGATGGAAGGCAGACAGGTGAGTCAGGCAATCACAACATCGGATGGCGGTTATTATATTCCTTTGCTTTTCGAGTTCAAGAATATCAGCAATGTCATGTCGGGCACAAGTGTGGAGTGTTATGTGGTGACGAAAGAGAAAAAGAATGTGATCACTGTTCCAAACTGTGCTATTGCGGAAGATCAAGGAGTTGCCCAGGTGTTTGTGAAAAAGCATGAAGACGCTTTCAAAAAACAGTTTGTCACTCTTGGTGAGACGGATGGAGAACGTACGGAGATAATAGATGGTCTGCATAAGGGTGATATTGTAGCTGTATCCGACGTCGCACGTCTACATCTTGCAGCCTCTTCCAACGCTATTCCAGCACATACTCACAACCACTAAAAACAGACTGATATGTTAGAAAAAATCATACATTCATCACTGACTCACAGAATATTTGTCATAATCTGTGCGGTGGCTCTGACTGTCTACGGACTATATTCCGCCCATGAAGCAGAGATAGATATTTTTCCTGATTTGAATGCTCCTACTGTCGTTGTGATGACGGAATGCGGAGCTATGAACACTGAGGATGTTGAGGCTTTGGTGTCTTATCCTATAGAGTCGTCTCTTTCGGGAGCAAGTGGAATCAGACGTATAAGAAGCACATCCACTGATGGTCTTTCCATTGTGTGGGCTGAGTTCGATTGGGATACAGATGTCCTTGTGGCACGTCAGACAATTTCGGAAAAACTTCCTGAGTTGACGTCGAATCTTCCTGCTGAGGTCGGACAGCCTGTGATGGCTCCCCAGTCGTCGATCATGGGAGAGATCTTTATTGTCGGTCTTCAGGCTGATTCCACATCGTTGATGGATTTACGTACGGCAGCGGATTTTGAACTCCGTCCGCGTTTGATGTCTATTTCTGGTGTGGCTGGTGTCACTGTGATAGGTGGAGACGTGAAGGAATACCAGATTGTGCTTGATGAACTGAAAATGCAGCACTACGGAATATCCATTGCTGAAGTGACTGAGGCAATAGAAGGTATCAACCAGAATGTGAATGGTGGTCTGACCACTCGTCATGGCACAGAATACGCTGTGAGATGTGTTTGTGCGACGCGTGACACGGCCATGCTTGGTACGGCATTCATTGCAAAGCGTGGAAACTATTCCGTCACTCTTGCCGATATTGCTGAAATACAGATAGCGTCACGTTTTCCTCGTATAGGAAGGGCCTCAATTAAGGGTAGTGATGCGGTGCTGTTGACTATCACCAAACAACCGGGAGCGTCAACTCTTGATCTGACTGAAGAGATTGAGAAGACGTTGGAGATTTCCAAACTTTCTCTGCCAGCTGATGTGAAGGTGCAGACAAACATTTTCCGCAGTTCGGATTTCATCAACAGGGCCATAGATAATGTGAAGAGTTCACTTTATGAAGGCATCTTTTTTGTGGCGATTGTATTGATTCTTTTTCTTGCCAATCTCCGCACAACAGCGATTTCTTTGATCACATTGCCAATCTCCGTGCTGACTTCCATTCTGGTGTTGAAACTTATGAATCTTGGAATCAACACGATGAGTCTTGGAGGTATAGCCATTGCTATCGGGTCACTTGTGGATGATGCCATAGTGGATGTGGAGAATGTGTGGAGACGTATGAATGTGCCTAATGCGGATGCTAATAAAAAATCCATAATCAGTGTGATAGAGGAGGCGTCGAGTGAGGTGCGTATACCGATTCTCAATTCCACATTGATCATAATAGCAAGTTTTCTGCCACTGTTTTTCCTTTCAGGAATGGAGGGGAAGATGCTTATTCCGTTAGGTATCGCGTTTATTGTGGCACTTGCCAGCTCAACAGTTGTAGCGTTGACATTGACACCTGTGCTGTGTAGCTATTTGTTAAAAGGCAAAACAGATGGCAAACATGGTGAGCAAAAAGAGAGTTGGTTGTCACAACGTCTGAAAAACGGATATGCTAAATTGCTCGATTGGGCACTTGCCAGCAAACGAATAATTCTAACGTTTTCGGGTGTCGCTCTCGTCGCAGCGATCATTGCGATGTTCACATTCGGATCCAATTTTCTTCCTCCGTTCAACGAAGGTTCGCTTACAATCAATATCAGCACGCTTCCTGGCACGTCGCTCGACGTGAGCAACGAAATAGGACTGGAGGCGGAAAAGATGCTGATGGAGGTTCCTGAGGTGATCACTGTAAGCAGAAAAACAGGCCGTGCGGAGAAAGATGAGCACGCACTCGGAACGAACGTGTCGGAAATAGAGGTGCCATATCGTCTTGGAGAAAGAAGCAAACAGGAGATGATAGAGGATGTGCGACACAGATTGAGCCATATCCGAGGTGCGAATGTAGAGATAGGTCAGCCTATATCTCACCGTATTGACGCGATGCTTTCCGGAAGCCAGTCGGCAATAGCGGTGAAAATTTTTGGTGCAGAATTGCCCAAACTTGAGCAGATAGCAGGGTATGTGAAAGAGGAGATGCAGGAAGTGGAGGGAATAGCCGACGTCAACTCAGAACAGATGACTTTCCGTCCACAATTGAAAATCACACCACGTAGGGAGATGCTCGCAGAGTATGGCATCACTCAGAAAGAGTTGGCTGAGTTTATAACTGTCAAGCTATCTGCCAAAGAGGTTGGTATGGTGAGAGAGGAAAACAAAAACTATGAAATCAAACTGATGTCGAAGAAACATTCAGGAGAGATTGGAGATATGCTTATTCCGTCGGCAAAAGGAATGATTCCGCTCTCATACGTCTGCAACATCAGCTATACATCAGCACCGTCTACAATCAACCGTGAGAATGAAAGCCGCAGGATCATTGTGTCGGCCCAGCAGAACGGACGTGACCTTGAATCCATTGTGAATGATATCAAGAGCAGGGTGTCTGAAAATGTGGAGCTACCTGAAGGCTACTGGGTAGAGTATAGCGGACAGTTTGAAAACCAGCAGCGTGCGACACGTACATTGAGTGCGACGCTGATGATCTCGTTGATAATAATCGTGCTTCTTCTGAAAAAACAGTTTGACAGTTGGAAAACGTGTGGATTGATATTGAGTGCATTGCCACTTGCATTGGTGGGAGGAGTCGTGTCTATTGTCTTCACAGGTGGAGTTGTGAGCATTCCGTCGGTGATCGGATTCATTTCGCTCTTCGGTATAGCCACACGTGGAGGAATGCTCCTTATCGCGGAATATGAGAAGCGAGAAAAAGAGGGGGAGACGTTGCAAAAACTAATTGTAGAGGGTAGTGTAGCCCGTCTCAACCCAATCCTGATGACAGCATTAAGTTCAGCATTAGCATTGATACCGATGATTATTGCTGGCGACAAACCAGGAGCGGAGATACAATGTCCGATGGCACAGGTAATACTTGGAGGCCTCATCACATCTACCATATTGTCGTTGGTGGTGATACCTATTCTTTATCATTGGATGAAGAAAAAATAAGAAAAGAACGAGCATTTGATCGTAGGGGCAAATTTCAAACCTGTCTGGTACCTGAGAGATTCGTCTGAAAGACGCTACCGAGCAAAGCGAGAATAACCCGTGACAACGTCTCGGGAAAGTGCAGCAATATCATAAAATTTTGCCTGAAAGGCAATACAATAGATATTGCATTTCCGTTTTGTTTCCTCAAAAATCTGTAGACTTTCTCTTAAAACTTTAATCTCTGTATTTATATGTGCTCGCCTACGGCTCGCACTATGGAGGAGGGGTTAGGGCGTTCCGCCCTTAACAATCCTCGACTCTATAGCATGATTGGAACAATTCTTAAATTATAGCCAGAGTGAAAGGTCAAAAAGGTTTCCATTATTAATGAAAACTTTTTATATATGTGAATGCATTTTCAGCAAATATCCAATGTCGCTCCTTAATCATCATTTTTAGGTATTTGGTATGTTAAAATACCGCAATACTTTTGCAGTCGTAACAAATACCCAAATTTAAGTATCAAAAACTAAAACAATGAGATCTTTTTTTGTAACCGTTTTTTCTTTTGTTGTAGCATCTCTTTTTGCTAAGGAAATGCCTTTCAAAGAGATAGTTGTGGCACTCGACAATTATAATCCTCAGATTCAGATTGCCAGAGCAAAAATTGAGAGCAATCAATATTCAATGCGAACTGAGCGTAATCTTGAAGATCCGTCAGTCGAATATCTGTTGTTATCACCAGGAAGTGCCAATGATATGGAACTTGTGGTGAGCCAGGAATTTGCGTTCCCTACAAAATACGCCAGAATGAAGAAGGCGGAAAAACTTGCCTATAAGCGTGATTCACTTGAATATGAGCTAACACGTAAAGAGGTGATCGCATCGGCTTATGAGATATGTGCGGAGATCATATATTTGAATCAGATTTTGGAGATGGATTCCATACGTTATGAAATGTCCCGCGTAAATTACGAGAAACTCAAGCGAGGAATGGAAGAGGGAAAATATAACATCCTTGAAGTCAACGAGGGGCAGATAGGTATGATAACAGCTTTTTCCAACTATAGCGAAACACGTCGCTCACTTAGTGAAAACACTCTTCAGCTGAATGCGTTGGCAGGCAACAACACAGCACTTAAGATCAACGATCGTGAGTATCCGCAGAATCTGAAAGACTGCAGCAGAAAGAGCACTATTATGGAAGAACTTATAGCTGTTGAGGCTGAAATCAACGCACAGCAGATGAAAGTGGCAAAAGCGGAGTCGCATCCAAGTTTGTCGGCAGGCTACAAGATGGTGAAATCCGGAGAGACAGCCCATGGATTTGTTGTCGGGTCATCCATTCCGATTTTTTCGGCAAGAGGGAAAAAACAGTTGGTGCAGGCGGAGAGCACCGTCTCCAACCTTGAGCTTTCTCAGCGTGCGGCAGAACTGGAAGTCTCTCTCAACAATGAGCTTAACAGAGTGGAGGAGTATGTGAAGCTGACGAGCATGTACGACAAAGACATGTTCGATCAGACATTGCAGCTGCTGAAAAAGACATTGGACAGCGGACGAATCACAGAAATAGAATACACCACATTGTTCGACTCATGGTACAACAACAACAAAGTTTATCTTGAGCAGGTGAAGGAATTCAACAAATCATTGCTGAAAGTGTTTGTGTATTGTGAGGATTGATTTATAATTCATAATTCGTAATTCACAATTCATAATTGTCGGGAAATACATCTGTAGAATTATAATTAGACCGTAGGGGCGATCTCTTGTGGTCGCCCTTATAATTCATAATTCGCAATTCATAATTCATAATTGTTGGGAAATCCATCTGTAGAATTATAATTAGACCGTAGGGGCGATCCCTTGTGGTCGTCCATATAATTCATAATTCGCAATTCATAATTCATAATTGTTGGGAAATCCATCTGTAATTTAATTTTCAAAGATGGAAAATACGTCGCTAGACGTATAATATCGCTAGAAGGATTATTTTTGCAAAAAAATAAATCATTTGCGACGTGGGTAAAAAAATAAAGATAACGATTGTAGTAGCGGTGATAGCTATGTCTATACCTTTATGTATGAAATGGTTATCTGCAGTCGGATATTATTTCAGTGATAAGGGAGAACAAGCGTCATCACCATTAGAATTCAGTTTGAAAGGAACAACCGTAGAAGTGGTAGGATTTAAAAAGGGCCAGAATAAAGAAACAGTCATAATCCCAGAAAAAGCAATTTGTTGTGGATATCTTTGTACAGTTACTTCAATCGGTAGAGGAGCATTTTCTGGCTGTAGCGGAATGACAAGCGTGAAGATCCCATTATCAGTGACGGAAATAGGAGATTATGCATTTTATAGATGTAGCGGATTAACAAGTGTGGAAATACCATCGTCAGTGACAGAAATCGGTAGAGGAGCATTTTTCGGTTGTAGCGGATTAACAAGCGTGGAAATCCCGTCGTCAGTGAAAAAAATATGGCATGAAGCATTTTATGGCTGTAGCGGATTAACAAGTGTTGAAATCCCGTCATCAGTGAAAAAAATAAGTTATAGAGTTTTTGAAGGATGTATTGGATTAACAAGTATGGAAATGCCATTATCTGTCACAGAAATAGATTGTAGAGCGTTTTATGGATGTGTTGGATTAACAAGCGTGGAAATCCCGTCGTCAGTGACAGAAATAGGGGATGAAACGTTTAAGAATTGTTATAATTTAAATATAGTGATTGATAATACTAAAAACAACGTAAAAGTTGGAGAAAGAACATTTGAGAGATGCAAATCTGTGAAGTGGAAGAAATGATAATAGCCATCGCGATATCCCAC
Organism: Paludibacteraceae bacterium; assembly: GCA_016283095.1. GTDB lineage: Bacteria > Bacteroidota > Bacteroidia > Bacteroidales > Paludibacteraceae > UBA1723. The sequence goes on along the minus strand of JAEEMG010000073.1, from coordinate 9,073 downwards.
ATCAAAAATTCTTGATATCATGTTTATCTGAAAAAAGCATCCCAAATGACAGTAATAAGTATAGGCAAAGACAAAGTAAATATTATATAACCCCACACAAGAAAGGAGCCCTTTCGTCTTTCCTCTTTCGACTCATTCTCAAACTCCTTAAAATACGTCTTCCATTTACTTGGACGGAAGAAAATAAGGAATTGAAGAGCAAAAAATAAAAGAACTAAGAGGGTCCACTCTGATTTGTCTAAATCATGAGGATAACCTATGTTAAATATTATATCCAATATAATTAAACTAGCCAAAACAAGAGAACTGTGAACTATACATATAAACATCATCACTTTCATTTCAGGATCATTATTATTTATATGGTAAATCCTGTACACAAAATACCTATAAAATCTTTGAATTTTTGATATCATGATGTATGGGTATAATGATTCCTATTTGAAATAAGTGAACCAAATAACTGGTAGAAACATAGGTAATGCCAAACTTACGATTATGTAACTCCACACAAGAAAAGAACCTTTCCGTCTTTCCTCTTTCGACTCATTCTCAAACTCCTTAAAATACGTTTTCCATTTATTGGGTTTGAAGAATATAAAGAGTTGAAGAAGACAGAATAAAAGAGCCAATAGAGATACTTCTGACTTGTCAAGCCCAGAGTAATCAAAAGAAAAAATTATAGACAATATAAACAGACAAGACATAGCATGTGCAGTATGAACCATGAATATAAAAGAAATTACTTTCATGTCTGGATCATTATTGTTTATATGGTAAATCCTGTACACAAAATACCTATAAAATTTTTGAATTTTTGATATCATATTTATTTGAAAAAAGCATCCCAAATGACAGGGATTAATATTTGTAGTGATAAACTGAATATTAAATATCCCCAGACAAGAAAAGAACCTTTTCTCCTTTCTCCTTTTGATTCATTTTCAAACTCCTTAAAATACGTTTTCCATTTACTAGGACGAAAGAAAATAAGGAATTGGGTAGCAAAGAATAAAAGAGCCAAAATGTACACTTCTGATTTGTCCAAATCAGGATAATCAAAAGGAAAAATAATCGACAATATGAACAAACATGATAAAACATAAGAACCATGAATCATACCCAAAATGACCATCACATTAATTTCTGGTTCATGATTATTAACATGAAAAATCCTGTACACAAAATACCTATAAAATCTTTGAATTTTTGGTATCATGTTTATCTGAAATATGCATCCCAAATAACAGGAATATATATAGGCGAAAACGAACTAAAAATAATATATCCCCAAACAAGAATTGTACCCTTTCGTTTTTCCTCTTTTGATTCATTTTCAAACTCCTTAAAATACGTTTTCCATTTACTAGGACGGAAGAAAATAAGGAATTGAAGAGCAAAGAATAAAAGAGCCAATAGATACCATTCCGATTTGTCTAAATTAGGTGGAAATCCAATATCAAATAATATGTCCAAGATGATTAATACAGCCAAAACAATAGAACCATGTACCATGCCTAAAAAGACCATCACATTAATTTCTGGGCTATCATTATTGAAGTGAAAAATCCTGTACACAAAATACCGATAAAATTTATGAATTCTTGATATCATGTTTATCTGAAAAAGGCATCCCAAATGACAGTAATAAGTATAGGCAATGACAAAGTAAATATTATGTAACCCCACACAAGAAAAGAACCCTTCCGTCTTTCCTCTTTCGACTCATTCTCAAACTCCTTAAAATATGTCTTCCATTTACTAGGACGGAAGAAAATAAGGAATTGAAGAGCAAAGAATAAAAGAGCTAATAAGGACATATCTGATTTATCAAAACCAGGAGGAAAAATATCAAAATTAATGTCCAATATGATAAAAAAAGACAAAACAAGAGAACTATGTACCATAAAAATAAATGAAATTACTTTCATCTCAGGATCATTATTATTTATATGGTAAATCCTGTAAACAAAATATCTGTAAAATTTTTGAATTTTTGATATCATGTCATTTAACAATTATCATTTTATTTATTAACGTTTTCTTTTGTCTATTGCTTCTTGTTCAGGATTGAAATAGTAGTATGTTTCATCTATCGCACTATCCCATACACCAAAAACATCTCCTGCAATATATGCGATTCCAATTCCCCAGCCGACAGGTCCTCCTAAAACACAAAGACCAGCAGCCACAGCCATATCTAAACCACCTTTTACCAATACACGACCTTTTCTGTAACTGTCTCTTTTATAAGCATCATATATTGAAAATCCACTAACAACACCTTGAATCACAACAGTTGCTTTGCCAGCACCCTTCATAAAACGTATTCTGCTAGCCGTTTTTTCTCCATAAGTTGCCATATTCAAAGCTTCTCTGTCTATGCCTCCTGTAGTATTGCTTATGATTTTGGATGCGTCAGCTCCACGAATGGATCTGAATTCACTTAAAACCTCATTGCGTTTTACGGCTAATGGGTTGTAGCGTTGACTATAGGATATACTATGGAAATTATTATCTTTACTAATGATTCTCATCAAATCCATATCAGTCATTTTGTTGACACCTATTTTTGCAAAGGGTTTTATGTTCTGCCAACTTTTTACAAGTTTTTGATCGATCATTTTATATGGTTCGTATGCCATATTTTCCAATCTTTCACCACCGAAATAAGAAGCTGTAGAAAGCACGGATTGAACAGCATTATTTATATTATTGACAGAATTACTGTTGTTGGTACTCTTATTTGCCACACATTCGCGTTCTTTTTCTCTTTCGGCTTTTGTCAGTTTTTGAGGAATCTCTGTTTTTTCTTCAGACTGTGCCTGACGCAGCTTTCCATACAAAATTTGATCTGCTGTGACAATCTGTGATTCTTCATAATTAAATGATTTCTCATATTGTTCGTATGATGTGTCAAGATACTGGCTTTCTCCCATTTTTCTTACTTTTAAAAATGGATCCAGATATTGATAGAATGCCTGTTCATTAGTGAATGCCAAGCCTACACCTATGACGTAACCATCGAATTTACAGTGATTCATCATCAATATGGTGAAATCATTTTCTGTGATATATTTAGCTATTCTGTCTGCCATATTATTTCACCCAGTCTTTGTCGATAAGTAAATCATTTATTCTCAATGTCGGAGAAGAAATGGAAAAAGATGTGGTGCTGCCAGTTCCCAAATTTATGGATTGACGTAATCCGACACACACTCCTTCGATAAAATCAATGCGTAAAATAGGACTTTCTGTCTCATTTTTGAATACAACAGACCCATTCACACGCAAATAATCATTTGTGGCCCATCTCGCTATGTTAGCATCTGGAATAGATGCGAGCACAAGCGACAACACCCCAGAATGCACTTCGCTCTGTGGTTCTCCTTTACCATCGGTAGGTTGGAAGAAAGATGTGGAAAACTCTTTGACTTCATACTGCTTCCCAAAGCACTCGAAATAAACGTTGACATTGCCATCAGGGTGCTTAAATATAGAATTGATTGCGTTTTGTATATCCATAGCTCTTATTTGTTTGTCCAGTTATTGTCAACAGAAAAACTATCTATTGAGATGCCTTTTGCTGCTATCTCAAAAATTGTGGAAACGTACCCTTTCCCAGCTTGATTATAATCAAATTTTAGCTTTACACATGTGCCTGTGGAAAAAGAGATTTCCTGCAATTTCCTACCTTCGTTATCACTGACAGATACTGATCCATCTTTGTAACGATATGGATTTACCATATAGTCAATCAATTCTTTAGTAGGAACACCTGGATAAATACAATGGATAGAACCCAAAAACACATTACTCTGTGGTTTTCCTTTCACATCTATGTGCTGATAAATATCATAAGAAAAATCCACTAACTCGTAGGCTGAATTGACAACTCCTCCATACGCAAATTGTAGTACTGTCTTATATCCAAACATAAAAGTTTATAAATTAGAACATTAATATTTTTATTAACCAAACATACGCCACATTCAAAAAACAATCAACCACATTCAAAACAAACAATAAAAAGATGTTTTTTTCAGTTACCGTAAAATTCAGGTGCAAAGATATTGCAAATTTATTTACATTCAAACAAAACAGGAACAAAATTGATATGTAAAAAGAAATCCGGTGAAAACATATAATATGAAACCAACGGACAAAATCATTTTGATTTGCAACCTTATCTTTTTATTTTTGCAAAAAATAAATCATTTGCGACGTGGGTAAAACAATAAAGATAACGATTGCAATAGCGTTGATGGTTCTATCTATTCCATTCTGTACTAGGTGGTTTTCCACAGTCGGGTATTATTTCAGTGATGAGAGAGAACAAGCGACATCTTCATTAAAATATAGGGTGACAGGAACATCTACTGTGCAAGTGGCAGGATTTGAAGAAGGTCAGACAGAAAAAACAATCATAATCCCAGAAAAAGCAATATGTTGTGGATATCTCTTTACTGTTACTTCAATAAGATGGCATGCATTTCATGGCTGTAGCGGAATGACAAGCGTGAAGATCCCATCATCAGTGACAAAAATAGGATGGGAAGCATTTTCAGGCTGTAGCGGATTAACAAGCGTAGAAATACCAACGTCAGTGACAGAAATAGGTGGTGGAGCATTTTCTGGTTGTAGCGGATTAACAAGTGTGGAAATACCAACGTCGGTGACAGAAATAGGAGATGGAGCATTTTCAGGCTGTAGCGGATTAACAAGTGTGGAAATACCATCGTCGGTGACAAAAATAGGATGGCTAGCATTTAAAGGTTGCAAGAAATTAGATATTGTGATTGATAATAGAGCAGATGTAGAAATTGGAAAATATGCATTTGAGGGATGCAAATCTGTGACGTGGAAGTAAGATATGTAATTCATAATTGTCGGGAAATACATCTGTAATTTAAATTCCAAAGATACGTCGCTAGACGTATGATATCGGTAGAAGGATCTATCACCAATGGTTTGATTACCCATTATGTCGAGATGATGTGATGTTTTGAAAAATTTTATATATTTGCATCTGAAAAAGTTTTGTTTAGTCTATCAGATTGCACAAAACAGTACAAATTAAAAACAAAAATAAAATGGGAAAATACATCGACTTACGATGTGATTTCGGGTTCAAGTACTGCATGTCAGACCCGATTATCATGAAATCATTTTTGAATGCTCTCTTAGAGGGAGACGTGGAGAAAATCACAAGTGTGACATTTGAAAACGTGGAGATGCCACGAGATGCAATTAATCAGCGGGGTGTTACGTTCGACCTCCACTGCACCACAGAGACAGGAGACTCTATCCTGATAGAGATGCAGAACTCGTATCAAAAGTTTTTCAAGACACGTGCCAACTTCTACATTTTCAATCTTATGAGTAAGAAGATCAGACGTGGAATAGAATGGGGAAAAATGGAAAACGACATCACACGAATCATCGGCATCTTCATTATGGGAGACAGTTTGGCCGGACTGAACGATGCGATCACATGCACAGCGGAGTGCAATGTGAAAACCGGTGAGATATTTTGGGACAGACATCGAAAATATTTCATAAATTTGCCGAAATTCAAGTTTGATGCCGAAAACATCACAACAAAAGATATCTGGATTAATTTCTTCAAAAACCTAGGAGATATGGACAATATACACCAATCAGTATATGAGCGAGCAGACGAGGGATTGCTGCGTCTGCTGGAAAAGGCCAAAGTGGCCGCGCTCACCGATGAGGAGAGAGACGTCTACGAGGCCAGCATGAAACGCCTTGAGGATGAAGTGGACATGGAAGAGCTAGGATACAAGATCGGCATGGAGGAAGGCATGGAGAAGGGCAAGGAAATAGGACGAGAAGAGGGAGAACGTAACAAATCCATCCAGATTGCAACAGGCATGAAACAAGAAGGTTTGGATTCGGCTCTTATTGCGAAGTTGACAAATCTCACTTTAGAAGAGATTGAGAAATTATAACGGTGACGGTGTATCAAAATGTTTGAGAGTGGAAGCACCGTCGTCGCATAAATATCATTTTCAATAAAATTCTATATATTTGCATAGCAAATAAAAATCATCATGCAGAAAATAAAGAAAGAGGCAATTGATTTGCTTTGCCAACTTGTTCGCATTCCTGCATACAGCAGAGATGAAAAGGCAAAGGCTGACTTTTTGCAGCAGCATATAGAGAAGACGATGGGATACAAGACCAACCGTCTTGATAATAATATCTGGATTCAGGCGGCTGATTTCCGTGCCGACCGTCCGACCCTTTTGTTGAACGCTCATATCGACACTGTCAAACCAGTCAACGGTTGGCAGCGTGAGCCTCATACAGATACTCACGAGGATGGCAAGATATATGGTCTGGGCACTAACGACGACGGTGCTTCACTTGTCTCGTTGCTTTACGTTTTCTCTGTGTTATCCAAGAAGGAGCAGCCTTACAACCTTATCTACGCCGCGTCGGCAGAAGAGGAGGTCTCTGGCAAAAACGGAATGGAAAAAATGTTGACGGTGCTACCTAAGATTAATGTGGCAATCGTCGGCGAGCCTACAGGCATGCATGCTGCTGTGGCAGAAAAGGGTTTGATGGTGCTTGATTGCGTCGCACATGGAAAAGCTGGTCATGCCGCAAGAAACGAGGGTGACAATGCCATCTATAAAGCAATCAAGGACATTGAGTGGATCAAGGATAACGTGTTGCCAAAACAGACAGATTTACTTGGTCCGGTGAAGTGGACAACCACAATGATCAACGCAGGCACTCAGCATAATGTCATTCCGGACGCATGCTCTTTCGTGGTGGATATCCGTTCCAACGAGTGCTATTCCAATGAGGAAATTTTTGAGATTCTGCAGTCGAAACTACAGTCGGAAATAAAGGCGAGATCATTCCGTCTATCATCATCATCCATATCTGTTGAGCATCCTATTGTGAAGAAAATCAAGAGTATGGGAAGGAATCTGTTCGGATCACCAACTCTTTCCGACCAAGCGTTGATGCGTTTTCCAAGCGTCAAGTTTGGTCCTGGCGACTCTTCACGTTCACATACTGCTGATGAGTTTATCTTTGAAAGTGAGATTGAGGAGGCGATTGAAATGTATGTAGAATTGCTTGATGGATTGAGTATCGGATGAGCGACGAAGTAAAAGAGAAATACTACGTGGTGTGGGCTGGAAAAGAGCCGGGAATCTATACCAACTGGACTCAATGTAAAGCTCAGGTGGAGGGGTTCAATGGTGCGAAATTCAAAAAATTCTCATCTCTTTCAGAAGCTACAGCGGCCTACGAAAAGGGAGCACCAGCGTCGTTGAATATATTTTCAGCCAAGAAACCTTCCGTCTCTACTGATAATATCATCGCAAATTCTTTGGCTGTAGACGCTGCATGTAGCGGAAACCCAGGGAAGATGGAATTCAGGGGTGTATGGGTGTCGACAGGAAAAGAGGCGTTTAGGTTTGGACCATATGAGAAGGGAACCAATAATATCGGTGAGTTTCTTGCTCTCGTCTACGGAATAGGGCTTGTGCTCAAAACCAATCCTGAAACGGTGATTTATTCCGACAGTGTGAATGCCATTTCATGGATCAAGGCAGGCAAGTGTAAAACCAAACTTGCTGAATGTGCAGAGAACAGGGAGATTTTTGAACTCATACGCAAGAGTGAAGCTTGGCTTAAAACACCAAGGCCAGAGGTGAAAATCTACAAGTGGAATACGAAAGAGTGGGGCGAAATCCCTGCTGATTTTGGAAGAAAATGATCTATTATGACAATTGAGGTAAGGAACTTACGTAAATCATACGGTAGCCAGTTGGTGCTCGACGATATCAACTTCTCAATAGGAGACGGTGAGATCGTAGCATTCCTTGGCAACAACGGTGCTGGAAAAAGCACAACGATGAGGATCATCAACGGATATCTGTCGAAAGATTCCGGAGATGTCAGAGTGTGTGGCATAGACGTTGACAAGGATCCAAAGAAGGTGCATGGCCTAATCGGTTATTTGCCGGAGCATAATCCGATATATCCGGAGCAGTATGTGAAGGAGTATCTCACATTTGTGGCTGGAGTGTATGGTTTGACAGGAGCCGACGCGAAGAACAGAGTCGACGAGATGATAGAGAAAACGTGTCTTACACGTGAATATAAGAAGCGTATAGGTCAGCTTTCAAAGGGATACCGCCAGCGTGTAGGTTTGGCGGCGGCACTTATTCCGGATCCAAAAGTGCTTATATTGGATGAGCCGACCACTGGTCTTGATCCAAACCAGATCATAGAGGTGCGTAATCTGATCAAAGAGGTAGGCAAGGAGAAATCCGTGATGCTCTCCACACATATCATGCAGGAGGTGTCTGCCATCTGCGACAGAGTGATCATCATCAACAATGGAAAGATTGTGGCGGATGATTCTGAAACCCACATCACCAATGTCAGCGAGGACAACAGCAAATTCCTGATAGAGGCGGAATTCATGAGCGACGTCGACACAAAAGACCTTGCGATGAAAATTTCCAATTCAGAGGTGAAGGAGATAGCGAAGAACACGGTGGTTATCTCTTCCGACCACGACAGCAGAAGTGAGGTGTTCAATTATGCGGTGCAGACAGAAAATGCACTTCTGACGCTTAAGAAGCATGAGAAGAGTATGGAGGATGTCTTTTTGGAAAATACGAAGAAAAATTAGAAATTATAAATGCGTAATGCAAAATGATATTGTGAAGACGGGGGAATCTCCGTCTTTTTTAGGTTTACCACTTGAACAAAGATCACCTATTTTCCCTAAAAATCATAGACTTTATCTGTGAACTTTGTATCTCTGAGATTGTTTGTGTGATCGCCGAGGAATATTCTTAACAATATTCATTTTCAGTTGTGTTATAAACGCTGTTACCGGTTACTTGCTTGAAAAAAAATAGAGGAGAATCTGCAGATTCTCCTCTATTTATAAATCATTTCAACTTCAATACTTCATCGGTCAATTGCAGTGTGCAATGAACTTCGTTATTTTTTTCATCAGGTACAATTATCCAATATTGGTTGTCACAAAATACCAAAGATGAATCTGTCCAAACTG
>JAEEMG010000072.1 GCA_016283095.1 Paludibacteraceae bacterium | reverse complement strand
CTCACCCTCCTGGCCGGCATCGCCGCAGTTCACCACATATTCCGCATTGTCAATCAGACGTTTGATGAGATTGAACTGTTTGCTCACGCCTTTGTCGTTTTTCAGCTTGATGCCGAAAGTAGACGGAATGATCGGAAGCGTCTCCATCATCCACTGCTTCCACATAGGGTCGTAGTCGTGAGGCTCTTTGAGGGTGCATAGATGGCCGAACACCCAAGTCACCTGATAGCCATTACCTTCGTAATAACCATCCATTTTGGCTGTCGCTCCAAGCATACGAGCAATATCGCGTGCCACGCTCGGTTTCTCCGCTATGCAAACTTTCATTTCTTCCTGACTCGTTTTTGTAGTTCAAAGATAATCAAAATTTGTGATAATCATCCACCATCCATCGTCCATCTTCAATCATCCACCCTCAACCATCAACCATCAATCTTCTTTCCCATACTTCATTTCCGGCTCCTTCACCATTGAAATATCCACCTTGTAGAAAGTAGGAGCGTAGTCGTTTTTCTTCAGACACATAGTCATGTAGACGGGAGCGTACGTCAGTTTGCCCACCACCTTCAGATTGTCGTTGCACAACACTACTGCCTCCTGCAGATCGTAATCCGGACAGTCCATGATGTTAGACAGTGCACGGTGCACCTCGTAGTCTTTGCCCGATTTCACCTCGATCGGTAGGATTCTGCCGTGGTATTCTATCACAAAGTCGATCTCTCCACGCTTCTTGTTGTTGTAGTAGAAAGGCTCGAAAGAGTGGGCTATCAATTCCTGTGCGACGGCATTCTCGTAAACGGAACCGAAATTGATGTCTTTGTCTCCGTTGATGATACGCAGCTGGATGCCGTTTGCGTATTGGGCGGCAAGCAGACCTATGTCGCTAAGGAACAGTTTGAGCAGATTGCGAGACATCGACAGCTTGAGTGGCATCTTAGGCTCTTCCACATTGTAGACAGGAATTGCCACACCTGCGTTTTTCAGCCAAAGGAAACCATTGTGGTAGCGGTCGTATTTGGCATTTTCGTTGAGGCTCTTCAAGATGAAACGTTTGTTTTTCTCGTTCAGCTCTGGCGGAATCAAATCGTATATATGGTTGATTTGCAGCTTGTCTTTGAAGTCGTATTTGGTGATGTCACGCTTGTAGAGAGTTATGATGTCACGTTGTGCCGACATCACCTCCTGAAGATTGTTTGTCTCCAGATATTTCTTCACAGCCTCTGGCATTCCTCCCACCACGAGGTATAGTCTGAAAAGCTCCATCATCTTCTGATGGATGAAGGAGTCGACGGGAGTTCGGTTGTCCCACGCATTCTGCAGATGGTTGATCACATTGTCGCCGATGCCTATCGCACGTATGAACTCTTCAAAGTCGAGAGGAAACATCTCCTTTACACTCATGTATCCCACTGGCTCTGAACGCAGATCTTTCAGCTCCACACCGAGCAGAGATCCACTCATTATGTATTTGTATGAACCGTCGTCTACCAAGAATTTTATCGCCGTCACCACTTCCGGACACACTTGCACCTCGTCAAAGAATATCAGAGTCTCGCCTTTGATGAGAGACTTTTTGGTGAATGTGGATATGCGGAACAGAATGTCTTCTCTTCCTTTGGCGTCTCTTATGGCTTCCGCAATTTCCGGATTTTCCACAAAATTTATCTCCACAAAACTCTTGAATTTCTTTCCGAATTCACGTATCACGAAGGTCTTTCCTATCTGCCTTGCACCGGTAAGCAAAAGTGCTTTTTTTGATGTCTGGTAGAATTTTTCTAAGTATTTTGATATATTTCTTTGAATCATAATGCTTTATCTTTGCTGAAAAATGCTGTTATAACCTATTATTTCCACTTTTTCAGGCAAATTTCTTTCAAAATTTCCACTTTTCCAAGCTTTTTTGGCTGAAAATTTCCACTTTTCCAAGGTAAAATCATCAAAAACTTCCACTTTTCCAAGACTTTTTGACCGAAAATTTCCATTTTTCCAAGGCGAAAACGGCTAAAATTTCCACTTTTCCAAGATTTGGGTATGGTTTGGTATTTAAGTAATGGAATTTAATATAACGTGAGTTCGATGAAATTTAATTAAGAGAGAGTCAGTCGATTATCAAATTCGCGATCGACATGAATGCAAGTTTCTTAGGAAAAAAGCAGTATGCCGCAATCGCCCCTAGTATAAATCAATCAGTCGATTTTTACCGAATTGGCACTAATATAACAAGAATGGGGAACTTCAAAATGAAATTTCCCCATTCTTATATTAAACGTTCTGAAAAATCGTTTACTTACAGATTTCATCCATATAGTTAGTGATCATTCTGACGTAGTTCGCGTATTCTTGTGTTTCAAAAAGCCATTCGCCTCTTTGTCTGGTCTCCTCTCCAGTGTAGTGGATGTCAATCTCTTTAAAGATTCTGCATGGGTTAGCTTCAAGGATGATTACTTTGTTGGAAATGTAACAAACCTCCTCTACGCTATGAGAGACATTGATGATAGTCGGATCCGTTTTCATCTCGTAGAAAATTTTTAAGATGATGTTCTGGACCTCACGCTTCATCTTGATGTCCAAGGCTCCAGTCGCTTCATCGAGAAGAATGATCTGAGAATTGCAAGCCAGACATCTGGCGATAGCCACACGTTGCTGCTGTCCACCACTCAATTTGGCAGGATACTTGTAAGCATGTTCTTTAAGACCTACTTCCTCCAAAAGAGCCAATGCTTTTTGTTCTGCTGTTGCCTTGTCGACGTTGCGGATCAACATTGGAATCATTACATTCTCCAACACAGTATACCATTCATAGTTGCTGTATGTCTGGAATACCATAGGAAAACTGTGGTTGTCTCCGATTTCTTTACCGTATATTTCTACAGTTCCCTTCTGAAATTTGTTCAAGCCAGCGATTACTTTCAACATCTGAGACTTTCCACAACCGGATGCGCCCATGATGGATACCAGTTGTCCTCTGTTCGGAATGTCTGGAATAGTCAGGTTGAAGTTCTCAAACAGTTTGTATTCGTTAGGCTGCCCCTCGTTGAAGATATGGGTGATGTTTTTAAGCTTGATCACATCGACCGAATCCGACTTGGGAGTCGCATGCTCTTCTGAAAACATTCGTTTGTATGTTTGAAGATTATCGTTATTTATCATTTTCTAAACTTGAATATTACAGGTTCTAAAATCTTAAACAAATAGTCTTGGATGATACCAATCAAAATGATAATCAGAAGTAATGCATAAACACAATCAACAGAGCTTTGTCTTGTCATTGTATTGATACAAGCACCAAGTCCTCCCTCCTTATTGATGTTTTCAGCAATAGTCACATATGTGTAGGAAATGGCAACCAATCCTCTGATGTCGCTGTAGATAGACGACATTACAAATGGGAAGTAGACGTGTTTGAACATCTGCCATTTACCCATGCCGATAGATTTCGCTGTCTGTAGGTAAACGTTGTCCTTAGGATTGTTAGGATTCTGAAGATCCATAACTTTCTGTGTTACCACAGGAAGAATATAGATCAAGATTCCCAAAGCCAGGAATGCAGCCTTCATAGTGAACCCTAATCCTAGGCTGGCCACCATAATACCTGATACTGCAGGCAACGGAAGGAATCGGATCGCCTCCAACGGTTTCTGGAACATTGCTCTTGGAAGAGGGTAGATGCCGATGATGAAACCTGCTGGAATCGCGATTACTAAGGCGATTACATAACCTACGATGTTGAGGCTGACAGTGTACCCAATATTTCCGAAAAGGTTCTTCTCGGAAATAAGGGTCGGAATAGACATTATTACGTCGACAGGATTTGGCAATATCTTAGGCGAGATTAATCCCGCTCTTGTTACGACATACCAAAAGACTAGTAGTATGAATCCTCCTACTATTCCTGTGATCAGTGCCTTTTTGGGTGATAATGTACCACCAAATTTCAGTAATTCTTTCATTATTGTGCTAGCAATAATAGGTCAGTCGTACGATAGTCACCGTTTGATCCAGTAACACCGTCTGCAATTGCATGTTTAGGACCGTTACCTACAACAATGAATCTGTTCTTGTTGATTCCGTGCTCTTTGACCAAATAGTTGACAACGCTCTGTGCACGTTTCTGTGACAAATCAACATTCTTTGCGTAATTACCAGTGGCATCTGTGTTACCTTCGATTCTTACACGAACGTTAGCGTATGACTGGATAATATCAACGAACTCACGGTCGATAGTCGCGCGTGCTGAGTTATCCAAGTCGTAACCGGATACAGGGAAGTTGATAGTTACCTTCTTCTCTGAGAATGCGACTTTCTTTGTCTCCTCCTGAGTAGGAGCTGCAAACTCTTTCTCTGCAGTACCCATAGCAGCCTGCTTGTTTGTAAGCTTGTTTGTCTCTGCCACCTTCTCTACGATTCCTGTATATGTAGCCTTTGACCATGGAAGTACAGACTTGCATAGACCTAATCCTGAGTACATTCTTGACATCTTACTGTAAATTCTTTCTCCTGTCATACCTGTGTAGACTGAGTTCAAACCTAGCCAGTTGATCTCATCCTCAAGTGTCGCATAGTTGATAGTCTTTGAAGATGCTAAAGCAAAATCAACATCTGTCTCAAACTCCTTGGCGAACATCTGAGCAGCCTCGTTGAAAACCTGTGGGTTGTTTGTCACCTCTGAGTTGGCAGCAAGGATAGCCTCTACAATCTTGGCTGCCAATTCTTGGTTGTTCTCCAACCACTCTTTTTTGGCAATCAAACCGTCAGAAACCAACATGTTCGACTGTGCTGTAGAAGTAAGGATGTGAGCTCCTTGGAATGCCTCTACACAATCAACATCGTCTGGAGACCATACTGCTGCACAGTCTGCCTGCTTTGCTTTGAATACCTGTGCTGCCTCGATACCTGATGACACCTTTATAGGTATGATATCATCCATTGTCATGCTTGATGTCTCCAACGCATTCAACAATAGTGTGTGTGATGCTGTACCTTCTGCGTATGCCACTCTTTTACCCTTCAAATCTGAGATTGTGTTGACTGAAGCGTTTGCAACCAATGCGTCTGCTCCAGCACTGAAGTTAAGAAGCATGAAGTACTTTGTGTCTGTCATTGTTCCTGCTGAACCCATCTCTATAGGAAGCGCATCCAAAGTACAGTACTCGATCTGAGCATCTCCTGACTTAAGAGCTGCACGTGCTGCATCAAAGTCGTCCATGATCTTGATGTTCAACTTCAAACCGTAGTTCTTGTTGAAATAAGAATCATCTGTCGCTGTTGTACCACCGTTACCCCAAACTATAGGAGAGAATCCGCAATAAGAGTTGACAACAAGTGTGACTGCATCATCTTTCTTGTTAGAGAACAAACCTCCCTTTGATGAAGATGTCGCACTCTGACCATCTCCTGATGCTGAGAATACTCCCAACAAATGCAATACTAGAGCGATTAATCCGAACAATACAAGTAGGAACAAAATTCTTCCTACTGTAGTCAATCTACTGAACCAATTCATTTTATAAATTTTTTAGTAATTCCTTTATTTGCACCATTTGTTTCTTATTCCTGCAGGCATTGCTTCCTCTTCTTTATATGGGACATTCTCTGCAGATAATTTAGTCTGGATCTTCAACGACTCGGATACGGTCTTAGCAGTATACTTGTCCAAGATGCCATGCACCTTTTTTTCGTTGATCGCAGATTCAAGTTCGTATTTGTCAAGGATGTTAATGCATTGGCAAATGCTAGTTACCCGCATTAATTCTGTAAGCTCGGTCACTCACATTTTCACCATTGTAGTTTTACTCCCAGATTAGTCACAAAAATATAACAAAATTGATAATATTCAAGAAATATTTGAGGTTAAAGATATTTCTTTTGTTAAAAGATGTTTAGTGTTGCTTGATGGACTTGTGAATATTAATGGCAGAACATGAAAAATGGTTGTGCCATTCAATTTTTTGCAGATTTTTCAAATGCGGATTTTGAGAAAAGATAGGAGCGACGTAGGTGTGCATTCTGAATTCAATGAAAACACAGAGACGCAAGTTAACATAAAAAGTTTACGCCTCTTTATGAGAAAAAGAGGTGAGAATCCAATCATAAAGAGAAAAAAGCATTTCTTTTTATGATTGTTCGTTATTGCGAATTTGCGGATTACAATTCGTCGAACTCACGTTAATTAATGTGAGCAGGATCAAGTTTGTCGGATAGCAACAATCAAAAATAGTATCCGAAATTGAACATGAATTTCACTTTACGTGTACGCTCGCTCCAATATCCGGTGAGTGAGAGTGGTCCGGCTCCAGTGTCGTAGCTGTAGCCTAATTGTGCTCCCCAAGTGAGCTGCTCTCTCTTGATTGCGTCTTTGATATGATTGGTGATGGTTCCACCGTCGATAGCGGCTTGTATGTAGTGGTCTTTTCCGATTCGTTGCTGTAGGTCCAGACCTCCGAACAGGATGAGTTTTTCTTCGATCAACTCCATGTCTGAGATACCTGCCGCAACAAGCTGTTGCTCCATCTTCATGCCTGATTTCAGACCTCCGACCATATTGTATAGTGAAAAAGGAGGTATACGGTCATCCCAAGTGACTATAGCTCGTCCACGCACATGAGGTGCAATCGTGAATCGTGGTGATACAACAGGTATGACAGTCTTCCAATTCATATGGAAAATAGGAAGAGGAGTGCTTTTGTTATAGGATATCAGATTATGTGTCACCAGACTCGCGCTGCAATTGAAAAGGGATCCTTTCAAAGGGAAATTGTATGAGTTGAGCGAGTTGAATTCAGCATTGGCGTAGAATGTGAAAAAATGCTCATTCATATCTGTTTGTGGAGACGGGATGTACGACTCGACGAGAACATCATTGTATTTGTACCAGTCGAAGCGGAGTCCGAATGTGTATTGCACTTTATTCCACTCCTGTGAGAAGTAGATGCGTGGACATTGGTGATACGACGTGATGACGCCGGCACGCTTTCCGTAATTGTAGAATTGGAATTCACCGTGCTCAAAGAAATATGAGGATCCGAAACGACTGTTCTTTCTCGTGAATCTGTCGAAACTTATCTCTCCCTTCAATCGTATACCCAGACGGCCGTATAGCTGGACCATCATGTTCTTTTTTCTCGTCGGCAACATGAATTGAGGGTTGATGTGGAGCGACGCATACTCATCATTGTCGAATCGTACACCAGCGTTGAGTGAGCTTGTGCGGAATGTTTTTCTCAGTTCAGAGCCTCTTTGCTCGTCGTCGTCATCGGAATGTCTTGGCACAGTATAGACAAAATGTTCGTAAGGACGGTGCCCGTCTTGCAGCAGCGAGTCACGCAGTTGCTGGATCTGAGGCAACATCTGACGTGCTCTGGCTTCTCCACGCTGTATCAATGTGTCGATGTCGTTCTTGCCGAAGCTGGAACTTGCGAATCCAGTCACGTCGACGTCGATATATATTTGGGTATCCTTGATATTCTTGTCGTACAGGTTTGAACTGCTCAACTCAAGGAGATGGGTCATAAGGTTGGTGAAGTTGTCGTAGTTTGTGGCATCTTGAGAATGAGACACCAAGTCGACACCCACGATGATATCGGCTCCCATGCGTCGAGCCACATCCACGGGATAATTGTTGGTCACAAAACCGTCGACCAACATCATAGAATCTTTATGTATAGGGGTGAACACGCCAGGGATAGCCATTGAAGCGCGCATAGCCATAGCGAGGTCGCCATCGTGGAATTCGTATATTGAACCCGTTTTCACATCCGTCGCATTACAAGCGAAAGGGCGGGGTAGTTTGTTGAAGTCGACGCTGTTGTAGCCTGCAGTCAGATGAGTAAGGAAAAGCTCGATGTTCATTCCGTCGATCAATCCGCTCAGACCTCCTTGACGAGCTCGACGTTGAGGATCGAGGGAGACGCGGATCTGGAATGTCTCATTCATCTTCTTGGAAGTCAACAGGTTGTTGCCGTAATTAGGGGAGTCTAGAAGAAGAATGTTCCAGTTGGTGATACGACTCAGACTGTCCAGCTGACGGCCATCATAGCCAATGGCATACAGACCGCCCACGATGCTACCCATCGAGTTGCCGACAACAATGTCGATAGGCAGACCTGCCTCTTCCAACACCTTTATCACACCGATGTGAGCTAAACCTTTCGCACCACCGCCTGCCAAGACAAGCGCTACTTTCGGATTCTTTTTCTGCACGTCCACCGTCTGCTCTTCCACCTGCTGTTGGGTTGCGAGAGAATCAATCCCGTCGCCCCATACTGATGAAAAACAAAAGCATGAAAGCAGAAGAAGTAGTATTTTTCCCAATTTTATGTGTATCATATCAATATATTCGCCTGCAAAGGTATATCAAAAACACAATAAAATCCTAAATATAATTCATAATTCGTAATGCGTAATTCGTAATTGGTGGGGAAAATACATTGTAGAGACGCCGTATTACGACGTCTCTAATTAATGAGACAGACCACGGTAGCCAATCGTCTGCGACGCTTGCCAACCATAGCCTGGCAGGATAACCGATTTATGGATGTGGGATGATGTGAGGGGGGAAACTGCAGAGATACTGAGATTTCGGAGAATTTGATTCTACAGAGAAAGAAAAAGGATATGTAAAACACTATCAAAATCACACAACTTTGGGCTCTGTATTTCTGGGTAAGGTTACACTCGTTTATTTTTTAGCTAGATTTCAAAGAGGAGTCTCGTTTTGTTTTTTTGCAATTTTTGAGATTGCTTTTTTTGTGTAAATTTGTATTTTGTCTTATAAAAAATATATAATAATGGAGAATTTTAACTTTATTGATAAAGTAGACGAAATCTTATTGAAGTCAAAATACTTAAACATGACAGTCCAACACTCATGTTTAATTGATTCTTATTTAGGTTGGTCGACTAAATCGATATGCGAATTTAATTCTGATCTAATTTACAATGTTAAATGCCCAGATATTTATGCGGGAGAAGGAGAAATTATCAATGGCAATGTAAATGTTAATACAACATGGTTTGATTACGCAAGTAGATTAGCAAACCGTGATAGTTTGTCATGTAATAGAAATCAGCACTACAAGACAATTGTCATTATTCTCGAAAGTCCACATGCTAATGAATATAAAAACTCTTGTTTTATTAATCCTGCTCTAGGAGCAACTGGGGAAAATCTTAAAAAATATTTTGAAAAATTAATAAAAAAACTTGCAAAAATTGAACCTAACTTAAACAATGGTCAATACAGAATCATTTTGATGGAGAGTATTCAATATCAATGTAGTTTAGAGATTCAACCTCTTGATGAAAATAT
Organism: Paludibacteraceae bacterium; assembly: GCA_016283095.1. Taxonomy (GTDB): domain Bacteria; phylum Bacteroidota; class Bacteroidia; order Bacteroidales; family Paludibacteraceae; genus UBA1723. The sequence continues at coordinate 19,229 of JAEEMG010000072.1, read as the reverse complement.
TAGAGACTTGGTGTTTTCTGAAATATGGAATCTCAAAGAAATAAAAGAAGATTTTAGTAATAGACTTTTTTCCTATCACCCTGACATTATATTAAATCTGTGTACAAAAGGAAAAAACAAAAAAGAATTAAGGGAGTTGGTTCAAGATTTTATAAATTTATTATATAAAAATAAAAAAGTTAAATTATACCGAGGAGGTCATCCATCAGGTTGGCGTTGTTGGCCTAGAAATAGGTATATAATAGAAGTTAATAATCCTTCCTCAAGAATTAAGTTTTAGAAAAATTACATTACGTTTGTCGTAGGCATCTTTTAATTGGAATCGGTTTCAATTTCATATCCGTCTGAAAAGCAGTCAACATCTTATATGTTAGAATGATAAAAGAGAAAATAAAATTTAAGACATGGAAAATGATGCTCTTGATAAAAGACAGCACAAACCAAACTCCTGCAATCCAATAGATTATAGGTATAATCGTATCTCTTCCAAAGTGCAATTTTTGCACTTTGAAGGGAGGTTAAGTGCAGATTTTGCACTTTGAAATTCCTTATCCACGACAGGACATCGCGTCTGAAAGACGCTACCGAGCAAAGCGAGAGTAACTCGGGACGAAGTCTCGGGGATAGAATGTGTACTGCCCTCCAGGCAGAGTGGCCCATCATGAGAGACATCCCGACAAGTACCCGAACAAGTACCCCGACAAGTTGTGGTGCGGAAGGTAATCAATTCTTGACGGATAATGAAAAATAATCTCACTTCCCAATCAAGTAAATAAGGAAAATAGAAAATGATTGAGTATCTTTGAGAAAACTTTCCAGCAATATGGCAAGCAAACAACTTTATATTGATTTTGACCAATATATCCGTCAGGGAGAACCAGATCAAAAGGATAAGGCTTATGCATGGAGTACAGCTATTGGACTTCAGGCTGTAGATGGTTTATCGACGTCGGAATATCTTCAACAAACGGCAAAACGCAATATAGAGGGGGAGATTACAATTGATGAGGCTCGTGAACTGATCAGACAGTACTACACAAAGAAAACTGCTCACGATAATGTAGATGCAGATGTGGAGGAGGCAGATCGTGTATCTGCTAATATAGCTAAGTTGTTGAGCTCCAATACTCTAGCGTTCAGCGTGTTTGGTTTTACTCAGATCCACAGGAATATTTTTGATGGGGTGTTTAAGTTTGCTGGGAAAATCCGAGATTACGACATCACAAAGAAGGAGTGGATATTGCATGGCGACACTGTGATGTATATGTATGCTCAGGATCTCCGTCTTGCTTTGGAATATGATATTGAGCAGGAACGACAGTTCAGTTATGGTGGACTCTCGTCGGATGAGATTATCAAACATATCAGCAAGTTTACTGCAGGATTGTGGCAGATACATGCTTTTGGAGAGGGAAATACCCGTACGACGGCGGTGTTTGTGATCCTTTATTTACGTTCTCTTGGTTTTGATGTCAACAATGATATTTTTGCTCAAAATTCATGGTATTTCCGCAACGCACTCGTTCGATATGTATATAAGAATAGGGATGGGGTGATGCCAGAGCCAAAATATTTGGAGCGATTCTTCCGTAATATGTTGCTTGGGGAGACGTGGGTGTTGAAGAATCGTTATTTAATACTTGATCCGCCGTCGGAGTATAAGGAACAGCCATGTGCCGACACCCCCACAAGTACCCCCACAAGTACCCCCACAAGTTGTGGTGTGGATGGCAATCAATTCATGACGGACAACGAGAATATCAAACATTTGGTAATGGCAATTGGATATCAGCAGATGTCAGTTAAGGAATTGCTATCCGCAGTGGGGTTGAAAGACAGAAAAAATTTCCTTGAATATTCCCTCAATCCAGCGATGAATGGAGGATGGGTTAGAATGTTGTATCCGCAATCCCCACGTCATCCACGACAGAAATATTTATTGACGGTGAAAGGAATGGGGCTGTATAATAAGATGAAATCTACAGATTGAGGATGTTGAAATTTTCACTGGATATATAATTTATGTGAGGAATTGATGTGTGATTTGTAATTGTAGATACCAAAAAGTGATGATACTACATCTGATTTTTAATAATAAATAAACCTCCTTTCCTCAAAGTAAATAATTATCTTTGTAGATGCATAATAATAAATTAGTTAGCAATATGAATATAAATAATAATATAAAAACACCTGAACAGCAAATAGATGAAGCTGTAGCTTTTTTTAGAGCATTTCTTATACCGAATGCAAAAAATCGACAAGAAGCGGATGACATTAGTCGTAGATTGGATTCTATTGAACATGAATTGAAAGCAATTATGGCACTTGTTAATGATAAAGATCTATTCAAAGCTGCTTTTCATAAATTTTTATCGCAGAAGAGATAAATATTCATACTAAAAATTGGACTATAGTCTAATTACGTGGTGAAATCAAAGTGCAAAAATTGCACTTTGAAGGGAGGTTAAGTGCAGATTTTGCACTTTGAAATTCTTCTGTTGCACTTTGATCTGGGATGCTATGTTGTCATAAGTTTAAGAGATTTATTACATTTACAGAGTATGATGTTTGGTCATTATTCACTGGAACATAATAAATTGGAAAATCTCCTACTTCCAATGGAGCAAAAAATTCATTACATTTTTCAGCAGACATGAATTTATATCGATCTCTATTAAGAGAAATGGCAAAAACATTTTTTTTGTCCTCTGTTTTTGATAATGAGTTTATTTGTTCATCTGTAGGAGCAAATGAAGCAATGATGCCGGCTACCTTATAATCTTGTATTTTAAATCCTTGAAATATAGATAATATACCTATAATCTTCATATATGAGCCAACTAATTGATTTTTGGCATAATCAATTTTTGAAGATGAGAAAGTAGACTTTAACTCAGACAATAAAATGTATTTTTGCCCATTGTGTTCAAATAACATGATTCCATCGCAATCATGTTGCAAATATTCATATTTATTTATCTTAACTCCACCTTTTTCTGCAAAGGAAGAAGATATTCCAGACATCTCGTGAGGAAAAGCAAATCCTTTAATTCCAGTCATGGTTAGCTGATATAATTTCCCGTTTTTCTCATTTTTTGGCTCTTTTACTGTATATGACCCATCGAATTGAATAGTTGAAAAATTTGGGAATACTATATCAAATTTGTTTGCTAAATCTTTCATTGGGCTTATTCTTCATCAAAAATACTCTCCCATAACATTGTACTATCATTTAGTGGCTTCCCATTGATTTTAGTAAATGTGTCAAATGGAATACCTTTCGATACATCCTGTTGGGTAACGCTAACTGAACCATTATTTCTTCTATCAAGAAAATAGGCAGATATAATGTCAGATTTTAGAGTTAGTGTTGGTATGAGTTGATATTTTTCACAAAATGATTGATATTTATCTTTATCCATCCTTTTCCTCAGTATGTTCAAGCGAATCAAATCGTTAAGTCTACGTAGGAAATTATCACTGTGAGTCGTGATTTGCATGTTTGCACCTGCCATAGACATTGATACTATTGCATCTGCAATCAATCGCTGTTTTAGAGGGTGAAGGTGGGCCTCGGGTTCTTCTATAAGCAATGACACTTTACTGATGTCTCTTTTTGAAACAAGCAATTGTAATGGAGCCATTTCGCGTATAGAAGATGCTGCAGCAGAAATTGGCAATTCTGTGCCTCCATGAGTTTGATATGTATATTTATCCCCAATTTTTTGTACATTTCCTTCCATCAAAGAAAAAAATAAATTCTTTGATTCTTGAGAAATATTTTCTTGGATTTCTCTTGCTCCTTCCAAAGATTTCATACCTTCAACAAAAGATTTAAAAAGTCCAGTTTTGGGTATTAATTCTTCTGTAAAAAATGAACCACGGGAAGGTGGCAGTGCAAAATCCATAGTTAAAGAATTATAGTCTCCAAAAAGTTCTTTTCTTATGGCGTGTCTTAAAACATACGAATATGGAGATTCATCTTGAATTCCTAATTGTCGGAATCTATATGTTATGTGCATAACATTTAATTTCCAATATAGATCTTCATTGTTTTGTAATCCTATAATTTCTCTTTCATATGTATACTCTATTGTAGAAGGGATGTTGTCAGGTAAAGTGACTGTAATGCTCCCTTTTAAATCGTTATGACCAAGCATGTATCCAAGATAGGCAATAGCGTCGTTTGCCAACCATGTTTCTAAATCTGTCTTCGAAAATTTGAGTGCTTTCCCTTGGTCCGCCACGTTAATATTTGAATCAAAGAAATCAATGCCTTTCCCTTTCAAATGATTACGAAAAAATAGATCTAGTCTTTTTTCGTTTAACCACACATGAAAAAAATAATGGCAAAGAATAGCTAGATAACTCTTTCCAAGACCAGATTCGCCAGAAAAGACCATCATTGGTGTTATTTCCAAATCTGCGTAGCTAATAAGTCCTAGCTTGTTTATGTGTAGTTTGATTGACTCCATACAAAAATATATTGTTGTAGAAGAAATTCTCCAACTAAAAAAAATATATACTAAAAATCACAATACAAAATTAAGCATCTCTTTCCAAATATGTACAATCTTCAAATAAAAACTGTTTTTTTTTACTGTTTTTTGCATTTTTTTATGATTTTATCTTGAATCTTTTTTAGGATTACAAAGAATAACAATTGATAGAGACGTGATTCGTAAATGAGAATGGCTCCAACTAGATTTACAAAAAAAAATGAATGTTCAAAATGCAAGAAGATTTTGGAATTTTATTTCTCCATTTACACAGATGTTACACTCAATTGGAGACATTCCGTCCTTGTTTTTCCTGCTTTTTTTTACTCGGAAATTGACATTTACACTATGTTTTCCCATAAAATTTGATTGTTTTTAGGAAAGACAAGAGATTAACAATCATAGAGTTAAGATCTTTTTTGCGGACACTTTTTAAGATCGTGAATTTTGTCCGCAATTTGTCCACAAAAACACTCAAAAAACACTTGAAAATCGCCTTTTTTTCACCCTTGCGGAAACACTTCGGGACGGAGTCCTTCATGGGTGAATTTTGGGTCGGTGGAGGTATTGGTATTGCGGTCCATTGCTGGTCCAGCTTCATACGGTATGACAGAGCTTCTAAATCATTTGCCCACCATCTCCCAGTTCAAAATTCCATCAAAAAACAGCAAAAAAAACTCCTGCAACTCAATGAGTTACAGGAGTATAGAGTTATAATCAGAAATGATTATTTCTTCTTGTTAAGAACAAGGTCAACCTCTACAGCACATGCTACCGAGCAACCTACCATTGGGTTGTTACCGATACCAAGGAATCCCATCATCTCAACGTGAGCTGGAACTGATGAAGATCCTGCGAACTGTGCGTCTGAGTGCATACGTCCTAGTGTATCTGTCATACCGTATGAAGCTGGACCAGCAGCCATGTTATCTGGGTGAAGTGTACGACCTGTACCACCACCAGAAGCTACTGAGAAGTATGACTTACCAGCGCGGATACGCTCCTTCTTGTATGTACCAGCTACTGGGTGCTGGAAACGTGTAGGGTTTGTAGAGTTACCTGTGATAGATACGTCAACATCCTCTTTCCAGAAGATTGCTACACCCTCACGTACGTCGTCAGCTCCGTAGCAGTTAACTGCTGCACGAGGACCGTTAGAGTAAGCTGTACGGCTAACCTCCTTAAGCTCTCCTGTGAAGTAGTCGAACTGAGTCTTCACGTATGTGAATCCGTTGATACGGCTGATGATCATAGCAGCGTCCTTACCAAGTCCGTTAAGGATACAACGAAGTGGCTTGTCTGCTGGTCTCGACTTGTTTGCCATCTGTGCGATCTTGATAGCACCCTCAGCAGCAGCGAATGACTCGTGTCCTGCCAAGAAAGCGAAACATTTTGTGTCTGGGTGAAGAAGACGTGCTGCAAGCTCACCGTGTCCGATACCTACCTTACGGTCGTCTGCTACAGATCCTGGAATACAGAATGACTGTAGACCCTCACCGATATAGTTGGCAGCCTCTACTGCGTTCTTTGCCTTCTCCTTAAGAGCGATAGCAGTACCTACTACGTAAGCCCACTTTGCGTTCTCAAAACAGATCATCTGAGTCTCCTCACATGTCTTATATGGATCAAGACCTGCCTTGTCACAGATCTCGTTTGCCTCTTCAATGCTCTTGATTCCGTGCTTCTCTAGAGTTGCAAGAATCTGCTTGATACGACGATCCTGGCTCTCAAATTTTACCTCTCTAATCATACCTAATTACTCTTTACGTGGGTCAATAGATTTAACTGCACCGTCCTCAGCCTTTGTACGACCGTAAGTACCAGTGAACTTCTTAACTGCCTCATTAGCATCCATACCGTTCTTGATGGCTTCCATCATCTTGCCCATGTGTACGAACTCGTATCCGCATACCTGGCTGTCCTTGTCCAAGAACATCTTTGTGATGTAACCCTCAGTCAACTGTAGGTAACGAGTACCCTTAACCTTTGTTCCGTAAAGTGTACCCATCTGAGAAATAAGACCCTTTCCTAGATCCTCAAGACCAGCTCCGATCATCAAACCACCCTCTGAGAATGCAGACTGAGTACGACCGTATACGATCTGAAGGAATAGCTCACGCATTGCAGTGTTGATAGCATCACATACAAGGTCTGTGTTCAAAGCCTCAAGAATTGTCTTGCCAGGTAGAATTTCAGAAGCCATAGCTGCTGAGTGTGTCATACCTGAACATCCGATTGTCTCTACTAGACACTCCTCGATAACGCCTTCCTTAACGTTTAGAGTTAGCTTACATGCACCCTGCTGTGGAGCACACCAACCAATTCCATGTGTAAGACCTGAGATATCCTTGATCTCCTTTGCCTGAATCCACTTTCCCTCTTCAGGAATTGGAGCTGGACCGTGGTTAGGTCCTTTGGCAACACAACACATGTTTTCTACTTCGTGTGAATATACCATAATGTTATAAAATAATTTGTTGTATCTAATCTCAACACATCCAGATCAGATGTGTGTAAAATTTGTAGCAAAGATAGATTTTCGTAATAAAAAATGCAAAAAAATCACTATAAATCGTTATTGCGGAATTTCATTTTTTTTGTGTACTTTGCAACTAACTATTGCATGAATTTTAAAAGGAAAAACCAAGAATGAAAAATGCCCCTGCCTGGTGCGCGAGAATTGTCATGGACGGATGCCATAATTGAATGACACGCACGTATGATGACACGCACGTATGATGAGACGCACGTATGATGACACGCACGTCCGTGCGTCTCTACATGAGGCCCATCAATTTTTCATTTCGCATTTCGCATTTTTAATTTTATAAATGCGTTGTTGCAGCGTCTTCCCAAAATGTCGTATGTGATTTCTGATTGTTTTCCTTTCGTCTCTTTTTCAATCAGTTCGACGCGGGTGTTCTCATCTTCTTTGTAGACGGAATATTGGTTGCCTTCGTAGGCTTGCCATGCTGCCACAGCTTTGCCGTCGAAATCGAATAGGGTGGTGTTCTCCACTACGTTCACGTCTGCTTTCAGATTGGATGTGAAGTGTGCCCAGCCTGTGACGTTGTTGCCCCATTGGTCTTCCACATGTATCATCATTGGATCCCAGTACAGACTGCCGACGATCTCGTTGTCGCCGCTGTTCTCATAGCCTACGCCTTTCGCTGTGTTGATCAGCTCTGTGATGAATCCTTTCTGTCCGTCCTGGCTGAATGTGTAGACGTTGCTGTAGGCTTGGGCGTTGTGGTTGAGCTGGCCGTCGTAGCCGTCTTTCCTTTTGGGAGCGAAATTATATCCGCTCTCCATGATAAGCACGTCTTTGCCGTAATATCCGAAGAGCATCTCGCACGACTTGGCGAATGATTCGGCTGTCGTCTCGCTCCAGGCAGGGTAGTAGGACGCTCCGATGACGTCGAATTTGGCTCCCGCTTTTGTGATGAGGTCGAAATACCATTTGTAGGTCGACGGTGATCCCCATTTGTCTACGTCGGCTGTCGCGTCTGCAAGATGCACCACCACTTTGCTGTTGGGTGAAACTTCTTTGATCGCGTCGTATGCGGCGTTGATTATCTTGGCGATGTTCTCAGGGTGGGCGTCTCCCGTCGGCATCTCTGCTTTTGATTCGTTTGACGGAACATTATATGAATATGCGTAAGGGAACAGGAATCCGGCGTTTGTCTCGTTGCCCACCGACACGTATGCAGGGTAGATATCCTCGTCTGCCATCTGTCTCATCACCGTCTTCACATATTCTCCGACGAGGCTCACCAGCATGTTCACTTTCTCGTCGAACGACCATACATTGCTGATCTTTTCCTGCCAGTCTCTCGGTATACGCTGGCATTCTCCGTTGCTCCAGTAGTCGGAAAGGTTGAAGGTGTATTGGATTTCCATTCCTGCCCGTTTTGCCTCACGTGCCAGACTTAGACAGTCTTCTGTGTCTTGGTAACCCTCGATGAAACAGTATTTTCCGGAAGCGTCAGGCGATTGTGGACCTGGATTGTTGGAATTACGTATTCTGACGAAATTGAACCCGCGTCTGCTCATATAATCGAGCACCGCCTGGGCCTTCTCTTCACGTGTGTCATTCTGGTTGTAGAGAGCATTCCCGTCGGCATCAAAATAATCACCGCCACGGTCGAGCACGTAGTGGAGCATTGTGATGTCGCCGCCCTGAAGGAATTTGTATTGTTTGTCAGTCTTCTTGATCTCTGGTTTGCTGATCTCGACGCTGTGCATCCCGTCGCTCTCAATTCCGATTTTCACATTGCCGTCGGTTGTGCCTACGCCACGAAGATAGACTTTCACATCTTTCTGACCTCTCGCAAGCGGCACTTCGGCCGAGCAGACTGAATAATTCGTTCCTTTCGCATAGATCCTGCATTTAGAGGCGACGGAATTGGCGTTGCAGATCACGGCGATATCATAGATGCCGCTGCCACCTGCGTTTATCTCCATCTCCTGTTTTGTGGGTTTGCCTTCGTTGAAATGGATCTTGTCGCCATAGCTGACGGGAGTCATTCCGTCGCCATGCCATTTCTCTGGTCGCATCATATCGTCAATCCCTTGGGCAGACGCGGAGATGGCAAATAGGGTTAATGTGCTAAATGCAAGTAGTCGTAGTGTTTTTTTCATGGTAGTATGTTTTTCTTGAATGAGTTAGATTGATAAAAATAATGCCTGATTTACATTATGAATTATGCATTATGAATTATGCATTATGAATTATGAATTGTCTTTAGATTTTCGTCATCTTGTAGCCCATTCTCAGCAGCTGTACAGCGACTCCCATCATATACATCTGGTGTAGAGTGCGGACGTAGGCATGGAAGGCGAGTGGACTTCCCGGCTCAAACATTTCGCGTTGCAAAGCGTGTACACCCATCTGAGCACAGTCGTTGATAAGTTTGGCAAGAGCTTTGTTGTCATTGGGTTTCAGCTTAAGGATATCCTCGCTGATATACTCGTCCATGCAGTCGTATCCACGCACATCACGAAGAGCGGTATACATGTCTGGTTGGCTTTTACATTTCTCCCAGTCATTGTCCCACTGCATAGCGATAGCCATTCCCACATACATCATCCAGCCGACAGACACAGTGGCGTAACCCTCGAATTCTCTGACTCCGTCAGGCAGGTATGAAGTGCATATCTGTTGCCAGACACTTTCGAAGTCAGTAGCGTCGGGCTCCATCACGTCTACCTCTTTTTTGCTTTGAAGAAACTGCCATAACTGTGAGTGAAGTTTCTCTTCGTATTTGTCGATATACTGGTTTATTTCCATAATTTATATTTTTAATGTTGGCTTGCCGTCAACTCATAATTTTCATCTGTCAATTGTAAACTGTCACCTCTCACCTTTTACCTTTTACCTCTCATCTCTCAACTTTCAACTTTCAACTTTCAACTTTCAACTTTTGACTTTCAACTTTTGACTTTCAACTTTTGACTTTCAACTTTTGACTCTCAACTTTTGACTCTCAATAAAAAAAGAGCGTGAATCCAAAGGACCACGCTCTTTGTTATTGAATGATTAATTACTTGCCTAGAGCAGTGTAGTTAATCTTAAGTGCATTAGCATTACGTAGAGCCTGCTTAACGTCAGTAACGATACCCATCTTAGTATCCTTATCAACCTTCATAGAAACGACCATTTGACCCTGGTCATCCTCGTTCATAGCAGCACGCTTATCGATAATGTAAGACTGCACTTTGTCTGCGTCCTTTACGAACTCATCGTCCAACTGGATGCAAGACTCAGTACCTACATATTTCACCCATTCTTTCTTAGGCTGACCAATGTAGACGTATTTCACCAAACTCTTCTTCTCAAGCTTAGTAAGCTGAGTAGCGCTTGGAAGGTTGATGTTCACCTTGTAAGTAACCTCCTTCATTGAAGTGGCTGTCATAAAGAAGAACAGCAACATAAATACGATATCCGGCAATGAAGATGTACTAAGTCCTGGCAGTGCACGACCTCCGTCTTTTCTAAATTTTGCCATAATTAGTTACCTCCATAATTTTTTGGTTCTGCCTCAGAGATTTTCTGAGGGAAAATCTTCTGTACCTCTTTCTGCTCTTCTTCTGATAGTTCGGCGAATTTCTTACCTCTCTTCTGCATTGAGAAGTCGTCACGGATTTCGTCGTAAGCAGCAACAAGGGCATTCTGCACATCAAGGTATGCCTGATATTGAGTGCCACGGTCGTTCTGCAAAGAAATCACGTGTTTCTTAGTATACATCACATTGCCGAAACTTCCGAATGAGCCGACCTCCTTTTCAGGAAGCTCTTCTGAGTTCGATGGATTCAAAATGAATTCCTTAGCTTTTTCTTTCAGTTTGCTAACCTCAAGCACCTCTCCATTGACCATCAAGTCGTTGTTGCTGTTGACAAGAATCTGAAGCACATTACGCTTGTTCATCTCAATCTCAGTGTCATCTATCTTGTCTTTAGGTACTGGTGGAGGAAGACGACGTGCCAAACCTTTGTCTGTTGACATAGATGTTGTCACAAGAAAGAAAACAAGCAGCAAGAACGCAATATCCGCCATTGAACTGGCATTAAGCTCACCTACTGATCTTTTCTTTTTTCCCATCTTACAAACTTACTTTATTTTGTTGATAGACTTTGCAAGAGTAACATTGAACAAAGCTGCGATTGCTGCCAATACGAACAATGTATAGATTGAATACAAGCTCATATCTGCAAGCTTCAAGTAGCCTTCTGTGTTCTCTTTACCGTCATAGTTTGGCATGTTAAGTGGTGTGCCATCACCGATTGCATACGTAATTCCGCAAAGCAATGTAAGAGCAACAATCATCGCCAATGATGTGTAAGCAGATCTCTTGTCGTTCTTCAACTTGACGAAGAATGAAAGAATAGCTGATACAACTGTTGCTACTATTGCTAGACATAGGAATATGTACACGACGTTCAATACCGCTCCTGTGAAGTTTGGAGCATCGAATGCCTCGCCACTGTAGATCTCCTCCTGACTACCACCTACGCAGAACAATACGCAGACGATAGCTGCAATAGCTACAAGAACCGCCAAGACAATCGATGAAATCTTTTCTGAATTCATAGTTTTATTGTCTTATATAATTATGCGTTCTCGATTGCTGACTCGTTAGAAATTGCTACTGAAGAAGAAGCAGAAGATGATGAGTTGAATCCCTTGAACTTCTCCTCGTATGCTACTACTGCGTCGATCAAGCTGATTGATGCATCCTCCATCTCTGAAGTAAGAGCCTCGATACGAGTCAAGATAAAGTTCATGAATACCTGAAGAACCATGGCAACGATCAAACCGACCAATGTTGTCAAAAGGGCAACCTTGATACCACCGGCAACGACTGTTGCTGAGATATCACCTGCAGCCTGAATTCTATCGAATGCCTCGATCATACCGATGATTGTTCCCAAGAATCCTAGTGATGGAGCCAATGCTACACAAAGTGAAATCCATGTAACGTTCTTCTCCAATAGACCCATCTGTACACCACCGTAAGATACTACTGACTTCTCAACTACATCTGCACCCTTGTCGATACGGCACAGTCCCTGGTAGAAGATAGATGCGATAGGACCTCTTGTGTTGCGGCAGATTGTCTTTGCTCCCTCTACATCACCGTTGTCTAGTGCACCCTCAACTGACTCAAGAAGCTTCTTTGAATCTACTGATGACAATGACAAGTAGATGATACGCTCGATACTCAAAGCCAAACCTAGGATAAGAGCGATACATACGATGAACATGAAGAATGCACCACCTTCGATGAACTTCTGCTTGATCACCTTGTGGAATGCCTGCTCTTCCTGAACTTGAGCTGCTTCTGGAGCTGCTGCCTGTGCTGCTGCTGGAGTTGCCTGAACTGCCTCTGCTGCTGGAGCCTCATCTACAACCTGCTCTGTAGACTCTTCTGTAGCCTCATCCTGAGCGAAACAAACTGAAGCTGTACCGAAAATCATTGCTCCAGTCATTGCGATAACTGCAAATAATTTTTTCATTTGTCTTCTGAAATTTTTGTTATTTTTTTATTATTATTTTTTTTCTTTTAGTCCTCATTTCGATTCTGTTTACCCAAAGTCCACAAAATCGGCTGCAATTTATAAAAAAAACATAGTTTGACCACGAATTTTAAGGAATATTTACACTATAAGTGTTGTAAAATCTACTTTCTTACACTTTTTGTGTCCTATAAATCGTCTATTTCGGAAATATATGATTTTTTATTCTTTCGACAGCAATACAACGGCATGTGCGGCGATTCCTTCTTTTTTGCCGACGAATCCGAGCTTCTCTGTGGTTGTGGCCTTCACACTCGCGTCTTCTTCATCTATCTCTAATATCGACGCGATGGTCTTCTGCATGTCGTCGATGTATGGCTTCATCTTCGGCTCTTGCGCGCAGATGATGGAGTCCACATTCTCGATCTTATATCCTTTTGAAGCCACCAATTCGGCTGTCTTCTTCAACAATATTTTGCTGTCGATGTTCTTGAACGCGGCATCGTTGTCTGGGAAATGTGTGCCGATGTCTTTCAGGTGAGCGGCTCCAAGCATCGCGTCGCAGATGGCGTGAAGTAGCACGTCTGCGTCTGAATGTCCGAGCAATCCACGTGTGTGAGGAATCTTTATTCCTCCAATCCATAATTCTCTGTCGTCGGCAAACTGGTGCACGTCGTAGCCGATTCCAACTTTCATTTTCATAGTTGTATTTTTTTTTATTCGCACTATTCTGTGGACGGAATGTCTGTTCGTTTCCGTCGCCATTGTTTTAGAATTGGAAATAGATGAATTTCTGTAGGTCGGCAGTCATAAACTGGTACACTACAAATACTATTATACAAGTTGTGATGATCATCACTCCAATTGGCTGCAATGCGAACCATAGTCTGTATCGACGCTTGAAGTTTTCAGGCAGCCAGTGTATGATCATTCCCAACACAAATAATATGATGATGTTTTTGTATGCGTCGGCCATGCTTGGAATCAATGATAAATCCCATTTGCCTCCGATCTGGTTCACCATATTCTTGGCTGTGTCCCATGCCACTTGGTTGGCTTCAGCAGGGTCAAGGTTGGATCCAGAGCGGAAGAACAGACGTGTGAATGTGATGAATACGAATGTCTGGAACACTGCCCATGTGTAGTCTAATGCCTTGAATTTCCATTTGCCTCCACACAGATTGTAGACCATGCGGATGAATGTGCCGACGAAGATTGTGCCCAGCCATACGAATCCCATTCTGTATACAGGCAGGTCGTATAGGAATACAAGTATTCCGAATATAAACGTCACAATCATGACAGCCAATGTCTTCTTGTAGATATTTCTCTTTTTCCAGAAGTTATACACTAGCATTCCGAGTCCGTTCAATCCACCCCATATCATGAAGTTCCAGCTGGCTCCATGCCAGATTCCTCCAAGTAGCATAGTGTTGAGACGGTTCAAATTTGATGTGATCTCTTTTTTGTTGTCAGGAGACAGGTATGCTCGTATCGTGAAGTAAGCAGTGAGTGTTCCCAAAATCACAGCAATCCAGATGCTTCCGCTCAATATCACTCCGATCGCAGCGATTGAGAATATTACGGCATACGTTCCAAACGTTGCCTCTCTGTTACCTCCAAGCGGAATGTAAAGATAGTCCTGAAGCCATTTTGAAAGTGAGATGTGCCAACGTTTCCAGAAGTTTCCTGCATTAGGAGCCTTGTATGGAGAGTTGAAGTTTTGTGGCAGATAGAATCCCATCAACATGGCGACTCCGATGGCGATATCTGTGTATCCGCTGAAGTCGGCATACACCTGCAATGAGTATGCGAACAGTGCGAACAAGTTCTCCGGACCGCTGTACATAGTAGGGTTCTCAAACACACGGTCGACGAAATTGACTGCTATATAGTCGCTCAATATGATCTTTTTCGCAAATCCGTTCAATATCCAGAACACTGCTATTCCAAACTGTCGTCTGCCAAGGAAGAATGGCTTGTAGAGTTGAGGAATAAATGTGCTGGCACGTACGATAGGACCGGCCACAAGCTGCGGGAAGAATGTCAGATAGAATCCGAAGTCAAGGATGTTGGTCACTGGCTCGATTCGTTTTCTGTAGATATCCATTATATAGCTGATGCTCTGGAATGTGAAGAATGAGATTCCCACAGGCAAGAAGATATTTTCAGTGTCGAAAATATTCGCTCCAGCCGCTTTGTTACCTAGGAATGCGAATGCGTCGAACACTCTGAATGATGTGCCGAGCAGACTGTTTGTCATGTCTACCAAGAAATATGCGTACTTGAAGTAGCATAATGTGGCAAGGTTGACTATCAATCCCCAGATAAGATGGTGTTTTTTCCATCCCTCGCTCTTGCAGTTGTAGATTATCTTTCCACAGAAAAAGTTGTACAAGGTCGCGAAAAGCAGAATCAATGTGAAGATTCCGCTCGTCTTATAATAAAAGAAGACGCTGACGAAGAATAGGAAAGTGTTTCTTAGCAAAAGCTTGTCGCGCCCGATTGCTGCAAACACAGCAAACACGATCGTGAAGAATGCCCAGAAGTAGAATTGTGTGAACAAAAGTGGGCTTCCTTCGTCGAATGCAAATATATCTTTAAGAAACTCTAATATCGTACTGAACATGTTATTTGTAATTTAGATAACTCTGAATCAATGCATTGTAGAATAAATCTCCTAATAGGATGTAACCATTTGGAGTGAAGTGAATCTTGTCTTTGCGGGCCAAACCTGCGTTTTCCCACTGCTTCATTGATTTCAGACCACCCATTATGGCGAACTGGTCCCAAACGGCACCGTTATATTTCTTAGCCAATTCAAAGAAAACTTCCTCAACGATCTGTCCATTCGTGTTGACGCTGTATTGCCCTTTCGAACGACGGTAGGAATCGTTGTTCGTGATGAAGATGAACGCACAGTTTGGAGAAATCTCCTGTATCTTTTCTATCAGTTTGCTGTAGTTGTCCAAAAATTTGGCTCCACTGAAGTTTTTAGGTACAGCGTCGTTGATTCCGATTCCGAAAATCACGAGGTCGGGAAGGACAAGAGGAAGCTCTTTCTGGAATTTTTCGCATTTGAGCCAACTCATGACGCTTGCTCCGTTGATGCCGACGGAATTGTAGGTGATTCCGTTGCTGTTGTTCTCTGCAAGGATTCCAGACAGTGTGAACGGATGGAAAACAGAGTCCGTCTGTTCGAACGCGATCGTGAATGAGTCGATAGGAGTGTCGAATGAGAACTCATACACGTCGTCCAGCACATTATATATACTGTAGATTTTTGAACTGTCTACAGGATTGATAATCACTGGATATGAATAGGCACTGTCAGAGTAACCGATCAGTTTCAAATCTGTACATTCCCAACGAGATGTGGCATCTCTGTTGAGATTGATTTTCATTGTGGCGTCTGGCGAATTCGTCTGCACTGCAATTCCCATCAGACCAAGCTCAATGTTGTCGTGACGTTTCAAAATTCGGCTTGATGTCCATTTGCCTGTGTATGTCACATTGTAGTTCGGCGGATTGTTAGTGCCGGCAATCTTGAATGGGAACACCAGTCCACGTGAACTTTTGAAATCCAAATTCAAAGAATCCAGATTGCGTCGTATGCGGTTGGAGAACACGTCTGCCTGTACATGGCTGCCACCGATGTGGAGGATGTTCACCTTTCCTTCACGGCAAAGCACGATGCTGTCAAGTTTGTCGTAGAAATAGCGCATGGTTCCAGTGTCTCCGGGAAATTCCAACTTGTTTTTATCGTACTGGATAAAATCATAGTCTCTTGGAATATTTTTGAAAAATCCCTGTGCCGACGCGAATGTCGCGTTCAGCAACGTCAACAGCACTATTATTGTTTTGAAAACCTTCATCTTTAAGTTCTTTTTGGGCTTATCTTTTTGATATTGAATCGGCAAATGTTTTGTCGACAGGGATCTTCGCCGACATCTCCTTTAATTTTTTCTTTCTGTTTTTCGACAGTTCTTTCTTTCTTCTGTCAAGTGACGATTGGAACATCGAGTAACTGTCGTAGACATTCAGGCTCTCCAGGAACAGGTGGGCGATTTTTTCAGCGCCTTTGCGGGAGAAGTGGATGTAGTCGCTTGCGGCAAGAGCCGGTTTGTTAGACACCCAGCTGATGATGGAATTCTTTCCTCCCATCACACCATACATATTCCAGAATGCCACGCCATTATCTTTCGCTACACGTTGCATCAGATCCACCGTCTTCTCAAGATTGCGGTAGGTCTGAAGTTTTCCGTCCACTGTTTCAGCCATGTCGGCAGGTCCGATCAGAATGATTTTAGCCTTTGGCAGTTGCTGCTTTACAAATTTGATCTGAGCGTCCATTGAATTGTAGTAGCCTTCGATCTTCTTGTCGGTACTCAAATAAGGTGTCGCATTTCCACCGAACTCCATAATCACTAGACGTGTGTTGAGTGCGTTGTGCATATACTTGAACGACTTGGCGTCGATTCTTGTGAAGAAAGTTCCTGAACTTCCACGAAGACCGATGTTGGTCACAGCCACACCTTTGTCTCCAGTCAGACAGAATCCGTAAAGCTCGGCATCTCCTTCTAGTCTGATCTTGAATGTGGATATCTTTGTAGGCAGATCCCACTCCATCATGCCATACTTCTTGCCTGCTTCATCTTCAGCCTCGTAGGTGAGATCTCCAGCAGTCAAAGTGGCTTTCAACCCTTTTTTGCGTGTGGAGTAGAATAGACGTATCTTGTTGAATTTCTTGTTTTTGACGGCTAAACTGTTGATTGTGATAGTCGTTTTCCCGTTAATCTCAGAAAGCTGGCCTAACGCACCGTAACGTTTATGGGATGCTTTTTGGACTAGAGTACCGTCTACCAAATAACGGCTGATACTATCTGAAATTGATTCTTGGACTGTGATCGACGGAATCATCTGTAGGGTAGGGATGATGCCAAGACCCTCGCCTCCGAATTTGTCTTGCAGACCATAACGTATAGAGCTTGTGATACGGTCGCCCTCAATCTGTGAATCTCCGTAGTGGGCGATATGCACGAGGCCTTTGCGAGCCTCTCTGCGAAGAGTGGCAATCAGGTCTGTTATATACGAGACATCCGAAGAATCAGGAAGATAGAATCTTGACGGATTTTCTGCAAAGAAAGTCTTGTAGAAATTGATAGTGTCGGCAAGAAGCAGAGAGTCTCGCACACGCATAGAGTCTGCCGCCTGCATAAGTTTACGACGTGCCTCGATGACAGAGTCTGGCAACGCCTGTATTTTCATACTGTTTTCACGGTCCGACAAAAGACCTTCAATAGACATTCTTGATTTGTCTGCTGGAGTAAGAACTTCAGTGATTGAAGGGAAACGAAGAGTCGTTCCAGCCACTGAAATGCCGTCTTGGGGCATAAAATAGCAGACCACTGCCAACACGGCAATGACTGCAACGAAAAACAATAATTCTATATGTCGTCTCATTTATGCATTCGTTAATAAATGCGAATTTAACATATTTAAAGGTTTATGTCAAAGTTTTGCGTATGATTTTTCAAAATGTATGTTGTGGAAGATAAAGATGACATAAATATACAATTGTGACGGACGTTGAAATTTTGACTTCGATAAAATATACGCATTATATTTTGTAATGCTATCAATTATATAAAAATTCATATATTTGCATACAAAAATTGTTTAGTCATTTTATGATTAGACATAGTACAAAAATAAAAACAGATAAACAATGGGTAAATTTATCGATTTACGATGTGATTTCGGGTTCAAGTATTGCATGTCAGACCCGATCATCATGAAATCATTTCTAAATGCCATTTTGGATGGCGACGAGGACACAATCACAAGAGTAAAGTTTGAGAATGTGGAGAAAACATCATCCCAAAAGGACAAGCGAGGTGTCACATTCGACCTTCTCTGCACGACCAACAAAGGAAATTCCATATTGATTGAGATGCAGAACTCATGTCAGAAATACTTCAAGACGCGTGCTAACTTCTACGTCTACAAACTTATGGACAGCAAGATCAAAAGAGGTTTCGCATGGAAGAAGATGAAGAAAGACATCCCTAAAATCATCGGCATCTTCATCATGGGCAAGAACATGGCAGATATCGACAAGGCGGTTACACGTACCGCAGAGTGTGATTTGGATACAGGAAAGATATTTTGGGACAGACATAGAAAATATTTTATATCTTTGCCTCAGTTCTCTTTTGATGCCAACAACATAACCAAAAGAGACATTTGGTTTGACTTCTTCAAAAATTTAGGACGTATGGAAAATATCGACCCATCAGTATACGAGCGAGCGGATGAAGGACTTCTTCGTCTCATCGAGAAGGCTAAGATAGGTGCTCTTTCCGAGAAAGAACACAGAATCTATGAGGCAAGTATGAAAGCCCTTGAGGATGAAGTTGATATGGAGGAGGCTGGATACGAGCGAGGTCTTGAGGAAGGTAGGAAAGAAGGTCTTGAGGAAGGCAGGAAAGAAGGTATTGAGGAAGGCAGGAAAGAAGGTATTGAGGAAGGCAGGAAAGAAGGTATTGAGGAAGGCAGGAAAGAAGGTATTGAGGAAGGCAGGAAAGAAGGTATTGAGGAAGGCAGGAAAAATAATTCCATCCAAATTGCAAAAGAAATGAAGAAAGAAGGAATGAATCCATCTCTCATAGCCAAACTAACCAAACTGTCTTTGAATGAAATAGAAACTCT
>JAEEMG010000010.1 GCA_016283095.1 Paludibacteraceae bacterium | reverse complement strand
TCATCAGCAACTTCACGGTTGATCTGCTTGAAACTGATATTGCAATATACTGCAAAACTTCTGTCTATTCGGTCTGCGTCGACAATCGCAGTATACATCTTGATATAACCCTCACGCTCCAAACGACGATGACGCTCAAATGTCGGAGTGGTACTTAGGTGAATACGTGCAGCCAACTCCTTATTGGTAAGACGGCTGTTCTGTTGCAATTCCTGCAAAATACGGATGTCTATGTCATCCAATGTTTGTATCTGTGCCATAATTTGGAATGTTATTCTTGATTCAACGACACAAAATTACAGATTATTCCTAAAATATAGAATGAGGCAGAAGAAAATAGATCTTAATATTGTCAGAATAAATTGATATTTTAGTAGTTTATGACCAAATTTAAGGATTCACCCTAACCCATGCCCAAGTGCAAGCCGAAAGCAAGTAAATATAAAAGAAGTTCTTATAGTAACCGCTTGTTATTGCAAACTCGCAAAAAATGTAGTTAGGGCGACAATTCTAATTTTCTTATAACAAAAATTTTCATTAAATTCGATCAATTTTCTATATTGCGAAGGATATAACTCAAATTATTGTAGTAATTTCATAAGTTGAGATGAGAAAAGCTCTATTTTTTATACCATTATTTTTCAGCATGTTGTTTTTTGAATCATGTCAAAACCGACACTCTGAACATTTGTCTACACACAAGAAATCCCCATTGGAAATGATGGTGGACGATTATGTCGCAAAAACATTTCCAAATTGGTTAGATTCAATCAGAAATGAGGACGACACTTTATATCTTCATGTTAATTTTTTTCATTACATCCAAGATACTTTCTCCTCTATTCGGATTACAGACAGCACTTCAGCAATTGATGTTGTTGCTTATGTTGGTGGAGCTGAAAACTATATGGTATATCCCGAATACCATATTTTGCCACCGCCACCACCGCTTTCATATATGCCACCTCCTTCAATATTAGAAAATGACATAAATGAAAACTCGTCTTCCATAGCAGATTATGACTCAAACGAATATTTTGATACCATTGCATTTCTTAATAAGTTTTTGGAATCTTTCATACAACAGATTACAAAATCAGAACAAGAAATCTATGGAAAGGATTATATTGCACCAACACCTACTTTTGATAACGATTGGAAGAAGTACAAATACTATAATGATAGATGGAATGAATTATACAATTATATAGATAGTCTCAATCTACTTGATCCTACATTGATTGGATATACCTATTTCGGGCCAATTCAAGTTATAATATTATCGCAACATGATGTAGATAAAAGTTTGGTTGAGCCATTCCTAAAAGGAATAAATGTTATGGATCTTCGTCCTAAATATATCTGGCACAAAAAACATGAACAGAGAATAGAGATGTTTGGTTGGGGCAGATTTAATGTCTATAGCATTGATTCTTTTAGCAAATTCAAACAAGTCGGAGATTTTCTAATTGATTAACACAAACCACTACTTCTTAAACAAATCCAAGGCATCGGATGTATCAAAAATCACACAAAAAAGACGGACATCACTGCCCGTCTTTCCGATTTTATTTAATTCATATTCTAATACTATCAATAGTCGGCGTCGACCTTAATTACCTCATACCAAATCTCACCATTGAAAATCACAGCCTTATACTGCACTCCACCAACTGTGTAGTAAGTATTGCCGTTGATATCAATTTTCTCGTAACCCTCAGGGATACTCTCTACTATCGCTCCTACAGGAGGTGCCACTACAACATACTCACGAGATGGTGCCATGTAAGAGTAGAATGTGCCATAGTAATAGTAGTACGACACTCCGTTGACAGAAACAACACGATACTCTGGAATTGACGCCACACGGAATCCTGCATGTGGACGATGGATTGTATACTTGTTGTTGTGGAAACGGTAGAAAACACCGTCACGATAGTAATAATCCCCTGTATGGTGCTTGATCACATGCGACTTCTTAGTAGCCTTCTTCATTGATACCGCAGAACCATAATGTGGCTGTTTGTGGTAGTTGGCTCCTGGAGCCACCTTATGCGGCTGAAGACGCTTGCTTGGAGACGATGTTGACACTGGGCCACGATCTACACGGTTTGGAGCCTTTGCAGGAGCTGTCTGGTGAGAAGATGGCTTATGTGCTGGCTGAGCTGTCGGACGAGCCGAACGCTCATTGTGAGCTGACGATACATTTCCCTTTGAAGAGCTGCTTGATGAGCTGTTCGAAGGTGAAGCAGACACTGAAGTCGACGTTGCTGGTCGAGCAGATGACTCAGAACCTCCACGTGAACGCTGAGCGAAAACGTCTGCCGAGCTGAATAGCAAACATGTTGCGATTGCAGCGAATATCAATTTAGTCTGTTTCATAATCTTTTATTTTTTTGTTTTACGATGCAAATGAAAATAAAATTATTAGATTTTTCTACTGGCAAATCTTATTTTTGTGGTGAATTTTCACATTTATTAAATAAAATGCAGCCATTAGCAGAAAGAATGCGTCCAAAATCGCTGGAGGACTATGTTGGACAGCAGCATCTCATCGGAGAGGGTGCTGTGCTTCGCCGTATGATCGACTCTGGAAAAATCTCGTCATTCATTCTGTGGGGGCCTCCGGGTGTTGGAAAAACGACTCTTGCCGGAATCATTGCCGAGCAACTCCGTCTTCCGTTTTTCACTCTGAGCGCGATATCTTCCGGAGTGAAGGACATACGTGAGGTGCTGGAAAAGGCTAAACATTCACGTGGATTCGACACGCAGGCACCTATCCTGTTCATCGACGAGATCCACCGTTTCTCCAAGTCGCAGCAGGATTCATTATTGAGTGCTGTGGAGAGAGGCGTGGTCACATTGATAGGTGCGACGACGGAAAACCCATCTTTTGAGGTGATCACCCCATTGCTTTCACGCTGTCAGGTGTATGTGTTAAAGCCTCTTGAAAATGAGGATCTATTGCGTCTCGCCGAAAAAGCGATCGCCACTGATTATGAGCTGAAAAAAATGAATGTGGTGTTGAAGGAGACGAATGCCCTACTCCGTTTCTCTGGTGGCGACGCGAGAAAAATGCTGAATATCATCGACCTTGTCTGCAATGCGGAGCAGGATAAGGAGACGGTGGAACTGACAGACGATTTGATTACCATACGTCTGCAACAGAATCCAAGTGCTTACGACAAGAACGGAGAGCTTCACTATGATATCATCTCAGCTTTTATAAAAAGTATCAGAGGTTCCGATCCCGACGCTGCCATCTACTGGCTCGGACGAATGGTGGCAGGAGGAGAAGACCCGAAGTTTATCGCCCGTCGACTTGTGATTTCCGCTGCCGAGGATATAGGGCTTGCCAATCCTAACGCTCTGTTGCTTGCCAATGCGGCATTTGACGCAATACAGAAGATCGGATGGCCGGAAGGCAGAATCGTGTTGGCAGAAGCCACTATCTATCTTGCCACAAGTCCGAAAAGCAACTCCGCATACAAGGCTATCGGAGCGGCTCTTGATATGGTGCAGAAGACGGGAGATCTGCCAGTGCCACTCAATATCCGTAACGCTCCAACCAAACTGATGGAGCAGATGGGATATGGAGCTGAGTACCGTTATCCACACGACTATCCAGGTCATTTCTACGCACAGCAATATATGCCTGACGCCATCTCCGGTGTACAACTATGGAACGGAGGCGACAGTGCGGCTGAAATAAAGATGAAAGAGCAGATGACCAGATTGTGGGGAGACTTTAAGAAATATTAAATGCTAAATGCTAAATGCTAAATGCTAAATGCTAAATGCTAAATGCTAAATGCTAAATAAAAATTGGATAATCATTTCCTATTTTATATCCAACTTTTTCTTTAAACGTTCAATCCATCTATCGCACAAATAACTTATAACACCACAAAACGGGACTAAACAAACGAAAGATATACCCAATTCCTTTTCATCCAAGAACCAAAATAATGAGGTGCAAAACAACAATAAAACAGACGGAATAATTAACCTTCCAGACTTCTTATGAACGACAACATTTATTGTGATAAGATCGAATAATACGACTACAAATTGAACTGCCAACATTAAAAGAAGTCCCAAAGCACCCAAAGCACCATCTCCACTATTATGATGCGAAGCGAAAGATAAAAAACATCCTCCCCAAAAGAATACAATTATACATGCCACAACATGCAATATCCTTACAATTATGATACTTGACGTATCCTTATTTTCTGAATTCATAACTCATCATTTTATTAGTTTACCATAAATCACTTACTCTGACAATCTCCATCTCAACATCCATTCCAAATATCTCGCATTTGCCAACTTAATGCAATCACATGAAAAAATCTCATTTTTATCCTGGTCATAAAAATTAAGTTCACATTGCGATGTCGTTAGCGAAACATTATAATAATTAAAACTGTTAAAAGGCAACACTTTATACTTATGTCGGAACAATAATGACATATGCAAATCTATTGTAAGTCCATTTTCCTCAAAAATGAGGTGATCTTTTTTCGATACGATTCCTCCATAAATACAATCTAACCCAAATATGAAAAAGATTCCAGGCATACATAATTCAGCCCCAAAGCCACCATCTGCTATTTTTATGAATAAAACAAAAAAACCTATTGCGGTCAATAGAATAAACAAACCCCAAAACAACAATCCTCTTGTTTTTTCAGATCTTGAACAGAAGGTTGTTCTACCATACTTTAAATAATCATAAGCCGGCTTATAAAGAATATCTTCTGGTACGTATGCGTCAAAATTCTCCAATTCCGCTCCCAAAAGAGACTGCAGCTTGATTTTTTGAATCAGATCTTCATTTTTATCATATAATTCAAGATAGAAATAAGGCTCATTGTTTCTCCAAACAAGATCCAGCACATAAGTTGACAACTCACTCCATCCATAAGAGAACATGCAACGTTTGGGAATAAAGTCACGATTATGGGCATCAACGGAAATACCTTTTGGATTTACACATATATAGTCGTCTTTGACAAGAGACGCATATACAATCAAATAAATTCCACTCAAGATGAAGAGTCCTAAAATAACACCCCAAAAAACAAAACTATTTGAATCTTCTTCATATAGTCCCCAAAGCAACCAAGTCAAAAACACAATTTCGACACCCCCTACTCCATACATCAATAATAAATTGAAGCGAGATGTCTTTACAATCAATTCCTTATCCATATCAAAAAAAATTGTCATCAACATCTTCTGTCAGAAATTTCAAACAGAAATGCTGATGACAACAAAATTATACAAAATCCAACAATTAAATATAACCAACCATTGGATTACTTACTCAAAGGTCAATTACCATACATTCTGTCATTTTGCAGACGCCAAGTGCTCTTTTACCTGAGGTATGTCTTTTCTATCCAACTTCGTCACCACATAACTACACTTTCCCTCTGTCCAAACTGCTTTATACACCACATTATCAACGATATAATAACTATTGCCATCCACCACGACTTTCTTCGCATAATCTGGCAAATTGTTAACAGTCAGACCAACAGGAGGAGCTACAACCACATACTCTGATGTAGAAGCGTCGTAGACATAGAATGTGCCATAAAAGAAGTAATAAGAGATATTATCTATAACATATTCACGACGTGAATCTGGTATATACGGAACTCGGATACCACTACATGGTTTATTAATCACATACTTGTGGTCATTCTTGAGACTTTTTGAAAAGAACACTCCATCACGATAATAAAAATCTCCCGACGTGCGAGGAATAAAAAGAGATTCTTTGGTTGCAGTTCGTTTGCTCACTTCATATCCATAGACAGGGAAATATCCCGTCAAAGCATCATCTTTAGAAAAAACGTCAAATAATGATCCTGTATTAGATATCAAACTAGGGGCATAATTGGTTCTGCTATCAAGGTCAGGTTTTTTAAAAATGTGATCATAATAATGATAATAAACCAATTGTGAAGCCGAACTCTTTGGACGAGGAGTTGTACATGATCTTGAACTATATCTTGAACAAGATACTGGACGAGAAGAATCTGATGATTTAGAAACCTTACATACCGATCGAGCACCACCACTAGCACGACCTCCTGAAGATCCATTACCACCACGGGAACGTTGAGAAAATGCGTCTGCTGAGCAGAACAGCATTAATGTCGCAATGACGACAGAAAAAAATCTAGTTTGTTTCATAACCGTTTGTTTTAGTCTAACTTCTATATCGCAAAAGAAATAAATATTTAGATTTTTTCACACGAAAAGTCTTATCCAATGACTAATTTAACATTTTTTTAACATCAAAACGAATAATCTATAACACAAATCGCATTTTTACTTAGATTATGTAACTAATCCAAACTTTGGAGGCATTCGCGTCGCCTCCTATTTTACAAATTCATAATCGCGACGGTGCAATTTACACCATTTGATTATCCTATCCTTATCTGCCTGAGTGAACGAGACATACCGGTTCTTACCGATATTGCGGACATATTTATTAAATGCGAACGCATCTGGGAATCCAGTCAGTCGGTCCACAAGGAAAAAACTGATAAAATACACGACGTCGTCATATTCGATATCCCCGTTATAATCCTTATAGACAAAATACTGATTCTGATGGTTTATAATGAAATCCAAGACACAGTCGCAAAATCTTCTGTCCGGGAAACGGCTACAAATGACCGGCAAATACTGTCCGATCGACATAGGGATCATCTTATTCACCGTCGAGCATCCTCTCATGGAATTCTCCCATTGGTCGCTTATCTCCTTGTCGCCAAACTCAAACAGGATCGATTCATACAAAGTTTTGGCACGTTTGTCACTTTTTCCAAACCATTCCTTCACAATCGGAACGTAAGATTTGTCATTGAAATATTTAAGATACGTGAGGATACGAGTCTCTTTATATTGAGTAGACGCAGTGTCGAAGATCCTGTTTATCTGTTGTTTGGAGAAATCATAAGGTGTGGCTACAAGCGTTATGAATTTAAGGAAATCATTAGAAGCGACACCAATGCTGTCGATATAGAAGTCAATCACTCCGGATTTTATTACAGGGTCGTCGAGATTAAACCTCACATTCAGGCTATCAATAAAAACAGTATCCCTTTCAACTGTATCCGCAAGAACGGAGAGAGGGCAAAAAGTCAATGTCACTAACAGCAGCGACAAAAATTTATCCAATATTGTAGTCCTAAGGTCAATCAAGTTGCAAATAATTAAATTTTCCTTTTTTCAAATGAAAAAAATCCCCTAACCCATATACATTCATACAAGTCAAGAGATTCAGCCACGATTCCTGAACAATGAATTTTTATTCACCAGAAATTATACATAAACGGGTAAAACTCCCCTTTTTTCCATTCAGGGTGCAAAAATACAAAAAAATTGAATATTGTAAAAGAATTTTTAGTTATAGGAATCGCCATTGCAAAATTCTGTTTTCGTATAGACGCCGTATAGCAATGTCTATATTGAATTTGCGACATTATGCCGACTTGATTTGAAATTGCGACATTATTTTGTTATTTTTGTCGCAAAATTTGCGACGTTTTTCAGGTTAAAATGTCGCAAATCAAATTTTGTAAGCTATGCTCATACACGAAAGAGATAATTGGACATCATTTAGATGGGAGACATCAGCAATGACAAATCTGCTTGAAACCGTAGGTAGAAAGCAGGGATATCTGTATGGAAGATTGTCGTCACTTGGTTTTGACAGCAAACTAAGAGCGATGGCAGAATCTCTCACCTACGATATTGTCTATTCTTCCGAGATTGAGGGGATTCGTCTCAACGTGGATGAAGTACGCTCTTCCATTGCCAAAAAATTAGGAATCGAAAATGTGAAGCAAACAGCACCTTCTCACTATATAGATTCTGTGGTTGCGGTAATGTTGGATGCGATGAACAACTACAATCAGCATCTGACTAAAGAGAAACTTTGTGCTTGGCAAGCGGCATTTTTTCCATCCGGATACAGTGAAGGGTCGGAAATTGAAATTGGCAGATATAGAACTCATGAAGAGCATATTGTCTCAGGAATGTTCGGACGTGAAAAAATTCATTACATCGCACCGGCGCCAGAAAGAATTGAAACAGAAATGAAAGAATTCCTTAATTGGTTTAATTCTGAAGACAATACATGCTCTATTATACGTTCTGCGATAGCCCATTTATGGTTTGTCAGCATCCATCCATTTGAGGACGGCAATGGACGTCTTGCCCGAATCCTCTCTGATATACTTCTTGCCAAGGCAGACAAAAGTGACTTCCGATTCTACAACATCTCGTCTCAAATCAACAAAGATAAAAATCGATATTATCAAATTCTAGAGAAGATTCAGCATGGCGACGGGGATATAACAGAATGGCTGATTTGGTATGCCAACACACTTTCTCTTGCACTTGATGAAGCTGAATCAATTGTCAGTACGATACTAAACAAGAGTTTCTTTTGGCAGAAAGCAGCTGCGGTCAGCATGTCTGAAAGACAGAAACAGATGCTCAACCTCTTTCTTGATGGATATGAGGCTAAAATCACATCAAAGACATGGGCATCATTAAGCAAATGTTCTAAAGACACCGCCATACGTGACATCCAAGACCTTATAGAAAAAGAGATTCTTCGTGAAGATATTCCTGGAGCCAAACGGCCAAGCTACTCCATAATTTATGATCCAGAAGACATCACCCAATTCTTCTCTAACGTAGAAATAAAGAAAGAAAACGAGGTTTATTATTTGACTTCTCTCTATAAAGGCAAAACTATGGTTCGAGAAAGACTCCTCTCTCTGGATGCGGAAAGATTCATCAAAGGAGATCTGCCACTTGGCAACCTGTTGAACAAATATTGCTCGTATCTTAGGATAAGCAAATAACTATACGCCATCGGCATTTTTATGCCGGTGGACATTCGCGTAGTTTGTTAATACGCTTTACAGCCGCGCGATACATCAAAATGCAGAACACAAGCCAAACCAAGATTATAATTATCCAAGAATCGTCGTCGCCCAACGACATAAGCAATGCGTCATACGTGCCATGGAGAAGAACCGGGCCGATAAACGCCATCGGATAATATATGATCTTTAGTTTCTGTCCGAAACGGGCCATTCCATAACAGAATCCCATGCAAACAGCAAAACAGAAATGACCGGGAACAGAGAATACCGCACGGGTGAAGGCAGTAGAGAAGAAATCCTCCTCGTCTACCAAATACAGAATATTCTCAACGGCAGCAAAACCCAAAGAGACATAAACTGCGTATACGATGCTGTCGATCGGCTCATCGAAATGCTTGTTTTTGCGTATCAGCAGCCAGAACATAAGCAATTTGGCAAATTCTTCAGGGATAGCGGCATTGTAGAAAGCGTCAAGGATAGGATCTCCAAAATCACCGAACATAGAAGTGATGCTCAGCGAAACGATTATTGAAAGGACTCCAAACAACAATCCCTTCAACAGACAAGATGTTGGTTCCGGATGCTGACGGTCTTTCCATCCCATATAAACCAGCAACAATAATGCCGGCAAGACTGCTATAGTAAATAGTAGTAACATGTTCCTAATATTTTATCTCTACAATATAAATTTAGACGACAAAGGTAAGGATAAAAATGTAAAGGGCTAAGAATATTTGGATTATGGTGCAAAATAAAAAGGATTGCTTTGAGTCTTTAATTTTTCATAAAGAGCATACAAATAACACTTCTTTCGCAATAGATTCTCTTTTTTATCAGTTTCTATGTATAATTCTAAAAGATCTGTCTCTGAATAAAGTCTAAAATTTCGATAACACGTATTAAGCTTAATAATCAAGATGTTGTTATCTTTCCCCTCAAAGAAACTTATTATTTTGTCTCTGCAACCTTCAATTAGATTTTTCATAATCTCTTCTCGTCTCCATTTATATTCATCAACTATCCGTATTGCAAGAAGACCAGTATCAAAATCTTCATTCTCATTGTTCTCTAACTTTTTGGCCATTTTGAAAGCTTTAATAAAAACCTCAAAATTAGATTCCAACTCTTTTATTTCTTTGCAACAAGATATTTTAGTAAATGTTTCGTCAGGTCTTTTTCTCAAAAGAAGTTCGATACCAGCATCCATATCTCCATCAAAAAATCGTTTACTGATCTCTCTGGTAGCAAGTTTCTCATATATCAATAATTTTGTCTTATCTAAATAATAAGACTTAACAATGCTATAATCTATCAACTTATCCAATTGATCATAAAAAGCTTTTAATTTCCTATAATGTAAATCTTTGTATATTTGATTAATATTTACATTATGACGTTTCTCTAAACTCACCTTTGCATTATCATTAAGACATAAATTATACAAAGGGTATTCACTGTCATTGTATTGGTCTATGTATTTCTTTTTTTCTATATTAATCAGTTTTTGATCCTTTCGATTATAATTTGAGTACGGAAGTTCTTCATATACTAAATAAGAAAATTGACCACAAATATATTCACCATTAATTGAAACCAATTCATTGATATCACTTATGGAGACCTCAAAAAATTCCAAAAGTTCTTTATATTTATTAGTTGGTGATGGTAGACCTAAGCTAGAATTAAAAACAAATGCATTTTTGTTTTCTAAATCCTTAGCCAAAGCCACGATAGTAGTTCTGTCTTCTACTGGTTCCATAACTTTTACTTTTTTTATACCCGTCTCAATAAATCTCTTAAAATATCAGAATGTAATATAAGACTCCATCAGTCTACTCAATAGACAACTCACCGTCCTTTACCTTATCTATCAAAGCTTTTCTATGATATCCATGCTTGACAAACTCATTAATGAATATAAGTTTGCGACTTCCGTCTGAATATGGTTGTAAACGGAAATGTCCACTTACTTTAAAATCGTTGTTATTGCAAATTTCAGTATACCATTTACTATCAAAAGTAAAATAACCCAAACCTTCCTCCGTGACAACAACAGTTTTTTTATTCTTCTTAACTTCCTTTTTTACAAGAGTTTTAATCTCTTTGATCTCTACTTCTGCCCATTTACGAAGACACAAATATGTCAAAATTGTAAATGCATGAGTATATAAAGGGATTGGCATTTCAATGTATCCAGGATAAAGTGGCATATAATCTACGACAAGCTGGTGCCCAACACCTTTTTTGTTATCTTTAGGAAATACAGAAATAAATGCAGAAGGAAAAGATTGTGTACGCCCTTCTCCTTTTCGGTTTAATACCACCCAAACATCTAATCTTTTATTTTTTACAGAATACAAAAGAATAGCTCCAGGCATTAAATATGGAGCATGTACAACTCCACATTCACCTTCACAATCTTCAATAATATCATTATGAAAAGGGGTGAAAACATCTTCCGATTTTTCCATCACAGTGAAAAATGATTTAGATATAACAACAGGTTTCCTACAGTTGTTCTTCATCAAATATAGCTGATCAAGAACTTCAGATGGAGTTCTTGTATCATCAGATTCTTCTTCAACCCAAGAGATATCATTCTTTTCATATGAAAATAATAATCTTGAAAAATCATAAGTAGGATTTACAAAACGTTTCGCACTTGCAGGAACGTCTCGATTATCTAGTTCATACAAGAACTTAATGATTGGCAAATTATCAAATATCATATCCTATTTCAGTTTGTTTTTGTTTAACATAAAAATTATAGGTACCAATGGTCAACAATCTTTTGAATAAATGGATGAGCTAACTCTACAGCTTCCTCTTCTGAAAATTCTGTTTTCCCTTCTATATCCTCTTCTAACTCCCACAAATCCATTCCCACAACAAAATCTGCCTCATCTCTTTCAAAAGATCTTGCCCACTCGTTGAATTCCTTATTATCACATTCTAAGTTATGAATTGTATCAGTGATGTAATCAATAATCCAATTCTGAAGATCGTTAATTTTAATCATAAGTAAACATTTATTAGTTAAACTTTTATCATTGCATATTTTCATAAATTCTATAATATTTTGACTGCTGGCAATTTCCTTCAACAGGTTTAGGATTGATTTGGACTTCAGCATCAAGGAAATAAGCTATTCTGTTAAGAATATCCAATCCTGCCGCATGTTTTCCTGATTCTATCTTAGAGATATTAGCAGGATCAATTCGACAAAGAAAAGCCAACTCTCTTGCTGTCATCCCCTTTGATTCTCTTAATTCTCGAAGACGACTTCCTATTCGTTTTCTTTGAGCTTCAATTGGAGAAACTATAGTATCAAACATCAAACCAAGCATAATTGGTTCTACAGCAAGAGTCTGAATAAAGCCAAAAGCCTGTGAACACGTATCAGATATATCAAAAGCATAACTGATCTTTTCAATTACCATATTCTTTTCTTCATCTGTTTTTGCAGGTCTAACCGTAAGATGTCCAACAAACTCCTCGCCACGCATCGTAACGATTTTAAATTCCGTATCGTTCAAAAACTCAATTTTAATTTTCATCTTTTTCTTTTTTTTTCGGCAAAAGTAATACAAGATTTTAAACTTGACAAATTTTCAACCATATTTTTTATTGAGCAAAAATATTGGCAAATCTAC
The DNA here is from genome assembly GCA_016283095.1 of Paludibacteraceae bacterium. Lineage (GTDB taxonomy): Bacteria > Bacteroidota > Bacteroidia > Bacteroidales > Paludibacteraceae > UBA1723. The sequence continues at coordinate 69,417 of JAEEMG010000010.1, read as the reverse complement.
CAAGTTATTAACACAGCAAATCCTAGACCAAATTGAAAATGATGTAAATGAAATATGATTAATGACTTCGAAATTATGTCACCTCTCTTTTATAAGAAGCTGTTCATAAGACACAAAAATACAACTACAATCCTAATCCTTAATTCTTAACTTTTAATTGAAATTGTGACCCCGGCGGGATTCTAACCCGCGGTCTTCAGAACCGGAATCTGATATTTTATACAGCTAAACTACGGGGCCATGCCATACCTTTTTTGATAAAGCGGTGCAAAAATATAAAATTTAACCTACTAACGCAACCTGTTTTTTATAAAATCGGTTTATTTCTATCCTCTTTCACTATCACATTAACACATCATATCCATATTTATCAATCACAATTACGGCAAAAATTGATTTTTCACAGACAATTTGTAAGGTAATTTTACCGATATTTAAAAAAAAGATATAAATTTGCGTATGTTTTCTTTCGTGAGAAAACTCAATAAAGAGAAAATTAAACCAAAATGAAAGTTATTAAGCCGATTAACTATACACCCATCCTCGACATCAAACAGACTGAGTTGGGTATCAAATGCGTGAAGGACTTCTTCGAAAGCTGCCTATCCGCTGAACTTCATTTGCGTCGTGTCACTGCGCCTCTTTTCGTGATGAAGGGCACTGGTATCAACGATGACTTGAACGGTATCGAACGTCCTGTAAGCTTCCCTATCAAGGATATGGGCGACCGTTGCGCTGAGGTGGTCCACTCTCTTGCCAAGTGGAAACGTATGATGCTTGCCGACTACGGTATCGAGCAGGGCTACGGTCTTTACACTGATATGAATGCTATCCGTCCTGATGAGGAGATGGATAACCTTCACTCTCTATATGTTGACCAGTGGGACTGGGAGCGCCACATCTCTAAGGAGGAGCGTACTATCGATTTCTTGAAGAATATCGTAAAGAGAATATATTCAGTGATGAAAAAGACTGAATATGTCGTTTACGAGCGTTACCCTCAGATCAAGCCTCAGCTTCCTGAAGAGATTTTCTTCATCCACGCAGAGGAGTTGCTTAAGATGTATCCTAACTTGTCGCCTAAAGAGCGTGAGAATGAGATCACTAAGAAATATGGCGCGGTCTTCTTGATGGGTATCGGTTGCAAGTTGAGCGACGGAAAGAAGCACGACGGTCGTTCTCCAGACTACGACGACTGGTCTACTATCGGTGAGAATGGTCTTCCTGGCTTGAACGGAGATATCTTGGTTTGGAATCCTATTCTTGGCCAGAGTCTTGAACTTTCTTCTATGGGTATCCGCGTCGACAAAGAGGCATTGGAGCGCCAGTTGAAATTGGAAGACAAGGAAAGCCGCAAGGAGTTGTATTTCCACAAGAGATTGCTTGAAGGCTCTCTTCCTCTATCTATCGGCGGAGGTATCGGACAGAGCCGTTTGTGTATGTTCTTCCTTCACAAGGCCCACATCGGAGAGATCCAGTGCAGCATCTGGCCAGAGGAAATGTACGCTCAATGCAAAGAATATAATATTCCTATCATATAATTCATGTAGAGACGCAGAGCATTGCGTCTCTCTTTTATTATGCGTCTCTTAGCATGATGAAAAAGGAGGATGAATCCATTATCACGATTCATTCTCTTTATTTTATACTGTTTCAAAATACAACTTGTTTGCAAAAAGGATAACAGCTAAAAACAACACGTTCACAAATCGAGCCCATCATGAGTTCCACACCAGAGACTGACAGATGAGAAGATTGTAGTTTTCAACACTTTTTATTCTTTATCAACAAATCAGAGAATAAAAATAAAATAGTTTGTATGTTTTTTGCATTTTTTCCTATTTTGCACTCTCAAATATATTAATGATGAAAAAGGATTTAAGTAAAATACTGATAACCTTACTCTTGCCGAGTTGTTTCGTCATCAACACCTCTGGTCAAACGCCCACTTTTTCTGCCGGTTCAGCGAAAGGTGGGAGCAACACTCTTGAGGTCACTTACACAGTGGGCGAGGCTATCGTTGGATATTCCGACAACAACGCAAATGCGAGGGACAATAACGCAAATGCCAAATTTGTCGTGTCGAACGGCTACGAAATCGGGTTGTCCACTACCCGACATATTATCCATTATTACATAGCGGACAAAGAGTATGCCGCAGACACATTCTACACAGGCGATCTGATAATCCCGATCAACGACCCATACATCGGACACGACTCCGCTTTCGTAAGTTGGGATAAGGTTCTGCCAGAAAGAATGCCGTCGACAGATCTTATTCTTAACGCTATAATCGACGAGAGGACATACGACCTGCAGCTTGCAGAGAATTATTGTCCGGGAGACACGATCAACATCAAATTGTCTTCCAATTGGGCGCCGAACGACATCGAGTCATTCTCTTTAAGAAGCAACATCGACTCATTCCCTATCATCACAGAAAAGAAATTCAAGCATGAAGACGGAATTGCAATAGCGTCATTCGTTTTGCCATCCAACTATGGCAAGGGAGGTCATGCTGTGTCTGCAAAGATGACTGTAAGCTATTTCGACGGATACAGGAAAGAGATGAAAGAGATCAGCGTGAACGTGGGCTACAGCAAGGAATTCATCTCTCCAAAGGTTGGCAACGTGATCACAGTGGATGATATCGGAGAACCAGTCTACACATACCAGTGGCAGAAAGACGGTGTCAACCTGCCAGGCGAAACCAACAAGATATATCAGGATGAGAAAGGTCTGAACGGAGCATACAGCGTCATCGTCGGCACAGATGAAGGTTTGAAGACAGTCTGTCCACAATCACTTTATTTCGCGGCATCCGACAAGAAAGGATTCTCCACAGAAAGTGTGATTGTAAGACATGGAGAGGATTTCGATCTTATTTTGGACGGATTCACAGCTGATGAGCTAAAGAAGGGAGAGGTTATCGTGTTCGACTACAAGGGTAGTCTGGCACTCGCTCCTATCACAGATGTTCAAAGAACAATAACTATGAACCTAAGTCATGTAGGTGCATACGTGGTAGCATTTACTCAAGGAAAACATAAGAGATACACAACAAAAGTCATTGTCAAGTAAAATATCATTGTCATGAGCAAAAATATACTTAATAAAATATTATTAGCGACGCTGCCTCTAATGGCAATCAATGCCAACGCAGCCACTCCACAGAGTTTCAACTATCAAAGTGTCGTACGTTCCAAATCCGGCTCTCCGATAGCTAATCAGACTGTTTTTGTCAAGGTCGAGATTTTGAAAGACAATCTTGGTTCTTATGAACCTGTGTATTCAGAAATGCACAACGCGCAAACCAACACTTACGGTTCGTTCGCCATCAAAATTGGAGAAGGAAGCGCTGCGACAGGATCATTCAGTGGCATAGATTGGTCGGCAAACAAATATGTCATCAGAACATCAACATCCACAAACTCAGACCTTACCGATGCCGCTGTTGCGACAACAACAATGAGCAGCGTGCCATACGCGCTTTACTCGCTTAGGTCTGCAGACAGTTTCTCTGGACGTTGGGACGATTTGACAGGCAAACCAGACATATCTGAATATGCAAAAATAGAAGACGTTGCAGCATACTCAGCCGACAGCACAAGAAAAATCCTTACTGATTACGCGACAAAGGATGACGTTTTGGATTTGCACAACAGAGGACTTCGTTCCAGCAACTATAGAATCGACAGTTTGAAATCTGTGGTCAATGCCAACAACTACTGGATTTCTGAATTGCAGTCCGACGCAGCCAAATACGCTACAAAATCTGAAATATCATCTTTGACAAGCAAAGACACATTGTCGTCTTATACATCAAAAGCCAGCTTCAACTCTTTCACAAAAACTACTTCTGAGACAATAGCTGAGTTGAGCCAGACTGTCGATGCAAACAAAGCATTAGCTGAATCAAACTACAAAAACCTGAAAGAGGTCAACAAGCTATATGCGAAGAAAGACACATTGGATTATTTCATGTCTAAATCAGGAATGTCCATTTATGCGACAAATGATGATCTACGAGCACTTGACAGATCAGTAGGTTCTCTTTCACAGTCAATCAGCAGCACAGACTTAAGAGCAAGCGAATTGACAAATACAGTCAGCACTCTTTCAACTACTGTTGCAGACAACAAGAAAGAGATCAACAAAAAGATTGAAACTATCCAAACTGAGTTGGGCAAAGTAGACGACAAAATACTTGTTTCGGAAAGAAAGGCACAAGCAGACGATCTTGTCTTGAACAACAGGATTTCAGCGAACGAAAGCAAAATAAAAGGCTTGACAGACAAAGACTCAGTGTTGGAAGTAAAGTTTGACAGCCAAACATCCGCTTTTAACTCTCAAATTGACAGTATCAGCAAGAGCCATACAACTGCAATCAACGATCTTACAAATACTGTGTCTGCCAATGCGGCCGCATCGTCAAAAAACATGAAGAATAAGATCGACAGCCTTTCAAAATCAATCAAAGGAAAGATGGACACGCTCAACATAAACATAACAGGATATGTTGACGGAGAAGTTTCCACTATTGAAAATGAGATAGATGGAATAGAAACAACATTAAAAAACCATGCATCAACATTGTCATCAAACTCAACAAGTCTTTCCAACCTCAACAGCATGATGACTCAGCTTGTCAATTGGGCACAAACAATCAACACAAAAAACGATTCTTTGAAAAAAGTACTTGACGAGGCAAAAGCAAAGCATAAAGCAGACAGTCTAAAAATGGAGGACAGAATCAAACAAGACACTGCTGAACTGAGAGCTATTGCAAAAGAATACTTGACTAAAGCAGAAGCGTACAAAGCAAAGTTTGAGCAATTGGAGAACATTCTAAAAGATGAAAATCTCAACACTCTAATCAACAGTAAGATTACAACTGCTTTATCCGAGGCTGGACTTGACGATGTCAATACTCTTATAGAAAATAAAATTGCGACGGCATTGTCTGAGGCTGGTCTTGACGACATCAACACTCTCATCGACAGTAAGGTCGCGACAGCATTGTCTAACGCTGGCCTTGACGACATCGACACTCTCATCGACAGTAAGGTCGCGACAGCATTGTCTAACGCTGGCCTTGACGACATCAAGACTAGATTGAAAGCTCTGGAAGACAAAGCAAACAATCCAGGTTCAGGCAATTAAAATTCTCATATTTTGAATCTTGATATCCCCGTCTAAAAAACGGGGATTTTTATTTTTAAAGTCAAAAAACGCAAGGTCATAACAAAATGTAAGCATAAATTCAAAATACATTTAAAACAGAAACCTCAACACCGTTTTTCACTTACACTTTTCAACAATCATCAAAATTCACAAAGCATATTTCTAATTCTAGATATCACATTTTCCATATTTTGTAATTTTGCAATGTTATTAATATCATAGAACGAAATGAATACTAAGTACATTTTTGTCACTGGAGGCGTGACATCCAGCCTCGGCAAAGGCATTATAGCTGCATCATTGGCCAAGCTCTTGCAATCGAGAGGTTTGTCCGTCACTATTCAGAAATTGGATCCCTACATCAACATCGACCCAGACACACTGAATCCGTACGAACATGGAGAATGCTACGTCACAGTGGATGGAGCGGTGACAGATTTGGACTTAGGACACTATGAAAGATTTTTAGGGGTTGAGACATCGCAAGCCAACAATATCACCACAGGACGCATCTATCAAAATGTCATAAATAAAGAGCGACGCGGTGATTACCTAGGCAAAACAGTGCAAATCATCCCACACATCACCGACGAGATCAAGCGCAACATCGTGGCACTCGGCAGCACTAAAAAATATGACATCGTCATCACTGAAATTGGAGGAACAGTCGGAGATATAGAGTCTCTGCCATACATTGAGGCTGTACGTCAGTTGAAATGGGAACTTGGCGACGACTGTGTGTGCATACACCTTACTTACGTTCCATACGTGGCTGCCGCAGGAGAGCTGAAGACCAAGCCGACACAACACTCCGTGAAGCATCTGTTGCAGAACGGTGTGCAGCCAGACGTGTTAGTGCTTCGTACAGAGCATCCGTTGAACGACGGAATGAAAGCCAAAGTCGCATTGTTCTGCAATGTGGCTAAAGATTCGGTCATCGAGTGTATGGACGCCCCCACCATCTACGAAGTGCCCCTCATGATGCACGAAGAGGAGTTGGACATTGTAGTGATGCGCCACCTGCACCTCGACACATCAAAAGAGCCAGATCTTGCCGATTGGAAAGACTTCCTGACAAGATTCAAGAATCCACAGAAGACTATCAAAATAGCGTTGGTAGGCAAATATGTAGAATTGCCAGACGCCTACAAATCAATCAGTGAAAGTTTTGTCCACGCTGGAGCAGCCAACAATGTGAAAGTTGATCTTCAATATATCCAGAGTGAGAATATAGACGAAAGCAACGTCGCAGAAAAACTTGCTGGGATGAGTGGCATTCTCGTCGCCCCTGGATTCGGAGGCAGAGGAATAGAAGGCAAAATCACAGCTGTCAGATATGCCAGAGAAAACAATATCCCATTCTTCGGCATTTGCCTTGGAATGCAATGCGCGGTGATTGAGTTTGCAAGAAATGTGCTTGGCTATAAAGACGCGAACTCAGCCGAAATGGACACAAAGACGACACACAAAGTGGTGGATTTGATGGAGAGCCAGAAGAACATCACAGGAATGGGCGGAACTATGAGATTGGGAGCATATCCATGCGAAATAAAGCCAGGCACATTGGCAGAGAAGGTGTATGGCACGACACACATTTCGGAGCGTCACCGCCACAGATACGAGTTCAACAACGACTATCTAGCGGAGTATGAGGCAAACGGAATGATCGCATCAGGTATGAATCCAGACAACCACCTGGTGGAAATTGTGGAAATTCCGTCGCACAGATTTTTCATCGCCGGACAATTCCATCCCGAATTGCAGAGCACAGTGTTGAAGCCACACAAACTTTTCACAGCTTTTGTGGCAGCAGCTAAAGCGTTTTCTGAAGAAGTTAATGAATAAATATCATATACAATTTATCTCACACTAATATCTAAAAAATCAGCGTTGACGGGAATCCATCAACGCTGATTTTAATATCACCATAAAATAAAAGAAATCATGCTACCTTATTATAATCCAACACTGATATTTCTTGCATTGTCTTTTTAGCGGAATCCACGATTTTTTCCAATCTTATAGCTACATCATCAGAGATAAAAATCTCACCACACTGTACACACTCTTCACAAGGGACATTTTTCACGATAATCAAACAGCCCTTATAATCCACAACATGAGTTGTTGTAGAGCTAATGACTTCGTTTGCTTTGCAAAACACACACATATTCACCTCCTTGTTTTTCGTCGTTACTTTCTCTGCCACGGTCATCTCCGTCTGCACTTCAAAAGGCACATTCGGAGTGTTCACCGTCGTCTCTGGCAGTTTTGCTCCCGTCCACGGATTAAGCCCCTGACTCTTGGCTGAACAATAGCCTTGGATGCCTCAATATTATAAAGTAGAATTAACTCATATTGATCCAATCTATTATCGAATATAATTCACTAATTATACTATTCATATCCGTTTCGGATAACACAAAATTAAAATTCAAGAAATCATCTTCTTTTCCTCCAATGATATATCTTAAATTCCAAATAAAACATTGTTCTTTTTTCGTTATAGTAAAAAATATTGTTTCTTCTTCCGTATTCCAAGACACAACGTCTTCTTTATTACTCACCAACAATTCCAACTTATTTCGCAAAGAGACAAAATCATAATCAAACAATTCTATCTCTTCGTTCAAAGTCAATCCTTTGGCCGACAATCTCACATCTGAATTCACCAATATCAAATCAAAAGACTCTTCTTTTGATATGTATCTTGGGCTAATAGAAAAAACTATATTGTCAGCATTTATATCTACATGTAACATATATCAAATTTTATCGAGGCATTACTGTTACAACATCACAATTTTGATTGATTATAATTTTTAAAATACATTATCTCATTTTGAACATATTTTTGAAATCTCATATATCCCGTTGAAATAGAATCAGATCTGTTTTTTTCATGATTGGAAAAAAGATAAAAATCTTTCCATGGCTCTGGATAATTCATAAAATCAAACAAATCTGTTATTTCACTGATTTTATCGACTTCGGATGCCTCTTTATTTCTTATTCGCAATAAAAATTCCAATTCCCAAATTCTAAAATATTGCGATGGAATATAAAAAAAGCCATCATCAGTTTTTTCATCTTCATTTTTTATGATAGGTTCGCCTTCTTTCGCTGTCAGCTCTTTCAATTTTTCCAAGAAACAAAACAAAGACTCTTCTAAAGAAAGGTATAAATCAACATATACATCCTCATCAACATTATTGATTAGTTGATTTTCACAAAAAAACAACACGTCAGATGTGGTTATCCAATTCATTTTGATTCCTGCATAAAGTTCTCCCCATTGCGTGAACTTCAGATTTTCCTTAAATATTTCCAATTGTTTCATTTTTCTTTATTTTTATTTCCACCATTTAAATCCAGGACTGACACTCTTCTGGATCCACATATAGGAACGGGTTGAACATGCAGCTGGCTGTGAGCGGATCGTAGTGGTTGACGGTGAAGTATCCTACCTAAGTTCTTCCAATGTTGTCTCTATCTCTTCTATCAATTCTGGCAAAAATGATTGGTCGATTTCATATTCAAACTGTAAAGTTGCTTCTTCAATATAATGATCGATTCTTACTAAAACATCTATATATTCCGATTCTTTTTGCTTAAAATCAATCACTATGTTCTTTTCGATTGTCTGAACAAAAGAAATTTGTTTAACTCTCATTTCGTATAAATCTCGCAATTTTAAGATAAAATTCGTAAAATCCTCTTCCAATGATTCTGTTTCAACAGATGCTTGAACAAAGTTATTCTTTACATTTATTCGAAATGATATAAAATTATCGAAATTAGGCATATTCTTTTGAAAAAGAAAATCCGAAAAAGACATTTTTAATGTTCTGTCTCCATTATAAAAATTAATTTTACTCATTGCATATACCATTATAAATGTTAATGAACATAGGAAGCTTTCCTTTTTTATAAAAGCATCTATGATAGACTTCACCGTTAGGATACATTCCAATCGTGTAATAACCGTCGTCTCTGGCAGTTTTTCCCGTCCACGGATTAAGCCCCTGAATCTTGGCTGAGCAATAGCCTTGGAAACCTCCGCCGACAAGTCTGGTCGCGGCACCGAAGATGATTTCCTCGCAGGTGTCGCCACCGTTTATTGTCGCACTAACTCCGCCGAGTGCTGTGCCGTAGAGGTTTTATAAAGCCCCAAAAATAGAGGTTTTTACAGCATAAAAATATCTACCAAAAGTTCTAACTTATTAGTTATTAATGTTGGTTTATTGTGATAGTCAAAACTTCCTGGTATCAGGTCGGATACTGTTTCGTAAACATCTGCCAATTCATCTTCAGTTAAATTGATGGCAAAAATATCATCATCGTATTGTCTCAGTGCGAATTTTTTATTTTTCATTATAATTACTAAAAAATAGAACAATTCGTAAGTTAGAAAAAAAGAATAAATTCCGTCTTTAAAAAGATAGAATTTTTTTAAGGAATCTTCTGAAATAATTTGTATAATGCAACTATTTCCATTTTCTTTTACCAAAGGGATATTTTGAAAAAAATTTTTTTCTACAATACCACTTTTTTCTCTATCCAATAAATCAATTTTTCCAATCATTTTCCTTTATATCTATTCAAAATATTGTTCTTATTTTTAGTGAACAATATTATCATAGTTCTATATCTCCCCAAAGGAGATTTCTAACATATTAATGTAACTTAATTCTATATACACACTCATTTAACTTCTTTTTTAATTTTGCATACCATTTGCAAAACGTTATCTTTTTCTTGGTCGTCGTCATAATAGAATTATGACGTTTCTGCCATTCCATTTCAAAAATTTTTCTGTTATAGGAAAACATTGCTTCCAATAAGCTAAAAATATCGTTAATACTCTCTTCGCTCACAACCATTGTTGGATTTTCAATTGTATCATAAAAAGTCCCATCTACATACACGATGAAAAGATATGAAGTCATAGGACATTTATCATGAGTATCCAAAGCATATTGAAAAAAGGATCTTATAGAATCTGGTGCTAATCCCACCAAATTTATTTCTAAAAACTTATCTTTCTTAAGTCTCCGATATAAGATATAGATTAATCGTCTTTCTGCATTTCCTATATAATCTAAGTCCTTTTTCTTTATTCTTTTTTCTTTAATACAGCAAATTTCATTCAAAGATTCATATTCAAGAGTTCCATAATCACCAATCTCATCAAGGTGTTCATTAATCAAATCCAAGTCATGGAGCAATCCTTTTTCCATCAAACCACATTCTATCCAATGCGGTTCCGTGTATATTTCAAACTTATCTTTATTCGACTCCACATATCTTACGTTTTTGCCTTGAGGATGAAGGGCAAAATGAATCAGAACATCACCCTCCTTCATTTCAGGCAATAAAATGGAAAACTCACTTCGTGGTTTTAATATTATTCTTTTCATAATGATTCATTATTTGAACAGATGCGTGTTTTTCAGACCATATTCGGATGGATCGCAACGATTAAAAATATATGCATTATTTTTCAATGTAAAAATGTACGAATCATCACCTGTTTCCATATAATAACGATACGCCGCAGTTATTCGAGAATGACCATCAGAGATATAATATGCTCCATTATGTTCGAGAACTCTTATTTGCGAACTTTTATCAAACGTTCCATTTTTCATTTGTTCAAGGTACATACTCACTTTCTCTTCATTCAATCCTTTTTGCGTCGAATATATGCCATTCTCGCTTAAGATGTATTTATTGTATTCTGGACCTTGGGTTTTCACCGTCCACGGATTAAGCCCCTGACTCTTGGCTGAACAGTAGCCTTGGATGCCTCCTCCGACAAAACTTTATCACATTTGAGATAGCTTGTTCTTCAGATTCGCAGGAAAAAGAAGGAAGGATATTCTGTCATTTACAGTTCCTGATTCTGACATACCAATTGCCACAACAAAAGCCTTATTGTCTTTTTTGTCAGTTTTATTTTCGAACCATTTCATCCAAAATCTCTTCTCTTTTAGTCACTAAGCCAAGTGTTTGATGGTTGTTTAAGCCCGTTTCTTGTTTTTGAGCATTTTCTTCTGCTAAGTCAGCATAGTACTTCGACTTCTCCATGTCTTTTTTATACTTGCTTATTATCGACAAAATAGAATATTTCTTATAGAGAGCGAAAGGAAAACTTGAAGCACTATCGTATCGTTTTTCAGAAAAAATTTTCTCTACATCATCATACAAATCTGTTCTTTTTGTTTTTATGGCTAATTCAGCATAATCCATAAAAGATGGTGAAATATAATTAGGATACGTTGCTTCAAAATCAATTGCTTTTTTATATAAATCAATTGCCTGATTATAAATACCTTTAAATCCTTGAATATCTCCCAATAAGCCATATGCACTTGAAACAAACAGCACCACGTCTGAATATTCAGTCAATTGTTTGTTTAGTAACTTTTCCGCAACATCCATTAATGCAGGAGTTTTAGTATACGCTAATGATCCTGCCTGAAGTTTAAGATACTGAGCTCGCATACTCTTATCTTTCACTCTTCCTAATTTCTTGAAGAATGAATTTTCAATCTCTTCATTCCAAGTCGTGTTTCGATACCAAATTCTATTCATATACTCATTATTAAAAATTTATAATGAATTTGTTAGGGATACTTTGCCGTTCCCGTCGCAGATGGAATTCTTGCTTTACTTGATTGTTCAATTCCAGAAACATCTTCTGCTATTCTTCCATTTATTCTGTTTTGTTTAATTTGCGAATTTGTCGTCTCTGACAGTTTTGCTCCCGTCCACGGGTTAAGCCCCTGACTCTTGGCTGAACAGTAGCCTTGGAAGCCTCCACTGACAAGCCCGGCCGCGGCACACTCTCGTCACCTCACAAGAAAACTCGTAGATGCGATTTGTTTGATTTATAAAAATTCTTGTGGAATATTTATAAATTGTTCCTCCTTATTCCAGTTTTGGGGCTTTTCTTCTGGTTCAAACCATTTTGCTCCTCCATTTATCCATTTTTCTCTATATTGTTTTGTAGATTCCTTTGTACAATCTTCATTTCCAAATTCGACCCCACAACAAGGACAAATTTCATAAGTAGGACAATTGCCATCTTTACCCCATGGTAAATCATCAATATAATACCCACAAACTCTGCAATTATGTCTATTCATTTCTATAAAAAAATTATTGTTTTAACCAATATTCCATACCTCCATTAGGTCTAAACAAAGTTCTTGGAACTCCGTTTACGTCCATTACACCAAACGTGTTTGTTCCTGGATTGTATTTTAATATGTCTCCATTGACTCTTATCTTCACTAACGTACCTGTCGGAGAATTGTGCAAAAAGTTATTAGCACCTTCCACATATTGTTTTGCATTTAAAAATTCTGGAAATTCTGTTCCATGTTTCTGCCAATGAGCATAGGCATTTTTTACAGAACTAATTTTATTCGTTGAAGTCCAATGTTGCGTACTTTCAGAATAAGAACCATCTACTCCCGTCGTTGCTTTTTCCGCAACAACCGTCTCCGCTTGCACTTCCAACGGCACATTCGGAGTGTTCACCGTCGTCTCTGGCAGTTTTGCTCCCGTCCACGGATTAAGACCCTGATTCTTGGCTGAACAATAGCCTTGGATGCCTCCGCCGACAAGTCCGGTCGCGGCACCAAAGATTATTCCTTCTTTTATGTCGCCTCCCGTCATGACACTGCCCACCATGCCAATTACGGAGCCAGTGCCTGCTCCATATAGACTGCCCCACAATGCTCCTGCCGGTGCTACCGTGGATGCGACTCCTCCCAACGCTCCACAAACAAGCCCGGTGCCTGCTCCTATAAGTCCAGACTTCATAACGCCGCCTAAACTTTGACCGGACAATATTCCGCTGGTCACTCCTCCTGCAAATCCTGCGGCTGTTCCAGCACATACCGCCACCAACAATGGAGCGGCTGTTCCACATGAAGCTACCACAGCGGCTCCGACTGCAACTCCGACAGCTACCGTCACTACTGTCGTGACTATACTTTCCCAGTTGTTTCTAAACCAGTTTCCTAACTTGCTGAACCAAGTGTAGCCGCTCGGATCCACATACAGGAACGGGTTGAACATGCAGTAGGCATAGCGGTTGTAGTTGAGCCAATCATCTGGCGACTGCACGTATGGGTCGACTGAGAAGAATGTGGCTGTGAGCGGATCGTAGATGCGTCCATTCATGTTGATGATGGCGAACGCATCAATATGTTCATGACCGGTGTAGCCTCTGTCTGTCAGAAGTTTCGTACGCTGATCCTTCTCTTCCCATTTCTCGGGATTTCTGCGTGCACCCCAAGGGTCGTACGCATATTGCTCAAGCACATTGCCGTCTTCATCCGTCAAAGCTATCAAAGAGCCCTGGAAATCGTGGTAGGCATACAGCAAGGTGTCGTTGCCGCAATTCTGTATGAACAGACTTCCGCCTGCAAGGTAGTGAATTTTTCGGACATTACCAATTGAATCTGTCTCTTCTTCGTAATTTCCGAAATAATAGCGGACACGTTTTGTCTTGCCGTTTTCCATATAGACGGATTTGCGTCTATGTTCGTCGACACCATAGAATATGCCATAGCTCTTGTTCCCCTCCTCAATTTTCTCAACCTTTTGAAAATCGGTGTAGGCGAGCGTCAGTTTTGTGACTGGTATGCCAGTTACGGTACCTTCAATGGATGTCAATGCATGCGGTCTGCCGTTGTCACCATAGTTCAGCACGCAGTCGCCCAGATCGCTCTTCGTCATTATGTTACCCTGACTGTCAAAAGTCAGACTATTTTCCTTCACCAAGGCACCGTCACGGTAAATATCCCAGTTTGTCAGACGGTTCATATCGTCGTAGCCGAACATCTCATGCTGGCTTGTTAGGTTGTCCGTTCTCGACTCTAGGTTGCCTCTTGAATCATAGGAGTACAGCATGTCAACCACACCTTCTGCATAGATGGAGAGAGTGTGTCCTTGCTCGTCATATTCATATACACTCTCTTTTGTTCCCTTTTGCGTTCGGAGACTCTGACCATACGCATCCTCTTCTAAAAGTTTCCAGACAGACCGTTCCAAACTGTCTGTCACCTCGTATAAGATGCCGTTGCGGTCGTAGTGGTTGACGGTGAAGTATCCGGACGGATATGTTTCTTTCCTTACACGTCCAAACTCGTCATACTCTTTTCGACTTTCAAATATTTTGCCGTCTATCTCCTCCTTCAGTCTTACAACACGGTCAAACTCGTCGTATGTGAACAACTGCTTGTGTTCACCCTGAATTTCTATACCGACGATGCGATTGTGACTATCATAGCTGTAGCTGGTTGTCTTTCCGTTTGTCGTCTTGCTAAGCGGCAGTCCGTTGGGGGCATATGAGTATTCTGTGGCTATGGTATCCCCTTTTTTATGAACACACTGCCCAGACCACAGCAGTTCGCCGAAACCGTTGTATTTGGTCTCCTGAACTCCACCGTCTGGATCAATCAGTCTTGTACGTCTTCCCTGCAAATCATACTCGACGCTGATAGAGGCTCCATTCTCAGGAGTGGATGTCTTAATCTTTCCCGATGGATAATACTCGTAACTTACTGATTTGCCGTTTGTCTCTATGCTAACAACCCTTCCCGAAGCGTCATAGTTCATCTTCTTTCTCCCTTCCGGCGATACTGTCGTGGTGGAAGTTTTCTCATATTTGGTGGTGCTTTCCCCAGCTGGTGTTATCAGACTGGTGACTCTTCCGTATTCATCGTAGGAATACACAGTCGCCCAGCTTTGCGGATCGGAGGAGAATGTCGGTGCAGACACTCTGCTTTTCGTTCCATCCGAATTATATTCTGTAAAGACACTGATTTTTTTGTTGTTCAGTCCGAATGTCTCTTTAAGCACCTCATTGCCGACATTGTCATACCACGTGACGACGGGGGAACTTCCAGATTTATCATGATAGGTGTAATATTTTGCCCCCAGACTGTTTTCTGGCGATGCCCATCTTGTGACGCTTGTCTCTGTTATTCCGTCTGCATAATTAGTCTTCGTCAGATTGCCAAATCCGTCATAGGAGAAGCTGACTGTTCCTTTACGATCCGTCTTACTCTTCAACAAACCAGTGTTCTCATCCCAGTCATACTCATATCTGTCGCCCATTTCATCCGTCTTGGCAGTCATGAACCTTCCCGAAGGACAGTATTCAAATTCAGAACGACGTGTTGTCCCGTTTGCCGAACGCTCAACCAAAAGAGCCTGTCCGAAATGGTTGATGTTCTTGTATTCTGTAACAAATTCATTTTCATCGTCGGGATCGACAATCTCTTTCGTCTGGTTGCCCCTGTCGTCATAAAATGACAACACCTTACGGATTTGTTCCTGACCGTCAGCAAACATTTTTGTTGTCAAGCAGCTCACCCTGTTTTTGCACCATGATCCTTTTCTCTCGTATGTCATGGTCTTTTCCTCTACAACATCTCCTTGCGTGGTGGTTATTTTTTGAGGATTTCCATTTTCATAGTCCGACGCTTCGATAACCGTTGTCATGCCTGTCAGACGGTTTGTGACAGTTTTCTTTGCCACGTATTTGAAACACCGCTTACCCGACTTTGTTCCCAGATTTTCTGTCTTATGTTCAAATACAACATTCTCTATCGGTCTGCCTGTGACAGAGGTGGAAGTTGTTTCCTCCACAGGATGAGGATTAAACAAAATGGTATCGTAGCCATACTTGATTGTCTTCCTTTTATTGAGTGTCTCGTTGTCTTGCGTGAACTCTTCAAAACCCAATATTCCCTTTTCTTGATGGAATCTCAAACCTTTATAATAATATTTTTCCGTGCTTTCATAATTTCCGGATTCAGTCGTTATCTGACTGACGACATGGATAGGGATGCAAAGCTGAGTCACCTTGGAAGATATCTCATCCTGGCCGGACTGGTAGAAAACGGGATCTGACAGAGTCTTGTAATCCACATTGTGGATCGACATGAGTCCGTCGTTGATCTGAGACAAGTATCGTCCAATTTCTGGAGTGTGGACAATGTGAACGTCAAGCCCATTTTTTGAGAGAGAAATAAGGTCAGTCACTCCATCGCCAGTGATGTCATAAAACGGTATATGTTTGTTGTAGTACAGTTTGTTCGTTAAAATATCTGGCAACTCATTCTGCAAGTATTTTTTTGAGACAAATCCACTGCCTGTGAAATAATGGAATGTGAGTTCATCATTGATGATTTCCAAAATGTCAAGAGTTCCGTCATTGTTGTAGTCCGCAAAAAAACGTTTGCCTTTAGCAATGCAATCCTCTACATATGGACTATTTTTTTCACACTCCATTTTGAGAGGACATGGTATTTCCACAAACCCAGTCCCAGTCGACAACATTATTTTCCATTTGTTTTCATATTCATATTGGGAAACTGCAATAACGTCCGTATATCCGTCGCCATTGATGTCAACGAAGTCGGCTCCGGCATCCATATCCAAATATAACGGTATCTCCTCAAAGTCTATTTTTTCAAAGTTTTTTGTATTGGAGTCGAACTCAAATGCCTCATGAGAGGCTCTATTATAAATCTCTGGCAGTCCGTTTCCATTCAGATCTGTTATGGAATATCTGGAGTCCACAGTTAAATACCGACTTTTATATGAAAACGAGGATATTTTAGAAAACAGTTTGCCTTCAATGTCTATCTTGTACCAGTCGGCGAAGTCCACATCTTCGTACGTCTCTGTCTCTTCTTTGTGCAACACCAACATCTCAACGAATCCATCACCGTCAAAATCATTGAATTCAAGCTGCGATTTGTCAGAGTCTGTAAGGACGATCTCCGTCTCAAAATTTTGCCTGATGAACGTTCCTTCTCCATCGTTCAGAAGGACATCTACCCAATAATACGAACCAGATCTTTTGACTTCAATCAGGTCTTTCATTCCATCTTTATTGATGTCTAACGAATGAAGTAGCAGTGCCCCAATAAAATAATCCATTGGCACTTCCATTGCCTTTTCGTACATGACTCCTGATTCAGTCTTCCTCGACAAATACAGATTCCATTCAACAATTACACCTTCAATAGCAGAAAATCCCGTAGGAAGGTCTGAGTTGGTTTTTATGAAATCGGAAATTCCGTCATTGTTGAAATCATCCACCAAAACACTATATTCATCATAACAATCGTCATCCTCTGCAAATGGGACAAAGACGTATTTCTCAATTTTATGTGCAGATTCGTTGATTTTGTCTAGACTGCCCCAGTTTAGAACAATTGGAGCTAATCTCTCCTCATTATTGTTAGATAAAGTAATGGATTTCAACTTATTGTAAAATCCGTCGAAAAAGTAAGACAGTGTATATGTTTTAAGAAGCTCGCCGTTTGTCTTCACTTCGACGGTTCTCAGCAGTTTTGTCGATGACAATTTAGAGCCTGCTGTGAACTGAAGTCTTGAGTCCTTTCGGTCTGAGTCATAGGAGAATTCCACGACGCAAGTAGGTGCAACTTTGGCCTTTTCGTTGCCAGTGTAGAGTATCTTGGACAGCCAAAACTCTCCTTTCTCATCGTCCAATCCATACTCGTATGACATGTAGTTCCCATTTTGATCCGTCACTTTTTTCAACAGCCATATCAACGGAACACCGGATGTCTGAGATTCTACTCTTGCATCGCTCGACGCTCCATAGACCATCGTGACACCCTCTTTTGTCACGACACTGAAGTAAGAGCCGTCATTGTTGTCTCCACTATGAAATGTTATGTCGCAGTACGTTTCTTCTTGAGTGCGGTAGTTCGAACCGTCAGCCAAATTATTTCCGGATGCCAATATAAGCCTTGCTCCATCCAACTCGATATTGTCCTCGTCCGTCAAATGGATCGCATCCAGTTTTCCCTCAGAGAAAAGGTTCTTTCTAGCTCTGTATATTGATGACACACACGAAAGATTGAATCCGTATCCTGCGATTCCGTTGCCTGCCTGTGAATTATAGACAATCTGTATACTCGGATTCATTCCATTGACTCCGGAAGGCACTTCTATCGGAATTTGATACATCAAGGATCCAATTGCACTGACGTTGAGGATACTTCCTATTTTGCCAAACACAACACCTTGAGTCTTGTCGTCTGTGAAGGTGCCGTCTGACATCAAATAAAGCTCTTTTCCAAAGTCAGGAAAAGAACTGTCCCCACCTTCTGGTTGAGCATACGGATTCTGCGCGACAGACAAACAAACAGATCTAATTAATAAGAGCCACGCCAACAAAAGGACTTTCTGAAACATCTTCTTATTTTTTAATTATTTTCCATTCCGTGTTGAGATTGTCGATCTCTATTCGCAAAATATATATTCCTGGATCCCTATCGGAAAAATCGATAGAGACATCATTTTTGTCTGTATATTGGCAAACAATGTTTTTTCCGTATGTGTCTATAAGTAGAGCACACGCACTCTGGCCCTTTTTCAAACTGTCTATTCTAACGCTAAGGTGTCCGTCGGTTGGATTAGGATAAATATGAATTTGATTCGACGCCAACGAATCCTTTATCTCTCTTCTGGATTCATCCTCTTCATTAACGACTCCACCATCACGATTATTAGACATATCAATGTACCTTGCTGTACGATTCCCCGCATTATCATAAACAAAATGGACGGTTTGTGCGGAAAGTGTTGCACAAAGACAAATACATAGAAATAAGCGAATTCTCATTTAACTTTATTTTTTTCTCTTTCACCTTCTTCTAATCCACTCTGAACTTTATAGCATCCACCCGTTTCCGTACTTTATTAGGTCCGACATCTCCAACGCACCGTCAAAATAGGCAGTGATAGGCTTTATCTTCAATATTATAAAGTCAGGATTAGAGTCATATCCATCACAATCCAAAGAATTCTTTAGATCATAGATTGAAACTACTCCAGGCAGTATGTTTTTGCTTAAATTCATCATCCTAATCCATATTGCTTACAAAGTTAAAAAACTTTAGTTTTACAGACAATATTTTCTGATATTTTTACACCTAAAACTTAATTTATAAGAAAAATTTGTTTAGATTTCTTTGACACCCGAAACTCGTCAATCGATTTAACATATAGATTTCCATATCAGACACAAATCCCTAATTAAATGCAGAGGTAACATTCCGCATTCCAAAATTTATTGTAAGTTTGCATCAATAAAAATCAAAATCAAAAATGAGCAGAATAAAAGTTACATTCAACGCTCCAGTGACCATCACATTCTTGGCACTGATGTTGGCAGCGACAATCGGCAACTACCTGACACTGGGAGTTGTGAACAATATATTTAGTTGCAAACCTGTTTTGTCGGCGAATCCGATGATTCTTATGGGTTATTTCACCCACATCTTCTGCCACGCAAATTTCAGCCACTTTTTCGGCAACGCGATTTATCTTCTTCTGCTGATGCCTCTTTTGGAAGAGAAATACGGAAGTTTATCTCTGATTGGAATGATCTTCACAACAGCATTCATCACCGGAATTTTGAACGCATTGTTTTTGCCGACGGGAATTGTGGGAGCATCAGGAATAGTGTTCATGTGCATCATCATGTCGTCGCTCACAATGTGTAAGTCGGGAGAGATTCCTTTCACATTCATCCTCGTCTTCATCTGCTATATCGGCAAAGAGGTGATGGATGGACTCTTCATCGCAGATAATGTTTCACATTTCGGACATATCATAGGAGGATGCAGCGGTGCGATACTAGGAAAATTATTCGGAAGAGAAAAAAATGGTTGAGAGGAGGAACATAAAAAAAACGAGAATTTCACAACCCTCGTCCTCCTTACAAATATCAAAAATTGGTTTTAATTTTACCCACAAGCCAATAGCACAATTAGCTGTGCTGTTAATATTCTCAAAAACATCGATAATGGGTAGACTGTGGAATAACCAACCGAAGGAGCATCTTTCATACAGACGCTGTTTGCGTAAGCTAGTGCTGGCGGATCCGTATATGTGCCAGCAAGCATTCCCATTATTGTATAGTAGTTTAGTTTATTGTGTAATCTTGCGATAGTACCGACAATCAATATCGGAATCACGGTGATGAGCAATCCACTCAGCACATATAAAGCACCGTCGCCAGCAACCACCGTATCTATGAAACTGTCTCCTGCCTTGATTCCAACAGAGGCAAGGAAAAGCACAAGTCCGATCTCTCTGAGCATAAGATTAGCCGACGTCGTTGTGTATGTCACAAGTCCGATCTTATGACCGAAACGTCCGATCAACAGTGCTATGATCAACGGTCCTCCAGCTATACCAAGTTTCAATGGCACAGGCATCGACGGAATGGAAATCGGAATGCTTCCGAAAATTATTCCCACAAAAATACCGATGAAGATAGTGGCGATATTCGGAGCATGAAGTGTCTTGACACAATCACCAAACAGTTTGCGAACCCTCTCTACCGCATCCTCACGTCCCACGACTCTCACCTTATCTCCCACTTTCAATTCAAGTGATGGAGACGCGAATAACACTATTCCACCTCGATTGACACGAGTGACATTAACCTCATACAACCTGTTGAGATGCATTTTCCTTAATGTTCGGCCATTTATCTTAGGATTTGTAACCACCACACTTTTAGAAATCAGTTTACCCTCACCTACATCATCCCAATCCATCTCACATTTTTCTCCAAGAATAGTGACAAGTGCATCCGCCTCACTCTCCATACTGACTATAAAAAGTACATCACCAAGGTATATTCTTGTCGAACCACATGGAAAAATCATCACTCCATCATGAAGTAGACGAGAGCAAACAAATTCCTTATCCAAAGTATGACGCAACTCTTTCAATGTTTTACCATCAAAATTGTTGTTTTTCAAAATGATACATTGTTTTTCCGGTTTCAAATCCGTCTCCTCGACATCTGAATCCAACTCCTTTTCCGCCTGAGTCAAATCAGTCTTTGTGATGAATCGGATGGCAATAGTAGCCAGGATGATTCCAACCACACCCAAAGGATAGGCACATGCATATCCGTTTACGATCAAAGGAGCATTCCCATCTGTGAAGACGGTAGTAAGAGCCTCACTCGCAGCACCAAGTCCTGGAGTGTTCGTGACCGCGCCAAACAGAGTTCCGACCAGCATCGGCAGATTATCTTCGTCAGTCGTGTCGAAAAAGCAATAATAGCATCCGAACATCACCAACACATTGAGCATTATCGTCAACATTGCAAGCTTGTTCATCGTCACCCCACCCTTTTTGAAACTGTTGAAGAATCCGGGACCAGCTTGCAGTCCGATCATAAAAACAAACAGAATCAATCCAAAATCCTGTATGAACGTGAGTATGCTCACAGGTGCGGTAATCTTCAGATGACCTGCCAGGATTCCTGTGAACAGAACGAAAGTTACACCCAAAGAGATGCCCATAACCTTGATTTTACCAAGGTAGATACCTGTTGATATCACTATGGCATAAAGCAAGGCGATATGGGCAACAGACTCATTGCTGGTAAACAAATTAGTCAGCCAAGAAAAGTCCATAATACTTGTATTGGAAATTTGACGACTCTGTTTTAGTTACAGGGGTAAACTTTTTGGACAATACGATACCAACAGAATCTCCATCAATAACGAAACCGTTATTCCTTCCACACGCTGAAATCTTCGAGACGGCTCTCCACACAAATAGAGAAGCGACTACAACTAATAATGAAACCATGAGTTTTTTTTTATTTTATCTATGTTTTTTAGTTATTAATCATTTTTTTCTTTCCGGCATTGTCACGATATGGAAGAAGAGAAGGATCTATCCAATTGCGTTCCACATCATAACGCTTCCGTTTTGTTCACTGATGCAAAAGTAGAGCAGATTTGAATGCGATTTAAGATTTTGTTATGAGTTTTATTGATAGCTGTTATAAGCAAAATTCGCCAATCATATCATTTTCTTATAGTCATAATTAGCAGAATTAATACACACCATACCCACAATGAATATAAAAGCACTAAATTTGCATCCGAAGATTATTAGATGGTATGGAACTAAGACAATTGAGAGCATTCGTTAAAATTGCAGAGACCTGCAGTTTTTCGTTAGCAGCAAAAGAACTTTACGCTACACAAAGTGCCCTTTCTCAGAGTTTGAAGAAATTAGAAGATGAACTTGGTGCGAAACTATTCAATAGGAACAATCATAATGTGGGGTTGACTGAGGCAGGAGACGCATTGCTTCCGTATGCGAAGAGAACAATAGAAGACGCGGACAATTGCGTCTACAAGATGAACGACCTTATGAATATGAAATGCGGAACTCTTAATATAGGAGTGACACACTCATTCCGTATTCTGACGTCGGATACGATCAACGTCTTCGTGAAAAAATTTCCCAATATAAAGCTCAATATTTTCTATAAGACAAACGACGAACTGCAGAACATGCTTTTCCGTAAGGAGATAGACATCATGCTGGCATTCAAACCAGAGACAATCGCCGAGCAAATTGAGTCACACAATCTGTTTGAGGACAAGCTATGCGCGATAGTCGCAAAAGACCATGTCTTGGCCCAGAAAAGCAGCATCACAATGGAAGAGATCGCCGAATATCCGCTCATTCTTCCGGCAGAAGGCACACAGGCCCGCAATATGATCGACAGAGTGCTGAAGACAAATCCCGTCGAACTAAAACCACAAATCGTGATCAATGAAATCACACCAATCCTGATGCTTGTGTCGTATGGCAAAATGATTTCCATTCTTTCCAGTCTCTCCACCAAAACAAGATCTGATGTAGTGGCGGTACCGGTTGACGTCACAGACAATGTGATGGAAGGGGCTTTCCTGATTCTGAAAAATTCCTATTTCAAACAATCGGCAAAGGAGTTTATCAAATTGGTCTGCGAAACACATCTGTTGAGACTGAAGATGGACAGTCTGTTTAATTAATTCATAATGCTTAATGCATAATTAACAATTATTTTCTAAATTTGAGTCTAAACCATACCGACATGAAACTATTTGCTTCCATCATATTGGCACTGACACTCTCCTTCCCCACTTATGCTGAGGGGGGATTCAGATGGTGTCTATCCTTTTTTGATTTTAATTCTCCTATGAAACCTGAATATGAAGCACAGTTAGAAGAACTTGCAGAGTTCATCAAATCATATCCAGACGAACTGTTTGAGATTTCTGGACATCTGGATGAACGAGCAAGTGAGTATTTAAGTATAAAACTGGATCAAAAAAGAGCGAACTACGTTCGACGTCTCCTGATAGACAATTATGGTATTCCTGGATCAATGCTTATCTCTGTAGGAAAAGGCAAACATGAGCCATATATTAAAGGTGCAAAAACAGAAGAAGAACATGAATTGAATAGAAGAGTTGAGATAAGAATTCTTTCCCAAGACATCTCCAGCAAGCCGAACATGAGTGGAAAAGAAAAATAGAGATAAAATTCATCATGTAAAAAATATCTCCTTGAATTCAGCAAGCGTTATAAACTTTGTTACTTTATAACCACCAAGCACAAGCAAATCCTTGTCTCCAGATACTAAATAATCGGATTTAGTTTCCTCTGACAATGTAACCAGAAAAACATCCTTGGGATCTCTAATGTCTACATCTGCACATTTTCCCCTAATGTCTATTTTTTCACAATATCTTGAAATCAGGAAAAGAAAGATTTTCACAGCCTTTTCATCTACATATTTTCTAAACTTTTCTCTGGAAAGCACTGTTCTAATCTCATTTTCCAACTCCTGCGTCGTAAAGATCTGAATTTGAGACGACGTCAAGACCTGTTTTAATAAATTCAACTGTTTTGTGATAAACAACGACACCCATATATTGCAATCAAAAATCACTTTCATTTCTTTGATCTACATTTTTTTATTTCTGCTACAATCTCCTCTTCACTAAACGGACATTCAGGCATTTCATTTGTTAATATTTCAAACTCTTTCCAACAAGTTTCTTCGTCAATAGACTTCACCCGTTTAAGATACTCCTCCTGATCCGATTTTTTCTTTGATTTTCGAAGTTCTTCAACTGATTTTTGTTGGGATGATTTCAGTGCCACCCCCTTAAACCTACTCAACACTTCTTGTAGAGCAGGGAGTACCGACAAATCCTCAATTTCCAATTCTAATGTTGTCATAAGCATCTATTCTATAACTATTGCAAAGATATACAATTGATTGTAAAAAACAAACGGATGAATGTAACAACACCCATCAGTTAATATTCCTAAACTTATACTATAGGCATAGCAAGGAGTTCTGTGTGAAGCAAATCAAGAAACATATGACGCGTATATATAGTTTCGGCATCATTTGGAATATGTTGCTCTGCACGTTCCGTCTCCTCATCTGCATATAGGAATTTGAACTTGTTTCTTTCATAAAAATCAAGCACATTTTGCTTGTTATAAGCATCTACAACAAGAAAACGACAACCTGTTTTGTTATCATCTTCGGAGAACCAAATCTTTATGTAATTGATTATTTGTTGACCGATAAAATATTTTTGTCCCTGATACTTTCTATTTACTCCAAGTCTTCCTATAAGTACTGCAGGATATGTATGAAGATGTTTTCGTCCTGGAATTTTTCGTTCTATCTTATTTACAGCTTTCTTAGGAATAAATGTAGTCTTTATACTATTCATTAGATACAGTAAAAAAAGCTACGAGTTCTGCTACTTCCCCATTATTATCTATTACACAATAAGTCTGACCTAGTCTTTCTTTAGAAAAATGTATAGCTTGATTGTGGAAAAAATCCTCTAAATCCTTATCACCTTCAGTGTTTCCACATTCAAAAGATAACGTAGCCAATTCTGATGTAAGTCGAACAATCAAACATTGTTCATTTATGTCAT
Source organism: Paludibacteraceae bacterium (assembly GCA_016283095.1). Lineage (GTDB taxonomy): Bacteria > Bacteroidota > Bacteroidia > Bacteroidales > Paludibacteraceae > UBA1723. The sequence continues at coordinate 44,389 of JAEEMG010000010.1, read as the reverse complement.
ACGTATAACTCGACATATTAACGCTTTGGCATTTTGATAACAACATTTCTAGATTTCTCTTGCATTGCATGAACTGCCTGACGCATATTGTCTGGAATTACTGTAAATGCAGTTTGTTTGTTGTTTTCAACCATTTCCTCAAATCGTTCCGCCGTGGTACCCTTAAGAACCGGTATCGGTCTAATTGCGATTGCCATAATTACTATTTTTTTGTATTTATTACTATTTAAATATAATTTCGCTGCAAAGATATACAATTGATTGTAAAAAACAAACAATAGAAGAACAGAGATAAGAATCATAAGGAATGATGAATGATGTAGATTGGGGTGGGTTTGAAAACCACCACTACGACACATATTATATAATTGTATGGGCAGATTTGAAATCTGCCCGTTATTCATATCCAATTATACAAAAATAGAGACGCAGTTTCCCACGTCTCTATTAAAATCTATAATGGTAAGATTAATTACTTAACCTCCCAAGTATCATTAGTTTCAAGAAGTTCTGCGAAATTGTGATACTTCTTAGCAGCCTTAACCTCCTCGATCTGTGCGTTTACAGCATCATCGTAAGTAGGAGCCTCAACATCACGAATAACTCCAAGTGCTACTGGATAATCCATCATAGCAAGCTTTAGCTGAAGTGTGTTGTCCTCACAGTGAGCATCGTGAACAAGGATATCCTTCTCTGTAATACCGTTCTCACCTAGTTTAACAACCTTCACATTGAAGCCATCCTGCATTAGTCCGAACTCATTGTTCTCACCGAACAACATCTTCTCACCATGCTTCAAGTAGATAGCGTTCTTTGCGCGACCTTCCTTAGTGTAAACTGCCTCGTGTGTACCGTCGTTGAAGATAACACAGTTCTGAAGGATCTCACAAACAGCAGCACCCTTATGTGCGTGAGCTGCCTTTAGAACATTAACTGTACCCTCAGCGTCTGTGGCTACCGCACGTGCGAAGAAGTGACCTCTTGCACCGAAGCAAAGCTCAGCTGGACGGAATGGATCCTCAACTGTTCCGTAAGGAGACGACTTGCTGACGAATCCTCTTGGTGAAGTTGGAGAGTACTGACCCTTAGTCAAACCATAGATACGGTTGTTAAGAAGGATCATCTTTAGGTCGATGTTACGACGGTTAGCGTGGATGAAATGGTTACCACCGATAGCAAGACCATCACCATCACCACTCACCTGCCATACGCTTAGCTTAGGGTTTGAAACCTTACAACCTGTTGCGATCGCAGCGGCACGTCCGTGGATTGTGTTCATACCGTAAGTGGCCATGTAGTGAGGCAGACGGCTTGAACAACCGATACCAGAAATAACTGCTATATCATGTGGAGCAACGCCAATCTCTGCCATTGCCTTGTGAAGCGACGCCAAGAAGAAGTGGTCACCGCATCCTGGACACCAACGTGGCTGTCCTTTTTTATAATCTTTAGCTGTGTATTCGCTCATTTTAATCTAAAATTAAGAGTTAAGAATTAAGAGTTAAGAATTTCTTTTCTTTCATTCTTTGACTCAAGTTTATTCTTAAATTAATTTATTAAATGCTGCAACCAACTCGCTAACTACGAATGGCTGACCCTTAACCTCATTGAACTGTGCTGGTGCGAAACCATCAACCTTCATACGAAGGAATGCAGCGAACTGACCAAGGTTCTGCTCAGCTACAACCACCTTCTTGTACTTCTTCAATACCTCAGCTGTATTCTTTGGCAATGGGTTGATGTAACGGAAGTGAGCAAGAGCCACCTTCTTACCTGCAGCACGCATCTCATCCATAGCTGCGTGTAGGTGTCCGTAAGTTCCACCGAAGCCTACGATCAAAAGATCTGCATTATCCTTGTCGCCCTCTACCTCTACATCTGGTACAGGAATCTTGTCGATCTTGCTCTGACGAAGACGGCACATCAAATCGTGGTTCTCAGGATTTGTTGAGATAGCACCTGTCTTGCTGTCCTTCTCAAGACCACCAAGGATATGAGCGAATCCCTCACGACCAGGAACAGCCCAGTATCTTACATCTCTCTCATCTCTCATGTATGGAGTCCATGTTCCCTTCATTGACTCTGGAACGTATGGAATATTGATTGCTGGATACTCAGCAAGGTTAGGAAGCTTGAATGCCTCTGAACCGTTTGCGATATATGCGTCACTCATGAACACTACAGGAGTCATGTGCTCTAGAGCTATCTTACATGCTGCGTATGCTGATTCGAAACAGTCTGCTGGGCTTGTAGCAGCGATAACTGGCATTGGAGTCTCACCGTTACGTCCGAACAATACCTGAAGAAGGTCTGTCTGCTCTGACTTTGTTGGAAGACCTGTAGCAGGACCACCACGCTGAACGTCGATAACAACCAATGGAAGTTCCATGATAACAGCAAGGTTCATTGCCTCACTCTTCAAACAGATACCAGGACCTGAAGTTGAAGTCACACCTAGAGCTCCAGCGAATGAAGCACCAAGTGCAGAAGCACATCCTGCGATCTCATCCTCACACTGAACTGTTGTCACACCTAGAGACTTGTGCTTTGACAACTCGTGAAGAACATCTGTTGCTGGAGTAATAGGGTAAGAACCAAGGTATAGGCGAAGACCTGCCTTCTCAGCTGCAGCGATAAGACCGTATGCAGTTGCCTTGTTTCCGTTGATATCCATGTAGCGACCCTTCTTTGCAGGAGTCTGCTTTGATACTACATTATATGTATGGCTTACTGATGCATGAGTGTTAGCACCGAAGTCGTATCCTGCGTGGATAACCTTGATGTTATTCTCTGCGATTGCCGCCTTCTTTCCAGAGAACTTGTCGCGAAGGAATTTCTCAGCGATTGAAAGATCACGGTTGAAGATGTAGCAAACAAGACCAAGAGCAAGCATATTTCTACACTTAAGCATAGCCTTTGGATCCATTCCTGAATCAGCAAGAACATCCTTAACCATTGAAGTCACAGGCACCTCGATAACATCCTGCTTGATGCCCATCTCTGCGATAGCACCTGCTGCGTCTGTAGCCTCAAACTGTGCCTTCTCTAGATCAGCCTTCTTAAAGCTGTCGACGTCGATGATGATAGATGATGTTGGCTTACAGAACTTATACTGTGTCTTTAGAGCTGCAGGGTTCATTGCAACCAATACATCACACTTGTCTCCAGGAGTGAAAGCCTTGTCTGATGCGATACTTACCTGGAATCCAGATACTCCAGTCAACGAACCTTGTGGGGCACGAATATCTGCTGGGTAGTCAGGGAATGTACAAATACCATTACCTACAGTGGCCGAGATAGTGGAAAAAATATTTCCAGCAAGCTGCATTCCGTCTCCGGAGTCGCCTGAGAATCGGACCACCACCTGATCCAATTCTTCTACTTTCAAGTTGTCTGCCATATTTATTTAGTTACTTTATTTTTTCAAATTTCTATCTTCTGCGTGCAAAGTTAGTCAAAATGTAAGCAATTCAAAAATATTATGAATATTATTTCAGTTTAACGTGCCTCAATATCCTCATTTTGGCATATTTATGCGGTATATATCTTGTCATTTTGTAAGAAGTTGTTCAATATTAAAGCTGTTTTGTTTTTGTATAGTTTAGATTCATACTCTGTTTAGCTTTCTTATTCCAAACACGACATTAAAATACATTTGTAAAACTTGATATATTTATACAGTTCCTTTTCATGTTTCAGTTTTAATTCTTATTTTTGTTGAAACAAAGAATTGTGAAATTTCAAAAAAAATACCAGATGAAAAAAATAAAAACAGCGATTGTAGCTCTATCATATATGTTCTGTGCAGTCGTTTCAAACGCGCAAGAACAGCAACTGACTATCAAATGCGAACAAATCGGCGAAATCAAAGGCGATCAGAAGTTTTCTGCTGAAGACGGATGGTTAATGCTGACTACTGATTTATACATCCTTAATCCTGAAGCCTTCAAAGGTCAGCTTGAGACAATTTACACAAGCCGTAAGGAGAAAGACAAAGTCAAAAACGTATTCATCTCAGGTCAGATCACCAGCACCACCGTCGCACAGGACGTGAGATATCCTCTTTATAATCTGACAGTGGATTATGTGAACAAAGAGTTGACCGTCAACAAAGCCAACACACAAGGCAAGATCAGAATCGCCGACAATATTCCTCTCAACGCATTCGGCACTAACCCTGTGGAGATGAAATTCTACGCAGAGGCTATCAACGTGGAACAGCCACAGCGTATCTCAGATTTCGTCTGTCGCCAACTTTCCAACATAGGCAAGGTGAACAACGACTACTCTGCCATGAACAAAGTGTCAGAGGAGTATGGTAAACTTTTGGAAAGCAAAACGAAAGAGCGTCAGTATGTGTTCAATTCCACAGTATCCCTATTCAACGAACTTGACGTCGACCGCAAAGTCTACTCGATCTGCCTATACCAGTTTGCCCCAAGCAATCAGGATATAGAGAGAAATTTCTCCAACGCAGCCTTGAAGAAATGCGTCGACGACAACTCTAATATTGACTACGCCACTATCAGAAAGAATGTCGCAAACAAGACAGCCCCTATAATCGTGGCAGTAAACTATAAGAGCAGCCACAAACCAAATGTCCGCAAACCGAACCAAATCAACGATTCCTACGTCAACGACAGAATCGTGAAAACACGTAACCTCTATGCGGCTAAGCTTATCAGCGACGACGTCTTCACACAGGAAGATGATCTGAATGAACTTTTGAAGGATTATCTTTCTTTAGACAAAGAGGTGAAGGGATACAAAGAGAACAAGGCTAAAGGAATGACCAACATCAATCCGTCTGCTATCATCTACAACTACTCTGAGCTTCTCAACTCTATCATGATGAAGAACTTGAAGAAAGAGTATCTTTATGAAAACACTTTCAAGGCTCACTACAATGATGTGCAGAACGCAGCAAAAGCAAGTTTGAAGGATGGCAAGGAACTAGAACGAATCGAAAAACTTGTCAATGTGATGGTTATGGAGAAAGACGCGGATACAATCTCGTCGACAAACAAGATCATCGCAAACTTCAACGCCATCAACGACGCGGAGGCATTGGTGGAAGACACGAAATGGGAGACAAGCGTATCAGATTTGAGAGACCGTTACGAAGAGGCATACTTCGACAAAGTGTTCAAAGGCAAGTGTGAGAAACTGCTTGAGGGCGATCCAAAAGAGAAAGAGCCGATTGCAGAGCAGATCAAGAAAGAGATTGAGGATTCCAAATGTAAGGCATGCTTCTTCCAGGCAGAGGAATACTACTTCGAGCCACTTCAGGATAAAATCAACGTGTTGAAAGCAGAAGAGGCAGAGAAAGCGGCAGCCGAAGCAGCTGCGGCAGCAAAAGCAGCCAAACTTGCCAAGAAGAAGGCGATGATGGCGAAGAAGAAGAAGAAATAAGGAGATGGTCATATTTTGGATTTTTTTCTGTTTACTTCTAGGTTTTGTGCATTATGAAGCACTCAAAAGTGGAGTAAAAGAAGGCAAAACAGGTGGAATTTCGGTTCCTATATATGCCGGATTTTCCATCCCAATAATAATGATCGTGTCATACTTTGAGCTAAACTGGCTTGCGATATTATTAATATCCCCAATCGCTTTGGTCGCACTTATCGCATATTTAATATGGGAATTAACGAGACTGGAAAAAAACAAGCTGGTAGCGACAACAACACTAATCGCATTCTATGTGGTATGCTGGATAACCGGACTTTTATCTTGGGATTTGACTGGGATCAGTGCATATCATGGATGATCATAGAAGAGTGGTTCTTGCAGAACTCCTTGAAGTCGATATAAACGAACTGTTGAGGATAGACAAGTAGTGATTGCTAGTGTAGGCTAAATGAAATTGCACGTCATTGCATAAGGCAAAAGCGTTTTATAAACAAGAAAAAATAAAGAAATATGAACGAACGTTTAATAGTAAAATCATTTGGTCCCGTCAAAGGCCTCGATATTATATTTAAGAAAGTCACCTTGTTCATAGGAGACCAAGGCACAGGTAAAAGCTGTGTCGCAAAACTATTCTCTTCATTCAAATGGTTAGAGAAGGTATTAAGCCAAAAGAAATATAAACTCTCATACTTTGAACAATATAATAGGTTCAAGACAATGTTGTGTGCATATCATAGAATAGATTCCTTCATTGATAACGAAAACTCATATATCAAATTTGAAGGAGAACTATATGATTTTTTGTATGAGAATGGACATTTTCGTGTAATAGATAAAAAGCAGGAAATAAAAGGAATTTCAAAGGTAATGTATGTTCCTGCAGAACGCTCGATTGTAAGCGTAGCTGAGAATAAGTCAAAACTTTTGAAGGAACTGCCAGATTCCAGTGAGACTTTCTCTGACGAGTTCGTAAACGCAAAGAAATTCTTTCAGAGCGGTTATAATCTGCCTTTCGAGGGATTGCGCTTTGAGTATGACAATTTGAATGATATAGGCTGGATACATGGAACCGACTATAAGGTAAGACTCATCAATGCGTCTAGCGGAATACAATCATCCCTACCGATGTGTATGGTTTCGGAGTATCTGAGTAGCAAGATTTCCAGAAAGGAAGAAATCAAACTCTCTAAAGAAGAAAAAGACAAGTTGGAAAAAAGAGTGGCTGAAATCATGCAAAATGAAGAATACTCTGACAGTATCAAGGACATGATGATTCGTCAATTGTCATATGCCAATAGATATAATCAGCTTATAAATATTGTTGAAGAGCCAGAATTAAACCTCTTCCCTCGTTCACAGATGGAAGTGCTCAAATCTCTGGTTTACAACAATGCAAGCTCTGACGAGAATATGCTGGTATTCACAACTCATAGTCCATATTCGTTGGCGATCATCAACACTATGATTATGGGTGCCAAGGCGTATGCCAATGCGAGTGAGGAACAAAGGAGTCAGATAGAGACCATTTTACCAGCAAAGTATCAAATTAAAGAAGAGGAAATTGCAGTTTATCGCCTGTCTTCTGTTAAAGAAATCTATTGTCAATCTGTGATTAATGAAAAAACTGGATTAATTTCCAAGAATGAATTAGATTCCGCATCGGACGACATTATGCGAGTATTTAACTCTTTATACCAGTGCTATGCCAAGACTCTCGCAAAATAGGAATTTGCCTGTTGCCATCACAAATCTCAGGTTGTGCACCGCATTACAAAATTGTGGTGCAATTAGCGTGGCTAATGCTTTCGATAAAAGTTCCGCTAAGCATCTTTACGTCTATGATGACGGCAATCTAGGCTTTACAGATTGGACAGATGTAGCACCTGCGTTTGCTTCGAAGTGTTTCGTCGCAACAAATCCAAACAACAATACGATTGCATTGCTGCCACTTGATCACCGAATCCTTACTGGGTCAAGTGTTATTACAGGTGGCGTGTGCGACGGAATGCTTTTGACAGATAAAGAGATGTGTCTTATTGAGTTCAAAACAAATGTCACGTCCTCCAACTATCAGACTATTATCCAAAGGGCAAATGACGCAATCGATCAATTGTGGCATACATTTGATAACATTATCAAGCCAAAATGTGCGGCACAATCCATTGCGGGACAACCCATAGATGTAGAACAAATGCTTTCTATTGACTTCTATGTCGTATATGATAAAGACTTGGAAGTAACGGGAGTAAACTCGGAATTAATGGAATTGCAGTTACAGTTTCTAACGGACAAAAGCCATCCTCTCTATTTTGATAATGGAAAAACTTTCCAGTAAATCATGATAGTTCATAGAGAAAATATTCGATTAAAAGGAATAGGCAAAAATGATTAAGCAATAGAGACATGTCAATCTGGAGCAAAATCATAGAAACCATCGGCAATAATGATGGACGTAAATCTACAAATTCACAAGAAGAGGAGGTATCACATGATTCTTCCCACTTTGCTTTTGTTGACGTTGAAGTTGGCATCAAGGATAAAAAGATTCATGATATCGGAGCCTGGAGATGGGACGACGCGATATTCCATTCTGCAGACAAGCGAGAATTACAGAATTTCATGAATGGCATAGATTATGTGTGTGGGCACAACATAATCCATCATGATGCCAAATATCTTTATGGAGAAGAAAAACAGAAATTCGTATTGGTAGACACTCTATATGTTTCTCCCTTACTGTTTCCAGAAAGGCCTTACCACCGTCTACTAAAAAACGACAAACTGGTAAGCGACCAGATGAACAATCCTGTCAACGACAGCAAGAAGGCCTATGATCTTCTGATGGATGAAGTCGCAAAATGGGATACATTGTCTGCATCCAAACAAAAAATATATTCAACTTTACTGAAAGACTTTCCTGAATTTGAAGGTTTCTTTGATTTTGTCAAGGCTTCGACTAATAAAGAGGAGGAGATAACAGATCTGATAATACAAGAATATAAAGGTAAAATTTGTGAGAATGCAAACATCAAGGATATCGTTGATAAGCAACCTATTGAACTTGCGTACGCACTTGCACTCATAGGCACAACCGATTATCGTTCTATTACTCCAGCATGGGTATTGCATAATTATCCCAACGTAGAAAATATCATCACATTGTTGCGACATAAGAAATGTGAACAAGGATGTGATTACTGCAATCGGGATTTGGATGTACATGCCAACCTCAAACATTTCTTCGGTTACGACCAATTCCGCACTTATGAAGGCGAACCTTTACAGGAAAATGCCGTACGTGCCGCTGTCGAAGGTCAATCATTACTTGCCATATTTCCAACCGGTGGAGGAAAATCACTGACTTTCCAATTGCCAGCATTGATGGATGGCCGATCTGTTCACGGGCTGACCGTCGTCATCTCTCCTCTACAATCATTGATGAAAGATCAAGTTGACAACTTAGCGGATAGAGGTATTTCTGACGCGGTAACCATAAACGGACTTCTCGATCCTATAAGTCGTTCACAAGCCATTCAGAATGTTTTGGATGGAGACGCATCACTCCTTTATATTGCTCCTGAAATGTTACGTTCGAAGACCATTGAAAGAATCCTGCTTTCTCGTCATATAGTACGTTTCGTTATTGATGAGGCTCACTGTTTCTCATCGTGGGGACAAGATTTCCGAGTAGACTATCTATACATAGGTAAGTTTATCAGTGAATACCAAAAGAAGAAAAAATGTAATCCGATACCTGTTTCCTGCTTTACAGCGACAGCAAAACAGAAGGTTATCCAAGATATATGTGACTATTTCAAACAGACACTTGACATTAATCTAAAGATCTTCGCATCCTCTGCATCACGTACCAATCTTAGATACTCAGTCATACACGCCGACACCGACGAAGACAAGTATTCGAAATTGCGTTCATTGATCGCAGAATCATCTTGTCCTACAATAGTATATGTATCACGTACAAACCGTACGAAAGAATTAGCAGATCGATTAACACATGATGGTTATAAAGCACTGCCTTTCAATGGCAAGATGAACGCTGATGAAAAGATAGCCAACCAAGATGCGTTTATGAATGATCAAGTTCATATCATCGTGGCGACGTCTGCTTTTGGAATGGGAGTAGATAAGAAAGATGTCGGATTAGTTGTTCACTACGATATTTCTGACTCATTGGAAAACTATGTTCAAGAGGCAGGTCGAGCTGGTCGTGATCCTAATTTGCAAGCAAAATGCTTTGTGTTGTATAGCGACGCAGATCTTGACAAACATTTCATTCTTCTTAATCAGACAAAATTAAGTATCAGCGAAATACAACAGGTTTGGAAAGCGATAAGGGAAATGACCAAGCAACGAATGCGAATATGTTGTTCGGCCTTGGAGATTGCCAGAAAAGCAGGATGGGACGACTCTGTTTCCGATATAGAGACTCGTGTGCGTACAGCATTGGCGGCACTTGAACAAGCTGGCTATTTGGAACGAGGGAATAACGTGCCTCATGTATATGCGACAGGAATCACTGTGAAAAATCTAGATGAAGCACGCAAACGAATAACAGATTCTTTACTGTTCGACACAAATGAAGCGGAGAAGGCTGTTCGTATAATCAAATCACTTATTTCCCAAAAATACATTGCAAAAGACAAAAATGCAGAAGCAGAATCGCGCGTAGATTATCTAGCGGACATTCTTGGAATCAACAAGAAAGAAATTGTTTCAGCAGTCGAACGTATGCGACAAGAAGGCATTTTGGCAGACACAAAAGATATTTCCGCATATCTGAATGACGCAGGAGATTCCGAAAATAAATCAAAACGTTTGTTGGATAGATTTACACAACTCGAGCGTTATATACTTAACCATATCCCAGAAGAATCGCTACATACATCATGCAAACAATTGAATGATGAAGCAATTAAAGAAGGTATATCCTCAGCGACAGAGAAAGATATACGTACACTGCTATACTTCTTGACCGTAAAAGGATACACTAAAAAAGACGAAGACGCTGCTCATAATGTCAAAATCTCTCGACAGACAAACATGGAAACTACAATCCGCAGGTTTGAAAAACGTCTTGAGATCTGCTATTTTGCCGTAGAATGGCTTTATAAGCTTACTTCAGCAACAGCAGATGAAGAAACAAAAAAGAAAGGCATACAATTCTCCGTCATTGAACTATTAAACGACATAAAAAACAAAGGACAAAATTTATTCGGAAATCTGAAAGATGTTCAGCTTGATGACGTTGAAGAAGCACTTCTTTATTTATCAAAAATTGGTGCTATAAAACTAGAAGGCGGATTCTTAGTTCTCTACAATGCTATGGATATCCGTCGCATCAAAGACAACAGACTTCGTTATAAACAAGACGACTATCGATTGCTGAATGAATTTTATAAGCAAAAAATCCAACAAGTCCATATCGTAGGCGAATATGCCAATTTGATGGTGCATGATTACAATGCCGCTTTACAATATGTACAGGATTATTTCCAAATGGATTATAAACATTTTATATCCAAATACTTCAAAGGAGATCGATTAAAAGAGATAGAAAGGAATGTCACTCCGGAAAAATACAGACAATTGTTTGGTGAATTGTCGAACAAACAGATGGAGATCATATCCGACAAAGAATCTCGTTGTATCGTCGTCGCTGCTGGTCCAGGTAGTGGAAAAACACGAGTTCTAGCTCATAAACTTGCTTCTCTGCTTCTGCTTGAAGACGTAAAACACGAACAGTTGCTAATGTTGACATTCTCTCGTGCAGCAGCTACAGAATTCAAACAACGTCTGATGGAATTAATTGGCAATGCGGCACATTTCGTAGAAATCAAAACATTCCATTCCTATTGTTTTGATCTTCTTGGAAGAATTGGCAATATAGACGACGCAAAAGATGTGGTTGGTCTTGCAGCCAAAATGATCAATGATGGAGAGGTCGAGCCAAATCGCATTGGAAAGACTGTGCTTGTAATTGATGAAGCTCAGGATATGAGCGAAGAAGAATACAACTTGGTACGTGCTCTGATGACAGCTAATGAAGATATGCGTGTTATCGCAGTTGGAGATGATGATCAAAACATCTACGAATTCCGTGGCTCCGACTCTAAATATATGGGGCTACTGCGAAACGAGGAAAATAGTCGATTCGTAGAGATGACAGAGAACTATAGAAGTGCTAAGCATATCGTCGATGCTGCAAATAATTTTGTACAAGGGATCAAAGGCAGAATGAAAAGTTCACCTATAATATCTATGAGTCAAATTGATGGCTGTGTTTATCTGACACGACACACATCATCTTTATTGTATGAACCTTTAGTACAAAACCTTATAAAGAACAGGGGACAAGGTTCAACATGTATTCTTACACAAACAAATGAAGAGGCTGTGATTCTTGTTGCTCTATTACGGAAGAATGGCATTAACAGCAAACTCATTCAGAGTATGGATGGATTCAGATTCTGGAATATAGCAGAAGTGCGATTATTCTTAAAACTCATAGAGGAAAACACGCCTACACCAAGAATAACGGATGAAGTTTGGGAGAATGCCAAACAAAATACATTCAATCAATACGCTAATTCTACAAGTCTTCATTATTTACAGCAATGCATTCAGCTGTTTGAAAAGACAAACAAGACAAAATATCTTACAGATTTCAAAGAATACCTATTTGAATCATCAGTTGAAGACTATTGTGACCTTACAGGAGCAGACGTAGTTGTATCAACCATTCACAAATCCAAAGGTCGTGAGTTTGATGACGTATATATGCTTATTTCAAACTCATATATAAAAAATGACCAGAATATGCGTAGATTGTATGTAGCAATGACACGTGCAAAAAAACGTTTGTTTATTCACACCAACACCACATTATTTGATAATATAAAAGTCGACAAATATGATGTCGATAATCATATATACAAAATGCCAGAAGAGATAGTTCTTCAACTATCTCATAAAGATGTAAATCTAGGATTCTTCAAAGACAAAAAACAGAAGATTCTTAAACTCAAATCTGGAGAAAAACTTCGTTTTGAGAACAACTATTTATTCGAAATGCAAAAGAACACTCCAATCTGCCAATTGTCAAAGAAATCACAAACTGATCTTTGTAAATGGATAGGAAACGGATATTATGTTTCTGATGCTTCTATCCGATTTATTGTAGCATGGAAACCTAAAGACGCCCCCAAAGAAGAGCAGGACACAGCCGTCATATTAGCAGATCTTTGTCTGAATAAGTACACAGGAAATTAAACAGAAAACTATGAAAACCATACACGTCGTAGCCGCAATAATTCATGATGAAGAAGGTCGTATATTCGCCACCCAACGTGGATATGGCGACTGGAAAGGATGGTGGGAATTTCCTGGTGGCAAGATCGAGCCCGGAGAAAATTCTCAGGACGCAATCCGCCGTGAAATACGTGAGGAGCTGAACTGTGAGATTGCCGTCGGCGAACTGTTGACCACCGTCGAATATGATTATCCTAATTTCCATCTGTCGATGCAATGTTTCATGTGCACGCTATCGTCTGGTGAGCCTCAACTGCTTGAGCATGAGGATGCCAGTTGGCTGCGACGGGAGGATCTGGATTCTGTGAAATGGTTGCCAGCAGACAAAGGTATTATAACCCTACTAAAAAATTGATTATGAAATACAACAGAGAATTCACACCTGAGTTTATAACTGAACTTAACACAAACGAGATTTTCGTGTTTGGAAGCAACATACGTGGCGTTCACGGAGGTGGTGCGGCTCGCGTCGCCAACAAAAAATTTGGAGCTGAATGGGGAGTCGGCGAAGGTCTCACAGGACAATGTTATGCCCTGCCTACCATGGAGGGCGGAGTGGACTATATCGCAGGAAAAGTGCAGAATTTTCTGAGCTGTGCCAAATCACATACTGAATTCAAATTCTACGTGACAAAGATCGCCTGTGGCATCGCTGGTTTCAAAGTTGAAGAGATCGGACCACTGTTTGCAGACGCGATAAGTATGGGAAACGTCATCCTGCCCAAGGAGTTTGTGGAGGAGATTGAAAAAGGATTCTGACAATTCCGTCGCTGAATAAATACTCCGTCTTTATACGATAAGATCATAAATACTATCGAAATGGCGAAAATATCGGAAAAGGTTGACGTGGGGAATATGGAGAATTTTATTTGGGGAGAATGAGGAAAAAACAACCATTTGTCCGATATAATTAAAAAAAATTTAATACTTTCGGAAAAATGGTATGGCACCAATATCCTGTTGGAGAAATTGCAGGATCAATAAAAAAAAACATAGCATCTCATGGCAAATAGAAAAGAAATAAGAAACAGTACAGCTGAGTTCCTTATATTCCAGATAGAGGGAAAGGAGCAAGGAGTTGAGGTCTATTATAAAGATAAGACAGTTTGGTGTACCCAGAAAGCTATGGGTATGCTATTTGACTGCTCAACGGACAACATTGGTCTTCATCTAAAGAATATTTATGATAGTGGTGAACTGGAAGAAAAAGCAACTACCGAGAAAGTCTCGGTAGTTCGTCAAGAAGGTAGTAGAGAAGTCAATCGTACTCTTCAGTTCTACAACCTTGATGCTGTTATCAGCGTGGGGTATCGTGTGAATAGCATCCGTGCGACACAGTTCCGTCAGTGGGCTACGAGTGTATTGCGAGAGTTCGCCATACGTGGATATGTATTGGATAAAAAGAGAATGGAGAATGGCTCGTTCCTTGGCGAAGATTATTTCGAACACCTGTTAGCCGAGATACGAGAGATTCGTCTCTCAGAGCGACGTTTCTACCAAAAACTGACAGATATCTACTCCACTGCCGTTGACTACAATAGAGATGCACCAACTACTCGGATGTTCTTCAAAATGATGCAGAACAAGATGCATTTTGCCGTTCACGGACGAACAGCAGCAGAACTAATTGTAGAACGAGCCGACGCAGAGCAAGATCACATGGGATTGACTTCATGGGAAAATGCACCAAATGGTAAAATCGTAAAGACAGATGTGGTGATTGCCAAGAACTATCTCAAAGAGGCAGAACTGGCCGACATGGGACAGTTGGTGAATGGTGTGCTTGAATTGGCAGAAAGAATGGCCAAACGACATATTCCGATGACCATGGAAGATTGGGCAAAACAGATAGACATCATATTGGCTGCAGGTGGCAACGAAGTTCTACAAACGACTGGGCGAGTTACAGCCGAACAAGCAAAAGAACATGCAGAAACGGAATTTGAAAAGTACCGTATTATACAAGACCGCCTGTTTAAAAGTGATTTCGACAAATATATGGATGCTCTTCCTTTCGAAGATGACTCGAATGTTTAAGATGGCAAGAAGGGACATTGGGAGATTGTCAAAAAATTCCAACAATTAAAAGACTTCTGCATGGTTATCATTTTATTTGTATATTTGTGCCAATAACTATTCTGTGTCAGGAAACCAAATCCGCCACAATGCAAGAATACACCTTAAAAGGTAGACGATATATACCTTTAAGTGCAAGAACTTGCAAAAAGGCTTGGAACTTTTCCAAGATATGGATTTCATCTTATATTTAGGAAGCAACAAGACGGAATAATAGTAAATTCTTTCAAAACACGACTACAAATATGAGCAACGAAAATAATCAAGGCTACGTCTACATACTCACCAATCCTAGTTTTCGCGAAGATTGGGTCAAAATAGGTAAGAGTTCACGCCCTGTGGATGTACGCTCTAAAGAGTTGGACAATACGGCGGTACCATTGCCATTTGAAATCTATGCGACACTGAAAACATCAAAGTATGACAAAGTTGAAAAACAGATTCACAAGCAGATTGACCGTCTGACTGACCTACGCATTCGACAGAATCGTGAATTCTTCAATATCGCTCCATCTGTAGCTCTCGACATCATGCGTGACATTGCCGATTTGCTCGAAGATGCTGAACTTGCAGTGTACGTAGATGGAAAACCAGTCATTAGTGGAAGCAAGGAAGAAGACAAGAAAATAAAAGCAGCCAACGAAAATGAAAAACGAAAACAAGCCAAACCTGCTTTTAAATTTCACATGGTGGGACTAAACGTAGGCGATATGATTGTTTTTGATGCTCTCAATCTTCCCGTCAAGGTTGCATCCGACGACAAAATTGAATACGAAGATCGTCTGTGGTCGCTCTCCGCCTTCACCGCAGAATTTCTACCAGAAAAAATGCAGAATACATCAGGGGCTTATCAGGGGCCAAAGTATTTTAGTTATAAGGGCAAGACATTAAATGTATTAAGGGAAGAACTTGAAAACAAATAAACAATAATTTGGAATACATATTTTGGACGACATAATTCATATAACAAATCATCCCCAAACATAATAAACAAAAAAATCCCGCACGACTTTCATCATGCGGGATTTTATATTGGCTATAATCTCGGATCATTTAACTTCCTCGAAAACGACTATAACTGACTATCCATGCGTTAGCATCAGATATTGCACATATGTCGCAAAATCAAAACACACATTAATAATCAATATGTTACAAGACAGATAGAAATAGGTGGAACCACAGCACTATAGCCATAGATAGTCTTTAATCTACAATACGCTTCACGGATAGTTCCACGCAATTGTATTTGCTTATGTTTATATTTTAGGCGTTTGAACTTGATTTCTCAATACGTTTATAGAAACTACCGATTTGGCCATCTGGTAAAATGTCAATATCATAATAGTCTCCATTGTAATAATATGCCATATTCCCTTTTCGGAAGAATCTGTTGTTAGGATGTTCGTCTTTATATGTTTGATACTCATCATTCAGAGCACCTAAAACAATATCCATGGTAGCTTTCAAATCCTTTTCGGCCATTTGAAATTTACTTCTTTCACCAAACTGATTCTCAACAGCAAGCTCTTTTACATGGCGAAGGTAGATGTGCAGAAACGATTTAAAACTCATATACAACAGATGCTTACCAACCACATTATAGCGATGTTCATGAAAATTGACAATCTTTGAAAATAACAAAGCTGCCTTCTCTGGATAAGACTTTACTAACTTTTCAAGACTTAATCCCATATTTTGCAGTTCTTTATCAGCCCAACCGAAACAATTAGCGATTCTGTTTTGGGACAACTGCATTAAGTCTGTTCTGTTTTTCTCTGTCAGCTTACCAGATTCTTTCTTCCACAATAACCAGAAATAGCCGACTTCTTGATTAACAATCGCCCCGTTCTTATCAAAGATTTCCTCTCTTTCTTTTTCTGTCAGTTTCTCACGTTCCAGAACAATCTTATAGGCAAGGTATTCATTATGTTCTTCTGGAGTCAATTCTATTCCGTCAGCAATAAAGTGACACAAGGCTCCATACATAAAATAGATATCGTCACCATTGCCTTCACCCTCGAAAGGAATCTCCAGTACCTTAGGCTTACGCAAAAAAGGACTTGCATAAGTGTTATTCTCATCTGATGCCGGTCCCACCAGCATTTCAACTATATCCTTTGTCGGAATACCATCTTTAAGAAGCTGATCATACAGATTCCCGTCTAACTTTCCCAAAAGTTCTTTTGCTTTAACGTTGGATATATCATTGAGAGCTATCCTATCTTTTTCAAGAGCCATTCTTTCTTTTTGGAAATATACAAACACTACCGTCAATGAATCCCCATATAGTTTCGCAGATTTTTGATTCAAAGTCAATGTTGCGACACAATCCTTAGCACCAGCATACTCATATATTTCCCCTTGTGTAAAACCATCGGCCGATTTATATAGTTTCATACCGCATCTTTCCGCCATTTGGCTTTCAAAAAAGTCTATTTGTTGCTTCAGCAAAGAAAGTAATTCTTCTGCAGAAATATCAATATTGTTATTTGTTGCCATTGAATTAACCTATAATTTCCGTAATTATTCCAAGTCTGCAGAGAAACCATCATTGAAGGTAACCTACGCTTTTAGGCGACTATCGTGCATTTCCTTTCAGCATTTCAATCAACTTGTAAATACCTGTTGATGGATTCTGGAACTCTTGCAATTTTTTAGCTCTTTCAACTGCAACATCTGTTTTGTCATTCAAGAAGGACTTTTGAGTGTCAGTAAAGGACGATTTAGAATAATTCTTCCACACTGGAGCGCTTTTCTTCAGCTCCTTGATGAGAGAGCCTGTTTCAATGGCAGTTTTCTGGTCTTTGGCATGGAGCAATAACCATATTTCAAAGCAAGGATTACTCAATAGCATTTCTGCCTTACACTTCTGTAATTTCTCATTGATGGCTTGCACATCCATGTCATACATTAGGAAAGTGTAAACCTTATCCCATTGTGAGATTTTGAGTTCCTTTGTACGCTTCTCAACCAACGAAGGGGTAATCTTTGTTCCTTCTATGTGCGAAACAATTCTGATAGGAGACTTATACCACGTTTTTAAAAGATTGATATAGCAACCCTCTGTCTCTCCCTCACATATTACAAGGGCAATTTTTCGCATCTGCTTTGGCGTAGTCTTTTCTCTTCTGCTTGCCATAATCACCCCTCCAATAATTGTTTGATACTTGACACTGAAGAATCAACATAAGGAACGGCATCAAAGCGCCCTTGTATATATCCCTTTTCGGCATCCATATTCTCACGAAAATCCTTGAAGTCATATAATGAATACACCTCCGTTGCACCTTGTTCCGACTTGTTGACAAATACAATTTGGTCACGTCTCAGTCTCTTGACATCGATAAGGTTTGTGTTATGTGATGTGAACAATAACTGACTGCTCTCGGAAGCATGAATCAGATCGAGAATGAAATCTGCCAAACGAGTGTGTAAACTCTGGTCAAATTCATCGAGCATGATTCCTTTTTTATTCTTCACTACATCAAGTAATCGAAATAATATTTGGAAAAGTTTTCTAGTGCCATCTGATTCTTCCATATCCATGTCAAACATAACATCCTTATTATTGCGGTGAAATGTTTTAAACCTCAAGACATCAATAGGTTTTACCTCAACTTGTCCTAATACAGCGGCAGGAGCATATATTTGCTCTTTCCTTGCCTCAATATCGGTAATGTCAGTATCACAGATTTCAAGAGCCTTGAGAATCACTTTTTTATAAGTGATGAAACTATCTAGAGCCACCATTTCATTGACATTAACCAATCCGAGCAGAAACTGATTCATAAAGTATCGGTACAATTTCTGAGCAAGTTCCCTGTTCATAGAACTTGCACGGCTGAGGAACAGGTTCTTATCACTTGTATTCAATACGACATCAGTAGGCTTATTGAATACACCTGTGCCGAAACTATACCTACCATTAATATCACGAACAAAGACTTTTGCTCGTCTTCCAACTGGATAGTAGAATAAACTTTCTGATAGAATACGATTTTTTGTCAACTCAAATGAATATTCGTACTCCACTTCATCACACACAAAATCAATCAAAAACTTACTTGGTTTATCCTGCCACCCATCAAACTTAAATGGCTCAAAGTTGAAAACCACACCCTCATTGTGAAGATGAGAATCTAATATCATTCTACAGCAGAAATTGATAGCTTTCTGAATGTTTGATTTGCCTGAGGCATTAGGACCAAACAAACCTACGGATTTAAGTATAGGGACTCCTTTCCACTCCATTACATTATGACTCAACTCTTTTGCAAGAGCCGTATTGATGCTTGCAGCTCTGAAATCAATTCTTACTCTATCTCGTATAGAGAAGAAATTTTCAAATTCGATTTTCAGTATCATTTCAACCTTAATTTTGTAGAATTTCTACAAAATTAGAAACCAAATCTAAAAACACCAAGAATCAACCTCGAAAATATAGCAGACGACTCACGTTTTTAACATTTATCAATCGAAATAGGCCATCACACCAAACAAAAAAATCCCGTATGACTTTCGTCACACGGGACTTTTTATTGTCTATTATCTCAGATTATTTAACTTCCTCGAAGTCTACATCTGTGATGTCATCTTTGTTAGGACCAGACTGGCCACCAGCGTTACCACCGTTGAAGCCGCCACCCTGCGCACCACCAGCCTGCTGCTGTGCGTTGTACATATCCTGGCTTGCAGCGTGAAGCGCGTTCTCTAGCTCCTTCATTGAAGCATCGATACCTGCTAGATCCTGTGACTTGTGTGCATCCTTTAGTTTTGACAATGCAGTCTCGATTGGAGTACGCTTGTTTGAAGGAATCTTGTCACCGATCTCCTTTAGCTGCTTCTCAACCTGGAAGATCATAGCGTCTGCGTTGTTCAACTTGTCAACACGCTCTCTCTCCTTCTGGTCGGCTGCTGCGTTTGCAGTTGCCTCGTTCTTCATTCTTTCGATCTCCTCCTTCGACAAACCTGATGAAGACTCGATACGGATCTTCTGCTCCTTGTTTGTTGCCTTATCAAGAGCTGTAACGTTAAGGATACCGTTAGCGTCGATATCGAATGACACTACAATCTGTGGCACACCACGTGGAGCTGCTGGAATTCCGTCCAAGTGGAAACGTCCGATCGACTTGTTCTGTGCTGCCATTGGACGCTCTCCCTGAAGCACGTTGATTTCTACTGATGTCTGGTTGTCAGCTGCAGTAGAGAATACCTGCTCTTTCTTAGTTGGGATTGTTGTGTTGGCGTCGATAAGCTTTGTCATCACACCGCCGTAAGTCTCGATACCTAGAGAAAGTGGAGTGACATCAAGTAGCAATACGCCACCGCCTGCACCGTCGGCCAAATCACCACCAAGGACACCTCCCTGGATTGCTGCTCCTAGAGCCACAACCTCATCTGGATTAACTCCCTTAGATGGAGCCTTACCGAAGAATTTCTCTACAGCCTCCTGAATTGCAGGAATACGAGTAGAACCACCCACTAGGATAACCTCGTCGATATCTGATGTTGAGTAACCTGCGCTCTGCAATGCTGTACGGCATGGCTCGATCGTACGCTGTACCAAATCGTCTACCAACTGCTCGAACTTAGCACGTGACAATGTTCTTACCAAGTGCTTTGGAGCACCGTCTACAACTGTGATATAAGGCAAGTTGATCTCTGAAGTTGTTGTGTTAGAAAGCTCGATCTTTGCCTTCTCTGCTGCCTCCTTCAATCTCTGCAATGCCATAGGGTCCTTACGTAGATCGAAGCCTGAGTTCTCAGCCTTAAACTCATCTACCAACCACTGGATAACCTTCTCATCGAAGTCATCACCTCCTAGGTGTGTATCACCTGCTGTTGCCTTTACCTCAAATACTCCGTCACCCAACTCTAGGACTGACACATCGTGTGTACCACCACCACAGTCGAACACAAGAATCTTCATGTCCTTGTCTTTCTTATCGATACCGTATGCCAATGCTGACGCTGTTGGCTCGTTAACGATACGACGAACTTTCAAACCAGCGATCTCACCAGCCTCCTTTGTTGCCTGACGCTGTGAGTCGTTGAAATATGCTGGCACTGTGATAACGGCTTCTGTAACTTCCTCACCCAAGAAATCCTCAGCTGTCTTCTTCATCTTCTGAAGGATCATTGCTGAAATCTCCTGTGGAGTGTAAAGACGTCCGTCGATATCTACACGTGGAGTGTTGTTGTCGCCTCTTACAACCTTGTAAGGCACTCTTGCGATCTCAGCGCCCACCTGGTCGTATGTCTCACCCATGAATCTCTTGATAGAGAAAATAGTCTTTTCTGGGTTTGTGATCGCCTGACGCTTTGCAGGGTCACCGATCTTTCTCTCTCCACCAGCCAAAAAACCTACTACGGAAGGAGTTGTTCTCTTACCCTCGCTGTTTGGAATAACTTTTGCTTCGCCACCTTCCATTACGGCTACGCACGAGTTTGTTGTACCAAGGTCAATTCCGATAATCTTTCCCATGACTTTATTCTTTTTTTATTATTATTCAAAATTTCGTTATGAACGATCTCATCGTCGTTCGCATTAATTAATTCAAAAAATATGCCAATGCCTTTTTCATGCCAATTTTGTGGCATAATATGACAAAGTCTGCCAAAGTGTCAGTCTGGGAAATTTTATGTACGACATTTATTCACAAAAAACATTCATTCCTACCTGCGTATGCATCATCTCGATCTCTGGCATCATCGATTTTATTGTGGCATAGGCCTCAACTCCTGTGCAATGTCCGCAGATTATTTGTCGTGGAGACGCGGATTTTAGTTCAGACGCGAGTCTCTCCAACTTTTCTCGCGAATCATGGAGGGTGTGGAATCCTCCTATTATTGTGTCGACGGGAAGACGGAATAGATTCTGTGCATGACGCACGATATTCGACACTCCCCTATGCGCGCAACCTGTGATGATGCTCATCTTTCCGTCGTGCACACATATTATATATACTTCGTCTGTGAAATAATCGTTTGGTTTGGTTCCGTCTTCAGCCAATATGTAGAAATCGTCTGTATGCGACAATTCCGTCAACTCGCATCCTTTGGCAGAAACAGCAAAGACATCATCTGTCAACTTTACCATTCCGTCTACAATATTGAATCTTGACTTCTGCTCCGCTGTGAGTTTCAACCCTATATCCACGCCTCTTCTGCCTGTACGTGCAGCATCAAAACCCTCGCCTGCCCAAAACTTGCATTCATGGCTGCGATTCATCATCGCCACCACTCCTCCGCTATGGTCGTTATGCCCGTGGCTCAACACAACATCCGAGATCTCCTCCGTCGACACCTTGAAACATTCAAGGTTATGAAGGAGTGCCAGAGATCCGGAAGCGGTATCAAAAAGGATATTCTTATTCTCATCACAGATCAACGCAGAGAATCCATGCTCTGCGAAGACGCTGCTCTGTGCCACATAGTTGTCTACTATTATCTTGATTTTCATTTATCCAACTTATCTTTGTCTGCCACTACCGAAACTCCAAAATCATACTTGCCATAATATTTCTGAGCCATTTTCTTCACGTCGTCGGCCGAAACAGAACGGATATAGTCGATAAAGTCATTGATATACGTAAGAGAAATGTCTCCTCCGTTTGCAGAAGTGACGGCTCTGATCATCTCACTGTTCCAAGCAAGCGCGTTGCCATAGGTGCTGCACATTGTGCCAAGCAGATAATTCTTCACTCTCTCCAATTCGTTGTCTGGCACATTCTCATTGCAGAGGATCTCCATCTCCTTGAATGTTTCGTCGATCACCTTCTGCACATATTTATTGTCACACTGAGTGGAGATGGTCATTGTGCCGTGATGCTTATTGATAGATAGATCCGAATAGATGCCGTAGGTGTAGCCTTTCTCCTCACGTATGTTGGAAGAGAGTCGGCTGCCGAAATAGCCTCCGAACACGGTATTCAGGAATCGCATTCCCTTCTCATCCTTGTCTGATCTTCCAAACAACTGGCGTCCGATGCAGACTCCTGCCTGCACTCCCGTCTTATGAAAGAAATTATATTTCTTATCCATCTCAGGCAAAACCAATGGTTTATCAGTCTTGCGAGTGCGTCCCGACGGTGCGATGGCGGAAAATGTGTCGATCAAGACCTTCTTCACTTCATCCGTGATCATTCCACATGCCACAAACTCCACGTTCTCAATATTGAAATAGTCGGAATGGAGTTTTTGCAAATCATCCACCGTCAACTTGTCTATATCTTCCTGCTCAGGATGTATCAATCTTGCGTTTTTTCCGAAAAGCATATAGTCGAGATTCTTATCGCTCAGATAGTCAACACGTTTGGACAAATCCTTCATGTTCGTCTTCATTATCTTGGAAAGACGGTTGAAATCATCCACACGTAAAGCAGGAGAGAATACAGAATCTACAAACACATCTATGATTTTAGGAAGGTGTCTTGTCAATGAGATAAGGTCGTACGACGAGGCATACATTCCAGGCAAGATACTTTTTCTTGCCCCATAGAAGTCGAATTTCTCAGCCACCTCAGTTTGAGTCATGTCTTTAGTGCCTTCAAAAAGCAGACTCGACATCATACGTGTCGATAGCGGCACTTTCTGCACGTCAAGG
Organism: Paludibacteraceae bacterium; assembly: GCA_016283095.1. GTDB lineage: Bacteria > Bacteroidota > Bacteroidia > Bacteroidales > Paludibacteraceae > UBA1723. Next base: position 20,967 of record JAEEMG010000010.1, on the reverse strand, counting down.
CCGACGCCGACGATCACCGTCACACGCACAACCTCGTCGATGCCGACATTCATGCAGTGTAGACGAGAGCCGTTCTTCAGGCTGATCGTCTCTACCTCCGGCACAACGATGCTTTGGATATCACGAATAGGTGGACAAACAGAACGGTCTAACATGTTCATTTCTCGATTGACTTTAAAAATTCCTCAGCCTTAGCCATATCCTCAGGAGTGTCAATTCCGATAGTCTGTGTCTCAGTCTGGCCGACCTTGATTTTCAATCCGTTGTCGATCCAACGAAGCTGTTCCAAACTTTCGCAGATCTCATTTGTCGACTGAGGCATCTTTGTCACCTGCTTCAACACCTCAGCTTTGTAGGCGTACAAGCCGATATGTTTGAAGAAAGTGTGACGCTTGAGCCACTCCGTTTTCTCCACACCACGCAAATATGGGATGACGCTGCGAGAGAAGTAGACGGCATTGTTTGCACCGTCGATCACAACCTTTGGAGAGTTCGGATTTTCCAAGTCGGCGATTGAATCGTTAGCAGAAAATGGTTTTACAAGAGTAGCGATCTGAGTGTCAGGAGAATCGAAAAGGTCACATACAGTGCTTATCTGGCTTGGCATGATGAACGGCTCATCACCCTGAATATTGACAACAACCTCTCTGTTGCAACCACTTTTCTCGTAAGCCTCACATATACGGTCTGTGCCGCTCTTATGTTTGTCGCTGGTCATGATAGCTTTGCCACCGAACCCAACCACAGCGTCATAGATACGCTGGTCGTCAGTTGCTACATAAACCAAATCAAGCACCTTTGATGCCTGCTCATACACTCTCTGGATCATCAGTTTGCCACCAATGGAAGCCAACGGTTTTCCAGGGAAACGCGTCGACGCATATCTTGCAGGAATGATTCCTACGAATTTTTCCTTATTCATTGTTCATGTAATTAACGTGGCACAAAATTAATAAATTAGAATGACATATTAGAAATGGGATGCAAAATAGTCCAAACAAAAAGAGACGGGGGATTCCCCGTCTCTACTATTAAAATATAAAATTGAATCCTTTTTTAGAAATCAAATCCGAGTGTGAACAATGCAGTGCGGTTTTTGATTGGAGTGTAACCTGCCTCATCGTTCATATCCTTAGCAAAAGCATTGATATCCTTTAGTCCAAGGTCGTACGATACTCCTACGTGGAAATTCTCGATCTGATAATCAACACCAAATGCCAAACCTACATCCAAACGGCTGTATGGATCCTTGTAACCATCATCTGGATCTTTCCAGTTTCTGCTCTCTCCGTCAACTCTTTTGAAGCTTTTTCCTGTGAATGTATAAAACTTTGAGATCTCATCATCCTTTCCTTCAACGTGAGTTTTTGTCTTAACATGGCCATGCAATGCCAATGCTAGATATGGACCAACGTTCACGTTCAAATGTGAGCTTTCGCTGAAATTAAGTCGGAACTGAGGCTGGATTGGCAACTCCAAATAGCCGAGACGTTGCAATGACACTACCTCATGATTGATAGTTAACACCTTTCCCTTTTCTACAGTTTTCTGACCTTTCATCGCATACTTCAATTCGATGTTGAAGTGGAAGCTTTCCAAAACAGGAAGGTTCATCGCAAATCCTACAGCAAAAGCAGGCAACTGTTTTGTAGTGACTGTAGCATCAGCTAAATTTAATAGATTCACTGAAGCATTAGCCTCTTGGTTCATATTGCTCAATGCGAACGAACCTCTTACTCCGAATTTCACACCATCGTTATCACGTGCGGCAGAAATCAACTGTGCTGATGCTGACAATGTAGCCAACAGCATCAATGCCGAAACTAAAAACTTTTTCATATTTTATTCCTAATTATTCTTATTTGATTATCAACGTTTCTTCTTCAACACCTTCTTTGAAGATGGCACAAAAATGTGAAGGATAGAAATAAACAAGTTATACCACCATTTCTTCTTCTTCTCATCCTCTTTCTTTTCCTTCTTCTCAAGGTCTGACAACTTTTTGAATACAGCGTCATACTCTGCCTTTAACTTGTCGAGAGCCTTTTCTGCATCATCATACTTCTTCTCACCCTTCTTTAACAAAGAAGTCAGACTCTTGTCTGTAGATGCACCAACTGTTTTCACAACGTTCTTATACAAACCGTTAGCCTCATCCTTTAGTTTCTTCGCTTCCGACAAATATGGTTTGATAGTGTCTTTTGCCTCAGTTGCATCTTCTGTCACAGATCTCATTTCTGTGATCTTATTCTTCAACTCAGTGATTTCATCCACCTTCTTCTGCATCTCCTCGACAATGCCTTCAACCTCAGCCAATATCTCAGCACTCTTATCCTCTACCTTTGGTTCTTCCTTCACCTTAGGTTCTGATTTTTCCTCAACCTCACGCTGCTTCACCACTGGAGTTTCTTTCTCATAAAACGATGATTTTGTGATTATCTCACGTCTCTCCTCATCTGTGATAGGGCCAATCTGACCTGCAGGACTTAACATTTTTGCTCTTTCCACCATCGACGGTGCACCCTTCTCGTCCAAGAATGAGATCAGTGCCTCTCCCGTCTCCAACTCAAGAAGAGCCTCTTCACTCTTGAATTTAGGATTCTCACGGAAACCGTCCGCAACACTCTTGATTGTGCGCTGGTCCTTAGGTGTGAACGCACGTAGCGCATGCTGCACCTTGTTACCCAACTGTGCCAACACATTCTCTGGGATGTCAATAGGAGACTGTGTGATGAAATATACACCTACTCCCTTTGAACGAATCAGACGCACTATCTTTTCGATCTTGTCGAGCACCGCTTTCTGTGTGTCGTTGAAAAGAAGATGAGCCTCATCAAAGAAGAATACGAATTTTGGTTTTTCCGCGTCACCTACCTCTGGAAGATTCTCATAAAGAGCTGTCAGCAACCAGAAAAGGAATGTGGAATATAAAAGTGGAGAATTTCCTAGTTTATCAGCAGCCAAAATATTGATTACGCCTTTTCCATCCCTAGTCTTGATGAAATCCATCACATTGAAACTCTTTCCGCATAGGAATTTGTCACCGCCCTCTTCCTCTAGACGAAGAAGTGCACGCTGGATGGCTCCGACACTGGCAGTAGACACAGCGCCAAGAGTAGCGGAAAGTTCTTGTGCATTCTCGCTTACGTATGTCAACATCTTACGAAGGTCGTCCAATGTCTCCATCGGCTTGTTCTGCTCACGGCTCACACGGAATGCTATTGTAAGCACACCTTCCTGAGTGTCATTAAGTTCGAGGATTCGAGACAACAACTGAGAACCAAGATCATTGACTGTCACACGTATAGGATTACCCTGATCCTTAAATACATCAAAAAACTCTACAGGAAAAGCCTGGAATCCATATTCAATTCCAAACTCAGCCTGACGCTTCTCCATGAACTTGTTGAGTTTTCCCGCTTTTGCCACACCAGACAAATCGCCCTTCATATCTGCCATGAAGACTGGCACTCCCATCTGTGAGAATCCCTCAGCCAACACCTGCAAAGAGACAGTCTTACCGGTTCCTGTCGCTCCAGCGATCAAGCCATGACGGTTACCCATCTTAGGCACAATTCCAATCAATCTGTCGGAAAAAGCAGCGTAAAGCAAATTTGCTTCAGCTTCATTCGTATTTAAGTTTATCAGCATAATCAGATTTTTCTTTCATAATTTTGCACAAAAATAGTCAAATTTTGCCCACTTTGATTTATTTTTGTTCAAAATATAAAAAATAGTAACAGACATAAATTAGGTTAGAATGGATACAAAAGAAGAATTCGACGACGAACAGATGTTCAAAAAAATCGAGCAACACAATCGCAATGTCAATGTTTTTGTCAGCCTGACAATCGTGGCGACTATGCTTATCGGCGTAATGGTGATGCGATGTTATCTGATGGAAGCAAATGCCCAGGAGGTGAAATCGGAATTCGAGATGAAGTTTGAAGAAGACGTGAGGCGTTTCAAACAGGAGATTTCAGAGGCAAAAGAGTCGACACGACAGCGTAATTCACTGGATGTCAGAGACTCAGTCAATTATGAATCGTTGTCTCACCACACTAAAAATGAATCCAAACAATCTTACTCCAACAATTCTGATTATAAAAAGAAGTATAAGAAGACGGAATACAATTCCAACCAATCAAATGGATTCAAACATGACCGTTATGCTGGTCTGCAGGTCAACATCAACACAGCTGACACCGCCGAGCTACGTAAGTTGCCGGGCATCGGAGAGAAAAGAGCTATGAACATTGTGAAATACCGCACCTCACTTGGCGGATTCTACTGTGTGGACCAGCTGGCGGAAGTCTACAGCATGGATGCGTCACTCGTGGAGAGACTGAAAAAATACATAGTCTGCGATAGCAATTCCGTCGCCAAAATCGACATAAACAATACCATTCCGCACAACCTGTGGCATCCTTATCTGAAGGGAGAACTGTTGAAGACTATAAAGCAGAAAATCAAAAGTGGGAAACGATACAAATCGTTTGATGAGATAAAAGCTGAAATTGGATATGACGACAACCTGAATGGCAGAGCGGAAAAATATTTGGAATTCAGATGAAAATAAGATTCCAGGCAAATGCCATAAAATTATCTCAGGAAATACATCATATCCAAGATCAGTGGATTATATGTTTTTCTCCATAAGCGAATATTTCATCTTCATCGACCTACAGAAAACAGATTCCGACGTCTTCACATAATCGGGATATAGCGAGACAAGTTCATCCCAGACATCCGCAATTTCGTCTTCCTTACCAAGATTCATAAGCACTTCTCCCTTATAATCAAGGATTTCAGAATCATTGTCGGAAAGAATCAGTGCGTCATCAAGGATCTCAATCGCGGATTCGTAATTCTCACCGAACGATTTGTCTGAATAGATATGAGCCAAATCAAACATCAGGCCTGCTCTGTCATCAAGTTCTCCACTATCCTTCTCCAAGAAATCCATCACCACCTGTTTGGCATCCTTTTTAGTGTAGACGCCTTTGCACTCTCCAGACAAAGTCATTCGGACCAGACGAAGTTTAGCCTCATCATCACCAAGTTCAGCAGCCTTCTTGAACGATTCCATCATAGTCTTCTCGTCTGCCCACTCATACTTGCCGACACACTCATAAAGGAAATCACCCAAGTCGAAAAGATAGCCTGGATAATTCACGTCTTCCTTCACATTATCAAGAAGTGTGACACCTTTCTTCAACTGATAAGCCTGATACATATCCTTGTTCAGTCCATACTGTCCCTCTCTATAAGCCTCCGACAACCATGTCATAGCCTCAGGACATTTCATATTGGCGGCACGCATAAGGTAGACAAGAGCTTTGTCGTCGTCTTTTTCCACCTCCGAATAGTATCCAAACAGACGCCAATAGGCAAGCATCTTCAACTGTTCGTCCACACCTTCCGTCTCCAATAGGAACCGGGCGACATCCAGGAAGATCTCCCTACACTTCTCGTCTCTCATGAAAGGACAATGGATAATAATCTGCATAGCGACCCTACCGTCGACAGGGACCAAAGGAAGAACCGCCTCGACGACCTCTCTATTGAGCGATTTCAATTCAAGGAAAGCCTCCGCGCATGCTCCTGCATTATCATAAAACTCATGGATCGGAGCTGCCAGGATCACCTTCTGATAATAATCCTCAGCATCCTGTTCGCTCTGTTTGACCCCAAGACCTAATTTGCAGCAGTGAGCCATATATAAATAGCATTTGAATGAGTCTATCGACGGGCAGTCTTCCACTTTGCGAAGAAGTTCAAACGCGAAATTGAGACGTGATTTATTGCCAGAAGACTTATATTCATCAAGTATATAGGCGGCATAACGGATGCAAGCCGACGGATTGCCAGTCAGAGCCAGTTGTTTGAGCATCCTGACAGCGTCCCTACGAACATTTTCATACAAAGATTTCAAGGCGACATCAACAGAATATAGAGTAGCCTCAACACTTCCGTTAGCGATAGCTTTGTTGTAGAAATCCGCAGCACTTTTCTTATCGTCAGCCACAGTCTCATTCAATCGTCCAAGTATAAATTGACAGAATGCCTGCACAGGGTTAGCCTCACTCTTCTTATCCTGCTTGACAAAGCCAACGGCAGGAACGGAATCCGACTGCTGTGCATATTTCATGCAAATGCTTACAATCTCCTGATATTTTCCAAGAGCAATCATCTGAGGCAATTTCTCAAACATATCCGCATCAGTGACTGCGTCAGCGATAGGTTGGCAACGCACCAGCCCTGCTATTTCAGAACTCCATGTTCTTTCTTCACTTTTCATAACATATCAAAATAATAAGACGGCATCACAACCGTCTCACTTATATTCATTTATCGTCATCATCTACATTCGTCAACGTCTTCGGCTTCTTTCTGATTGTCTTCCAATGTTCGGCACGGAATCGCATTCTATAGATAGATATTCCTGAACGCAAATGCTCCAGACCATAATATTTTTTCTCAACCGTGTCGTCTATAAAACCGGGATCATTCTCCACAATAATCCTCACAATTTTGTCTATCTCACAACCTGAATATATAGGGAAAACATAATCCATTATCTTTGCCACGATCATTCGTCTTTCGTCAATACTGAAATTATCCAGCAGCACCTTAGGGAAACGCTCCATACGATCATAGTAGACATCATGTCCGAAACATCCAGCCACATACTGTTGGATTGTATTTCTGAATCTTGGTGTTTTCAGTCTTTCATTTTGTGAAATATAATTCAGCAATCCTTCTCTGATGTAAATTGAGCCGTCAGAGTTTCTCTCTGCGAACAACGCCTCCAGACGAGCCTCACCACTCCTTGTTCTGACCAACACAAGCGAATCTATTATTGGTTCTTGTTCCATATGGAAATCAACAAACATAGACTGCAACACAGGCATACAGTTTGTAACCAGCCAAATCAGACTCTCTCTATTATCATAAAGGACATAGTTGTTGATATGGTAAATCATCTCCAAATTTTCTTTTCGACTGATCTTCAGACTTGAATCATCACGCCACTTTTTGAAAGTTTCTCTACCAAATCTAGGCAACACAGCCACATCTTCCGCCTTTTTTATCTCTGGATATCTTTCCGCATAATCTATAACCTCAGGAAGGAAAAAAGCAGGATACATAAGTCCGACACGTGGATCAAAAATCACGTCTTCTATAAAAAGTCTACGCGATTCTGAAAGATTGATGTTGAATTCATATTCCGCCTCCGGCTTATACAGATCAGGAATCATATACATCGACATTCTCTTCTCATATAACGCAAAATGGCATGGTTTTGTAATCTCCATGCCATAAATCTTTTTTGCCACCTTAGAAAAGAGTCTGGGATTTAGCTCCAGACCCATTTTTTTCATCTCCCCAGCCAAGACATCGCCCAATGCGAGCATATCAGCCTCCGTAAAATGATACTTTACAGAATCGCTATAGATTGCTTCACAGTAATAACCATGAAGCACCTGCTGCAAAAGGATGTTTTCAGTATTGACTTCAACCAAATCTGAATTGTGAACCTCGTTAAGTTTGTCAACAGGATATGTTTCGGGTGCTTTTTTAGCACACGAAAAAACCGCAACAAGCAGAATGAGATATACTATAAGCCTAACTAAATTTTTCACTCTTTACCACTTAACATCACAAAAATAATGTTTATCCCAATAAATTAAGAATTAAAAATGTATCTTTACAGCATAAAATGGTAAAATTATGGAATTTATTAACAAAGACGCAATAGAATGCAAGAAAGATGGCAATGGAAATATCGTGGCCCGCTATTTTCCACAAGGTGTCTGCAGCAAAATGATGGACATTGCCATTGATGAAAACACTCACGAGATAAAAGCAGCAAAAATTATCGGAGGTTGTCCTGGCAACACTGCGGGAATCAGCAAATTAGTAGTCGGTCTGAAAGCTGAATTTGTGATTGAAAAGTTTGCTGGCACTACTTGCGGCCCAAAACCAACGTCTTGTCCCGACCAGTTCGCGACTGCTCTTAAATTGATGATAAATCAATAAGCAAACGAATATCTGATATAAATCCTCAAAATTTCTAAGTTCTGTGTATCACTACACTCTAGAAATTTTGAGGAACTTTTTATATTCACCTAAACCATTTTGCATGCCACAAGCATCAACCTAATATACCCATACAGTACATATTCCACATTAAAAGTTTATTCCACGTAACTAAAAATCCAACTCCCGTCGAGATGAAGAACAAAGATTCAGCAACTGATATACAATCGTTTATCAACTTCATATTTGTATAAAACTTTATTTTCTTCTTCTAATACTTACCAACTTACACAAAACGTATAAAATCATTATTATTGGTGATTGAAGTCTATTATCTTTTTATCGAATTTTGTACCGTCAAACAAAATGGAGCAAAATAAAATTGCAAAAGAAATCTATCTCATTAGGATCTCTATTTGCAACATATAAAAAACTGTACAATAAGATGAAACACAAAAAAAGATACTTTAAGGAAAAAGAATGGCAGGAAACTTAGAAATAAGTTTCCTTTTTTTTGAACGTTTTTGAATATTGTTCGTTTTTGAGAATCAAAGAAAGTTAATCGAACTCAGTTCAAATAGTTAATTTATAACAAAATAAAAAGATGAATAATATATTAAAAATCGGGCTTTTAGAGTTAGCCTACCTTGCTATTTTCATATTAGGAGGCACGAGCGGATTGATTCACCCCATGTGCTATGCCTATGTAGGTGCGTTGCTGCCTCTGCTGTTTGCACTCGTATATCTGCCTACAGCATGTATAATACAAAAGTTTGGAGCGGCGACGGTGCTTAACGGATTTCTACTCGTATTATTTTGGATCGCCGGAGAAGCTGACATTTCACTTGTTGTCGGACTTGTACTTCTGACAGCGATAGCGGAAGTAGTAAGGTTTGTTTGCGGATACACAAACATCAAAGGAATCCGTTGGAGTTTCATACCGTTTGCCCTTTCATTTTTCGCCTATACAGCACATTGGTGGACAGACACAGAAGGATCGCTTGCGGCGGCTGTGGCGGAGATGCCTGCCGGTTATGATGCCATGATGAAACCAGTCATCGACAATACACCAGCTCTTATTGCTGTGATATTGCTGGCAATTCCAGTCGCCATTGTCAGCATTCGAATTGCGGAAAAATTGATGGAAAAACAGATTGAAAAACTAAAAAAATGAAAATTGTTGTTTTCGGTTCAGGTGCTTTAGGTTCTCTAATGATACACTTCTTGTGCAAAGCAGGCAACGATGTCACAGTGGTGGCACGTAGTACCGCAGACGAACTCCGTCGTAATGGACTGGTTGTCAGACATTATCTGCAACAAAAAACCACCATCGACCATCCTACGATCTTAGAGAATGCCCCAACAGATGAACATTTTGACATTGCTTTTTCAGTGATGCAGGGGCAACAGCAAAAAGAATTGCTTGAGACATTCAAAAAACTGAATACTAACATTTTAGTGCTTGTCGGCAACAATTTGGAAGCTGAGTTCTGTCAAAACAGCATATTAGAAAATCGACCAAATTTACATCTTCTTTTCGGATTTCAAAATTCTGCCGGACATCGAGAAGGAGCAAAAGCTATTGCGGCACGACTTCCTGTCACCAAACTGTTTGTTGGCGGATTACACAATGCGGCTTCTGAAATTGACATTACGACTATACAAAAAGCCTTTAATTCCAAGGACGTCAAAATAACACCAATTGAAAACATGTACGCCTACTACCTCTACCACGTTGCAGAAGTCATGCCGTATGGATATATGTGTTATAAAGTCAACGGCAATCTTAAGAAGCTCAAACGTCGCGACATAAAGACTATCATGCTGGCCACCAAGGAATGTTTCGCATATTTGAAGAGCACAGGGATATGTGCAATGCCTAAAGGCGAGGAAAAATTTTATAACGGTGGAATAAAAACATATGCAATGTTCCTCTTATACAGAATTGTTTCCAAAACCATCTTAGGACAGTTGATGGTGGCCGATCATTGCAAAAACGGCATAAAAGAGATGATATACATCCACCATAAATTTGAAGAATGGAGACATCAGCACAACAGCATCCCCATGCCAACATGGGACAAGATAAGCCAGTATATGCCAGAGGACGACAACATAAGCTATTGAACATTAAAAAGTTGAATAGAAGACGAAACTGATAACATACGAATTTATCAAACTTATAAAAAACAATGAAAGAGAATAATAATCTCCTAAAGCTAATGGACTATGCCGGTAACTTCAAATATTTTACCATCGGCTCCATTGTTCTGTCGGCAGTTAGTGCATGCCTTGCACTTGTTCCGTTTGTTTACATTTGGAAAATCATCGACGAGGTGCTTTCTGTAATGCCAGATTATACAAAAGCAACCAACATCGAGGATTATGGATTCACAGCTGTGAGATACGCTCTAAATGCCATGTGTGTATATTTCTGTGCGTTGGCGTGTTCACATATAGGCGGATTCCGCACCGTCGCCAACATCCGCAAAAGTTGCGTGGCGAAAGTGATGCGTCTGCCATTAGGACACATAGAGACTGAGGGCAGTGGCAAAATCCGAAAGATTATAATCGACTCTACCGCTTCGATGGACAATTATCTCGAACACATAGTCCCAGACCGTACAGTGGCTGTGACGACTCCAATAGCAATGATTGCGCTACTTATGTATTTCGATTGGAAAATAGGTCTTCTTTGCCTTGCCACTATCGTCGGAGGATTTTTAATCATGGGTGCGTTTATGGTGGGGCCAAGACTCAAGAAAGACATGGAGGCCTACAACATAGCTCTCGAAAACATGACTAAGGAAGCCGTTGAGTATGTGAGAGGCATTCCTGTCGTGAAGACATTCGGACAATCGGTGTTCTCGTTCAAAAAACTCAAAAAAGCCATCGACGATTACGCCAAATTCACAATAAGCTACACTCAACAATTCCGTGTGCCAATGACTTCGTTCACCATCGTAATAAACGCTTCTTTTGCTATATTGATTGCCGTTGCTCTCTACCTCAATGTGACTGTAGCTGATCATGAACTGCTTACAAATCTAATGTTCTACATTATTTTCACTCCCATCATCGCAGTGACACTCAACAAGTTGATGTATTCATCGGAAGCAGGAATGATTGTAAGCACGGCATTTTCAAGAATAGATTCCGTGCTTGATGTAGCCGAAACAAAAGAAACAGAAACGCCACAGATGCCTAAAGACAATTCCGTCGAATTTCAAAATGTCTCTTTCCAATATAACGGTGCGACAAAAAAAGCAGTTGACGGAATTTCAATAAATATCACTGCAGGTTCACAGATCGCATTCGTTGGACCATCTGGCGGAGGAAAAACAACATTGGCAAGTTTAGTCTCCAGATTCTGGGATGTCACAGAGGGCAAAATACTAATCGGTGGAGTTGATGTACGCAACATTCCACAGGCAAAACTGTCTGAAATAGTATCGTTTGTTTTCCAAGACAGCAAACTTCTGAAAACATCCATCATGGATAACGTCCGCATCGCCAAACCAAACGCTTCTGATCAAGAAGTCATGGAGGTTCTCGAACGAGCTCAATGTACCGACATCATTGCAAAACTCCCTAATGGTGTAAACACGATAATCGGTAGCAAAGGGACATATCTAAGTGGAGGCGAGCAACAACGTATCGCCATCGCACGCACTATGCTGAGAAACTCCCCTATTCTCGTACTCGACGAAGCGACCGCATTCGCAGATCCAGAAAACGAGGAAAAAGTGTTGAAGGCATTCAACGAAATATCCAAAGGAAAAACAGTAATCAAGATAGCACACCGTCTTTCTACAATAGTGGATTGCGATCAAATCTATGTATTAAAAGATGGCAAAATCATCGAAAACGGCAAACATCAACAACTTGTGTCCCAGAATGGTGCATACTCAAAAATGTTCAGAGACTATCAAAAGTCTGTGGAATGGAAAATAGAAAATTAAATTCATCATTATAACTATGACAAATTTCAAACAAAAATATGCACTTTCAGACGAAGGTGCGAAGGCGATGGTTGTAGCGTCGATAGCTAATATATTTTATAATCTGACTTTGTTTTCTCCAGTCGTTCTGCTTTATTTTTTGGTGAGAGACATGCTGGACGGGGACATTGAAGGAAAGGCCTCGTTTTATATATCAGGCATTTGCATATGGGTTGTGATTATGGCAGTGACAACCGTCATCCAATATAACACTTGCTACTTTTCTACCTACAAAGAAAGCGGGATCAGACGTATTTCTTTAGCCGAAAAACTACGTCATCTGCCACTATCATTTTTTTCAAAAAAAGATAGCGCAGATCTAACATCAACAATCATGGATGATGCAGCTCAAATAGAACAGGCTTCATCACACTTCATTCCACAGTTTATAGGTTCGATAGCAAGCACTTGCATATTGGCTGTGTGTCTATTTTTTATAAACTGGAAGATGGCTTTAGCCGCTGTTTGGGTCTTGCCAATTTGCCTAATAATTGTAGCATTTTCACGCAGTGTTCAGCAACGCTTGGGCAGAAAGCAGAGCATCGCCCAGGTAGAGATGACCGAAAAAATACAGGAATGTTTAGAGACTATCCGTGATCTCCGTCAGAATAACGCACAAGAGAGTTATTACCAAGAGGTCAAAGACAAGATCCATACATTAGAGAAGCGTAAGTTGTGGAGTGAACTCGGCACTGGAGTGTTTGTCTGCAATGCCGAAATGATTTTGAAATTCGGTATCGCCACCACAGCCCTTGTCGGTGCAATGCTTTTGAAATCAGGACAATTGGGAGTCTTGGAATATTTCCTGTTTTTGATTGTTGTATCCCGTCTTTACGATCCATTGCTTATTTCGCTTGAACATTTTGCCGCTATTATAGCTCTCGACGTCAACAGCGACCGTCTCAACAACATTCTCCTACACAAGGAACAATCGGCCACTGAGGAACTCAGAGTTAATGGCGGAGATATAGTATTTGACAATGTCATATTTTCGTACCAAGACGGCAAAAAAATTCTCGACGGTGTTTCGTTTACTGCGAAACAAGGTGAAATAACAGCATTGGTCGGCCCTTCCGGAAGTGGCAAAACAACTGTATCTCGTCTTGCTGCAAGATTTTGGGATATTGACTCCGGTAAAATAACCGTAGGTGGACAGGATATTTCTAAGGTTGATCCAGAAAAACTGATGGGTATCTACTCTATTGTTTTCCAAGATGTCACTCTTTTCAACAATACAATTATGGAAAACATTCGTATCGGCGACAAAAACGCCACCGACGACCAAGTGAAACAAGCCGCAGCACTGGCCAACTGCACAGAGTTTATCGAACAATTACCTGACAAATGGGATACCATTATAGGTGAAAACGGAAAGAAACTCTCCGGCGGTGAGCGTCAGCGTATTTCCATAGCACGCGCATTCCTCAAAAACGCACCAATAATTCTTTTGGATGAGGCTTCCGCATCACTAGACGTTGAGAACGAGACGCTTATACAACAATCTATTTCCAAACTAATCAAGGGAAAAACAGTGTTGGTTATCGCACATAGATTGCGAACCATTGCAGGTGCGGACAAGATTATTACAATAAAAGAGGGAAAAGCACATGTTGAGATGAAAGGTTAAAAATTCAGTCTCTCATTATAAAAAAGGGGACAATACACTGCCTTTGTGTATTGTCCCCTTTGATTGGTAGTCTGTTGCTTTATTTTGATGTATTATTTATCCAATTTCTTAACACCAAGCAACTTGACATTGAATTTTACCGCTGAATACGGATTCACCGTCACCGTCATCTTTGGATCACGGCTCATTCCTTCATGAGAAACCGTTCCATATGCAAGATAGTATGGAGAATAAAAATCAAAATCCGAACCGGATGTCATATATTTGATTCCCTCCACCAAAGCTTTCACCTGTCCTTGCATTGTGCCTTTTATTGTATCATATCTAAACTCATTCTGCTTGTTTTCTATCTTGTTTCCAGTCACAACAGCATAAATCGTGTCTCCGTCTTCTGGACGTATTCCTGTAGGATTCAATGTGTTGACACTGATCAACAATCCCGTAGAAGATTCGATTATTCCCTCTTCCGTCCTTTTTTCCATCAAAAACCTCTCACCATACTCTTTATTCTCCTGATATGAATTAAGGTTACTTGTCTCTTCATCATCATCGTCACAAGATGAAAATATAGAAGCAGCAAAAAGGGGCGTAGCTATTGCTAATAATAATCTGATATTCATAGTTTTCTTATTTTATTTTCCTTATCAAAGTCATTCCGTCACGCAACGGCACCATAGTCACGAAGAATCTATCGTCGGCACAAACCGAATCGTTGAACTTCTTGATTCCTGCCGTCTGAGCATCGTTTCTATCCTCTTCCAACACATGTCCATCCCACAATGTGTTGTCCGCGATTATCAATCCGCCCATTCGCATCTTTGGGTAGACGGCTTCCAAGTACTCCATATAATGACGTTTGTTGCCATCCATAAAGCAGACATCAAACTCGCCTTCCATCTGCGGTATCAATTCTGCAGCGTCTCCTATATGGAAATGGACTTTCTTGCCAACCTCACCGGCTCTGTCGAATCCGTTGAGAATCAACTCTTCCAACTCGTCGTTGATGTCGATAGTATGCACCTCTCCATCAGCAGGCAAAGCCTCTGCCATACAAAGCGCGGAATATCCGGTGAACGTGCCGATTTCCACGACTCTCTTTGCCCCCGTCATAGCACAGAACATCTTCAACAATCGTCCCTGCAAATGTCCGGATAGCATACGTGGCTTGAGAGTATACAGATTAGTGTCACGAACAAGTTTCTTCAAGAAATCTGGTTCTGGCTCGATGTGAGACGTGATATAATTCTCTATTTCCTGGCTGAAAATATCCATTATCTTCTTTCTATATTAACCAACATCATTGTGAGACGTATCACAATCATTAGCATCTGCGTTCATCGCCAATCGTTCCAACTCTTTCCATAAATTGTCGTTTGGAACCGGAGCCACCACCTTTATCTCTTTTTTAGACACAGGATGGATAAACTCGATCGAACGGGCATGCAGAGAGATTCCTCCGTCTGGATTTGAGCGTGGAAAACCATATTTCAAATCACCTTTGATAGGTGAACCAATGTTTGCCAGCTGACAACGTATCTGATGGTGACGTCCTGTAGCCAAATCGACCTCAAGCAACGTGTAATTGTCTGATTTAGCGATGGTACGGTAAGTCAGTATCGCCTCTTTCGCATCCTTGACTCCCTTGCCTACCACAAAACTCTTGTTCTGCTTCTCATTGCGTTTCAGATAGTTGACCAACGTCTTCTCATCCTCCTTCGGTGCATTCTTCACCACTGCCCAATAGAGTTTCTTCACGTCGTGATGCGCAAACATATCACACAGACGGGAAAGAGCCTTGCTGGTCTTGGCAAAGACAACCACACCACTGGTCGGACGGTCGAGCCTATGAGCCACACCCACGAAGACATTGCCTGGTTTGGCATACTTTTCCTTTATATATGCCGCTATCTGCTCGCCAAGAGTTGTGTCACCGGTCTTGTCACCCTGCACAATCTCTCTGCAAGTCTTGTTCACTATGATTATATGGTTATCTTCGTACAATACCTCCATAACGGATCTCAATAGCTGTTTTTACTTCTGACGCTGACGAATAGACTCATAGATCATCACTCCAGCCGCAACAGACACGTTAAGTGATGAGATTTTTCCGTTGATCGGAATCTTTACCAAATCGTCGCACAATCTTATTATCTCAGGCGACACACCTGTATCCTCAGCTCCCATGACGATTGCCAACGGACCAGTCAAATCAGTGTCTGTATAAACCTTATCGCCTTTCTCTGTGGCTGCGACGACGCGCACTCCACTGGCTTTCAAGTATTTCACCGTCTGCACAAGATTCTTCTCCTTACATACAGGCAATGTGTGCAAAGCTCCTGCAGATGTCTTGATTGCGTCTGCACCCACACTGACACTTCCACGGAAAGGTATGACAATCGCGTCGACACCAGCACACTCACATGTACGTGCGATGGCACCGAAGTTTCTGACATCTGTCACACCGTCCAATATAATGAAGAACGGATCCTTGCCCTCCTCGAAAATATTCTGCACAAGATCCTCAACTCTCTGATAATGAGTGCTGCTGATGAAAGCAATAGCACCCTGATGATTCTTGCGGGTATATTTGTTGATTCTCTCAAGAGGCACACGCTGCACCTGAATCAAAGGATGCGAACGAAGGACTTCGAAAAGTTCGTGCGACAACTCACTCTGAAGATCCTTCTTCAATATGATTTTGTCAATCTCCTTATCCGACTCGATCGCTTCTATGATCGCGCGGATTCCAAATATCATTTCATTCTCTTTCATCACTGTTCATTCTTTAATTTTTCTAGTTCCTCCGTCAGGATTTCCCATTCGTACATCTTTTCATCAAGGCTCTTTTTGGCCTTTTCATATTGAGTCAGCAAATCTGCGTCAGTATCACCTTCCGCCAATTTTGCTTCTATCTCTGCGATCTTGTTCTCTAGTTTTGCCACCTCAGCCTCATTATCAGCCACGGCTTTTTCTGCCTTGCGAACCTGCTTCTGTTTCTCCTTCTGAGCCTCATAAGAAAGTTTGCCCTCTGTCGGAGCCTTTGCAGCGACGTTGCTGTCGGCAACCGTTTTCTTGACCTCCAACTCCTGAAGCGTTTCCATCTGTTTGCTCTTTAGGAAATCATAGATTCCACCGAGATGTTCCACCACCTTATGGTTGGCAAACTCGTATGTCTTCTCCACCAATCCATCAAGGAACTCACGGTCGTGCGACACAACAATCACAGTGCCGTCAAATGCCTTGATCGCCTCCTTCAACACATCCTTAGTACGCATATCCAAGTGGTTGGTAGGCTCGTCGAGCACAAGGAAATTGACTGGTTCGAGAAGCAGACGTATCATCGCCAAACGCGTTCTCTCACCTCCCGACAACACTTTCACCTTCTTCTCTGATGCCTCTCCACCAAACATGAAAGCACCGAGGATATCCTTGATTTTTGTGCGGATCTCTCCCGTCGCCACATAATCAATCGTGTCGAACACAGTCAACTCGCCATCCAAAAGCGAAGCTTGATTCTGTGCGAAATATCCGATTTTCACCAGATGACCCAGACGGAGTTCTCCATCGTAGTCTATCTGATTCATGATACATTTCACAAGAGTAGACTTACCTTCACCGTTCTTACCTACGAAAGCGACCTTTTCTCCACGTTTGATGCAGATGTCTATATTGTCAAGCACCACATGGTCGCCATACTTCTTAGTAAGGTTCTTTGCCTCCACACTGACGGATCCGCTGTGTGGTGCTGGCGGGAATTTAAGGTGTAGAGCAGCGTTATCCTCCTCGTCTACCTCAATTCTCTCTATTTTTTCAAGTTGCTTGATACGGCTCTGCACCTGCACACTCTTTGTCGCCTTGTAACGGAATCTTTCAATGAATTCCTCTGTATCGGCAATCTGCTTCTGTTGGTTTTCATACGCGCGAATCTGTTGCTCACGTCTCTCTTTACGAAGCTGTACATAGTGAGAATAATTCACCTTGTAATCGTATATTTTTCCTAGAGAGATCTCGATAGTACGATTTGTAACATTATCTATGAATGCACGGTCGTGCGACACAAGCACTACAGCACAACCCGAACTTTTCAAGAAATTCTCAAGCCACCAGATCGACTCGATATCCAAATGGTTGGTAGGCTCGTCGAGAAGCAACACGTCGGGACGCATCAGCAAGATCTTTGCCAATTCTATACGCATACGCCATCCACCACTGAACTCACTCGTCTGACGGTTGAAATCCTCACGAGTGAAACCAAGTCCGCAAAGTGTACGCTCAATCTCACCTATATAGTTTCCTCCACCAAGAATGGCAAGTTTCTCATTGGCTTCCGTCAGACGGTCGATCAACTGATGATAAGAATCACTCTCATAATCAGTACGTTCAGCAAGCTCAGCTCCAAGTTTATCAATTTTTGCCTGAAGATCAGAGACGTGGGAGAAAGCCTTCTCAGCCTCCTGCATAACTGTACAGTTGTCGTTGTGGATCATATGCTGAGGAAGGTAACCTATGGTTGTCTCCTTTGGCACCGACACCGAACCCTTAGATGGGTTTTGCAGACCAGCAAAGATTTTCAACATTGTCGATTTGCCTGCACCATTCTTACCAACAAGAGCGATGCGGTCTTTGTCGTTGACCACAAAAGATATATCGTCTAACAGAGTGAAGCCACCAAACTCAACAGTGACTTGGTTTACAGAAATCATCTATACAAATTAATTTTTGTGCAAAAATAACAAATTTATAGAGAAATACGAAATGTCAAAAAAAGAACCGTCTCAAAAATGAAACGGTTCTCTATTTATGATTTGAAATCAAAATCACGCCTGCATCTTGGCTACGGACTGGACAACGTTCATCACGTAGTCGCCAGCTTTCTCACACTCATTGATAAAATCAATGTAATACGTACCAAGACGATAACTATATTCCTTATTGTTGATCGCCTCCACATTTTTCTCCGTACATCTTGTACGAAGTTCATTCAAACGATCCTCAATGCCAATATTTTCCTTCAGGTTGACAGCCTTCTCCTCTGGCAATGAAAGCACTTTGATCATCGCCACCAAAGATTCGTCTACTATTTGCAGAGCCTTAGTGATATTAGCGAGTTGCTCATCATTGAAAGTCTCTTCTCCATATTCGCGTAGACGGGATATTGTTCGGCCAAGGTGAAAAATACTGTCGCCGATACTCTCCAATTCACCAATCTCACGAAGCATACAAGCTATGGCATTTTTCGATTCTCCACTCAAACGACCTTCACTAACCAGACCAAGATACTTTCCGATTTCATCCTCCATATTGTCGGTGATTTGCTCATAATGTACCAGTTTTTTGTACGCATTCTCAAAATCCTCCTCTTTTTTGCACTCCAATGCCTTTGGCACAAACGTCAACATTCTGCGGCAACGTTCACCGAACACCACAATCTCTTTGTTTGCCTGAAGAATAGAAAGCTCAGCCGTGGAAAGCAAACCTCCTGAGATAAACAACAAACGGTTTTCAGCATCCTGATTTTCAGGCATTGGCAACACCTTGCAAACAAATGCTTCAATCTGCTTCACAAATCCGATCAATAATAATGTGTTGAAGATGTTGAAAGCCGTATGGAATGCAGAGAGACGGAACAAATCATTGTCACCTGCATGAAGCACATTGGCTACAATCCAAGTCACCGCATCACAGAACGGATAGAACATTATCAAAACGACAAGCACTCCGAAAACATTGAAGAACATGTGCGCCAACGCTGCTCGTTTAGCCTGAGTGTTTGCAGTAAGGGATGCCATAAAGGCAGTGATAGTCGTTCCTATGTTCTGACCCATCGCAAGAGCTGCAGCTTGCTCGAAACCAAATCCCTGGATATGCATATCAAAAAGCATCAGCGTGATTGCCATTGTGGCCGCTGATGCTTGTACTAACATTGTAACCAATGCTCCGACTACTACGAAAAGGAGAATTGTAAGAAAACCTCCGTCCGCTACGCCAGCCAACATGGTGGCAACGTAGGAACCAATATTCAAATCGGTAGCCGACTGCTGCAAATAGCTCAATCCCATAAATAGGAAGGCGAAACCGAAGATGAACTCTCCGACGCTTTTTCGTTTACTTATACTGCTGAAAATAAGTGGCATTCCTACACATAGCAAAGGAAGAGTAAGAGCTGCTATGTTCACTTTGAATCCAATAGCGGAAATCATCCATGCCGTCACCGTTGTACCAACATTGGCACCCATAATAACACCAATAGCCTGGGTAAGATTCATCAATCCCGCATTCACGAAACTCACAACCATCACGGTCGTGGCACTCGAAGATTGAATCATTGCAGTAATCACGATACCGGTAACGACACCCATTACACGATTTTTGGTCATTGCCGCAAGAATTGCTCGCAATCGATCACCTGCAAATTTTTCCAAACCTTCACTCATCGTTTTCATACCGAAAAGGAAAAGTGCAAGAGAACCGAATAACGATAATAAATTGAGGATAGTATCCATTATCAAGTTATTAATTAAAAATGTGTTATGAAAAATGAGACTTTTATAATCTCCATGTTTCATTACCTAAACTGGCCACAAAAGTATTAAAAAATACCAAAAAAATTACATTATGGCAAAAAAACAAACATCAAAACGACAAATACACTAATAAAAATACAATAATATAGTATATATACAACATGACATTTCTCAAATATAGAATATTCTTCTTTTAGCACAAAACTGTCAAAAAACGCATTTTTTGTATCATTAATGAAAAGGTCCCTTCAACATCCCAAACTCAAACCAGAGACATCGGATCATTTTTTTATCAAAATTGAGATCAATCGGATTTTATATTTGCATAATACATAGAGAAATAAGCAACTTTTAGCAAAAAAAACTCAGAAAACACTTGCTGTGTGATAAATAGTTTATACTTTTGCACTCGGGAAAGCGCTACACAACCAGCTCCCTTCGAATCCCCCAGGGTTTGAACGCAGCAAGGGTAAGTCGGTCGTAGCGGTGTGATGTAGAAGGTTTTCCCACTTGCCTCTTTAGCTCAGTTGGCCAGAGCACGTGATTTGTAATCTCGGGGTCGTTGGTTCGAATCCGACAAGAGGCGCAGATTTTTTAGGGCGTCTTCCAGAGTGGCCAAGAGGGGCAGACTGTAAATCTGCTGTCTTTCGACTTCGGTGGTTCGAATCCATCACCACCCACAAAGAAATTTGCGGAAACGCTTGTTCTTGTGATTCCATCAAATTCTAATTTGAGACTTGCAAAGAAGCAAACGTCCTCGCAAAATTTTTTC
>JAEEMG010000071.1 GCA_016283095.1 Paludibacteraceae bacterium | reverse complement strand
GGATTGTAGAACTGAGCACCTGGTTTCTGGGCTACGTTCATCGCAATTTTTCTGGCAAATGTGTTGCTCTTGCCTTCTATGAAATTGTCGAATGTCCACTGTCTGTTCAAATGATTCTCAAACGAACGTCTACGTACGGCAAACGGATCATAGCCAGGCTCCTGCAGCTTTGCCGGTTGAGATACAGATACCGACTCACTTTCATTGCGACTTGCAACGACCTTGACTCTCCACTTAAGGTTGACCTTGCCGAAACATCTTCCGATACATGCGGTAAGAATCTGAGAGAAATGATCCTCCAAATACGCGCGCACCATATCACTTTCTACAGCAAGCACTAGATTGCCGTCAGCAAAAGAGACTGGCACTATTGGCGCGAACCAAGTGACATATTGCTCGTCAGATACAATATCCTTAATACGCGAAAGGCATTCGCCCCATTTCGTCTGACATTCATTCAAGCTTTCATTCTGATCCTTCATAATTGCTATATTTTGTCCTAATTCGTGATTTACTCTTCGTGATTTAAATATTATTTGGCTGATTCTGACACTTCTGCGTCGCCCTTCTTCTTACGTGAGAATAGCGAGAATTGAACATATCGGCCAGGATTCTTTTCCAAGTCTTGCAACAACGAATTTGCGCTGTTCGCTGTGTTCGACAAGTTGTTATATAGAGAAGGGTCTTTTAGCAACAGACTAATCGAACCGCTTCCGTTTTGGATTTCATTAGATAGTGAGTTGAAACTAGCAAGTGTAGTGTTTACTTTTGTGAAAGTCAACTGGAAGTCCACCTGACTCAAGTTGTTTCCTACCTTGTTGAATGTGTTCACCATAGTACGGGCATCGCTCAACAATGGCTGTACCTCCGTCGACATCATAGCATTGAATTTTGCGGATGCTCCCTTCAAATTGTTTGTGATGTCGTAGAAATTAGATATCGACTGTGACAGTTTCTGGTCATTGCTTATCATGCTCAAAGAAAGCATCAAAGAATCTAGCTGTGGAATGATCTCTGCGACTCTCGGCATGATCTCATTAGAAACAGCATCAAGCATTCCTGGCACGAATAGCGACGGAATTGTGTCTCCACTCTTGTAATATTCACCTGAACCATCACACTTCAAATCAAGAGAAAGTGTGGCTCCACCCAAAAGTTCACAAGCAAGCAACGCCTTTGTTCCCTTTGGCAACACAAGCTGATTGTCACAATTTAGTCTGACCACTACAGGTGCGTTAGGATCTTTGTAGTTATAATCGATAGAATGCACATTTCCGACTGCCACACCACGCGACATGATCTTGCTTGACTCAAGCAGTCCGTTCACATTCTCAAATTTCACAAAATATAGATTGCTGGGGGTCATGACCTTGACACCCTTCAGATAATGTATTCCGAAGTAAAGTATAGCGACAGTGGCTATAACACATAAACCGATTAAAAATTCTCGACTATATTTAAAGTTCATTGTTATATAGTTTTTCTTTGTTCTTTATTTCAAATATGGACGGGCTTCAGCACCGACCAACTTTTCTCCGTTCTTGAACACCACGATAAAAGCATCTGGGAATTCCATTTTAGCTTTACTTCGTAGCAGCTGAGCATCCGAAAAAGTGGTCTCTTTACCATACATATATTTGTAGAGCCCACCTTCTTGCATCTCAATAGCCGGAGTACAGGTCTTGAATTTCGGTGAATTCGCTGGCAACTTTTTGTTTGACGAAAATAGTTGGACACGATACACAATTTCATCTTCAACAGACTCGTCCTTTACATCGTCAAGCGTCTTGCTCTTCTTTATGAATTCATCTTTGTACATCACAATTGCCTGATATATAGACAATGCGACTTTCTCCAAATTCTCTTCTTTCGACAGGTAATCTTCCTCTATCGTGTTGGAAAGATATCCCATTTCTATCAAAACTCCGGGCATCAATATATGTTTCAGCACCCAGAAATTTGCTTGTCTCACTTCTCTGTCGACACGGTCGGTATTCTCTTTGAATTGAGACTGGACCAACTGTGCCAATCTGATGCTCATCTCTCCTCCGCTGCCGGCATCGAGCATCATATTGCTGAATATGAAATTTTCATCCGTGTCGTCCTTGAAGTTATACTTGTTGCGGTAGTTCTCTTCAAGTTCAGCCACCTTGTTCTCTCGTACAGACACGTCATTTCTGCTCTCTCCCAAAGTGTAGGTTTCAAAACCATTCACTGCAGTCGATTCGGATGCGTTGGCATGGATCGAAATGAACAAGTCCGCCTGCGCTCTGTTGGCAATCTTAGGCCTTTCATCCAACGGAATGAAAAAATCCTTCTTTCTAGTGAAAATGACTTCAGTGTTTTCATCAGGTTTCAGGAGCTCGCCAACCCTCAGTGCGACTTTCAAATTCAAATCCTTTTCATAGATTTTCTTCTTTATTCCGATAGCTCCACAATCTCGACCACCATGGCCAGGATCTAGAACCACCTTGAACTTTTCAGCCGACACACACTGCAACGACAAAAACAGCGTTACAATAATGAAACTCACTATTTTATAAGTCAAAGCACGCATTGCACAAGAAAACACAATAGCAAAGATAAAAATAAATTTTTATTTCACCACCTCAAAATGCATCAAACAAATTATATCTTTAAACGATCCATAGTTGCGATCGGTATGCAACACCTCGTCAAATATATAATTATCAACCAGTTTTGATTCGGAATCCTTGTCAAAATATTGCTGAAAATCTTTTCTTAAAACTATCAAATAGCCATCCGACGGTTTTTCTTTGATAAATAAACGGACTCTATCATTTAAATAGTAGTCAAGTTCAAAAAAATGAAGCGGATTGCCGTTAGGTGTCAAGTCGTCGGGCAAGAAAGAATAGATCTCTCCCGTCGGAACGACTTTCTCTATATCCGCCGCAAATCTCTTCACACTTTTTGCATTCAGCACTGTCGGCAAATAGATGGCGTCCAACAATGCGAAAAATATTATGGAAAGAGCGACCATTGCGGTCGTCAACTTTTTTCGTGCGAAATAAACCACTAATGAAGTTGCTGCTATTATCGCAATTGCAAGTGTCGTTTTGCTGTAATTTGCCAATGCCGATACCATCGCGAAATCCAAATCTTTCTTTGGATAAACACTCTCCGGAACAATGCCTGCCACAAGTAATATGTGAATCACGAACACAGTGATTGTCAGGCCAATCAGGATGTTTTTGAAGATCTTGCAACATCTCGGAAACTCATTTGCCAGATACTTGATGTATTCGGCAATGAAGTACGCGATGAATGGGAATGATGGCATCAGGTAGACGCTTCTCTTGCTCTTCGGGATACAGAAAAACAATACGATCAACACCGCACACAGAAGTGTATACAATCTGACATCAGACATAGACACTAACTCATCATATTTTTTCTTGAACCATCCTTTTACTCCCAGCCCTTTTGCGAATGAATATGATTTCCATGGCAAAAAGAACAATGAGATAAGCAGGACAAATGTCCATGGCAGGAAGCCGGAAATCAGGTAAACAAAATTGATCACGGCTGGTCCTTCATGTGACTCATATGTCATTGTTCCGGTCAGACGGCCTACATTCTCTTCATACACAAGTGCCCAGAAACTGTCACCTCCCTGATTGTAAGCTGCGATATACCATAATGACGGTGCTATCATGGATATGATGGCAACCAACGCAAGTTTCCATACTATTGTCCAGAATTTGACTCTACGAATCATCAGGAAAACAGCGAATACAGCGCAAGGAAGGCATACTCCTATAGGTCCTTTCGTAAGTGTGGCGCAACTCATGGTGATGAGGGCCAACCAAGGTAGCTGTCTCATCCCGTCTTTCCACCATCTGAAAAGGAGATATTGTGAGCATACCATGGCCATTGTCAGCATCATGTCGACGCGGCAATTCATTCCTGCACGGTGAAGCTCAAATGTAGATAGTGAGACCATCGCTGTCAGCATAGCCAACTTTTTGTCGGAATATTTTGCATAGAATGCAAAAGTTGCGGCAATCATGGTCACAAAAGACAATGATGACGGAATTCGTGATGTGAACTCACTCACTCCACCCAAAATCAGAGATACAACAGCTATACACCAATGGAAAAAAGGAGGCTTGTACGGAATGTCGCCACCATTATTGATGGGAAGTATCCAATTGTCCTGCAACAACATGGAAAGGCTTACCACAGCCTCTCTAGGTTCTCCTTTTGTGTGAAATTCATTCAGACCAATGAATGGCAAAACAGTCAACAGGGCGACAATCGCTACAAATAACGTTGCCTTTTTTCTGTTCATAGAGTCTACCATCATCAATTACTATCTGCTTGTATATACGAAATCCAAACTTGGACGTTTTTTGTCATTTTCCACATTACTGGCATGCAAGCGTATTGCTGAAGTCATAAGATACTGTTTGTAACAAGTAGTGCTGCCAGCAGACATTCCGGTAACAGGCAGTAAAACCAAATCATCGAACACCTGCTTGTTTCCTTTCAAATATTGTTGGGCCGCAAACGCGATATCAAAAGAATATGAGGCAGAGGCAGTGTCGTATACCGCCACAAACGATTCAAGGGCGTCTGGACTTTCGTTGTTGTAGAAGAAATCCACTATCTTATCACGCTTTATCATCATAAGATATGAGTTAGGCGTTTTGCTCAGAAATGTCTTCCAATTTATTTTCTCTACCGGCAATTTGAATTTTGCCGCGTTAAACATCACATTCGACAAATTGTTTGCACCAACTGTTTTGACAATACTGTCTTTTACATCTTCAATAGGAATAGTCACGTTGGCGTATAAGCCAGCAGGAGTGAAGATATAGGAGTAGGGCTGTGTCTCCAGGTTCTTCAACTTTTCATCCAAATCAGGATGAGAGAACAAATTCACTTGATTTATACCTTTGTTAGCAGTAAGCAAAAAGCTAGATACCAATGGGTTGATATGGCTGCCATTTACCATGATGCTTCTTCCTGTGACTACAGTGTCTCTGTTGTCGTACTTTGTGTAGATGTCTGCGTCGAACGAATAATAAACCTGCAAACCTACTGAGGTACATGTGATTACAGCTCCTTCATTAAATGAATGGCTGATATAGAATCCTTTGTATAATTTGTTGAATTCATCCTGAGTAGAAATAGTCTTGTTGACGTAGACATCCATAAGTTTCTTGGCATATTCATCGTCAAGCTTGATTCTGATTGTCTTGTCTCCACAAATACGATAAGTGGCCTTGCCTAAAAGTATCGACTTGTCACAATAATCCTCCACTTTCATGTTGGAGTATGACGCGTTCATGCCAGGCAAAGTCTTGTTTAATTCGTATAGCTTGATTGATTGAAGAGCTGTACTGTCCCCTACATATTTATTGGAATACTGGATATAAAACACTACTGAGTCGACTCTTACATCGCGTCCGTTGCGGATCGACGAAATGTATCCATAATGGTCGTCAATAGAGTTCAATATTCCTATGCTGATTCCAGAAACTGAATTTGAGTTTGTCACGGTTGTGTCAGGTATCTGCAAATCACCAAGACGTCCGTCAATCTGAGTCATGAATTCAGCACGAGTGATGCCGAACACGTCGTCGGCATACTGTCCAAGATATAGATAATCGGATTTTGCTAAGACTGAATCACACTTTTCTGTGCCTGTAGAGCAGTATACTCTTGCTGAGTTAGTGGACAAAAAGTCCTCATCAGGTTGAATTGACAGACCAATTCCATCATCTTCATTACATGAAGTAAACACAAGAGCCAAAAGGCATGTGAAATATAAAAAGAATCTATTCATTACAATTTAGGACTACTTGCTACCTTATCATACAACGCATCAATAGGATCAACGTAATTTTCACCCTGGTATGGCACAAATCTGTCGCCCATATTCTGTAAATCAGCGATTAGGTCGGAGTTGATATTCTCACTTCCCTGTACCGCGCCATCCGAATACTTCAACGCAAAACGAGTGAGATCAACAAAACTTACCTCTTTGTCCTTGATGTCGGCAACGTCTTCATCAGAGATGCCATTTATCTTCAACTTTTCAGCGAATTTTGCGGAAAAATTATTCTTGAAGTCGTCATCGTATACTGAGTAAACGATGCGGGAATCCTTGAAGAAAGGATCATTGCTATAAGCACGCTTAATATAGATAGGGGCCAACGCTGAAATCCATCCATGACAATGGATCACATCCGGCGACCAACGGAGCTTCTTGACTGTCTCAAGCACTCCACGAAGGAAGAAAATCGCACGATCTTCGTTATCCTCAAACTCTCCATTTTCATCAGCAATGTCATACTTACGCTGGAAGAAATCCTCATTGTCAATAAAATAGACCTGCATGCGAGCCTGTTGTATTGAGGCAACCTTAATGATCAAAGGATGGTCGGTATCGTCAATACAAATATTCATGCCAGACAAACGGATAACCTCATGCAATTGGTTTCTTCGTTCGTTGATGTTTCCAAACTTAGGCATGAATATACGCACCTCCTTGCCTTTCTCAAGCACAGCCTGAGGAAGCTGCCTACACAAATCTGCTCGTACAGTCGACGGCAAATATGGGGTAATTTCTTGCGAAATGTATAAAACTTTTAATGCGCTCATCTGCGATTTTATAATTATAGGATATACAAAAGTAGTCAAAAATGCGCAAAGTTTGGTCGGTTTGACCAAAAAAATAATTTTTTATGTTCTATAATAACTTTTTAATGACTACTTTTGTGCGTCTTTAGCAAAAATATACGGACATGAAGATTGTAAAAAAAACATCTGAGTTAGAAGTTTTAGTTTCTTTATTCAAGGAATTAGGACTGAAAATCGGTTTGGTGCCGACTATGGGTGCACTTCACAACGGACATGCATCATTGGTAAAAAAGGCGGTTGCTGAAAACGACGTTGTTATCGTAAGTGTTTTTGTCAACCCGACTCAGTTTAACAATAAGAATGACTTGGCCACTTATCCACGCACAGTGGAAGCGGATTGCGCTTTGCTTGAGAGTTTGGGAGCCAACATCGCTTTCACACCTACTGTGGAGCAGATTTATCCTTACCCTGACACTCGTCAGTTTGATTTCACTCCACTCGACAAAGTGATGGAGGGACCAATGCGTCCAGGCCATTTCAACGGTGTCGCTCAGGTGGTTTCCCGCTTGTTTGATATCGCCCAGCCAAACAAGGCTTACTTCGGAGAAAAGGACTACCAGCAGTTGGCAATCATCCGTGAGATGGTCCGCCAATTCAACTATCCGATCGAAATCGTCGGATGCCCAATCATAAGAGAGGCTGACGGAATGGCATTGAGTAGCCGTAACACTCTTTTGTCTGCGAATGAGAGACAGATCGCAGTACGCATCTCACAGACCCTTGCAAAAAGCCAGTCTTTACTTAAAGAGAAAAGTGTCAAGGAATTGCAGCAATGGGTTATAGACGAGATCAACAAAGGTGGCGAACTTGAGGTTGAGTATTACGAAATCGTCAACGGCACAACGCTACAGCCAATCAGCAGCTGGAACGACTGTGATAATCCAGTAGGATGCATCACTGTATATTGCGGAAAGGTGAGACTAATCGACAATATCCAATATAAAAAATAAAAGACGATGTTTGTTCAGATTCTAAAATCAAAGATTCATAGAGCCGTTGTGACGGAAGCAAACCTAAACTACATCGGCAGCATCACAATCGATGCCGAGCTTTTGGATAAAGCAGGCATCCTGCCTAACGAAAAGGTTTATATCGTCAACAACAACAACGGAGAACGTTTCGAGACATACGTCATCCCAGGCGAAAGAAACTCTGGTGTCATCTGTCTTAACGGAGCTGCGGCAAGAAAGGCTGAGGTCGGCGACATCGTGATCATCATGGCTTACGGTTGGATGACTGAGGAAGAGGCTCAAACAAGACAACCTAAAATTGTCTTTTTGGATGCCAAAACAAACAATATCGTATAAAGTGATTTATTGTTGGACTAATCCTAATTTTCTGTTACCGTATTAAGTTTTACAAACAGACTTAGAACTCTTATAGAAAATCATTGCAGACTTAGGTTTGTGATGATTTTCTTTTTTTATTTGTGTGTATATGGGTGAATCGTGGCTCCCCCATACAAATGTCAAGAGGGTGTACCAAGCAATGATACACCCTCTTACGTTTTTCTTATGACTATAACTGAGTCTCTGGATATTGCTGCAGAGAATCTGCCATGTTATTTTATTTTGAATGAGATTCCGGCTTGAGCGTATGGGATACCGTTACCAGAGTCTGCACCAAACTCAGCTTTGAATCCGAATCCATCGGTCACGAAAAATCTCGCTCCAATAAATGGGCCGAAGCAGAATTTGTTGCGAGTAGGATTCTCACCATAGTAGCTATGGTAATCAAGACCATCCACATAGTCCCAAATCTTCCAGTGTCCGCCCATTAGCAAGCCTGCATATATATCAATGCGGTCTGTCGGGTCAAAGTGGAATGCACCTCGGAATGCCACAAAAACATTGTGCATTTCAGCGTCGTAGAAAAGAGATGAACTGTAGTAATAGCCGTGATAGTTGTAGCCATATTTGTGTCCCCACACGTCATATAGGTAGTAACTTGCCATACCTCCTAAAGATATTGCCATCTTGCCGCTCTTTCCTAAACTTCTTATTCCGCCATCAACGCATAAAGATAGAGGCGGAATCATTACTTCACGAAATTCGGTTCCAGAATGGGTAGGAGCACCGATTGTGATGTCCATTGCCACACTACCCTCGGTGAATGCTCCGCCTGCACCTTTCTTTTTGCCGCCTTTGGCAGGGGCTGAGAATGCTAACGAAGCACATAAAATGCCACAAGTTACTGTAAATAGTTTTCTCATCATTTTTATTGTTTCACTCAAAACACTGCAAAAAGTATGCCATTGCGTTTTTTGTTTTGCCGCAGGTTATACTTTTCTGCAAATTGTTAATAAATGGTTTCCGTTTTCATCTGTGGTGGCGATGATGTATTTGTCTCCGCCATCTTTTATTCCAAGTTTTTTTCTCAGTGCATCAGCCTGAAGCGGGAAATTCCTGCAAGTGATGTTTGCTCGTTTTATTCCTTCAAGATTTGCTTTGAGTTCTTTTTTGTTCATCGAGAAGGTCTTCTCCACTTCGAATTTTCTGCCAGGAAAATTTTCATATAATTCAACAGACGTGAATATATGGCTGAAAGGAGCTATTTTTTTTACTTTATCAGATGCCAGGCAATCGCTGATGTTGGCTTTTAGAATAGCGACGTTGGGCTCGTAGAGATAGGTGAGGGGAGTGCTGTATGCCGGGCAACCTGAATATGATGCCGTTGATTCCAGAATCTCCGTCTTCCCATCTGATTTGATGTTCGCTGCTACGATTCGCTTGAATTCTGCATCTTTTTTGCATACGAAAAGTAGTTCCTTGCATTCGTTTTCTACAGCTACCACGTGGACTTCTTCCACACAGCCTAAATCTCTTACTGCTGATTTGATGTCGAGCATCGGTGACAGTTTGAGCATCATACGGTCGCATTTGCTCAGCAACATGTCTTTAAGTGCCGCAACGTCTGGCTCACAATCTTTTATTTCCACGGTCTTGTTGCCGTTTTTGTCGCGGCGCGCAGGATCAAGGAAAACCAGGTCATAGTGAGACGACGATGCCTTTATCAG
The DNA here is from genome assembly GCA_016283095.1 of Paludibacteraceae bacterium. GTDB lineage: Bacteria > Bacteroidota > Bacteroidia > Bacteroidales > Paludibacteraceae > UBA1723. Next base: position 22,474 of record JAEEMG010000071.1, on the reverse strand, counting down.
TTCGATGCCGTCTGCATTTGTTGCTGATACGTTCGTCGCACCGAGGACCTTGAAATTATGATATGCTATTCTGCATAGGTCCGCATTGCGTTCCACATATTCCGCTTTTTGAAAATTGCGGGAGATAAAGAAGAAGTCTATGCCGAAACCTGATGTCAGGTCTATCATTGTAGCACCATCGCCAGCAACTGATTGCTTATATAACGCCGTCTTTTCAGAAGAACATTGCTCCATTGAAAGTTTGACGGGATAAACTACATCTTCAGCGTTCGCGAATGTCGGCAATTTTACCTTGGCGATCTGACGGCCTTCAATCTGTTGTAAGGCGGCACGTATGTCAATGTCCTTGCTCGACGAGAATTTCAATGCCAACTTCGCCACATCATCATTTTGATGAGCGGAAATAAAGTCTAGTGTGTCGGCAGAGAAAAAATCTTGCATGGATTATGAGAATACGACGGTCTTGTTCTTATAGACCAATACTTTTCTGTCGATATGCTTCTCCACTGCACGGGATAGCACGATTTTCTCCAAATCCTCACCCTTGTGGATGAAACTTTTCACAGAATCTTTGTGTGTCACGCGAGCGACATCCTGTTCGATGATCGGACCTGCATCAAGTTCTGTAGTCACATAGTGAGATGTTGCACCGATAATCTTCACTCCTCTCTCAAATGCCTGGTGGTATGGCTTTGCTCCTACGAAAGCCGGCAAGAAAGAGTGGTGGATGTTGATAATCTTGTTTGGATAAGAGTTGATCATATTCTCACTGATGATCTGCATATATCTTGCAAGAACGATGAAGTCGATTTTGTTTTCAGCGAGAAGATCCATTTCCGCTTTCTCTATCTCAGCTTTGTTCTCCTTTGTCACATGGAACACATGGTAAGGAATGCCGAACTTCTCACCTACCCAAGCCAAGTCTGGATGGTTTGACACGATCAATGGAATATCTACATTAAGTTCACCTGCAGAATAGCGGGCAAGTATGTCGAACAAGCAGTGTGACATTTTAGATACGAATATTGCCATGCGAGGTTTGATGTCAGAGAAATACAGGTTGAACTGCATATCGTAACGTGAACCAAACAATGTCGAGAAGTATTCGTTCAGTTTGTCTCGAGGAATGAGAAAGTTGGTAAGATCCCATTCAATACGAGTGAAGAAAGTATTCTGCTGGTAATCCACGTGTTGGTCAAGGTAAAGGATGTTTCCCTTGTTCACGTTTATGAAGCTGGTCACTGCAGCCAAGATACCCTCCTGGTCAGGACAGTGAATAAGTAGTATAGCAGTGTTGCTTTTCTGTTCCATGTCAATTAATTTCTATTATTCTGCAAAAATAATATTTGTGACGGTGATATGCAATTATAAATGATAAATGCGGGGTGCAAAATGTATAAAAAACAAGAAGGAACGCTAATATTATTGCGTTCCTTCTTGATATTGATAGATGATATTTTATCTTATCAAAGTGAAATGTCCGAAATATTGTTTGTCGATTTCGTCGATTGTGATTTCATACCAATAGTCGGTGGCTGGCATTTTATTGCCATTGTATGTTCCATCCCAACCTTGTTCGAAATCCTGACCGCTTGAAGCATGTAATACTTTACCGTATCTGTCATAGATTCTGATTGTTGAGTTTGGATAAACATCCAGATTTTTAACAGTCCATACATCTTCTATTCCATCTCCGTTTGGAGAGAAGTATAGATCTGGTTCTGGTTGAGTCGCTTCAATTGAAATTTCCTGCTCAGCTATGCAACCTGTGCTGTCTTTGACTTGAAGCATATGCTTTCCGTAAGGCAGGTGGTCTTTTTTGTCAGAATTGCTTTCCAGAACGCCTAGGTCTTTGGTTCCTAGGTACATGTGGTATGGCATTGTTCCACTTGTCACTGTATATTCAACGCTTCTTTCGTCTGGGTTCACAGAATCCACACTTAGTTCAGGCATCGGATGGACAGTGATAGTTATTGATTCTTTTGCATGACAACCTTTTGCAGTCTTGTCTACATCCGAAGGCAAATCCAAATCGGCATAGATTGTGTATGTGGTTGTCTCATTCAAGTAAAGAGTCGGACTTATGACGTTTTGTGGAATTTCTGGATCCCAATAGTGGGTTGGTGTGTAAGTCGTTCCATTTTTAGAGTCGTAAGCCTTAAGACTAACCTCTATTGTGGATGGCTGTCCTTCACATACCTCATCTTGGTTTTGGAACATTCTTAGACGCAAAGAAATCTGTACTACTTCAATTGTCCAAACAGTGTCCATAGGACATCCAGATTCAGTGTATCCAGAGATTCTCTTTGTAAATGTTCCTGCGACCATGAATGAGTCTCCGAACAAAATCTGCTCTCTACAGATCAGAGTATCCATATGGATTTCTCCTCCTTCGTTGACAACCAAATGAAGTGTTGTAGTACTATCACAACCGTTGCTGGCTCCACCCTCTATCTTCTCAACTATGACGGTGTCGATAGGGTAGTTGTAAATTTTGCCGGCAAATTCATAGTTGTCTGATGGACAGACAGTAGCTGATTTTGTGATTTCAACAGGCTCAACAACTGTGATGTTTGGTGAGATTACACTGTCGCATCCCCAAATTGTTTCCAATTTTATGTCTGATCCCTTGTATGTTCCAGCCTTGTTGTAAGGAACACCATCATAAGAATCTCCCTTACATACTGTGACCTCTACCTCTTCTGCTTTTTTCGGATGTACGAAAATATACTGTTCATGACGGCAACCGTCTGAATCAAATTCGATTTTTATTTCGCCTGATTCATCTACTTCAGTGTAGTATTTATCCACATTGTCGTCGGTGATATATTTGTCTCCTTCGCATAGATGTTTAGGATCATCTTTCACATTTCCCTCTTCCACTTTTATATAGCGTGGCTGTACTTTTGTCGGACATCCAGATTCAGGATCTCTCTCTATGTAATCCTCGATTCTGATATTGCCTGGTGTAGGATATTCAGAGTTCATACATTGAGGAATGTACTCGCTATCCAATGGAATGAATGGTATGCACTTGATTTCGTATTGGATATCTTTACCTGGAATCTCTACTAATTGGTCATCTGCCTCTTTTGTGCTCAAAACATCACCATATTTTGTTGTGATTGTTGAGTCCTTGCACATTACAACATAAATTGTGTTCTTGTTCTCCTTCACCTCAAACGTTTTCTGGATAGAACAAAGATTGTTGCCGAAATTGTTGTCAGGTGAGATTACAAGTTTGTATGTGCCGTTATGCAATTCTTTTTCAAACGATGATATTTCATATTGCATATCACTACCTGCAGTATATGCACCGCTTGCTCCACTTATCTCTTCAAACTCAGAAGTGGTTTCGTTCTTTTTAAACCATTTGTACACTACATTGCTGTATGAAGAGCCGAAAAATGCGTCAAATTCATTCTGGTCATAGGATGCCGTCAATGTTGCTTTCTCTTTGTAGTAGAATTTGCTTGGTATGATAGTAACGGATGGCTGATGCACTGAAATGGTGATGTCATCCAACGCAATATCATAACCTGTTGTTGAGAATACTTCAATCGCCTCTACTAGAAAGTCGACTGATGTGATGCTGGAGTCATCAATTTTAAATGTTGTAGATAGTGGAACCCAATCAATGGAAGTTGAGTTTGAATTCTCTAGAGACAAAGACACGGTGTTGGATGCCAACACATTACCTCCTGCTAGAATTGAAACTTTTATTAGGTTCTTGGCTCCATGTCTTAAATCCAAATTGGCAACATGAGCTTCAAGCATGAATTCTACGCCGGCACAACTAACTGGCAAAACTTTTTTGTATAGCTTTACTGCATTTCCTTGTTTGCAGTCAAATGCCATAAAGTATCCAATGTTTTCATTGGAATTTGTGTGGTCGCCGCCAGGTGCCCATACAGGTGCTCCGGACAAACCGCCTAAACTTAAATCACCCCAGTTTGTCAGGTTGAACTCGACTCCGTTCTTTACACCTACTGTGGCTAGCTGAGTGGCTTTAATCAACATATATTTGCCAGCCTCGTAATTGCCGACCCAATCATACCATATCAAATCTGTTTCCAAATCTGATGGCTCTGTTTTACATATGGCATCTGCACTTGCATCGTTTCCACCGAAGTCTGTGGTGGAAACTTCTCTCCATTCCATCGCATTCGTGGAGACAGTCGTTGCTAATGCAACCAGTCCTAATAATATTTTAGTAAAATTCTTCATCATACTCGTAACCCTATTATTTTCATTCAATCAATTTCTTATTAGCAAAAATAATAAATTTTTAAATGGAGTATACTTTTTTTTGATTTTTTTAACTGTTGCCTATTGTATAACATAAAAACAAAACAAAAATGCCACGCCGTGATTAAATTAAACTCCTCTGAAATAAGGAATTGGGGTACGCGTTTACTTTGTAATCCTCCGTGCGATGCAAAACAAGGCTGCAAGCAACCTTGAGTCGAGGCCCGCCATTGTAAACGACAATTTCACCCGGAAAGTTGTTATAATTGTAAAGTTTAACAATCAATTGACGGCGTGGCATTACAAAAATAGCGTTTTTTGTCCATTCGGCAAGGGTTTACGTTTTTTTTCTTTAATTTTGTCTCTGCATTTTAATATGATATGGCAAATAAAGGTACTATATATCTGATCCCAAACACACTTGGCGATTGTGACATTGATAATCTGTTTCCACAATATAATTATGTGGTGATTCGTAAGTTGCGTCATTTTATCGTTGAAGATGTCCGTACTGTCCGCAGATTTTTAAAAAAGGTTGATAAGGATATTGATATTGACGCGTTGACTTTCTACACTTTGAACAAACACACGTCTCCGGAAGAAATATCGACTTTCCTGAACCCTCTCTTCGACGGTAATGACGTTGGCATAATCTCTGAAGCCGGTTGCCCTTGTGTGGCTGACCCAGGTGCTGAGGTGGTAAAAATCGCCCAGAGAAAGGATGTGAAGGTGGTTCCGTTGGTCGGCCCGTCGTCTATCCTTATGGGACTTATGGCTTCTGGCTTCAATGGACAGAGCTTTGCTTTCGTGGGCTATCTTCCGATTGAATCAGCTGACAGACTGAATGCGATAAAGAAACTTGAGCATCGCGCCTCAAGTGAACATCAGTCGCAGATTTTTATAGAGACTCCATATCGTAATATGAAGATGATGCAGATGCTTCTGCAGACTCTCCAGCCTAACACTCTGCTTTGCGTGGCCTGCGATGTGACTCTTGAAACAGAATATATTGTCACTAAGACTGTGGCTGAATGGAAAAAAATGACGTTGCCAGATCTGAACAAACGTCCTTCCATATTCATTTTATATAAATAAAAGGCGACGGAATAGCATTTCGCAATTTATATTTGTGTAATCAATTCAAATCCTTAACTTTGTAGGAAATATTTAGATACATTATAATTCCATGGAACAGAAAATACCATACAAAATTTATCTTTCGGAGGATGAAATCCCTACAGCTTGGTATAACCTTCGTGCTGATATGAAGAAGAAGCCAGCTCCGCTTCTAAACCCTGCCACATTAAAACCTCTTACTGCTGAAGAGTTGAGTGCTGTGTTCTGCAGTGAACTTGTCGCTCAGGAACTTGATGAGGATACTGCATTCGTGGCAATACCAGAGGAAATCCGTAATTTCTACAAGATGTACCGTCCTTCTCCAGTGGTTCGCGCTTACTGTCTTGAGAAGAAACTTGGTACTCCTGCTGAAATCTATTATAAGTTTGAGGGTAACAATACATCAGGTAGCCATAAACTTAATTCCGCAATCGCTCAGGCATACTACGCTAAGAAACAGGGATTGATCGGTGTCACTACAGAGACTGGCGCTGGACAGTGGGGTACTGCTCTTTCTATGGCGAGCGCATACTTCGGATTGGATTGTAAGGTGTTTATGGTGAAGTGCTCATACGAGCAGAAGCCATTCCGTCGTGAGGTGATGCGTACTTATGGAGCTACTGTCACTCCTTCTCCATCAAACACAACTGAAATCGGTCGCAAGATCCTTGCTGATTTCCCTGGCACAACAGGTAGCCTTGGATGCGCGATCTCTGAGGCTGTTGAGGTTGCCACTCACACTGAGGGTTATCGTTATGTGTTGGGTAGTGTGTTGAATCAGGTGCTTCTTCACCAGAGTGTGATCGGTCTTGAGGCTAAGAAGGCGTTGGATAAATATGGTGTTAAGCCAGATATCATTATCGGTTGTGCTGGTGGTGGTTCAAACCTTGGTGGACTTATCGCTCCGTTCATGGGTGAGAAGTTGAGAGGTGAGGCTGATTACAGAATCATCGCTGTTGAGCCTGCGTCTTGCCCAAGCTTCACTCGTGGAAAATATGCGTTTGACTTCTGTGATACAGGTAAGATCTGTCCGCTTGCTAAGATGTACACTCTTGGTAGTGGCTTTATCCCTTCTGCGAGCCATGCTGGAGGCCTTCGTTTCCACGGTATGTGTCCAACTCTTTCTGAACTATATGATCAGAAGATGATGGAGGCAGTGGCTGTTGAGCAGTCAAGCGTATTTGAGGCTGCTGAGATGTTCGCTCGTGTTGAGGGTATCCTTCCAGCACCAGAGAGCTCACACGCAATCCGTGTCGCAATCGATGAGGCTTTGAAATGTAAGGAGACGGGAGAGAAGAAGAAAATCTTGTTCGGCCTTACTGGTACTGGATATTTCGACCTTGTCGCTTACGAGAAGTATAACAATGGCGAAATGGGTGATTATATCCCAACTGATGAGGATATCCAGAAGGGTTGGGCTACAATGCCAAAGGTTGATCTATAAAATAAGTAGAGACGTGGTTAATCCCGTCTGCACTTTTGGAAAATATTGGAGACGCGAGCATTCACGTCTCCTTTTTTTATTAATTTTGCACGCGATAAACTAATCGACGAATTTGATTCGTAGGAAACTGACTAAACTTTTAATCAAAATGAAATTTAATTTTGTTAGATTTGCCTGTAGCTGCCTAACATTGATTGGTTTGACATCTACTGCAACAGCATCTGAGTATTACCGTCGCATTACTCCTGAAGAGTTGAAAAAGGAGAGAACGCAGAAAAAGTGTGAGTTCGTCTGGAGTGAGATGGGAGAGAGATTGATCACTGAAATGGCTGTTGATTATCAGAATGCACTTTTTGTCACTAATATGAATTCGGAATCGGATTCTAAGAAAGCAGAGATGCAGGAGATGATGAAAAATTATCCTACGGAATTCGGAATACGCTATACCCAATTGTTCGTTATTCCAGCAATCGACCAACTTGAGAATAGCCTTGACTTGGTGAGGGATACAATCTTGCCTTCCGCATTGAAACAAAATGGCTTTTACTACGATCCCGAAGAAAAACCAGCGGACAGTCTGATGATTGATCTGAAGAAAGACCCTTCGTCGACTGCATGCTATAAAGGAAAATATTATGAGGTATGGCAGTACAAAACTGATTCCGACAGAATGAAGACATCCATCGTCTACACTACGCTAGGCTATGAGAAGATAAAAATCCTTTATCGTGAGGAGGCGAATATCAAGGTTGATTATACCGAATTAAAAAACACATTCAGCAATGCCGCGGAACAACGCAAGGATATTCAGGAGGCACGTAAGGAACATCCGCTTGATTACGGCCAGTTTTTAGGAGAGGATTATCAATGGGTGTTGTGTGAGACTTGGCGTGAGGTGATTGTGAAACCAACGTCAAAGGAAGAAAAATAAATATGTAGGGGCGACCCTTGTGGCCGTCATTATGAAACAATAAAAGCCGGACTTAAGCCCGGCTTTATATTTTTAAGAATGTAACGAATTATTTTCCTACAGGCTGAGTAAGAGTTACATATCCATTCTTCAAGTTGATGAATTTAGCAATCTCTTCTCTGTCGATATGACCGCAGACACAAGTCTTCAAGTTTTCAGCAGCGCAGAACAGATAGACGTTCTGGCTTATGATTCCAGAGTCTGTGGCTCCGTAGAATGCTTTTCCGTTGTCGTCGAACCCTTCCATTTTGTCGTAGTTCGCAACATAAATCAAATCTACACTTGCGTTCGCATGGAATGGATTCTTTCCTGCCTGAGCACGGAAATCACCAGTGTTGACCAATTTCAACTTATGACCGACAGGCTGGTATAGGTAGACTGCCTTCTTTGTGCAGACGTAGATGTCGATCTCTTGAGCGTTTCTTGCTGTAGGTGCGGTCAGACGAGGATCGTCAGCTGATGGTCTGTTGACTCCTGATGCAGACCAAAGAAGGTTGGAGATAGTCTGGTCGGACAAAGCATCTGGAGTGAAGTTGCGGAATGTCGCGCGTGCTGACAAAGCGTCGTAGATAGGAGTGCCTCCGGTTGTTTGTGCTGCTGGAAGAATAATTGAGTCTGCAACCAAAGTGTCGATTGAGAAAACCTGACTTTCTGCAGTCGCATTGCATACTGATTTCGCTGTGTTTGTTGAGCCTGCATTTTCTGTCTTTCCGCATGACGATAGAGAGGAAAGTACGCAAGCAACTGAAAATACTGAAATTAATAATTTTTTCATGTTTTAGTGAGTGTTGAATTATTTATACAAGATCGAGAAACATTGTTTCCCAAGTCGAATGCAAATATACAAAATATTGTTGCAATTTTTTTTGCTTATTGTTGAAAATAATTTCTGTTGTAAGGATCGCCTTTGTATTGATTTGCAGAATATTGTGGCTTGATATCAATAAATTTTCATTTTTATTCATATAAATGCGGAAATGTGGATATTAATGACTAAATTTGCAAAAACAAAACAAACATTTATGACAGAAATAAAAGGTAAGTGGGCACTTGTCACAGGTGCATCACGAGGTATCGGAGCTTTGGCGGCTAAATTTCTAGCGGAAAGAGGCTGCAACGTCGTTCTTCAGAGTAGAAAGAAATCGCATCTTGACGCGGTTTTGGCGGAAGTTAAGAATATGGGTGTTGAGGCTTACTCTGTGGAGTGCCAGTTAGAAGACGACAAGGATGTTAAGCGTATGCTTAAGGAAATCGATGACAATGGAACAAACATTGAAATCGTTCTTAACAATGCAGGTATCCAAGTGACATATCGTGCTTATCCGGAGTACTATAATACTCCAGCGGAGGATTTTGTGGAGAGTCTGAAGGTCAACACAATTGCACCAATGCTCATTTGCTACCACTATTTGCCACGTATGATCAAGGCAGGTTTCGGTAGAATTGTGAATACGACAAGTGGTATCCGTCTTGAACCAGAGCAGGCTGCTTATTCAGCAAGTAAGGCTGGTCTTGACAAAATCACTATGGATCTGGCTTCTAAGATCGACGGTACTGATGTAGTGCTTAACCTTACAGATCCTGGTTGGTGCCGTACGGATTTGGGTGGCCCTAATGCTCCAAACGCACCTGAAAGTGCATTGCCAGGAGTCGTGTTGGGTGTGTTCGCGGATGACAGGAAGTCAGGCAGAATTATCTCAGCTCAGGATTATGCTGGAATGACGCTTGAACAGGCATTGGCAAAATTAAAGTAAGAATAATATTAGGATGTTAAGATTAGACATTTTTTAATAAAGAAGGAGAGTCAATCGACCCTCCTTTTTTTATTTTGTTATATTTAGACGTAACAAAGATGCCCTTGAGAATGTGTTTGGCTTGTTTGGGTGTATCATATATGTTCTGTATTGAAGTTTTTTTTCCTCTAATTAAAATCCTCTTTGGGTTATTTGCAAAATAAAATAAAAACACAAAAAAAATGTTAAGAGCTAGCGATAAGAGTTGCATATATATCAAATAAAAATTTGATTGTTTACATATTATCAATACATTTGCCGAAAGTAATACGATATTTCACTTTGTATTTAGGGTGGTTGCTTATAAAATTGTGATATGAGAAAAAAAACAACAAGTAAAATTTCGTGGTTTTTTTTCATTTTGTTTGGAATTAATATGCAGATAAGTGCACAGGAGTTCTTCTCAAATGAAAATGTAGTTTCTTTTTGTACAGAAGAGAATGATTTGGGAATTCTTTTTCCTGCAGGAACTTCTGGAGAAGAGGCATTTGATTTCATTAGTGGATGTTTGGAAACCTCATCGTCTCCACAATGGTTTATTATGCAAATCGATAACCCTGGTTTACTTGGAATCACTATAGAACATTCAGAAGGGTATGATGTTGATTTTGCTTGTTATGGACCATTCAAAGGAAAGAACAAGCAAGAGGTAATCAAAAGTATTAATAAAGACGTTGCAATATATGCTGTTGAGGATATGTATATATACGACGGAAATGGCTATTTAATATCAGACACATGTTATACTCAGAGTTATATTGACGAATACAATCGAGTAAAGACATTGTCAGATAGCATATATTATGATTGCTATAGCCAATTTTTCCAGCTTGATATATCTGATTTTGACAATATTTCTGAATACTTTGATTACTGTGAAAACGAAGAAGAAAAGTTCCATGCATGTATAGAAGAGACAGAACAGAAAGAACATGTGATATACCCTCCTGATCCTGTACAGTTTGATATGACAAATCCATGTTTCAGAGGTTATTATGATAATTATCCATTGGAAACCATGGTCGATTGTAGTTATAGTGCCAGTAGTAAGGAATTTTGTTACATCCCAGAAGCAAAAAATGGGGAGTGGTATTTATTCTTAGTAACAAACTACTCTCAAAAACCAGGCACAATTTCTTTTAATAAGACTGCGGGAACCGCAACAACCAATTGTAAGATTATTGTTGACGCTATGACTGTTGGTCCGGTGTGTGAAGGGGAATCTTTTGAATTGGATGTCAACAACGCTCCTGATGACGCTACATTCTTATGGACTGGACCTAAAGGATTTGTTTCTACAGAAAAGAATCCTACTATCTCCAATGCCACACAAGAGAATTCAGGTATATATACGGTTGTGATGGTTTCTAACGGTGTGTCTTCAGATGAAGTCGAGGTGCCTGTTGTGGTTAACAAACGACAAGTCGTTGATATAACGCAGAATATTCAAGAAGGCGAATCTTACATTTTCGGAGGTGAAATTTTAACGACTTCTGGAGAATATCAGAAGACATTTGTAAGTGAGACCACTGGTTGCGATAGTATTGTTAACCTTTCCCTTACGGTATTGGAAAAAGATTCTTTTGCCATTTCTAGTAATAGTCCTGTTTGTGAAGGAAATGCTATTTCTTTTAAGGTCCTCAACTCTCCTAAAAACGCAACGTTCTCTTGGACTGGTCCGAATGGATTTTCTTCTAAAGAAGAATCTCCGACTTTAGATAATGTGTCTGATGCAAACAGCGGAAAGTATTCGCTTTCTGTCACAGTAAATGGAATTGTCTTACCAACAGCTGAAACAGATGTTGTGGTCAACAAGATTCAGCATACAGAAATAGCGGACACTATTTTACAAGGCGAAACAATCTTGTTCAATGGCAAGCAATTGTCGGTCTCAGGCACATACCAAGACACATTTGTTAGTGCCAAGACTGGTTGTGATAGCATCGTCACTCTTATCTTAACTGTAGAAGAACTGAAAGATGCTATAATTTCTAATAACAGCCCATTGTGTGAGGGTGAACGTTTATGTCTCTACATTGAGGATGCTCCTGAAGGTGTGTCTTTTGAATGGACTGGACCAAACAGTTTTATGTCGACAGAACAAAACCCTACTATTGACGATGTTACAAATTTGAATTCGGGCATTTATTCCGTCAAATATAAATATAAAGAAAAATTATTCTCCTTGACGACACCTGTAGTAATTAATAGTGTCAAGAAACAGTATGTCAAGGACGTTATCAAGGGTGATGAAACCTATAAAATAGGAGATGTTGAATATTCTGAGGCTGGTGAATATACAGTCACACTAGTCAGTGAGTCTAATTGTGACAGCATCATTTATTTGACTCTTACACGAGCATACGAGGCTAAAGATGATCTTATACCTGAAATAATGTTCTCACCTAATTCGGATGGCGAAAATGACAGATGGATCATAAAGAATGTCGAATTATATTCTGACATTACTGTGACAATCTATAACAGAATGGGTAAGATTGTTAGAGAATTTAATGCCTATGATAATCTAGAAAACAGCTGGGACGGAAAAGATAACACAGGTAGAATCCTTCCGTCTACAGATTATTGGTATGTGATAGATGTGGAAGAAGCAGACAGACAGTATGTTGGTCATGTGACTTTGCTACATTGATGAATAGGATGGAATTAACTCAAAAAAGGAAGACTTTACTGTGAAGTCTTCCTTTTTTGTATGTGAAATTAAAACTTATGTCTTGCAGAGGTCAATCAAGCAGACGGTGGTAGTGGCAGAACAGCAGTTTGCCATTCTCGTCTCGCAAGTGGAATCCATTGCCTTCGCAATAGCGGAACATCTTGCAGTCGCCACACTCATCTTTCTTCATCCAACTGCGATCGCGGAACACTTGGTAGCGGTTGGTCCACACATCCCAGAAATCATCTGTGTAGATGTTGCCTTGGTTGTAGTTGGCTCTGATACTTGGACAGGCTGATATACTTCCGTCGGCAAGGATAGACCCAACATGTTTGCCTGCATTGCATTGGTAGAATGTGTCACGCACCTCCGTCTCATAGCCACCTAAGAATCCTTCGCATCCGTAGCTCACCTTTATTTTCCCTTCTTTACGTGTGTCTGCGATAAACTTCATCAGATCTGTAAACTGTCGGTCATTCAGCTGTAATTCCGGATTGTCTGCGGCTCGTCCTACAGGGAAAACAGTGAATATTCTCCATGCTTTTACTCCTATGCTGATGAGGAAATCCCTGAATTCGGCAAGTGAATCATAGTTCTTCTGGTTCGCACAAGTCACCACGTCGTAAATCAGATCTTTGTCTGCGACTAATAGTTTTATGGCTTCCACTGCGTGTTTGAATCCATTGGGTATGCGACGCATCCAGTCGTGAGCCTCTTCAAAACCATCCAGACTGATGGTGATGGAGTGCATTCCTGCCGCTTTCAGACGTTTCAAACGTTCTTCGTTGAGCAGATATCCGTTTGAGACGATGCCCCAAGGATATTCTCGTTTGTTCAGCTCTGTGCCGACATAGTCAATGTCCGGTCTGACAAGAGCTTCTCCACCAGTGAAGATGATGAAAGTTTTGTGGGTGTCCACATGTGGAGTCAGACTGTCTATCACTTTCAAGAAATCCTCAGCCGGCATATCTTTGCTGTTTGCTGTAGCTTTACAGTCGCTTCCGCAATGTCTGCATGCCGCATTACAACGCAAAGTACATTCCCAGAATAAAGTGCGCAGTACAGGAGCCGTATCTTTCCTTATCTTACGTGCAAGTTCTAAACCTAATCTTTTTCGGATAGAAATCTTCTTTTCTGCCATCCTTTATTTTTTCTTAAGAACGATGTCTATTTTGTTTTTAAGTATGGTTCCCCAGGTTCCTTCTTTTAAATGCTCCAAATCCTTTGATTGGACCTCTTTACGGATGGTGTCAGGTTCGTAGCCATCTTTGTTGGTGATTACCTCGTAGTTAAACTTTCCAGAACCATCTCCTCTCATGGCCACTTCATAGTTTCCTTTTTTGTCACTGACGGAAGCCTTGTTGAATTGACCGATTGTATCATTGTGTGTTGCACCAGTGGAATCTTGTCTTTCAATGATGACGTTAATATTCACGTTGACTTTGGCACCTTCTATTTTATTGCCATTTTCGTCTTGTACGGTACCGTTAGTTTTAAAAGTTGTATATGGACATCCATATTCATCTGGAGCCTCTTCTATTTCTGTACAACTTTGGGTTTGAAACCCTAATATTGCCAAAAAAGCGGTAAATAATTTTGAAGGTTTCATGACTATTTATTTTTCTTAAGCACGATGTTTATTTTGTGGGAAGCGATTGTCTCCCAAGTGTCTCCATCTTTGAATCTGATTTCAGATTTGTTTACTTCTTTGCGGATGGTGTCAGGTTCGTAGCCATCTTTGTCAGTGATGACTTCATAGTTTACTTTTTTGAAATCAACATCATCAATATCTTTATGAGTTGTTTCATAGTGTCCTTTTCTGTTTGTGAAGACAGTTTGTTTGCCGCATTTGATCGTGTCTGGATGTCTCTCTGCCGGATCAAGCTTATCAGTGATGATATCAATCTTCACGCTTACTTTTGCATCTTTTATGTTGTTCCCATTTTCGTCCTGTACAGTGCCGTTCGTCTTAAACGTTGTGTATGGGCATCCATATTCGCAGCTTTGCATCTGTAGGCCAAGCATTGCTAAAAGAGCGGCAAATAATCCTGATTTCTTCATTCCTGTTTTATTTTTTCTTTAGAACAATGTTTATTTCGTGGGTTGCAGTTGTCTCCCAATCCCCTGTGTCCTTGAATCTAAAGTCTGATTTGTTTACTTCTTTGCGGATGGTGTCAGGGGTGTAGCCATCTTTGTCGGTGATGACTTCATATTTTAATTTTTTATATTTATAATTGTCTAGATCTCTGTGAGATGTTTCGTAATGTCCTTTTTTATCGGTTGACGCAGTTTGTGGATCTAGACAAATGGAATCTCCATGTTGTCCGCCCATGTAATCTTGTCTTCCCGTAATGACATCAATTTTCACGTTGACTTTAGCACCTTGTATGTTATTGCCGTTTTCGTCTTTCACTGTGCCAGAGGTCTTATATGTGGTGTATGGACATCCATATTCGTCTTCTCCTGTACAGCTTAACATCTGAAATCCAAGTATGGCCAATAGCCAACTTAAAAGCTTTGTTAAATTCATATCTGTCTTTATTTATTCTTCTTTAGTACAATATTGATCTTATTCCAAGAGTCAGTTTCCTCGGATTTTAGATCCTCTTTTTTAATTTCTTTATGGAGAGTGTCTATTTTGTATCCATATTTGCTGGTTATGATTTCAATTTTAAGCTTTTCGTATTTGTCGATGTCTTCGCAACGCTCTTTTATTATTGGGAATGTCCCGTCGTCGTCACTGATTTCCATTTTATCGACTATCGCTTCTTTGTGCTCTGGTTTGGAGATAACAGTTTCAATTTTCATAGATACATCTGCTCTACGTATATTGTTGCCGTTTTCATCCGTTACGGTACCTGCTATGCCGAAAAATGTATATGGGCATCCATATTCAATTTCTTCATAGTCGTAGTTGTGGCAACCTTGCATTTGAAATCCAAGTATGGATAAAAGCCCTGCATATAGTTTAGATTTACTCATAGGCACCTCGTCGCATGAATTATTGTATTTGCAAATATAATTCATGCGCGTTGAACCTACAACATTTTTATGTTAAAAAATGTTGGACTACTATGGATGTTGTACTGTTTGTTTTATTTAATGAGTGCTGGATTGCTTAATCCTTATATTTGGTCGCATCAACCGCGACAATCTGATACCATTTTGATTTAGCCACATCCAATGATATATCCTTGTATTGTATTCCATTTGCGACGTAATATGCTTCGCCCTCTATCTCGATTTTCTCCGCATCACCTGGAATCCAGTCAACAATAGCTCCTACAGGTGGAATGACGACGTCGTACATCTTTATTGTTTGGTCATAAACGTAGAATGTGCCATAGTAATAGTAGTATGCTACGTTGTTAAATGTATATTTACGTCGTTCGGCAGGTATGGTGGGAACTTTAAATCCTACATGTGGCTTATGAATCTCATATGCGTCGTTTTTCTGCAGATAGAAGACTCCATTACGATAATAATAAATGCCATCAGAATGACTTATCTGAAAAGCATTTTTTGTGGCACGCCTTTTTGACACTTTTTCTCCGTAATGTGGTGAAGAAAAATTGTTGCCAGAATTTGTTTCTGTTGATGTTTTATGTTTAATCTCTTTGTAACCGTAGTAGCTCGGGTTCATATACTGTGGTAATAACCCAGGAGGCACTTCTCTGTCCAGATCAGATTTCGCGTCAGGAATATATACTGTAGCTTTACCCAATGAGTCCTTTTTCTGTTGTGAAGGGAAATTGTAGTCGTATAGATGACCATGAGCAATTCTATTCCGCTTTGCTGCACAAAGGTCGGCTGAACATAACAGCATACATATTGACAATGTGGCTAAAATTGACTTCTTCATTTTCATGGCGTTTGTTTTTATATATGATGCAAATAAAATAAAAAAATTGCACAAAAAGGACAAAATGATGAATTTATGAGTTTGGTCAAACTCATTTTTATATTTGGGTCTGCTAAACTTAAAATTATTATACGATTGAATTTCATCGCATAAAGCAAATGATTTATAAATGCTTATTCTTGCAAACTCGCAGTGATGGGTGGGGAAGGGCGTTCAGCTCTTTGTAATCCTCAATTTAGATGCCCCGTCTAATATATTAGATCAACTTAACAAAAAAAGTAGAGACGTGGATGTCCACGTCTCTACAAATATTGTTTTCTCAATCCTCAAATTACTTTGAGATCAAGTTCTTACCAGTCATTTCAGATGGCTGCTCAAGACCCATCACTGACAAGATTGATGGAGCAACGTCTGCCAATACACCGTTAGAAACCTTCACTGATTTAGCGTCGTTTGCAACGTAAACGAATGGCACTGGGTTAAGTGAGTGCGCTGTGTTTGGTGTTCCGTCTGGGTTGATTGCGTAATCGCAGTTTCCGTGGTCAGCGATGATGATTGTAGCGTAGTCTTCAGCAAGAGTAGCGTCTGTAACTTCCTTTACAACCTGATCCATAGCCTTAACTGCCTTCTCGATTGCATCATACTTACCTGTGTGACCAACCATATCTCCGTTTGCGAAGTTTACAACGATGAAGTCGAACTTCTGTGAGTGGATAGCCTCAACTAGCTTGTCTTTTACCTCGAATGCAGACATCTCCGGCTTCAAATCGTAAGTTGCAACCTTTGGTGAAGGAACCAAGATTCTCTCCTCTCCGTCGAATGGAGTCTCACGACCACCGTTCAAGAAGAATGTTACGTGAGCAAACTTCTCAGTCTCAGCTGTGTGAAGCTGCTTCTTGCCTTTGTTTGAAAGGTACTCAGCCAATGTGTTGCTTACGTTCTCCTTAGGGAATAGGATGTGAACGCCTGTGAATGAAGCGTCGTATGGAGTCATACAGTAGAACTGGATGTTTGGAATTGTCTTCATTCCCTGCTCTGGAACGTCGTTCTGTGACAATACGATTGTAAGCTCCTTAGCACGGTCGTTACGGTAGTTGAAGAAGATAACTACGTCACCCTCACCGATCTTTCCGTCTACAGATGTGTTTACGATTGGCTTAACGAACTCGTCAGTCACACCTGCGTCGTAGCTGTCCTGCATTGCCTTAACCATGTCTGTAGCTGGAGCTCCGATTCCGTTAACCAACAAATCGTATGCCTCTTTGATACGCTCCCAACGCTTGTCACGGTCCATTGCGTAGAAACGGCCGACGATAGATGCTATTGTACAGCCTGTCTTCTTTGCCTGTGCGCTAAGCTGCTCGATGAATCCTTTACCGCTCTTAGGGTCAGTGTCACGACCATCCATGAAACAGTGGATGAATGTCTTGTCTGCAACTCCGAATTCTTTTGCTATCTCACATAGCTTGAACAAGTGATCGAAAGATGAGTGTACACCACCTGTCGATGTCAAGCCCATATAGTGAACTTTCTTTCCTGTCTTTTTTGCATACTCAAATGCAGAAACAACCTCTGGGTTCTTCATGATTGAACCGTCTGCACAAGCACGGTTAATCTTTACAAGGTCTTGATATACAATACGTCCTGCACCGATATTCAAGTGTCCTACCTCTGAGTTACCCATCTGTCCGTCTGGCAAACCAACGTTCTCACCTGATGCCTGTAGCTGTGAGTTTGGATAGTTTGCTATCAATGCGTCCCAATTTGGTGTTGGTGTAGACGCGATTACGTCAGACTTAGTTTTGTTACCGATTCCCCAACCATCGAGGATCATCAACAATGCTTTTTTTCCCATTTTTATATACTTAATGTTTTATTTTCCTTTTTGTCTCAAGTTTCCAGCCTAACCTTTCACCTTCTCACTTTTTCCCTCTCTTCTATCTCTATTCTTTCCTTGGCAGGCTCATCTATTATCACAGCCTCCACGTCTTCTGCATCTTCTTTCATTCTCTTCATGCGTCGAGCACTCTCTTCATCATGCACCAAGACGCTGCCGTAATAGGATTCGTCTTCATCTGCCGACGAGTAAGACGATCGAGAATCGTCGCTATATTGTTGGTATTGTTGCTGTTGCCTTTTTGTGGCTTTGCCTATAAGGTTTGTTATGACCGTCTTCAGAATGATTGGGACGAGTAGCATAAAAAGTATGCCTATAAGCACCAGCATGAATAAAAACTTGATCATTTACTCTTCATTTTTTGTTGTTACTACTTCGTTTGCTGATATTTCGTTGACTTCCATGTTGTTGAAGTGCAGTACACGTCCTTCAAACATCTGAAGCCATCTCATATTATGAGTCGCCATCACCACCGCGGTCTTCTCACGCGATATCTTGTGAAGCAACGTCATGATATCTTTTCCTGTTTCTGCGTCAAGGTTTCCAGTAGGCTCGTCTGCAAGGATCATCTTTGGATCATTGAGCAATGCTCTTGCGATGACGACGCGTTGCTGCTCACCTCCCGACAACTCATGTGGCATCTTGTAGCCTTTGTTGTCCATACCTACGTAAGCCAGCACATTTGCGATTCTCTCCTTTCGCTCGTTTTTGTCGCTCACTTCTGTGGCTTTCAACACGAAGTCGAGATTTTTCTCTACGCTTCTGTCTGTCAGCAACTTGAAATCCTGGAATATGATTCCCAATTCCCTGCGGAGGTATGGAATCTCCTTACGCTTTATCTTGCGGATGTCGTAGTTGAGCACCATCGCACTGCCTGCTGATATCTCGGCATCTGCATATATAGATTTGAGAAACGAACTTTTTCCGCTTCCCACCTTACCTGTGAGGTAGACAAGTTCACCTACTCTGATCTGCTGTGTCAAATTCTTCAACACCGTCACCTCAGAGTGGTTGATTGAAACGTTTTTGTAGTCTAACAATATCTCGCTCACAGTTGTAAAGTATTAGTCTTTTGGTGCAATTTTCTTGATTTCGTTGATGTCGATGCCGTTTTCAGTAAGCATCTCAAGCAGATGGTAGAGTAGAGATCCGCTCTGCTCGATGATCTCCTCACGTGAACCTTTGGATGCTTTGATCACAGCCACCACAGCCTCCTCACCAAGGTTTTGAGCCACACGGTTTTTACCTTCTGCATGGTTCTTTCCTGCGTATGTAGATGGATCTGCTACGTCGGCCTTGATCTTCCTCTGTACAGCTTCAAGAGCGGTCATGCCACCTTCGTTGACCTCACCCCAGCATGTGTCTGTGCCTGTATGGCAAACAGGTCCGACAGGGTTGACACGGATAAGAAGAGTGTCGTTGTCGCAGTCGTTTTTGATGCTGACAAGGTTCAAGAAATTGCCGCTTGTCTCACCTTTGGTCCATAGCTTGTTGCGTGTGCGAGAAAAGAATGTCACTTTGCCAGTGGCAACAGTCTTCTCATACGCCTCTTTATTCATGAATCCAAGCATCAAAACCTTCAGTGTTGCATCGTCCTGGATGATAGCTGGCACAAGTCCACCAAGTTTATCGAAATCAATAGTCATATTCAATAGTTTTGTGCAAATTTATAAATAAATCGCCAAATTTTATGCGAGAAGTTTTGATATTTGTTCAAGAGTGATTTTGCCTTCGTAGATCGCCTTTCCTGTGATTACGGCTGGCACTCCGGCTTCGTCAAGCTCGATGATATCCTCAATCTTGCTGACACCTCCGCTTGCGATAAGGTATAGACCAGATTCTGCTGCAAGAATCTCTTTGTAAAGGTCTGTTGATGCTCCTTTCAACATTCCGTCTTTGCTGATATCTGTGCAGATCACTTTTGAAATTCCACGCTGACGGTATTGTGATATGAATGGGATAAGTGGCTCCTGAGTTGTCTCGATCCATCCGCCCACTGCGATCTTGCCATCCTTCGCGTCTGCTCCAAGAATGATTTTCTCTCCGCCAAACTTGTCGATCCATCCGCAGAATGTGTCTGGATCCTTCACGGCGATACTTCCGCCTGTGACCATTGACGCTCCGCTGTTGAAAGCTATCTTAAGATCTTCGTCACTCTTCAGACCTCCTCCGAAATCAATCACAAGGTTCGTTTTAGTTGCGATTGTCTCCAACACTTTATGGTTGACTATGTGGTGCGCCTTAGCTCCGTCAAGGTCGACAAGGTGAAGACGGCGAATACCTGCGTCTTCAAACTCTTTCGCAATCTCAAGAGGATTTTCGTTGTAAACTTTCTTCTGGTCGTAGTCTCCTTGGCTAAGACGGACACACTTGCCGTCAATAATATCAATAGCTGGAATTATTTCAATCATATAATCTTAATTTTCCGCAAATTTACGCAGTTTTTTTCATTTTTTTGAGATTTTAAGCGGAAAACAACTATAAAGTAAGTCGCTGGCCATTTATAGTACATCAATAGCTGAAAAAGGATGTCAGGATTATTAGCCCATTCTTAATTCTTAATTTGCAAAAAAATGCGTGATACGTTAATTTATTGGTTCATTCCCTCATAAAAGTGTGGTTTTTGATGATTTGATCCCTCATAAAAGTGTGGTTTTTTGTAGTTTGATCCCTCATAAAAATGTAAAAATCGTTGCTAAATCATTTATTATTAGTAATTTTGCATTGTATCTAAAATTGTGGCTGATGAAGAGGAATATTTACATGGAATTGAAGGCCTGGAAAGAAAATCCAAAACATAAACCTCTTGTGCTTTTGGGGGCAAGACAGGTGGGAAAAACGTACATCATAAAGGAGTTCGGAAAAAACGAATTTGAAAATATGGTGTATGTGAATTGCCATAATAATAGGTTTGCTGAGGGCTTGTTCGTCGATTTTAATATGGATCGCATTATCTATCAGTTGGAACAGGCAAATGAACAAAGGATTATTTCAGGAAAGACGCTGCTATTTTTCGACGAGATACAAGAGGTGCCAAATGGCATTTCGTCGCTAAAATATTTTTGTGAGGATAGACGAGATTTGCATGTGGTTGTGGCGGGTTCTTTATTGGGAATCTCCATACGAAAATACGAGAGTTATCCGGTGGGTAAGGTGAACGACTTGAGAATGTACCCGATGACTTTTGATGAGTTCTTGATGGCTAATGGTCGAGATCTGCTTGCCGACGCTGTCCGCAATTTGGATTGGGATTCAATGACATTGCAACACGAACTATTGACGGATTATCTCAGACAATATTATTTCTGTGGAGGTATGCCTGAGGCTGTATCAACATGGATTGAAAACCATGATGCCAAAGAGACAAGAGATGTACAACGTTCCATACTTGCCACTTATAGTAAGGATATGGGTAAACACACCAATGCTGAGGTGGTGCGTATAAGGCAGGTCTGGGATAGTATACCTGCTCAGCTGGCTAAGGAAAACAAGAAATTTGTGTTTGGTGCGATAAAGAAGGGCGCTAGAGCGGCTGATTTTGAAAAGGCGATCCAGTGGTTGACGGATGCGGGATTGGTGTATAAGGTGGCTAGAGTGACGAAACCGCAAGAACCATTGAAATTCTATGCTGACGATTCCGCATTCAAGATATATTTGTTGGATTGTGGTTTGCTGTCGTGTATGTGTGGAGCTCGATCGCGTGAAATGCTGATAGGAATGGATGTCTTTTCTGAATTCAAAGGGGCATTTACAGAGAATTATATTCTTTCTCAAATAAAATCCTTGGAACTACATGATGAAATGGATAAGAATATATTCTATTTTTCTAAGGATAGCAGTACTATGGAAGTCGATTTTATAGTCCAGGGAAATCGTCGTGTCATACCGACAGAGGCAAAGGCTGAAGAAAATGTGCGAGCCAAATCACTCCGCTTGTTTGTCACAGAAGAATTTAAGAATTTTGGCTTGAAAGGTCTTCGCATCTCAATGCTCCCATATAAAGATCAAGATTGGATGGAGAATATACCTTTATATTCGGCAGAAGCATATTTCAAGAATGAAGGTCTGGGCACAGACGAGTAGGATCTGAAAATTTAATTATAGACGTTGCTCATTCCCTCATAAAAATGTGGTTTTTGACCGGTTGATCCCTCATAAAAGTGTGAAAATTTGGATTAACTTGTAGATAATCAATAATCTAACAAATCTGATGGGGCGACCACCAATTGATCGAGACTCATGCCTCTTTTTTTGATGACATCTTCCATGCCGTTGATCTGATACTGACGTAGCTGTTTGGGCTTGCAAAGTTCTATTCCTAACTGTGATTTGTAGATGTCGTAGATTAACTCAGAGCAGTACCATTTGCCATTGTCGAACTTAAAGGCAAGGTCGTATGACTTCCCTAAGTATTTATTATATTTGATCTTAACCGGATCTTTTTTCACACGCATCATCTTCACCTTCTCG
>JAEEMG010000070.1 GCA_016283095.1 Paludibacteraceae bacterium | reverse complement strand
TGCAGATCTATCAGGAGTATGGCTTCTCTAAGGAGTTCACAATCAACGTTACTAAGCCAGGAAAGAGCGGAGCTGACGAGATCAAGGCAATGATGGAAGGCTTCCGTGCTAACCCTCCTAAGGATCTAGGTGGCAGCAAGGTATCTGTAGTTAAGGATTTCAAGACTCTTGAGATGACAACTGCAGCTGGCAAGCAGAAACTTGACATGCCAGAGACAAGCAACGTTCTTCAGTGGTTCTGTGAGGATGGAACAAAGGTTTCAGTTCGTCCTTCAGGTACAGAGCCAAAGATCAAGTTCTACTGCGAGGTTAAGGGCACAATGAAGTCTGCTGCAGACTACGCAGAACAGAACGAGAAGGCTACAGCTAAGATCGAGGCAATCAAGAAGTCTCTAGGACTATAATTAATGCATAATGCGTAATTCATAATGCATAATTAATGATTGATCGAGTCGACGTGATGATGTCACGTTGCACGAAATATTTTAGGGCACCGTCGCGAGGCGGGGCCTTTTTTGTTTTAAACTGACAATGTTTAGCTCCGCAAAATAAAATCGGTTTGTAGATAACCTGAGGTTATATGTCCCCTTTGGGAATGTGACACGCACGTCCGTGCGTCTCTACGTTTGTGTGAACCATCAGATGTGTGGATTCACCCTAATTATGCATTATGCATTACGCATTATGCATTGAAAAATCCCCTTCCAACACACTAAAATGCTGTCAGACCGCCTTTTTATCTACTTTTTTTGCACTATTAAGCAACTTTTTTCTAATTTTGTCCCAAATACGTCTTTCTAAAGGTGTATTGGTGTATCTAAAGAAAAAAGAAAACATAATAAATAACATGGGTTTACTAGATTTAAGTGAACAGGAGATTCTAAGACGTGAGAGTCTTAAAGCATTGCGTGATATGGGTATTGAGCCATATCCAGCTGCAGAGTATAAGGTTTCTGCATATAGTACAGATATCAAAGAGCAATTTAAGGACGACGCTGAAAGATGGGATTTGTCTATCGCAGGTCGTATCATGAGCCGCCGTATCATGGGTAAGGCTTCGTTCGCTGAAATTCAAGATTCCAAAGGTCGTATTCAGGTTTACATCTCTCGCGACGATTTATGTCCGGGTGAGGATAAGGAGATGTACAACACTGTATTCAAGAAATTATTAGATATCGGTGATTTTGTCGGTATTAAGGGTTATGCTTTCCGCACACAGACAGGTGAAATCTCAGTGCATTGTGCAGAGCTTACTGTGTTGAGCAAGAGCCTTAAGCCGCTTCCAATCGTAAAATATAAGGATGGTGTGGCATACGATGCTTTTGACGATCCAGAGCTTCGTTACCGTCAGCGTTATGTCGATTTGATCGTCAACGATGGTGTAAAGGAGACTTTCCTAAAGCGTGCTACAATCGTCCGCACTATACGCAACATCTTGGATAACGCAGGATATACAGAGGTTGACACTCCTATCTTGCAGAGTATCGCAGGTGGTGCTTCAGCCCGTCCGTTCATCACTCATTTCAATGCTCTTAACCAGGATATGTACATGCGTATCGCTACAGAGCTTTACTTGAAGCGTCTTATCGTAGGTGGTTTCGAGGGTGTATATGAGATGGGTAAGAACTTCCGTAACGAGGGTATGGACAAGACTCACAACCCTGAGTTCACTTGTATGGAGCTTTACGTGTCGTACAAGGATTTGAATTGGGGTATGGACTTCACAGAGAAGATGCTTGAGCAGATCTGTATCGCAGTCAACGGTAAGCCAGAGGTTGAGATTGATGGAAAAGTTATCTCATTCAAGGCTCCATTCCGTCGCCTTCCAATCTTAGACGCTATTAAGGAGAAGACAGGCTATGACCTATATCCAATGAGCGAGAATGAGATCCGTGAGGTTGCTAAGAAGCTTGGTATCGAGGTAGACGAGACAATGGGTAAGGGTAAACTTATCGATGAGATCTTCGGCGAGACTTGTGAGGGTGATTTCATCCAGCCTACATTCATTTGTGACTATCCAGTGGAGATGTCTCCGCTTACAAAGATGCACCGTTCTAAGCCAGGCCTTACAGAGCGTTTTGAGTTGATGGTAAACGGTAAGGAGCTTGCAAACGCTTACTCTGAGCTAAACGACCCAATCGATCAGGAGCAGAGATTTATCGATCAGATGAAGCTTGCTGATAAGGGTGACGACGAGGCTATGATCATCGACCACGACTTCCTTCGCGCTCTTCAGTATGGTATGCCTCCTACATTCGGTATCGGAATCGGAATCGACCGTTTGGTGATGCTTATGACTGGTAAGTTCGCTATCGGAGAGGTGATGTTGTTCCCTCAGATGAAGCCAGAGACAACACAGGCTAAGGATGCTACATCAAAGTATGTGGCTCTTGGTATTCCAGAGGCTTGGGTTGAGGTGATCCAGAAGGCTGGATTCTTGACAATTGAAAGCTTGAAGGAGTGCAATCCAAACAAACTACATCAGGATATCTGTGGTTTGAACAAGAAATACAAGCTTGATCTCACTAACCCAACTAAAGAAGAGGTTGCGGAGTGGGTATCGAAAGCAAATTGATAGTTGAGTTAATAATTGATAGTCGGGGATGATGATCAGTAGAGACACACGGACGTGTGTCTTCCTCAAGATCCAAATCCTGCAAGAATCATTATCCTGCATGATTCCAAATTTCACGTAAGATTTTCAATTCTGCAAGATCCAAAATCCGGACTATTTGATTTTTAATTAATTTTAGTGATGCAGAAAACGCAAAAAACAATAGCGGTGATGGGAGGCGGAAGCTGGGCTACGGCCCTTGCTAAAGTCTGCCTGGCTAATAAAGATAGACATATAAATTGGTACATGCGTCGTCCGGAGCAGATAGAGGAGTTTAAGCAGACGGGGCATAATCCATCCTACCTTGTGTCGGCTCACTTTGATGTTGATCGAATTACGTTTTATTCCGACATCAACGAGGCTGTACGCAATTCTGATATGTTGATATTCGCCACACCGTCGCCATATTTGAAAAGCCATTTGGCTAATCTGACTGAGTCTTTGGAGGATAAGATCGTCATTTCGGCGATAAAAGGTATCGTGCCTGATGAGAATCTTGTCATTTCAGATTATTTCAGGGAAAAATATGGAGTAAAGGAAGATAATATCCTGGTTGTCTCTGGCCCTACACACGCAGAAGAGATTTCGTTGGAGCGTTTGTCTTTTTTGACTGTTGGATGCAGTTCGCAGGAGCGCGCGGAAGAGGTGTCGGAAATCTTGAATTGTTCATATTTGAAGACTCGAATCCTCAATGATGTTTATGGCATTGAGTATGCGTCTGTGCTTAAAAATGTCTATGCGATTGCGGCTGGTATCTGCCATGGCATGAAACTAGGAGACAATTTTCAGGCTGTGTTGATCTGTAATGCTATACAGGAGATGGACAAGTTCCTTACTGTGGCTACGCAGCAGGGTCGCAACATCTGTGAGCCGGTTTTCCTTGGCGACTTGCTTGTGACAGGCTATTCAAAGTTCTCTCGCAACCGTTTGTTTGGAACAATGATCGGTAAGGGCTACAGCGTCAAGACAGCGCAGGTGGAGATGGAAATGGTAGCGGAAGGCTATTATGGCACAAAGTGTATCACTGAGATCAACAAAAAGTTCAACGTTGAGATGCCGATCCTTGAGGCTGTATACAATATTTTGTACGACCGTGCGATCGCTGCATTTGAAATGCGTAAACTGATTACTAAGTTGAAATAGGATCATGAAACGAATCATTTTGTTTATTTTGTCGGTGTTGGCTTTTATTTCGGTAGAGGCAAAGACAACTTTCAAGGTAGAAGGACCACATAATACTTACAGACGTATTCGTGTGATCAATCAAACATCTCAATCAAATTTCTCTTGTAGATTTGTGTTGTTGAAGGAGAATGAAGATGGCACATTGACACGAGGAGAAGTGTATGGTATCTATAACCTGAAAGGCAAAAATGACATAGATACAAATACAAAATGGATCGACAAAGGAACTTTAGTGGGAATTGAGATGCCTGCTGATTTCCCTGAGGATGTAGAGGCTGTTGTTGAGTATAACAGTATTGCTATACGTGTGACTTTGGTCGACAAAAACAACAAATTTGAATCGTTCTGATAATTAAAGGAAATAAAACAAATAAAAAGAATAAATGGAAAACATGAAACTTAACGTGGAGAATGCCTTCGTTTGCAAGGAGCTTCACATGTCAATGTCTGCTATCAAGGGTTACGAGCAGCAGGTAAAAGAGGCACAGGAGATGCTTCACAAGGGTACAGGTCTAGGAAATGACTTCCTTGGTTGGTTGACTCTTCCTTCTTCTATCACAGAGAAGTTTATGGATGAGATCATCGCTGCTGCTAAGGTGTTGAGAGAGAAGTGTGATTACGTAGTCGTTGCAGGTATCGGTGGTTCTTACCTAGGTGCTCGCGCCGTAATCGAGGCTCTTTCTAACTCTTTCGCTCCATATATCAAGAGCTCAAAGAATCCAACTATCCTTTACGCTGGTAACAGCATCAGCGAGGATTATCTTGCAGAGCTTTCTTCTTTCCTTAACCGCAAGCAGTTCGGTATCATCAACATCTCTAAGTCGGGTACAACTACAGAGACTGCTCTTGCATTCCGTATCCTTAAGACTCAGCTTGAGGAGCAGGTTGGTAAGGATGAGGCTCGTCAGAGAATCATTGCTGTTACAGACGCTGCTAAGGGTGCTCTTCGTACTCTTGCTACAAAGGAGGGTTACAAGACATTCGTTATTCCTGATAATATCGGTGGCCGTTTCTCAGTTCTTACTCCAGTAGGTTTGCTTCCTATCGCAGTTGCTGGTTTCGATATCAAGAAACTTGTTGCTGGTGCTGCTTCTATGGAGAAACTTACAGCTGAGGATGTTCCATTCTCAAAGAACCCATCTGCTATCTACGCTGCAACTCGTAACGAGCTTTACCAGAAGGGTAAGAAGATCGAGATCTTGGTTAACTACAACCCTAAGTTGCACTACATCGCAGAGTGGTGGAAGCAGCTTTACGGTGAGTCAGAGGGTAAGGATCTTAAGGGTATCTTCCCAGCTGCTGTAGACTTCTCTACAGACCTTCACTCAATGGGTCAGTGGATTCAGGAGGGTGAGCGTTCTATCTTCGAGACAGTTATCTCAATCGCTCGTCCATCTAAGAAGATCCAGGTACCTATGGATGCTGAGAACCTTGACGGTCTTAACTTCGTAGGTGGCAAGAACGTTGACTACGTTAACAAGCAGGCTGAGCTTGGTGTTATCATCGCTCACACAGACGGTGGTGTTCCTAACCTACACATCAACTTGCCTTCACTTAACGAGTTCTACATCGGTCAGTTGTTCTACTTCTTCGAGAAGGCTTGTGGTATCTCTGGTTACCTTCTTGGTGTTAACCCATTCAACCAGCCAGGTGTTGAGGCTTACAAGAAGAACATGTTCGCTCTACTTGGCAAGCCAGGTTATGAGGAGGCTACTAAGGCTATGAACGCACGTCTTGGCAGATAATCATTTGAATCTAATTGATTCTATATACGGCGACGGGAGCAATTCCGTCGCCTTTTTTATTGCTATTCCAAACATAATATATATCTTCGCCATGTTTTGTTGAATTTTGAAAAATGAGACTTGTTATAGTTGCCATATCATATTTGTTTGCGGTTGCATCTTGCTCTCGACAGAATGTTGAGAGCCGAGAAGTTACGCAAGATATTATGGTGTATGATGATTCAACTTCTATAACTGAAGATTCTATTGCCACGAAAAATAATGAAGTGAAATACGACACTGTTATTATGAGATTTGAAAACGAGATTGTGGCATATATTAAAGATACTTTCTTGATAAAGGATGCTGACAGCCGAACTTATAATTGGAAGGAGATAGACGAGACAACTCGTTCGTTAAACGATTGGAAGTATTCCGAAAATGCTGTGTATATTATGGATGAGATAGAGTGGGAGGATGATTCTGGTTGCAGCGGAGATACAACGTACATCAGTAGAAATGGAATAAAAATAGCTACTTGTTTCAGTGACCGTTGTGGAGATATGAGTTCATGCAAATTTGAATATTACTACGATAATGGCAAAGTAGGGTATAAACGATCTGTAAACGAGAGCTTTGGCGGGGGCTGCGGTCGTACATATGTAGAAGAGTCCAAATATTCTAAAGATGGCAGATCTATTTATGAAGTTACATGCTTGGAATCAGAACATCTACTCAATGATTCTATTATAGCTGACGGGTGGAATGAAACCACCACTACTTATGAATCAATACTGAAAAGGGATGGTAAAGAAGTCGAGGTCAGATATTCTGAAACCAGTGACACATTGTATTATACTATTGAAGAGCCGGATTCAGAACCTATATCGAAAGTCTATACGAATAATGAAGACGGCCATTTGCCAGATATGGTTGGCGAAGCAATGTCGTATTGTAGCAGTGCAGTTAAACATTGATGTTTCATTGATGATCATCGTCTCTAATTTTTTTCCGATATATGCCAATATCTTTAATTAAAAAATTGTTTTTCTGCATTTGAATATGTACATTTGTAATTATTCTTAGAAATAAATGTGGAAAATAATAAACCGTAATTATTATGAATAAATTGCTTAAAATATTGGCTTGGACCATAGGATTTTATATCGTGGCGATAATACCTGTTGCTTGTGAGAGTGTGGACGACTCCGAATCGAATCTAGACTATACAATACCAGGCAAAACTTTTGTGAACTCATATTTCCATAATACTGATGGAGCTCATGAAGCTGGATCAGAGATATTGGAATTTAAGCAGGATGGCACGGTGGTGAAATATTCACTGTTTTGCATCTTGGCTGGCGATTATCTGCAAATGTTGGACCGTCAGGATACAGGAAGATACACGGCTGTTGAAAGCGCGGTCATAATTATGTGGAAAGATACTACGGAAACTGCGGCGATAATTGATGGCGGGGATAATCCTATGTTACGTTTGCCAGAAGACGGATTGTTCAAATGTTCTGATATGTCTGCAGAAGGACTTATAAAACAGTTCTCGAGAATCCATACACACGATATGCTGGACCCATTGGTCAAACCGGGAGATTCTTTGGTGACGGTGACTGGTGATACTCGTTATTTCGTATGCTCAAACAGACGCTCGTTTATCTTGACTGTTGATTCTGTTTACGGTAGTCATGCAGAAGGCAATCAGTCAGTTAAATTCCGTATCTCTGGAATCCCTGGAGATTTTGTCATGTCGGAAACTTCTGGAAGTATATATTTGATGCGATTCGGTACAATTGGTTATGCTCCGGTAGATAAAGAGATGGCTGAAACCAATCCAGGAAGTGTCGTTGCGATACTTGTTTGCGACGGTACTGCTCCCAACTATACATTGGCAAGCCCGTCTTTAGTGAAAAGTTTCCAAGGAGGAAAAGATACTCATACTAGATTCGCTAAATTGAAACCACTTTTGTATTAGAATTCAAATACAAATACGATACAAAACGCATCGGCTTTGTCGGTGCGTTTTTTTTTGTTTTTATTTAAAATATCCGATGAATTCGTGAAAAAATCATTGTATTGAAACTTTTCACAATCTTCTTTGGTACTTTTTATGACGCTTTTGACATATATATTGCCGATCTTTGCAAGTGAATAAAACACTATTTATTATCTCTATCTGAAACACATCTAATGAACAAAAGGGTTAATATATTAATTTTTGCAACATTTCTGTCAGCTTCCAATTTGTCAGCAACACGACAAATGGAAGCACTAGACAGAGGCTTGCATGCCGTGAAGACTGACAATGGAGTGTTTGTCAGTTGGCGTTTCCTAGGTACGGATAACAAAACAACAGCTTTCAATATTTATAGAGACGGTACACTTGTGAATGCTCAGCCTATCACAGGTGCGACGAATCTTTTGGATAATGCCGGATCTGCATCTTCATCTTATGTTGTGAAGACGGTGGAGAACGGAAAAGAGGTCGAGTCGAGTGATGTTTGCAGACCATGGTCTTCTTGGTGGAAAAGCATCCAGCTATCTCGTCCTTCCAATGGTACAGGCGGATGCTCGTACACTCCAAATGATATGAGTGTCGGCGATGCTGACGGTGATGGCAAATACGAACTTTTCGTGAAGTGGGATCCAAACAATGCTCAGGATAATTCTAAAAGTGGCACGACGGGCAACGTCTACTTGGATTGCTATAAACTTGATGGCACGATGCTTTGGCGTATTGACCTTGGCCAGAATATTCGTGCGGGAGCTCACTACACACAGTTTCAGGTGTATGATTATGACGGAGACGGCAAATGTGAGGTGGTGATGAAAACGGCTCCTGGAACAAAAGACGGCACAGGCAAATATGTGCTTATGGGGAATGATAATCCTAATGCAAATTATAGAAACAGCGACGGATATATCCTTTCCGGACCTGAATACTTGACTATCTTCAATGGTTTGACAGGAGCTGAAATCAACACCGTGGCATATAATCCTGGTAGGGGAACGGTGTCAAACTGGGGAGACAAGTATGGCAACCGTGTAGACAGATTCTTGGCTTGCACAGCTTATCTGGATGGCCAGCATCCGAGTGTTGTGATGTGTCGTGGATATTATACACGTTCCACAATCGCCGCTTACGATTTTATTGATGGCAAACTTGTCCAGCGTTGGTTCCATGATTCGCCGACAAGCGGACAGGGCGCGTATGGCGAGGGATTCCATAATGTCTCTGTCGCAGATGTTGATAATGATGGTTTTGATGAGATAATTTATGGCAGTGCTACCATTGATCACGATGGAAGGTTGTACAGCCGTACGGGCTACGGACATGGTGACGCTATGCATGTCAGCCGTATGTTCCCTAATGACAATGATTTCTA
Organism: Paludibacteraceae bacterium; assembly: GCA_016283095.1. GTDB lineage: Bacteria > Bacteroidota > Bacteroidia > Bacteroidales > Paludibacteraceae > UBA1723. The sequence continues at coordinate 50,147 of JAEEMG010000070.1, read as the reverse complement.
TGGATGGTTTGTCCATGAGGATAAAGGTAGCGCGTATGGATATGAGTTGAGAAATCTGCGTACTAATAATGTGGTGTTTGGAAAGAAAACAGGCACAGATGTCGGACGTGGCTTTGCTGCTGATGTCGATCCTAACAATCCTGGTTTTGAATTTTGTAGCTCAGCTGATGGCTATTACTATAATAAGGCTGGTCAACAGGTAGGATCTCGCTCGAGTGCCAACTTCCGTCTTTATTGGGACGGTGATCTTCAGGATGAGATTTTTGATGGTCAGGGCACTGCCGCTATGATCTCCAAATATAATCCTACCTCAAAGAAACAGCAGGACATGGTGGCTCTTGGTAGTTATGGCAACGGATCAACCTGCAACTCAACAAAATCTACTCCATGTCTGATTGCCGACATCCTTGGTGACTGGCGTGAGGAGGTGATCCTGTATGACGCGAATGATCCAAGCAAAATCAATATTTACACTACTACATTTGAAACCAAGTATCGTCTGTTCACTCCTATGCACGATTATGTATACCGTCTTGGAGTGGCATGGCAGAACACGTCTTACAACCAACCTCCACATTTGTCGAACTATATTGGTGGAGGTGTTGATAATATCGCTCAACCCGATATATATGTCGCAGGAGAAGTGGTGAAACGTGAGCCTGTACGCAGAGTCTTCAACCGTGGTGCGGAGAATTCAGATTGGAATGACGCAGGAAATTGGATTGGAGGAGTGTTGCCGACAGGTATAGATACTGCTGAAATCACCAATGGCGAGGTTGATATCAATGGCAACTATGACCAGAGAATTGATGTCACAGATGAAGGCAAACTTCGTGTGCGTGGCAACTCTTCATTATCGGATGTTGAAATTAATAATGGAGGAATAAGTGTTGCATCCAGCACTCAGCTTTTTGAGTTGACGATAGGAAAACTTGAAATAGATGGAGACGCTTCTGTCTCTGTAGGCAAATCTTCCGACCATCATCTGACACTGAAAGGAGGAGAAATAGTTGGAGACGGAGATGTGATCAAGAAGAATGTAGGAACATTGGATATCGACATGGATGCGAAGATGTTCACTGGCAAATATATTGTCGACGAAGGAATCCTGAATCTTAACAGCGAGAATTCTATCGGATTGTCTGGGGCTGAGGTCAAAACTGGAGCCATCCTTGTCAACAATGCCAATAATACTACAGATGTGATAGTTGTGTCGGAGAATAGCAACGTCGTTCTTAATGCTGATCTGACTGTGAACTATGTCACAATAATAAACAATGATGGAGAGGAGAAACATCTGTCTGCTGGTATCTATACGTCGGCAGATTTCGATTGGCTGCAAGGAGACAAGACGTTGAAGGTGGTTGTCGGAGTTGATCAGACTGGAGTGGAGCAGATAACGTATGCGGAAGGCATTTCCGTCTATCCGAATCCTGCTAATGATATGATAAGCGTGTATGTAGACGGTGCTATTTATCCAAATGCGATAGTGGTCGTCACAGATGTCACTGGAAAAGACAGAGTCATTTCGAAAATGTCCAATTCCCTCGATGTTTCCACTCTTACTCCTGGCATTTACATGTTGAGAGTGGAGATCGAAAACAGATTCTATTACGAAAAACTGACAATTAGATAAAAATAAATTAACAGCAAAAACGCATTAAAGATTAGGGAGGTTGCAGCAGTGAATGCTGTGACCTTTCCTTTATCTCGAATTAAAAATGAACTGATATTTGCTGTTTTGGGAAGCTTCGGACTGAAATCATTTGACTGCTTTTTAGTTCGGATTAAAACGTATTGCTCCAAAACAAACGATGACGGATGTAACAAATACCGATTGTTTTCATATTTGTTAAGCAAATAGATTATTTTGTCAACCCTATTTTTTTATGTTTTCTAATTTTACTATCGAGATATTGGGGACAGTCTTAAGTGATTGATTCCTGAGGAAATAAATTTGATACGAAAAACACACTAATACTAGGCTTAATGAAAAACTATTTACTAACAGCTGCATCTTTTATGATGTCGGCATCTATTTTGGCGGACAATCCGATTTTTCAGACGGATTTTACTGCGGATCCGGCACCTGTGGTGATCGGTGACACAGTCTTTGTCTTCACATCACATGATGAGGATGGTGTGGATTATTTCACAATGAATGAGTGGAGAGTGTTCTCCACCGTCGACATGGTCAACTGGACAGACCGTGGTGCTCCTATTCAGAACAGTGATTTTAAATGGGCAGACAGGGATGCCGCTTGGGCTTCTCAGATGATCGAGAGAGACGGTAAGTATTATTTCTATATCACGTCTACATCCAATGGGCCTCGTGCTATTGGTGTGGCTGTGGCTGATCATCCTGCTGGACCGTATAAAGATCCGATCGGAAAACCTCTCGCAGGACCTAATTGGAGCTATATCGACCCGACTGTCTTCATTGATGATAATGGTCAGGCTTACGCTTATTGGGGAAATCCAAAACTCTTTTGGTGTAAACTGAATAAGGATATGATCTCTATCGACGGTATGGTTCACGAGACGAATCTTACCGCAGAGTCGAATTATAATTATACTGAAGGTCCGTGGATTTCCAAACGTAATGATATCTATTACATGATATATGCGTCTCATGGAGTGCCAGAAAAGATTTCGTATGCTACAAGCAACAGCCCAGAAGGTCCGTGGACGTTCCGTGGAATTATCCAAGAGAGTGGAAACCATAATGAAGTGAACAATTTCGCGTTCACTATCCACTCGGGTGTGATTGATTTCAAGGGACACTCTTATTTCTTCTACCACAACCAGAACCTTCGTGGTGAGGAGGGTTATACAGGTGGCTTTACTCGCTCTTGCTGTGTTGAGGAGTTCACATATGGAGCTGATGGCTCTATTCCTCTTATCCCTGCCACAAATATCGGTGTGAAGAATCCTGTGAAAAACCTTGATCCATATTTGAGAGTTGAGGCTGAGACAAAGGCATTCTCTCATGGATTGCGTATGAACTACAAAGACAGAAACAACATCTTCGTCCATGGCATCGACAGGGATGACTATATCAAAGTGCGTTCGGTAGACTTCGGTGAGGAGGGTGCTTTCAAGTTCGTCGCAGCTGTGCGTTGCGCATCTGGTAAGGGCGGAAATATTGAGGTTCATCTTGATAAAAAGGATGGTGAGAAGATCGCTGTTTTAGGAGTCGAGCCTACTAACAATGCTTGGCAAGAGTTGGAGACTGAAGTTACGATGGTGACAGGTGTCCACGACATCTACTTTACTTTCTCAGGTCAGAACAGTGATATGTTTGAGTTTGACTACTGGTATTTCGTAGACCAGTCTCACAATATTCCACAGACTCCATACAATGGTGAGCCTGCGGAGATCCCTGGAAAAATCCAGGCTGAGGAGTATGACCTGGGTGGCTCAGGTAAGGCATATTATGATGCTGACGGACAAAACCGTGGAGAGGCTTTCCGTAAGGATGGTGTAGACGTGTACAAATCCGATGAAATTGATGGTTATGCAGTCGGCTACGCACAAAAAGGAGAGTGGCTAGAGTATACGGTCAATGTAAAGGTCGCCGATGAATACAAGATCCGTGCACGATTGTCAACCGGCAATGAGAAAGCTGGAATCAAATTGTATCTTGATGACGAGGAGATTTCTGATTTTATCCAGACTGCTGAGAATGGTGAAGATTGGGAGGCTTATCTTATTGCGGAAACAATGACGACTAAAAAGTTGCCAGAGGGTGAACATATACTTAAATTACAGATAGAAGGAGATTGGATCAATATAGACTGGATTGAATTTTGTGATAAGAATGCTTCCAATGTGGAAGTGATAAATAATTTGCCTTCGTTTGAAGGAGAATATACCGTCTATACAGCTGATGGTAAAATCGCTGGCACAGTTAATGGAAACAATTCCGTCTCTCCTAAAAAGGCACTGAAAAACAAAGGGTTGGAAAATGGTGTTTATCTTTTGAAATCTGTCGACGAGAAGACAACCATCACCGTTGTCGTTGAATAACCGTATGGAACCACGTCGGGGCTGGGTTCAAACCTGCCCGGTATTAAACCAGATTTCGTCAATCCAAATTATTAAAAGAATACGACTATGAAGAAATATATATTACCAATATTGCTAGGCTGTTTCGTCAGCAATGCCATTGCCGTGGATTTCCATGTTTCGCCAAGTGGCAATGATTCAGCAGAGGGCACGTTGACTGCTCCGTTCAAAACGTTGGAGCAGGCACAAAGAGCAGTGAGAGGTGTCAACAAATCAATGAAAGAAGATATAAATGTCTATTTGCATGAAGGCACGTATCAGTTGACAAGCACATTGCGTCTTTCCAATGCCGACGGTGGAACAAACGGCCATTATGTCCGCTATATGGCTGCTCCGGGTGAGACTCCTTTGGTGACGGGAGGTATCCCAGTGAATGGCTGGGAACTGTTTGATGCGGAGAAGAATATCTGGTGCGCGAAAGATGTGGTTGGCAGATTCCGACAGCTATATGTCAATGGAAAGAAGGCAATCCGAGCGCGTCATCCAAATGTCAAACCTAATGGCGACCACTATTTCAACCGTCTTGCCAAAGTTGACACAACAGGCAGAGCGTTCGACGTCTACACAGATCAGATCAAAAAACTGGAGAATATCAAGAAATCAGAGATTCATGTGATGGTGGCTTGGGCCGACCAGACTCTTAGAATTGAAGATGTGAAATACAATGGCAACACATGTAAGATCATTCCACAGGATCCTGAGCGTACTCGTCTGTTCCGCAGAGCTTATCCTATGCTTGGCACAGCATTCATGAGTAATCCTCCAAAGCAGCAGTGCTACTATCTTGAGAATGACATGTCTCTTTTGGATATGGAGGGAGAGTGGTATCTGGATGAAGATACAAATACACTCTATTACATGCCACGTGAGGGAGAGAATATGTCGACTGCTAATGTGGTGGCTCCAAATATAGAGACTCTTATCGAGGTGAAGGGAGAGAGCACTAAAGACAAGGTGCAGAATATCTCGTTCAGTGGCATTGTGTTTGCCCACACCAACTATTTGCGTCCAAGCAACGAAGGATTCCTCAACCTTCAGGCAGGACAGTTTGCTGTGAACGTGGTGGAAGACTGGCGTGGACTTTTGAAGTCAAATGAATTTATGCTTTGGCATCCGTCTGCAGGTATTGAAGTGACGAATGCGAGCAGAGTGATATTTGAAGACAACATCTTCACACAGATGGCTGCCACAGGTTTGGATTTCACTTCCGGCACTAATGACACACGTATAGAGGGCAACGTCTTCACAGAAATAGGAGGATCCAGCATCTCTGTCGGCAAATTCGCTCCGGATTCATTGACAGAGATCCATAAGGGTTATAACCCTTCTGACAGGGATGAGATATGTACTCGTGACACAGTGAAAAACAATTATGTCCACAATACTACCAATGAGATACAGGGTGGTGTGCCTATTCTTGGCGGTTATCCTAGATATATTGTGATCGAGCATAACGAAGTGTCGTATGCCAACTATTCTGGAATCTCTGTAGGCTTTGGCTGGACTACGAATGAGACCGCAATGGACGGAAATAAGATCAACTATAATGAGATTCACCATATAGCAAGATTATTATGCGACGGTGCTGCTATCTACACTCTGTCTAACCAAGGTAAAAACGGACAGATCATGTACAACTACAGTCATGATATCAATGGCTCTGACTGGGCAGACTATTGGACTTGCCCAATCTATCAAGACGAGGGAACAAGCGGTTTTGAGATCGCCTACAACGTGGCTGTGAATGCTCCTAAAGGAACTGCCTGCAATGCTTGCGGACAAAACTATGCCCACGACAATGACGGTTTTGATCAGAAAGTTGTTGATAATGCTGGAATAGAAGCGAAATACAAAAGTATCAAGCAGAAAGACATCCCGTTGCCAAACTTCTCTGAGGCTATACCTCAGGAACCATATTCTGTAGCGTTCACTCTTCCTGGCAAAATCGAGATGGAAGATTATGACTTGGGTGGACAGGGTATCGCATACTACGACAAAGATGTTGAAAACCAAGGAGAAGCCTACCGTAATGAAGGCGTGGATATCGTTACCGTCGACTCAATCAGCGAGTCGAAAGGTTATGCTATCGGCTATACGCAGGAAGGAGAGTGGACGGAGTATTCTATTGTGACAAAGAAATCCGCACCATATTTCTACAAGGCTCAGGTGGCAAGCGGATTGAATTTCTCAAGTTTCATCCTGATGGTAGACGGAAAGCAAGTGGCAGACACAGTCAAGATTCCGCAGACCGATAATTGGAACACCTACACAATTGTAGATGGCAAAACATCGACAATAGAGTCTGGTGAACACATCCTGCGTGTCAGAATCAGTGGAGCGTATGCCAATATCGACTGGATCGCGTTTGCTGACACAAAAGAAGAACTTGATGAATTGACTGGTAACATTGATATTTTATCAGATGAATCAATGGAAGCCACGGTGGTGGATATGATGGGTAAAAACTTGGCGAAGATAGTCGTGAAAGGAAGCGTCGACGTGACTGAAAAACTTAAAACGATGGGATTGCAGTCAGGAGTATACGTAGTCAGATTCAATAATGGCAAATCACAGCTTGTTATCATGAAATAAAATCTTACTATTGATTTGGAAGACGCAGGGGAAAGTTCTCCTGCGTCTTTTTTAAAAATTCATAATTTATAATGCATAATTCGTAATTATTGGAAAAGATGTCTGAGGAATTTAATGTTGATCGTAGGGGCGAACCATTGTGGTCACCCAGATTCGGATTCAAAATAAATATCCCAGTCTGGAAATGGTTGTTGGAATGAGATGGGTTTGCAAGGGACTCTGTTGTTAACAATTTTTTGCAAAAAAAGCACCTCGATTTGAAAATATTGCTATTTTTGCCTAATCTAATAACTGAACTTATGTATTTCGAATTTGTAATGGGGTTTAATATATGGGTAAATTAACTATCAAATTAATGGCGATATTATGCTGCATGTACTGTGGCATAGTGAACGTATTTGCACAAGGAAGTGCTCGAACGTGGAGTTCTGCCAGTTATGTTCCTATTAACATAAATTCTGGTAATCCTGCATTCCCATATCCACAATTTTTGGAATATAAGGTGGGTAAGACTTTGGCAAAATACAATGCTGAAGGCGTCACTCATGCTGATATGGAAAAAACAGGACGAGAGGCTTATGAGATCATGAGTCACCGATGTCGATATGATGGCGGTACACATTGTGGTGTGCCATATATCACATTCAATAATTTCCGTAAGTTTGGAGACGCAGAAATGCCTCAGGGAGGTGCGGAGTTCTGTACTGAGGGTGATGGATATATGATGTTGGCGGCGGCGATATTTGCGGATCAGGCCACATTCAACGGATTGTGGATGTGGATCCACGATAATCGTATTCCTCATCGTGTGAGATATCAGGATGGTAAGGTAAGACTTCCAAACTATGAGTTTGGTGGCGGACTTCCTATTTGTTATGCGATGGAGGGTAGCACATCAGAAAACCATGGTTCGGCTACTGATGGTGATGATGATATTGCCATGGCTCTACTTATCGCCTACAAACAGTGGGGAGAGTTTATGATGCAGGATGGCAAGCCTGTTTTGGATTACAGTGGTAAGCCTATTTCTTACAAGGAGGCTGCGGAAGATTTCCTGAAAGCGTTTGTTGATACATTCGCATATACATCAATTAATGGAGACGGTACACTATACAACGGTGGTCACATGAGTGGAAACATCGGAGTGGATGGTTATGTGAAGGGAGGAAACAAGGGAAAAGAGGTTTCTTCTTGGAGAAACACTCAGACTACCTATCCGGACATATCGCAATTTAGTAACATCAGTGGCGGTGGTGGTGATGGAAACACTCACACCGACTATTGTGCTCCAGCGTATTATAATGAGTTTGCCAAATGGTTTGAGAGTGGAGATGTGACTGCTAATGATTGGCAGATTGGCCAGTATAAACGAGCTGAGGCATCTTCAGACTGGTTGTGTGGTCAGGCGTATAGCCAGGGTTTGGTCTCAAGTATTGGTACTACAAATATGGCGACTGATGGACAGCCTACATTTACCAATTTTAGTGAGGGAGAGGATTTCCGTACTATGTGGCGTATGGCTCAAAACTATCTGTGGCATGGTGCCCCTGAATATAATTGGAATCCTAAGACACATCAGATAGAGAAAGGTTCGAACACATATGAATATGATATGGCACTTCGTGCCGCGGCACTTATGAAGGAACCTCCTGCATTGGATGGCTCTGGCATGTGGTGTGGTAAGTTGGGAGCGTCTCCCGACCCCGGTCAGCCTTCATTCTATGGTCCATCTCAGATCAAGATGTGTTATAATATCAATGGAGGTGTTTTGTCGCACTATGGAGCCAACTATGCGTTGGGTTGCTCTGCACCTGCTGTCGTGATTAATGAAGATTTGGATCTTATTGCGGACTTGTATCGTCAGAGTGAGTTGATGTGGGATGATGCTTCGGGTGAGTCAAGTGCTCTTACAGATGATGAGAGATACATTGAAAGTATGCCTAAATACTTTCATGGATGGTTCCGTTGCTTGCCATTGTTGACATATACAGGTAACTGGCATGCACCAAGTGATATGGTTTCTGCCGCAAACATGAAGGTATATATGTCGGTGGATAAGACATACGCTTATGTCGACGATCCAATTGATTATACTGTCCAGTATCGTAACTATGGTAGTGCTGAAGCGACGGGTGTGAAGATTGAGACAGAAATCGATCCTAACTATGAGGTTGTCAGCATTTCTAATGGCGGTAAGTTCAGTGGCGGTAAGATTGTTTGGAACATTGGAACTGTGCCTGGATTCAAAACAGGACATTTGGAAGAGACAATCGATTCGGTTTCTTTCCGTGTTATTGCAAGAGATACCCTTAACCCACGAATCTGTCTGACAAGCAAAATCACAGGTTCAAACTTTGATGAATGGGTGAGCAACGAGTATCCTAACCATGCGACATACACAATGGAGCGAAACTGCGTCGACATCTTGGCGAACAGAACATTGATGATTAAGAAGACTGCGAATCGTACAAAACTTAATCCGAATGACGCTGTGACATTCACTGTCGATTTTTCTAACAGCTCTGAAGGTGGCGAAGGATCATGGATGAATGGTGGTCGAGACCATGTCAACTTGTCTTATGGAAACACAATCATGGAGTCTTACGGATTCCGCCAGTTCTATCGCTTCTGGAATGACGCTCACGAAGCATATATTGATTTGGGTAATTACCGTATGTCGTATTTCATGAACGACGGTGCGGCTATCGGTTTGTATGATGCTGTTGATAACCCTACTGGTTGGACATTCCAGTTGGATAATGGTAATGATATGGCCAAGTATGGTTGGATGCCTAACGGAGCTACAACCAAGTTCACATATCAGAAGCTGCCAAACGGTAGTGATGAGCATGGAAAGTGGAACCAGAGAATCATGATCCAGTTCCCTAAAACGTTGATGGCTACTACAACCCACGTCTACGACAAACTGGATTCTAAATATCTGCTTCACAAGGGAGGTTGGGGACCATGTTTCTTCCGTACTGTCTTGAAGACAAATCCTGCGCAGGAGGTGCCTAACCGTGTGGCTGACGACTGGTCGTATGACTCAAAACTGGATATTAAGAATCTAGATGGACAGGCACAGATATACACTCTTGTCTCTCCGAACTTTGCTGATTACAACAATTTGGGATATGAAGTGAAAACGCATTCACGTTATGCGTGTGACCCATTGGACAATGATAATTTCGACCGTGTGCTGGTTGAGGAGTTTGATGGTTATACATGGAGACGAATCATAGGCCGTGGTCCGCTTCCTGGTCGTGAGGCATACGATGTTACGATTGTCGATACTATCCCTTATGAGTTGGAATGGGTCGGCTGGAAAGATAGCACAGCTTTGAAGGACGATAAGGGAGAGAAAATAAAGGCGACTTACACTCCAGCTTCAAATCCTAAGTCTGCAGGTTACACTGGTATAGTCAAGTGGACGATACCGACTATGCTTGTGGGTGAGCAGGATAAACTGGTCTACATGTGTAAGGCAAGAGATCTTGGATGCCCTGACGTTGAAGACACTTATTATATGAATGTGGCATGGATCAGTTCTAAGACTGACTCTCCAGATTCTTCAAGAGTGGAGCTTATGACAACTTGCGCTGAATTGCCTCCACAGGCAGAGCCTCAGGATGCTTTGTTTAAGAGAGCGTCGAAGAAAAAGGTTATGATTGGCGACGAGGTGTCGTACACACTTACATTCAAGAACACTCTTGGAACAAGTGTGGATGTTGATTGCAAGTCGACAAAGAACATCATCAAATTGGGTAATGGTATTTTGCCAGATGTAGGAAGTGATGGATTCAAACTTCAGACTAAGGGAGACGGTACTCCATTCTTCTTCGCCCACGACCATTGCTATGGTTCTGATGGTGAGGTCTACTTCACAATCAAGGATGGTTCGAACAATCAGGAGACATATGTTGTGTTCAGATACGAGAGCGGTACTCCAGGTAAGACTGACTTCAAGGGAGTCGCTATGAAGATCATGGTTAATAAGGATGGAAACCAGAACTTCGGATATTATCTATACAACAACGGCACATTGATAGAGTCGCAAGGTACAAGCTGGCAGGATTCTCCAATCCAGTTCCCTGGTGACAACAAAAACGTAAGATTTAAGTTTGTTCTTAAAGGAGACAAACTATATATGTATATCAATGATGAAGAGGATGAGTGGACTAATGTGTTGAAAGATTGGAGTGGATTGACGGCCGCTGGACCTGGTTATTTCGGAGCTTATGTCAACAGTAACGGTAATGCTAGTTGCCAGTTGACTCAGTTCCAGACTAATCTGGATTATGCATTTGATATAACTCTTGGTGACTATTTGCCAGAAGAATTGTCGGATATCACTAACATTTCTGATAAGGGTACATATGATGCGGCTAAACATTCGATCACATGGCCAACTATCGCTACAACCACTAAGGATGCGATGGCTCCTGGTGATTCAGTCGTTTATACTTTCGATGCAACTGTAGCTTCTTGTGATAAGTTCGTCAATAATTATGGTTGGGCAACTGTCTACGGACTTGATTCATTGTTAGTACTCAACACTATTGAGTGTGGTGAGGTTGAATGTGATTTGACTGACGCAGTAGCAAAATTGAGCGTTGAGGAGATTTGTGAGGGTGACAGCGCTTATATCAAGGCTGTTCCTACTCCTAAGTCGAAGGGTTATACATACGAATTCTTCAATGGAAAGACATCGTTGAATGACGACAAACCAATCAAGGTGGATTCGTTCTTCGTGAAGGAGGCTGGCTCTTATTCTGTGACTGTCTACAATGAGGAGATCCCAGGATGTAAGATCTCTTCTAAATCAGTCAAGCTTTCTGTCAATCCTCTTCCTGATGTCTCTTTGGAAAATGGAGCGGCATTGTGTGATGGAGAAAGCCTTGATTTGTCTAAGGCAAAGATTGAAGGATATGATTTGAATTGGTATTCTGATGACGTTGCTGCGTTTGAAGTGACTGATTTGAATATTGATGGCAAGGATGTCCTTGGTGCATATTTCTACACTGCCACAGACAAGACAACTAAGTGTGTGGGCAAGATTCAGATGATGGAGGTCTCTAAAGAGGCTATCCCTGATGTGCCTACAGTGACTTCGCCTAAGGAGTTCGCTGTCGGTTCGGGCAAAGAGGATATCACGAAGCTCGCTTCTTCTGACAGCCGTGTGGTTTGGTATGAATCTGAAACTTCTACTGATTCGTTGCGTACTCCAGTGACAGTTTCTGTCGCAAAAGAAGATACTATCACTTACTATGTGAGCACAATCTCGAAGGGTGGATGTGAGAGCGAGAGAGCAGAAATTGTGATTTATATCACAAGCTCTAATAAACCAAAAGTAAGCGACACTACATTGTGTGTCGGTGAGACAATTGATGTCACTTCATTGGTCGAGGCTCCAGAAGCTGGACAGTCTTTGATCTGGTGCGACGAAACAGGTGCCCCACTTTCGGAGCCAACTCCATTCGAGAGCACAACTCCAGGTGAGGTCAAGTATTATGTCAAGTCGACAAATGGAACAGCAGAGAGTGAGATCGCTGAAATCACAATCACAACTATTGGCGTAGGTGCGGCTAAGACCGACAATGTGTCGTATTGTGAGGATGCAGTCGCTGATAAACTTGTGGCGACTACAGATGCAACATCGTTGAGCACATTTGTGAAGGCAGACGACCCTTCTAAGTTTGAATGGTATCTTGGTGGTGTGAAACTTGATGAGTCGGCTTTGATTCCGTCGACTTCAAAAGTCTCTTCTACTACTACGAACACATACAAGGTGGTGCCTACTTATACAATTGCAAAGAATCACGTCTGCAAGGGTGATACTGTTGATCTTGATGTCACTGTAAAGCATATCGACGCTCCAGCAGTAAACAATGTGATTACTTATACTTTGGGTGATACATTGACAGACGGTTCGTTTAAGAGCCTTCTTGCTCAAGATCCGTCGGCAGTCACTCCAGGCAAGGATATGACTCTTGTATGGTATGATGAGAATATGTCTGAGTTGAAGTCGGAGCCAATTCCGTCGGCAGACAAGAGTATGACAACGGATGTCAAGCTTCTATATTATGTCAGCCAGAAAGACGAGGATGGATGTGAGAGCGTGTTGAGCGAGGTAGATGTGATCATCAGTTTGACTCCTGTGCCAAAGACAAAGGTGGCAAGATTCTGTGAGGATTACCTTTCTACTGAATCAATAGAGGATTTTGTGGAGAAATCTGATCCTTCATACTCTTTGAAGTGGTACGACGCGGATAAGTCGAAGGGCGGACTTGAGATCTCAATTCCTGCTATTTCTACTACGAAGACAACAAAACAGCCTACTGATACTACTGTATACTATGTATGTCAGGTAGACGCTAATGGAGCTGAGTCTTCTACAGTGCCAGTGAAGGTGATTATATATGCACGTCCAGAACTGAAGACTCATTTCGATACGGTTTGTTCTAGAGCTGTAAATCTTGACACTATGTGGATTGTCAGCAATGATGTGTCAAACGTATATTCATCATTTACAGATGAGTATGGAAATCCTTTGAACAATTATAATGCTATTGATCAGACCGGACACTACAATGTGAAGGGTTATTTCAAGATGCCTAACGACACTTCAATCAAGTGTGAAAGCAATTCTCCAAAGGAGATTTATGTTGAGATCCATAGAATCGACTCTTTGTCGATTGTCGGTGCAACGTCTGCGTGTCCTGGATCTTCTGTAGAACTGAATGCAGTGTTGAAGGGTGACACTTACAATTCCGACATCACTTACACTTGGAACACAACAAATAATTCGACGATGGCTGAGACCGGCAATTTCGTGAGTGACCCGTTGAACGATCCTACGAAGTTCGAGGTCACAGTGTCTGATGGATACTGTGAGAAGAAAGTTTCTCATGTGGTTAGCATCGGTCAGGGAGAGGTCAAGGGCTCAATCGTCTTCACAGATGAGGATGGCAATACAGAGGCTATTTCAGCACACGGTGATCCGATCTCATTCTACAGCTGTGGCACGAAGTATTCATTGTTCGCTGATCTGACTTCAGACGCCAATGATTTCGAGTGGAGCACAGGAGAGAAATCTCAGGCAGTGCAGCTTGATAAGGAAGGCGAATATGTTGTCACATTCACTAATGAGTGTAAGACAAGCCAGAAGATTAAGGTTGTCGACGCAGGAATCAAGAATAATACAGTAGGAAGAGATACTATCCTTTGTGAGGGTGCTAAGTATGTGATGGCATTGGATTTCTCTTGCAGAGAGACTCCGACTGTGGAATGGAAGAAAGACGGTGTTGATGCAGGTTCATCTAATACCATTTCAATCGCATCCGCGTCGACATCTGATGCCGGCAAATATGCATACACTATCACAAACAGAAATTGTGTGGTGGAGGAGACATACGGAACATTGACAGTGTCGGAAGCTCCTAAGTTTACAAAGATAGCGGAAGATACAACTATTTGTGAAGGATCAGATGTGACAATTGGTTTGTCTACACTTACTCCATCTACTGCTAAGATAGAGTGGGAGAGCAGTTCTACACTAACAGTATCGGGTATGGAGGCTGTCGCATCACCTACAGGAACCACAACTTATCGTTTCAGTGTTTCACAGGCAGGCGGTTGTGAGGTGAAAGATTCGATTATTGTGGAAGTTGAGGAGCCAATTGAGTTTACTGTCTCTCCTACTGACACTATAATTTGTATGTCATCAGGCTCAGTTCGCTTGTTCACTAATGTGTCTCAGGGTAAGCCTCGCAAGTATACTTGGACAAATGAGGCAGGAGATGTGTTGGCAACGTCGCCAATCTATAAGGCTCCTATTGATGTTGTCGGAGAAACTGTTTATACTGTATCGCTTTCAAATGAGATATGTGAGACGGTTACTGCTAAGTCTACGATTAAGGTGGTAGGTTATCCACAAATCGCATCTGTCAGCCAAAAGGGTTATCGTGATGTTGAGATAGTGCCATTCAAGGACAATGAGTCTACGAATGTCATGTATAAAGTCGACAACAGTGAATTCCAGACATCAGAGTCGTTTACAGACTTGAAGTATGGATTGCACACTGCATATATTATGGATGAGTATGGCTGTAAGAGTGATTACCAATTCACTACGGAAGCACCGGATATTCAATATCCTATAGTCATCACTCCGAATGGAGACGGTGTGAACGATGGCTTTATTTCTGATGTTGTCGCAGAAGCGTATCCGGATGCGGTAGTCACAATCTACGATCGATATGGAAAGAAACTTACAGAGATCAAGGGAAGTGAATCGTGGGATGGAACATATCTTGGTAAAAAGATGCCGTCTACAGACTACTGGTATGAGATTTGGATTGATGAGATCCGAAAGAAATATGTAGGACATTTTACTTTGATCAACGAGTAATAAAAAAGGCGACGCTATTAATTGCGTCGCCTTTTTTTGCTTTTCGTATTGAAATATCACATTAAGAAATTACCTTTGCACAAAATTAGATGTGGCAATGAAAGAGGATATAAAGAAGATTTTGGAACATGAGGCAAATGCAATCCTTTCGCTTCCTGTTACAGATGACTATGAGAATGCAGTGGATTTGATCGTGGAGCAGGTCCACAATAAGAAAGGAAAGCTTGTGACGAGCGGTATGGGAAAGGCAGGACAGATTGCCATGAATATCGCCACCACATTCAGTTCAACTGGCACACCAGCCGTATTCCTTCACCCAAGTGAGGCACAACATGGAGATCTTGGCGTATTGCAGCCAAATGATGTAATGCTTTTGATTTCCAATTCCGGCAAAACACGTGAGATCATAGAACTTACTGCTTTGGCTAGAGGTTTGCGTCCAGACGTGAAGTTTATTGTGATTACAGGAAACAAGGACAGCCAGCTGGCAAAAGAGGCAAACATCTGCCTTTACACAGGTAATCCGAAGGAGGTTTGTATCCTTGGCTTGACACCTACAACTTCTACAACGATGATGACTGTGATCGGTGATATCATTGTGGTGGGAACAATGAAGAAAATCAAATTCACCAATGAAGAGTATGCTAAACGTCATCACGGAGGCTATCTAGGTGAAAAATCACGCGAACAGAGCAAATGATAATTCATAATTCATAATGCGTAATGCATAATTATGGGTGAGTCCACGCATCTGGTGAAATCCATCTCACGTAGAGACGCACGGGCGTGCGTGTTATTACAATTCATAATTCATAATGCGTAATGCATAATTATGGGTGAGTCCACGCATCTGGTGAAATCCATCTCACGTAGAGACGCACGGACGTGCGTGTTATTACAATTCATAATTCACAATGCGTAATGCATAATTATGGGTGAGTCCACGCATCTGGTGAATCCATCCCACGTAGAGACGCATGGGCGTGCGTGTTATTACAATTCATAATTCATAATGCGTAATTCGTAATTGTGAATGATCCATCATTTGTTGTGTCGTCCCACAATTCATAATTTTGTTTGTCTTGTGGTGTTGATAACGCGTGAGAAATATTTTAAGCAAAAGTATTGGATTTTAGAAAATAATATCTATCTTTGCACTCGCAAAATGAGACGGACGTATAGTCTGTTGATTTTGTGACAATAAGGAGGCCCATTCGTCTATCGGCTAGGACGCAAGATTTTCATTCTTGAAAGAGGAGTTCGACTCTCCTATGGGCTACTAATATAAATTCATTTATTAAAAACAATGGCAAATCACAAGTCTTCTATTAAGAGAATCAGACAGACAGAGAAGAGAAGATTGCACAATAGATACTACGCAAAGACTACAAGAAATGCAGTGCGTAAGCTTCGTGCAATTTCTGACAAGAAAGAGGCTGAAGAGCTTTATCCAAAAGTTAGCTCAATGCTAGACAAGTTGGCTAAGATCCGTGTTATTCACAAGAATAAGGCTTCTAATCTTAAGTCAAAGTTGGCTATCTACGTTAATAAGCTCTAATCTTTCATTTCTCGAATCTATCGAAGAACACAAATATCAAGGTCTTACTGAAAAGTGAGACCTTTTGTGTTTTTGGGGGGCATAAAGCATAAGGCATAAAGCTTAAAGCCAAAAGCCAGCCGCCAATAGCCAATTCGACGAAATAGAAGAATGTTATAGTTGGAGTGCAATAATTGAGGATTGTTAAGGGCCCATGTTTAATAGATATTGGCCCTAGCCCCTTCCCATAGTGCGAGCCGTAGGCGAGCACATAATTTTAATAAAACCACAGAGACACAAGGGTTACAGAGAAAGACTGTGCCTTTTTATGAGAAAAAGAGATGAGAATCCAATCAAAAAGTAGAAAATGATTAGCAGATTACAATTCGTCGAACTCACGTTATATTAATGTCAGTTCGACGAATTGCAATATCACTAGATATATTCCCCATAATTTCGTATTTTATTTGGTTGCGATTCCGATGTTAATTTTTGTTAATTCTGGAAGTGCCGGAGATTGTGTCTGATTTTTTTAGTTATTTTGCAAACAATCGCACATCATTGAAATTAAATGCGAATTTTGGGACTAATAAAACTCATATAATGAAAATGTCATTTGAAAAAATCTTTTGTTGGGTAGTATGCCTCTTTTTCATGGCTATGCCTGCAATGTCGGCTCGATCAAGTTTCGTTGTTGATGAATTTAGGTATTATATTGAAGACACCACGAAACTTACTGTGTCAATATCCCTTGTAGATAGGAAAAATTTGGAAGATGTCACGATTCCAGACAGGGTGGAATATGATGGGAAGGAGTACACAATCGTAGCCATAGAAGAAAATGCATTCTATAACTCTGAGACTTTGAAGTCCGTAACCATTCCAAATACAGTTACTGCAATAAAGGAAAATGCATTTTATCACTGTAAAGGGTTGACTTCTATCACTATTCCCAACTCAGTCACTAAAATTGGAAAACGTGCGTTCTATTATTGTGAGGGGGTATCACTTGTAATCATTCCGCCTTCAGTCACTTCCGTAGGATTCGAGTCTTTTAGTGGCATAAGTGTGATTATTAACGAAACAAACCTTAAGAATGACAGATGGGGTGGATACCGCTGTATAAATGGAAAATATATCGATGGGGATTTTGTCTATGTTGACGAAAAGAAGGATTCGTTAGCTGGTTATATCGGATCTGGTCCGGATGTCACCATCCCTAACACTGTCACTTCCATCATGGAATCTGCGTTTAGTAAATACAAAAACTTGACATCAGTAACTATCCCAAGTTCCGTGACTTCCATTGGAGAGGAAGCATTCTATGTCTGTTCGGGTTTGAAACCAGTTGTCATCCCCAAAACTGTAACGTCCATAGGATACCGTGCATTCTCTGATGTGGACACCATCTATTATGGAGGACCAGCCTCTGGAAGTACGTGGGGAGCAAAACGTCATATTAAAGGTTATTATAAAGAAGGAGATTTTGTCTATGCTGACGAAAAAATGGACACATTGGTTGCCTACTTGGGCACGGACACTGACGTCACCATTCCGAGCTCAGTTGTGTCGATAGGTTATCAAGCCTTCTATAATCGTACAGATTTGACTTCCGTAACTATTCCATCATCCGTCACATCTATAGGGGATTATGCGTTTTCTGAATGTAGAAGCTTGGAGACAATCACTATTCCGAGTGCTTTGACTGCCATAGGGGATTATGCGTTTTCTGAATGTAGAAGCTTGAAAACAATAACTATTCCGAGTTCTGTGACTGCCATAGGGAATTATGCTTTTTCTGAATGTACAAGTTTGAGTTCCGTCAACATTCCAAATGGTGTGACGTCGATTAAGAAAAGTACGTTTCGTTATTGCGCAAGTCTGAAATCTATCACTATTCCAAGTTCTGTAACTTCCATAGAGGCATATGCGTTCTTAGGCTGTGCAAAAGTACCATCCGTTATTGTACCAAGTTCGGTTGAAACCATCGAGAATGATGCGTTTGGTAATATTGTGACTATCTTTTACGAAGGACCAGCCACAGGAAGTCCATGGGGAGCAAAACATCATGTTAAAGGCATAATTGATGGTGATTTTGTCTATAATGACGAACAAAAGGATACTTTGGTTGGCTACTTGGGTGCCAGTCCTGCTGTTGTCATTCCTAATCATGTGAAAGCCATCGAGCAAAAAACATTTATGGATAATAGCTTGATAACATCTGTTACCATCCCAGATTCCGTCACTTCTATAGGAGACAAAGCTTTCTATGGCGTTGATACAATCAATTATAAAGGAACTGCCACAGGAGCCCCATGGGGTGCGAAAATTCATGTGAAAGGAGGTTTCTTTGATGGTGATTTTGTCTATGCAGATGCACAAAAAGATACATTGATTTCCTACTTGGGTTATAAATCCATTGTCTATATTCCAAACCAAGTAAAAGCTATCTGTAAGAGTACATTTCAAGAAAAAACTAATATAATCACAGTATATGTTCCAGACTCTGTTTCTTCTATAGAATCAAATGCCTTTAATAATGTGTTAAACGTCGTTTATAATGGCACCCCCATTGGAAATACATGGGGGGCACGAAAGCGTATAACAGGAGGCTATATTGTCGATGGTTTTGCTTATACGAACGATCAAAAAGATACAGTGTTTGCCTACTTGGGAAATGAAATTGACGTGGCCGTTCCTGAAAATGTCAAAGTTGTCAAAGAAAGGACGTTTTCTTACACAAACATAACTTCTGTTACCATTCCGACCACTGTCACATCAATAGGCGAATATGCGTTCTATGGATGTACAAGATTGAAATCAGTCTCCATTCCAAAATCCGTCACTTCAATAGGAGGATATACGTTCTATGGCTGTGCAAGTTTGACATCTGTCACTATACCTAACACTATCACTTCTATAGGGGAATATGTGTTCGTTGGCTGTACGGGATTGACCTCCGTCACTATTCCGACCTCCGTCACTTCAATAGGTGAATATGCGTTCTATGGATGTACTGGATTGAAATCAATCTCCATTCCAAATTCTGTCACTTCAATAAGGGGATATGCGTTCGATGGCTGTACGGGATTGACTTCTGTCACTATTCCGACCTCCGTCACATCAATAGGTGAATATGCGTTCTATGGATGTACAAGATTGAAATCAGTCTCCATACCAAATTCTGTCACTTCAATAGGAAGATATATGTTCTATGGTTGTACAAGTTTGACCTCCGTCACTATTCCGACCTCCGTCACATCAATAGGTAATTATGCGTTTTGCCGTTGTACAGGATTAACATCTATCACTATTCCTTCCTCTGTCAAAACCATAGAAGCTGGTGCGTTCGAAGAATGCAACTTTAATTCTGTCGATGTGCCTAATTCCGTCTCTTACATTGGATACTATGCATTTTATGGCACGGACATTATTTATTATGGCGGTCATGCATCAGGTGGCTTATGGGGAGCAAAACGAAGAGGTAAGGTTACAGATGACGACTTCATCTATGGCGACAAAGCGAAAGAGTATCTGCTCGGATACACTGGGACTGATAGTGTCATCGTTATTCCCGAACAAGTGAAAGTCATTGGAGACAGTGCATTCTACAACAACACAAAATTGATTTCGGTCGTCTTTAACGATTCTGTCAAATACATTGATCGATGTGCATTCTCTGGATGTGTAGGGCTGACCTCAGTCGACATCCATAATTCCGTCGTCTCTATTGAAAGGAACGCCTTTTATGGCTGTACTGGATTGACATCGCTTAACATTCCTAATTCTGTCACTACCATTAGAACAAACGCTTTTTATGGATGTACGGGATTGACATCTCTCAGCATTCCTAATTCAGTCACCACTATTGAAGCAAATGCTTTTTATGGCTGTACGGGAATAACATCCGTTATCCTGCCAGACTCCATCACTTCCGTCGGAAAGGATGCGTTCCATGGAATTGATACGGTTTACTGTTTCTCAGAAACTGACACTGTACGTATTATCAGGGATACTCTGTCTATCCGTGATATCCATGATCTCATCTCTTGCAAGATTCTGGATACTAAAGGAGTGTATACGAATACAGTGCTTGAAACCGACATCGACCTCAGCTCTGTTTGTGGTGTCATTAATGGAGAACAGGTCAGTTGGACTCCTATTCAAATTGGTCCGGGTGTGTTCGATGGCGGAAACCACACAATTTCCAACCTTTATATCAACCAGCCGAATGATATGGACGGTGTGGCTTTGTTTCGTAATGGTAAAAGCCTTTATGATCTACAAATTAAGAACCTGAAGGTGACGAATGCCTACGTGAAGGGAGGAAGTCAAGCTGCTGGTATCGCGATTCACGGAATTTTCGTCAACTGTCATTTTGAAGGAGTAGTTATCGGACAATATGCAGGTGGCGTAAATGAGTATGGAAAGCCTTCTATGGCATACAATTGCAGCAACTATGGCTTGATCGTTTCATCCAACTATTCAATTGGCGTGGCTGCTGATCAACTTCTCAATTGCTACAACAGAGGCCGAATTGTAAGCGATAAAGCAGCTGTCGGACTCGGAATGTATGATGGATACCATTTCAATTTATATAATGCCGGAGAAGTCTACACTCCAGATTTAAGTTCTATTTATTATATAGAAACATCAGGCTTTAAAGGAAGATATGGTAACCTATTCGTCTTGCAACAAATGGATTCCATTGCATTCCTTTCAGGAGCTGTGAAAGATTCTCTGAACATGTACGTTTCACAAAATCCGAAGGGATATTGTTACTACAGAGATTCAGTTCCATTGCTTTCATGGGTGCAGGGTGAGGATGGCTTCCCTCGTTTTGAGGGTGTGGATCTTCAACCGACGCAGGGATATGTGGTTCATTTCAAGGGAGCCATAAATGATTATGAAGTCTCTTTGGATGGAACCATCGCTTTGCCGGTTTGCTCTGTCAAAGGACGCTCGTATGTGTTCTCCGACAACTTTGATGGAAAGAATATTGTGAGTGACACTGTCGTCACGGTTGAAGTGGTAGGAGACTCTATTTGGGGATTGGATATGAGTGACATCGCTAATATCGACACATCAGGTTATATCACTCTTTCGTTTTATTCAAATGTTGAGAGAGATAGAGTGCATGGTATCAAAGGAGATTATTATGATAGCAAATGGGAAGGTTATTTCTATTTGAATTGTGAGCTCTTTTCAAAAGCAGGCGTGACATGTGATTATGTTCAGGAAAACGATTCTGTTTACAAAATAACATTGCATGATGTTTATTTTAATAGTAATAAACATGATAGTCTGTTGATTTGGATGGAAGTTGAGCATTACAATCAAAAGTCGAATATCCTAAAATGGGAGAAGAAAGACACTACTCAAAGCTTGCCAGTCAGCGGCCAGATAGCTGGTCACGACTATATAGATCTTGGTCTGCCAAGTGGAACTCTTTGGGCGACATACAACGTGGGAGCAACCAAGCCGACAGAGTATGGCGACTATTTTGCATGGGGAGAGACAGAACCGAAGGATGTTTACGACTGGAACACATACAAATATTGTACTGCTTATTTGAATGAATTTGATCTTTGGAAATTGCAATCTATCACAAAGTACAATTTCGGAAATGAATATACAGGAACAATCGACAACCAATCAATTCTTCTTTCTGATGATGACGTGGCTACAGCCAACTGGGGTAAGGAGTGGGTTATGCCTACTATCGATGATTTGAAAGAACTTTCGAGTGAGTGTTATATCGTTTGGACAAACGACTACAGTGGAGCGAAAGGCATCATCGTATACAAAGCGAAGAGAGCGGAAGACAAGGGACAGCGTGTGGAAAGTACGCAGTCTCCTTCAACAGACTATAGCATTGCCGATGCCCATATTTTCCTTCCTGCTCAGGGATTCCGTGAAGGTTTGGATATCCTTAATGTAGGCAGTGAAGGTGGCTATTGGTTGTCTTCTCTAGATGAGAAGGAAGAGAGCCACTCTTACCTCTATTTATTCAGCAACGAGAATGGTTATTGGGAAGGGTATGTCAGCAATCGCTATTTAGGATGCCCGATTCGTGCTGTCTCTAAACCAGAAGCAAGTGAAGTTTCAGACGTCATCAGTCAAGCACTGCAGGTTTATGTAGCAAACGGAACAATCTATGTTGTCGACGCACAACCCAATGCCAAGATTCAGGTGTTTGAAATGAACGGAAAGATTGTCGCTTCCGGAACAACTGATGCTAATGGAAGCGCAGAGATCAAACAATCTGTTTCAAAAGGTGTTTATGTGGTGACTGATGGCAATCAGTCGACGAAGGTTTTGATAAGGTAAACATGTAGGAAACTGGTTGGATTTGAGGATTGTTAAGGGCGGAACGCCCTAACCCCTTTCCATAGAGAGAGTCGAATGCGAGCACAAATAATATAACTGCTCGTTCTTACGAACTCGCAGATGTGGTGGGGTTAGGGCGTTCCGCCCTTAACAATCCTCGTTTATGCGGATGTGAATCATCAGAATGAAAATACCACCGTCTTCAACAATTATGAATTACGAATTATGCATTATGAATTACCACAACGCCACTCGTCCCATCTCTCCGAGGTCGAGCACACCTGAGTTTGCCCCCATCGCTTTAAATACTTTCACTATGGTGTTCCAGGTTATGCTTTTGCCACTTTCTATTTTGGAGATCTGAGCCTCTTTCACTCCGACTAACTCGCCCAATTGCTTTTGTGTGAGATTCTGTTGAAGACGAGTCTTTTTTATTGCCTCACCAATTAGAAAATCCTCTATCTCTTTGTCGTATTTATCTCTTCTTGGAGTCCCTTTTTCTCCAATCAACTTATCTAACATTTCTTCGTGAGTAATCAATTCCATAGTCTTACTTTTTAGATTTATAATACTCTAGTCTTAAAGACTCTGCTTTTCTTATCTCCTGTTGAGGTGTCTTTTCTGATTTCTTTATAAAACCATGTGTCACCACAACAACTTTTCCCCGCTCTTTATCCCAAAAAGCAAGAAGTCGAATGCAGGTGTTATTGTGAATTGTTCTGAATTCCCATATTTCTCCTTTTAACTTTTTGAATAATTCACTGTCTATCACATACCTGCTTTTATCGATGTTGCTTGCAATTTTGTCTTGCGTCTTTTGGGGAAGTGATTCCAAAAAAGCATATACATCTTTGTTGTATACGACGTCAAATCGTGGTTCGTATTTCATTTTTTTATACTGTTATTAATTAACGTTTGCAAATATAACAAAAACTTTCCAAAATAGGAAATGTTTGTTGCGAAAAACATTGACCATAATTAAGACTCTGTTTGGATAAAAAGAAATGCATATTCCACTCCAGATTGAAAACTCGCCTCTTTTTATCATAAAAAGACGTAGAAACTGTTTAGATTTAATTTAAGAATTGAGGATTGTTAAGGGCGGAACGCCATAACTTCCCCTTTCTCCGCGAATCCGTAAGGATGAGCGGTCAAAAATACAATCATTGTGCTTCTATTATTAAATATATGTGCTCGCCTACGGCTCGCACGTTGGGTGGGGTTAGGGCGTTCCGCCCTTAACAATCCTCGTTTGCTTGGATATGATTCATCAGAATGATAATACTACCGTTGCCCCCAATTATGAATTGTGAATTATGAATTATTTATAATACCCATTTTTAAGTATTGCCAATTTATTTTTATGCCCGTAATTTTGCGGAAAAATTTGTAACATCGCAATTTCTGTGGCTTGTTCGCTACAAAAACGACAAAAAGCAAGTAAATTTGCAATATGAAACACGAAAGAAGAATATTTGACGACAGCAATAAGATAGAAGCAAACATATCTTCGATAGCGTTGCCGAAAACGTTGCCGGAGAGTGGATCGTTTGCTGAAAATGCTGGACGCAACCGTTCTATCATCCATTCGACATTTGTTCCGACTTCGGATAAATGTGGTGATGTGGCTATGCAGGTTGATAGTATTCGTCAAGCTATTGAACAAATAGAAAAAGAGACGGGAACTATCGCGTTTTTTGTCCGTTTCCATCTTAGCGACATTGCGACTCAGGCAAACTGTGTGAAGGAAGCATTTGCTGGTAAAAAATGCGCGGTATCTATTGTCGGTCAGCCTCCTATGCCTCTTAGTAAGGTTCAGGCGATAGCAATGTTTGAAAGTGATATTGAGATCACTGCTGTCGACGCGAATACAATCAAGGTGAGCAATGGCAGTGAGGAATGCTATTGGACTACTCGTTTGGTGGATCCTTATGACGATAGCTACAAACAGACACATCACCAGCTTCAGCAGTATGAGAAGTTTCTTGCAGATAACGGCATGAATATCGCAGACAACTGCGTCCGTACTTGGTTTTTTGTCCGTGATATCGACCGCAATTATGGAGGTGTGGTGGTAGGAAGACGTGAGAATTTCCTTCTTAATGGATTGACTCCCGACACTCATTACATTGCCAGCACTGGTATCGAAGGCAAACATGAAGACCATAATGTGTTGAGCCTGTTTGACGCGTATGCAGTGAAGGGAATACCTTCCGACAAGAGGCAGATCCTTTATGCGGCTGAAAATATGAACAAGACGATTGAATATGGCGTCACTTTTGAGCGCGGAGTCTGTATAC
This sequence comes from Paludibacteraceae bacterium, assembly GCA_016283095.1. GTDB lineage: Bacteria > Bacteroidota > Bacteroidia > Bacteroidales > Paludibacteraceae > UBA1723. The sequence continues at coordinate 24,910 of JAEEMG010000070.1, read as the reverse complement.
ATCATTCAGCCGGCTACAAACAGGTGTATATAAGCGGTACGGCAAGTATCGACACAAAAGGTGAGGTGCTTCATGTCGGTGATATAAAAGGTCAGGTCAGACGAATGACAGAAAATGTCGGGGCTTTGCTGAAGGAAGCTGGTTGCAATTGGAACGATATTTCTCAGGCTACCGTCTACCTTCGTGATATCGCGGATTACGAATGCGCGTACAATGAATTGAGCAAGATACTGACCGACAAGCAGTTTATCATCGTGCAGGCACCAGTCTGTCGTCCTGCTTGGTTAATAGAAATGGAGGCAATCGCAATCGGAAAAGAGTGATGAAGAAAGAGATATTCAAATATCTGCCGTTCGTAGTGCTGGCAATTATCACAATTGCTTTGGCTACTTTCTCCATTGTAGGAGAAGCAGGCGATACTTCTCTCTATTCCAATCCCTTTATGATTATAGGCTGGTGTGTCTTGGTAGTATCGGCATCTTGCCTCATATTTGGCAAAAGGAAGACGATGGGGATCCCTACAATCTTGATCCATCTCTCTTTCGTGATAATCTTGATTGGCGCATTGTTCAGCCATTTCTCTGAAACAGGTTTTATTCATCTGAGGGAGGGAGAAACCAAGGAATACGCAATCAAAGAGAACCATAGTGTGATGAGATTGCCATTTTCAATCACATTGCAGAAATTCGAAATAGAATATTATCATCTATCCGATGCTCCAAAGGATTTTGTTTCCTATGTAGAGACCCACGGACGTGCGTCTCAATCTGAAAATAACCCAACATCTCAAAATACACATCGTATATCTATGAACAATGTTCTTGATGTCGACGGATATCGTCTGTTTCAGATGTCATACGATGAAGATGGTCATGGTAGTTTTCTTACAGTCACATACGATCCAGTGGGCACGACTATCACCTATTTTGGGTATTTTTTGTTGGCTCTTTCTATGATTCTTTTCCTTTTCGGAAGACGTAGTTGTTTCCGTCAGATTCTTCGTGATCCACTTTGGAAAACATTTACAGTGGTGGCTCTGATGAGCATCCCGACGTTGAGTGATGCTTCTCCACGCACTTTCCCTGCTGGACCAGAAAATTCGGATGTGGATGAGATATTTGGGAAATGCCATATACTCTACAATGGACGAATAGCTTTGATTGAAACGTATGCATTGGATTTCACCCGTAAGTTGACAGGAAAGGATAGCTTTGGGGAGTTTTCCGCGACTCAGGTATTGGCAGGTTGGATCTTTGCTCCAGAGGATTGGAGAAAAGAGAAGATGATCAAGTCTGAGTATGGAATGATCGATTTTGATTCTGCTGTCGACACTTTGAGGAAGGGAATGATGGGCAAGGTCATGACCAAGGGTTTTGATGAGTTGGACGAGAAGATAGGTCTTATCCTTGATTTGCAGGCAGGAAACCCATTGATGATCTTTCCTAGGACGTGTGATTCTTTGCATCCTTGGATTCCTTTGAAAGTCTTGGGGACTCCGTCGGTGTTTTATGAAGGAGGAATGAAGGAATTCGTGGAGTATGTCAACGGAAAATGGCCAGCAGATAATTTTGTCCCCAAATACAGAGGTGAAAATAAGTATGATGCGTTGTGGGAGATTTGGTATTTGCTGAGGTTAGAACAGCAAGATGCACTTTTTGACGAGTCTGGATGTGATTCAAGACGAGAGTTTGAGCTAAAGTATCAGATAAATACTAATGTTGAGCATATCTATAATCGTTATGGCAAGACAGCTCCGTTGGCATACGCATCGTTGACTTTGGGATTGCTATCGTTTGTCTGCATGTTGCGACGTGGAATTAAGAGATATAAATGGTGGTTTATTGTACCGTCGACGATTATATTTATCGGAATCTCTGCCATTATGGCCATGCGAGGCATAATATCCGGACATTTTCCGATGAGCAACGGTTACGAGACGATGCTTTTCATCAGTTGGATTGCTTTTGCAATGACGGTTGTGGGAGGTGTTAAGATTCCGATTTTGATCCCGGCAGGCTTTTTCATCGGCGGATTCGCACTGTTGGTGAGCAAACTCGGAATGATGAATCCTGAGATCACACCGTTGATGCCAGTCCTAGCGTCGCCTTGGATGAGCATACATGTGACATTGATGATGCTGTCGTACACATTTTTCGCTTTTATGGCATTCAATAGCGCGGCGACGTTGGTGATCATGAGAAAATCTAAAACGGACGTCAATGTTGAGGAAAACGAGAGTGGAGATACTGCATCAAGACTGGTTTTGCTGAATCGTTTTCTGCTTTATCCGTCTACTTTCATGCTTGCGATAGGAATGTTTATCGGAGCTGTGTGGGCGAATGAATCGTGGGGCAGCTATTGGAGTTGGGATCCGAAAGAGACGTGGGCGTTGATCACAATGATCATCTATGCTATGGCATTCCACAGGGAGAGCATCTTATGGATGAGGCGTGATATAGTGTTCCAGACATATCTGCTGGTAAGTTTTGGAGCGATTATAATGACATATTTCGGCGTTAACTATCTGTTGGGAGGCATGCATAGTTACGCTGGTTAGAATAAAGAGTTATGGAGTCTAAAGAAAAGAAACTATTGCTGGATGTAGAGCAAGGCAAGGAGTGCATTGTCTACAGCGTGAAGGGACAGGGTGGATTCCGCCATCGTGTGATGGAGATGGGATTCGTCAGAGGAGAAAGGGTCAAGGTGATAAAGAACGCACCATTCCACGATCCGATTGAATTCAAGATCATGCAGAGCCATGTGTCGTTGCGACGCACGGAGGCAGCTCATATTGAGGTTGTAGACGTGGAATCTTTGACTGATGATGAAAAGTATGCGTTTCAAGGCACAATCAGTGAAGATGCGTCTTCTAAATCCAAGTCGTATACTGATTCTTTGGATAAAACCATCACTGTGGCTTTGGTCGGTAATCCAAACTGTGGAAAGACGTCCCTCTTCAACCATGCCACTGGACTGCATGAGCATGTTGGCAACTATAGTGGAGTGACAGTCTCGTCGAAGACTGGAACATTCTACCATAAAGGCTATACTATCAACCTTGTCGACCTCCCAGGCACATATTCCATTACGGAATATTCACCGGAAGAACTCTATGTGCGTGAGTATATCACCGAGCAGCATCCGGATATGATCCTTAATGTGGTGGATACAGGTAATCTTGCCAGAAATATGTTTTTGACCACTCAGCTCATCGACATGAATGTGCGTATGGTGATGGCATTGAATATGTATGATGTGCTCGAGAAAACCGGCTCCAAACTTGATATAGACCAACTTGAGAAAATCATCGGTTTCCCATGTGTCCCAACGATCGCAAAAACCGGAGAGGGTATCACTCATGTGCTCGACCATATTGTGAACATACATGAGGAGAAGGAGACTTTGCTCAAGCATATCCATATCAACTATGGCTCATCAATAGAGAAGGAAATAGAGAAAATCAAACCGTTGATTGAGTCGCACAATGAGATAGCTGTGGATTATCCATTCAGATATATTATTCTGAAACTTCTTGAGGGCGACAAGCATACGGAAGAGATGATAAAAAAATCGTTTGCCGATTTTGAGCCGATCAGAAAGCAGGTGGAGGAGTCACGTGAGGCAATCGCCATGACATATGATGAGGATATTGCCAGCGTAATTACAAATGCCAAATATGGATTCATTCGTGGAGCACTGAATGAGACATTGGAGTGGAAAGAGGGAGTGCAGAACGACTTGGAATATAAGGCAGACAGAATACTTACGCATAAGTGGCTTGGATTCCCATTCCTTTTGTTGTTCCTCTTCCTGATGTTTGAGGCTACTTTCCAGCTTGGAGCATATCCGCAGGGATGGATCGAGAGTCTGGTGTCGTTGATATGTGATGGAGTGAAAAGTGTGTTGCCGGAAGGAATACTTGCGGATCTTGTGGTCGACGGAATTATTGCTGGAGTGGGAGGTGTGATTGTCTTCTTGCCCAACATCCTGATTCTGTTCTTCTTTATCGCCATTCTGGAAGACACGGGTTATATGGCGAGAGCGGCATTTATTATGGATAGGGTGATGCACAAGGTCGGATTACACGGTAAAAGTTTCATACCTATGTTGAGCGGCTTTGGATGTGCTGTGCCAGCTATTATGGCAACACGTACATTGGAGAATCCGAAAGATAGAATCATCACAATGATGGCGATACCATTCATGTCTTGTTCGGCACGTCTTCCCGTCTACCTATTGCTTGTGAGTGCGTTCTTCTCGGAGAAGCAAGGCTTGATGCTCTTCCTGATCTATCTTATAGGAATATTTTTTGCTATTCTGACGGCATTGTTGCTCAAAAAGACAAAGTTTAAGAACAACAGTGAGGAGTTTGTGATGGAGTTGCCTCCATACCGTATACCTACGTGGAGAAGCGTCTTGATTCATATGTGGGACAAGGCAGTGCAGTATCTTAAGAAGATGGGTACAGTCATTTTGCTTGCGTCTATCATATTGTGGGCTTTGAATTACTTCCCATCGTCTTCGCCTGAATTGGATGAGATCGACGCAAAGATTGCCCAGGTAGACGAGGATAGTGATGAGTATGCGGAGTTGACGTTGCTAAGATCATCAGTGCAGAGTGAAAACTCATATATCGGAAGCATTGGAAAGTTTATAGCTCCAGTGTTCAAACCACTTGGTTTTGATTGGAAAACATCTGTAAGCATCCTCACAGGTTTAGCAGCGAAAGAGATTGTCGTGTCATCTATGGGTATTCTCTACCAAGCGGATGGAGAGGCAGATGAAGAGAGTGAGAAACTTGTGACAGCGCTTCAAAACGTACAGTACCAGGATGGAACACACGTCTTCACACCGGTTGTGGCGTTCTCGTTGATCCTGTTCATCTTGTTATGCTCACCATGTATAGCGGCAGTCACAGCATTGGCAAAAGAATCTACGGCCAAGTGGGCGGCGTTTGCGGTATGTTATACCACATTGGTGGCATGGATCGTATCGTTCGCATTCTATCAGATCGCAAATTTGATTTCGTAGGGGCAGGTTTCAAACCTGCCCGCAATCCGCAATGAGGAAAATTAATATCATTCAAACCAGAAGATTATGCAGGAGATAATCGTATATATCATAATAGCAGTGGCGGTTTTTTTCGCTGTCAAACGTCTTGTGTCTAAAGAAAACAATTGTTGTGGGTGCGACAAGTGCGATTGCCATGGCTGTGACAAGTGTTCAGAGTGTAAAAAATGATCCACAAGTGCATTAGGTCAATCAATTTTATTCATAATTGTCAAATCGCTCGTCCTACGGACTCGCGAATTTTGGGAGGGGAAGGGCGTTCCGCCCTTTGGAATCCTCAAATCCAACATTCCAACTATCATATTAACTAAGAGCAAACGAAAAGCCTACGATTGGGTCACAACCGTAGGCTAATAAATTATCTTTTTACATGATCAGGTCTTTGAAAGACCATAGGTCATACGTGAGGTAGGCACGAGGCCTACCCCTACAGTTTAATCTTTTCTCTTGATATATATCTTTCTGTTGTTGAAGATATAAAGACCTTCTTTCAATACATTCTTCACGTCATTCAAATATACATCTTTCATTACGACAGCTCCAGAAACGGTATAAACGTTTCCTTTCACCTCATAGATGTCTGCAGGGTAAAGAGAAACTGGTGTAGAATCATTTCCAAGCACAGTGATGACGATGTCTTTAGTTGCCTCACATCCTGTCATTGTGTCTCTTGCTACAAAGTAGTAAGTGCCTGTTTTGTTTACGTTGTCGAGAAAATATAGTATTGGCATCTCTTTTCCTCCGTGGCGAAGCACTAGACTGTCTTCTGCAATAGAATTGAAATATGCTTTCGTAATGTTATTGCTAGAATTGATTATATTTATTTCGCATGTATTATGAAATCCAGGAGTAATGCTATATATGACACTATTTAGACTTATGCTGTCTTTTGCGTATACTGTGGTGTCATAGCCGAGTATCTTTATGTCGTCTGGCACAAGGACTCTCATTTTCCTGATTGTATCCCCTTTACAGTAGTTTCTGAAGGTGAAAATAACATCGCATGATTTTGTTATTGTGTCACCTGTGCTCAGATTCTGAGTGTAGTAGTATGATCCACAATCACATGATGGCCTCAAAATCATGATTTCAGGAACGGTGAAGACGCAGTTACCATTAAAAGTAGCGATAGCTGTATCTGATGCTATTTCGAATGCAGATCCGGAATCGTTCAGATGAAGAACATACGCTACAATAGTGTCGGATTCAACAATTCCCTTGGGATCATGTATAGTCGCTACCAACTTGACAGTCACGTCGTATTTGTAGTGCTCACAGTCTTCTGGATCTTCCGATTGTGTGCTCTCCACAATTGTGTCTAGCGGCAGTTTGCAGATGCAGTTAACAAATGGATCTAGGACATAGATGGAATCCTCTTTCAGATACGACAAATAGTCGTCGCTTCTGAATGCACGGTACTCTTTTGGACCATCATAGTTGTGCCAGTAAATATACGAAGTCTTGCAGTCCTTTATTTTGATTGTGGCAAAATCTATTTGGCGGCAGCCACTAGTTGTGTCTTCCGCTATAAACATATACTCTCCAGTCTGACTAATGTCGTAAAATTTTGTATGTTTATGATTTGAACCGGGGAAGACGGAATTTGGAATCGTTCGTGGCAATATGGGGTCAGAGTCTGGATATACAGTGTCGTTTATTTGTATTGCGTCCACTGCATACATGTCGTAGTGTGGCCTGTATTCATAATATACATTAGAGTATAGGTCCTTCATCCAATAACTTCCTCCGTCAAATTCCATAAGAGAAATTGCGGAAGTGCTGTCTTCTGCGCAAAGAGTGGTGTCGTTGACCACCAACCTGGCATTTCTGCCAATAGAAATCTCACACTTTAATGTGTCTTTAAAAGTGCCATTTTCGAGAGAATCTGTTAAGATAAAGAAGGTAGTGTTCTCTTCGTAGGTTTTGCCTACTAAACTGTTGAGAGCATTGTTTTGTTCTTCTGTCACTCCAAGACTATCAGGAATGCTTTGAATTACAAATCTACAATAATTACCTTCTGGAACAGCCGGAAGTGTGACGGTTTTTACTGTCGCAAACGTTGATACGGCGGAAAGTAACCCTAAGCTAAAAAGTACTCTTTTTCGCATAAGCTTGTCTTTTTGATTAAACATTATATCTACTAAAACAAATGACTACATCGCTGATGTATTTGAGATGAAATGTAGGCATTCTCTAACTGACACAGCAAAAGTACAAAATGTTTTTATCAGAAAATACCATTTTTCGAAAAAAACATAATTACTATTTGTGTGAAAATTAACCTTTGTTAACTTAACTTTTTTTGTTTGACGCGTATTGTTGTTTGAAAAAAATATACCTTTGCAAAATATTTTGATGATATAGAATGCGGATGTTTTGATTAATGTTTTGTCTGACGTTTTTGTCAAATTCAGGAGATAAAAAGTATGGAAGAGAGATTAAAAAAATTAGGACGCTTTATCTTGACTCAACTTAAAAAAATTGCGTTGGCTATTCCTGTTGCTGTTTTACTTGTAGCTTTATATGTGCAATGTACCAAAATTGGTTCAAATTTGATGTTGGAAACATCTGGTGTCAAGTGGTATGTGTCTGATGACGGGGCTACAAAAGATGATATACAAGCAATATCAAACATTGTGTACAAGACGTTATCTGAGAAAGGTATTGATCCTAGCTGTTTTGATGTTAATATAGTATTATGTAACAGCACAAATGAATTTTTATGGAAAGCTCTCGTCTGGGATACTAATAACCAAGGAATTACAAGACATCTATTTGATAATATTGTGATCAATAAAAGTTCAATCAAGGAAAACAAGATGGACGGGTTTGAAAATTCCTCATTATCAGATGTTGTCATACATGAGTTGTGCCATATATATCTGTCAAAGAGATTGTCCCATTGGGATGCTTATTTTATGGAATCATGGAAAAATGAAGGCTTTTGTGAGTATATCGCAGAACATTCAACTATTGGAGTAGAAAATGGACTCTCTTTGTTCTTGGCAAACGACAAGTCTGAGATAGAAAAAACGGATCATATCAAAACTCTTTATTTTTATTTTACCTCACGTCTGAAAACAGATTATCTCCTCGGACATAAAAGAGTTCCGTTTGAAGAATTTGTGAACACGGAGTATGATGAAGAGGCTCTTGAGTCGGAGATACGAAAAGACTTGATGAATGAGGAATATGAATATATGCCGTGATCAGGATTGATTTTAAGATAGTGTTATTATTTCCTGATGTCTTGCCTTTGTCAAAATAGATAATCATTCACTATCTTTACAGCAAATTAAAACTGATGAACTATGCTGACAATGATTGTTTACTACCATTGCAAAAATGGTCAACGTGATGCCTTTATGGCCGCAATAAAGATGGAAAAGATTGCTGAGAACAGTCGCGTCGAACCGGGAAATATGCAATATGATTATTTCTTGCCGGTCGACGATGCTAACACCGTCTTACTGCTTGAAAAATGGGATAGTGATGAGGCTCAAAAGATCCATACCACCACGGATAATTTCAAGAAATTAGGCAAAATTAAGGCTGATTTTGTGGAAAGTGTGGAGATTGAAAGATTCTGATGTAGGGACGGCGTAAAAACAAAGAGACGGTACAGATAGAAGTGGTGTGGCAAATAGAGGCGGTGTGGCACAAAGCAAAGAGACGGTGTTCACACCGTCTCTACAGTAATGTGATTATTTGAAAATCTCTTTCAGCATGTTTCCCATCTTCACACGTAATTCTCCACGTGGACATGAGAAATTGTTCACCATCAGGCAGACTGCGTAGGTCTTGCCGTTATGCTCCACATATCCTGCATAATTCTGTACTCGCTCCATACTTCCGCTTTTGAAGTGTGCTTTGCCTTTAAGCGGTGTGTTGGCAAGAAAACTCTTCACTGTGCCATTCACTCCACATGTCGGCAATGATGCGTAGAAAGCAGGGAAAAACTTGCTCTTCTTCTTCATGTAGATGAGCATGTCAACAAAGAAATTCGGATTGATGGCATTCTTCATGCTCAGACCCGAACCGTCCACCTGGTACACTCCTTTCGCATTCACACCATGCGCGTTCCACCACCCGAACGATGATGAAATGGATTTAGGATACGATGATGTGTAGCTGTTGCGTAACCCTAAGTGAAGGAATATGTTTTCCGCATACAGGTTGATGCTGTTGTAGTTTGTCGCACGACAAATCTCTGATAATGGGGCAGAGTAGTGTGTGTATAGAAGTTTGCATGAATCTGATTTCATGAACTGATCTATTCTTGTTGTCGACGCATTTTTAGTGAACGCTACTCCAGAATCTTTAAGCTCTTGTTCTATCGCATCTGCCACGAATAGTGCGGGCTCTGGGTTTTCCGATTGTATTTCCTGCATCTTGCCCACAGCAAACGGACCTTCAATAGTCTTGTTCCAAGAATAATCTGTCGACATTATTCTGTATGGCGTGTTCTTATTGATGATTTTTACGTCAAGAAGGTTTGTCTTTGGCACTGTATTCACAACTCTTGCTATTGAATCATCAGCAGAATTGTTGACGTAGATGCGGATCATATTGTCGTAGGCACAGATGGCAGACGGAGTTGGCGCGTAGTATGTGCCGATGTCTTCCACAAGCCATATTGGCATCTGTGCACATTGTGCGTAAAGACTCGCGTCTCCAATCACCGCACCGTCTACTTTCTTGATGCCGGCTGTACGGACAGCGTTCGCTGCGTTTGAGAAGAAATCATTTGGCAGTTTGTTGTATTTGGATGCGATCGACGGATCTCCGCCTCCGACAACATAAATGTTGCCATGCAAAGTCGAGTCTTTTGAAAGATGTCCCTCCATCACCACTTTGGTCTCAAATTTGAAAGTGTCAGAGAAGACTTCCAAAGCAGTGGCAGTGGTGATAAGTTTGGTTATAGACGCGGGGATGAGGTTGGTGTTTCTGCGGTATTCAGCGACAATCTCTTCCGTCTCCACATCCTTGATCAGTATTCCCACACCCGCATTGTGTAGACCTGGAGCATCCACGAATGCCTTTACTGCAGGATGAAGATCTTGCGCGTATGTGATTATGCTTGTTAGGGAAAATAAGATAAGTAATAGTTTTTTCATTTCGATATATGTTAGTCGCTAATAAATAATAATCCGTTTGCCATTTTGAGCTAACGGAAATGGAGGATGCAAGGGAAATTCCCCTTAGCAATCCCCAACTATGCATTTAGCATTATAAATTCCGCATTATCCTTTGTGTCTTGCTTTTAACTCTCTAGCAAGATCCTCGATTCTGATGCCTTTGCTTGTAAGCAGCACGATAAGATGGTAGATCATGTCTGAACACTCGTAGATGAATTGGTCGTTTGTTCCGTTCATAGCCTCTACGATGGCTTCGATTGTCTCTTCTCCTACCTTCTTACACATCTTGGCAGCTCCACCTTTGAAAAGCTTTGTCGTGTATGAACCTTCTGGCATCTCTGCGTGACGTTTCTCGATGAAGTCCTGAAGTTCAGTCAGGAAAGCAAGATCTTTCACGTTCTTTGAACCAAGGAATTGGTTTGCTCCTGTAGTTGAACCCTTTGGAAGAGCCTGGATAAGCACACTGTCGCCAGATGCCGATTTTTGGATCTCTGCCACTTCCATAGTGTCGTTGTATTCTCCTGCAAGCACATTCTCATCAGAACCTGTAGCTGGATTGTGAAGCATGACAATTTTGGAATCCTCCATTTTGGAAATAGTCTCTTCTGTCACGAACCCAATGCGTAGCACTTTGCTGTTTCTTTCGTCTTGCACGCAAGCAGGAATCATTGTATTTGCCATATTTTTAAGTCTGTAAAATGTCAATTTATAAAATCAAATCAGTATCGACGGTACTCGCCGATACTGAATTATATCTTTGTTTTTATTATTCAGCACTTTTCTTTGTGCTTGCCTTTTTCGTAGTCGTTTTTTTCGTAGCCGCTGCCGTCTTTGTGGTTTTAGCCGCTTTCGCTTTTTTAGCTGGAGCTTTGTCTGCCTGCTCTGCAATTATTTTGCGGCAATCGTCTAATGTCAACTCTTTTGCATCGGTTCCTTTGGCAATCTTGTAGTTGACGCCATCTTTTGCGATGTACGGTCCGAATCTTCCGTTGAGGACTTCTATTTCTACTCCGTTGTCGTCAAACTTGTTGATCACCTTGTTCTTTTGCTCCTCTCGTTTTGCTTCAATGATCTTGATGCAGTCTTCGTTTGTCACTGTAAGTGGATCATATGCCTTGGCAAGAGAGTACGCCTGGTTGTTGTGCTTGATGTATGGACCAAATCTTCCGACTGCCACCACCAAATCTGTACCCTCGTAAGTGCCGACTGTACGTGGAAGTTTGAACAGGTCGAGAGCCTCTTCCAAAGTGATGGTCTCAAGATGCTGGTTCTTGCGTAGTGATGCGAAACGTGGTTTCTCCTCGTCTTCCGTCGCTCCAATCTGAGCTATGGCTCCGAAACGGGCGATCTTCACAAACACCTCTTTGCCACTTGCTGGATCAACACCAAGTTTGCGCATACCATTCTTTCTTTCGCTGATCTGGGATGCGTCTTCCACTAATGGATGGAAATTGTGGTAGAAGTCGTCGATCATATCCTCCCACTTCATGTTTCCTTCTGCAACGTCATCAAACTTGTTTTCAATCTTCGCAGTGAAGTTGTAGTCAAGGATGTCTGGGAAGTATTCTGTCAAAAACTCATTCACAACGATCGCTGTGTCTGTAGGCACAAGTTTTTTCCTGTCTGCACCGTAAGTTTCTGTCTCTGTTGTCTCTGTTATCTGATTGTCTTTAAGCACCAAAGTCTGGTAGTTGCGTTTCTTTCCTTCCAGATCACGCTTCTCCGCATACTCCTTATTCTGGATTGTTGAGATTGTAGGTGCGTATGTAGATGGACGTCCGATACCAAGTTCCTCAAGCTTATGTACAAGAGAAGCCTCACTGTAGCGTGGAGGATGCTGAGTGAAACGTTCTGTCGCATCGATCTCTTTAGGTTGTGAAAGGATCATTCCCTTGTTGAGTGGAGGAAGGACAGAAGTGTTGCTGTCTTCGTTGTTCTCCTTGCTTTCCTGATAAACTTTCAAGAAACCGTCGAATTTGACAACCTCACCGTCTGCGATGAACTTATATGTGTCGTCGCCACAATCAATAGTCACTGTTGTTCTTTCGATCTCAGCGTCTGCCATCTGCGACGCGATTGTACGCTTCCATACAAGATCGTAAAGCTTCTGAAGGTTGCTGTTGCCTTCAATTGTCTGATTCTCCATATATGTAGGACGGATTGCCTCGTGAGCTTCCTGAGCTCCTTTTGCTTTTGCAGTGAAGCGGCGTGGCTGAGAATATTTTTCGCCCATCGACTCGCTGATGACTTTTTTCGCAGTGTTGATGGCAAGATCGGAAAGATTTACTGAATCGGTACGCATATATGTAATCTGTCCTGCCTCATACAACTGTTGTGCAAGCGACATCGTCATGTTTACTGAGAATCCAAGTTTACGTGCTGCCTCCTGCTGTAGTGTAGAAGTGATGAAAGGAGCGGCTGGACCTCTCTTGATTGGCTTCACACTGATGTCGGAAACTTTGAACTCTGCGTTCTTGCATTTTTCCAGGAATGCTCTTGCTTCCGCTTCTGTCTTGATTCTCTGTGGAAGTTCAGCCTTTAGAGTTGATGCCTTTCCTTTGCTGTCTACGACAGTGAAGATGGCTTGTATTCTGAATGAAGATTCGCTGACGAAGTTTTGAATCTCCTTTTCTCTGTCTACGATAAGACGCACTGTTACCGACTGCACACGTCCTGCTGACAAGGATGGACGTACTTTTTTCCAAAGCACTGGAGAAAGTTCGAAACCTACGATTCTGTCCAACACACGTCTTGCCTGCTGGGCAGAGACAAGATTGTCATCAATGTCACGTGGGTTTTCAATCGCGTGAAGAATCGCGGTTTTTGTGATTTCATGAAATACGATACGACGAGTGTTCTCCTTCTTCAGTTTCAACACATTGAACAGATGCCAAGCAATAGCCTCTCCCTCGCGGTCCTCATCGGATGCAAGCCAAACGATTTCTGCGTCTTTTGCCTCCTTGATCAGATCATCGACAAGGTCCTTCTTGTCGTCGGGAATTTCATATATGGGTTCGTAGTTGTTGTCCAAGTTGATGGACATGCCACTCTTTTTAAGGTCTCGGATGTGTCCGTAGCTCGATTTTACCACGAAATCCTTCCCTAAAAATTTACCAATTGTCTTCGCTTTTGCCGGAGACTCGACTATGACTAAGTTCTTGTGCATTTTATCGTACCTAAAATCTTTTTTGCAAAGAAAAATAAAAAATCTTTCATATACTCATATTTTTGCGTTTTCTTTGAGATAATTTTTGAAAAGTTGTGGATTGATATGATTGAAATTGGAAAAATTCGTGAGTTAATGGCAAATGCTGGTGTTGATGCCATTGTTGTCGGAGACAGCGATCCTCATTTTAGTGAATACCCTGCGGATTGTTTTTGCCTACGTTCTTTTTTGAGTGGTTTCGACGGTTCAAACGGAACTCTTGTGGTGACTAAGAAAGATGCGGCTCTTTGGACTGATTCAAGATATTATCTTCAGGCGACGGAACAGTTGAACCCGTCTGGAATCCGTATGGTCAAGCAGGAGAGCGGGTTGACGATCCCAAGTTTCCTCTCTTCTGTTTTGGGTTCAGAAGATGCTGTCGCTCTTAATCCATGGACGACTTCTCTTTCAGAGGAGACGGAATATAAAAATGCCGGACTGAAGGTCGTTTATGACGAAAGCCTTTATGGATCGTTATGGTTTGGTCAGCAGCCGAAGATGTCGGATGCAAAACTCTTCATACATTCTGAAGAATATGCAGGAGAGTCTGTAAAATCAAAAATAGATAAATGCCGACAGTATTTCTTGTCACAGAATGCAGATGCAATGCTCGTATCTACGCTTGATGAAGTGGCGTGGGTTACTAATCTTCGTGGGGCGGATTCTCTTTGCACGCCAATCTTTTACTCATATTTATTAATAGAAAAGAATCGCTCAACTTTATTTGTTGATACAGATAAGATGATAGATGAAGTTGAAAAATGCCTATGTGCGAATGACATATTTGTAACTCAATATTCGCTATTCGCACGCTATTTATCTGATAATTATGACAACACTCCCGTCTTATTGGAAAATGCGAAATGCAACGTCGCAACGTCGCAACTTCTGAAGAAAAAGATTCCGTCGAAGGAAAAATTCATAGAGGATTTGAAGTCGGTGAAGAATCAGACGCAGTTGGAATGTGAGAGAAAAATCATGGTCGACGATGGTGTGGCTCTCGTCAGATTATTGATGTGGTTGGAGAAAAACCGCAACAATGGATTACGTGAGACTGATGTGGCAGATAAGATTGCGGAGTTGAGAAAACATTCGTCGGAATACATCTGTGAAAGTTTTGACACAATAGCTGGATTTGCGGATCACGGAGCCATTGTCCATTATTCCGCAAAGAAGGGAAGTGATTACAAATTGACTCCAGACAACATCATTTTGATCGATACGGGTGGGAATTATCTTGGTGGCACTACGGATATCACAAGAACAGTTTCGTTGACTGATACACCGTCGGCAGAACAGAAACGAGATTATACTTTGGTGTTGAAAGGTCATATAGCCATCCAGATGCAGAAATTTCCTGCAAAAACAGTTGGTTTCCAGATTGATACGCTAGCTCGCCAATACTTGTGGCAGGCAGGCTTGAACTATGGACACGGCACTGGGCATGGAGTAGGCCATTTTCTTGGTGTTCACGAAGGGCCGCAATCAATGAGTAAAAAAAGTGTGGATTATGAATTGAAAGAAGGAATGTTCATAACCGATGAGCCTGGACTTTACCGTACAGGGAAATGGGGAATCCGCATTGAGAATATGTTGGCTGTAAGAAAAGCGGAACTGACTGAATTTGGGGGATTTATGCAATTTGAAACATTGACATTGTGCCCGTACGACCGCAGGTTGATAGAGCCGACAATGTTGACTTCCGAAGAGAAAAATTGGCTTAATGATTATCATAATATAGTCAGAGAAAAATTAAGAAATTTTTTGAATGTTGAAGAAAATGCTTGGCTTGAAGTACAAACTAAAAACTTTATTTAGTACATTTGCCGGAAATAACAAAGAAAGACAAGAAAAGAAATAGATATGAAAAGAAAATTTTTTTCATTTTTGGCATTAATGTGTGCGTTCATTTCGTTTGCTGCACCAGCAGTTAAAGATGCGCCATATCGTATTGAGGTCAAGATGCCTGAAATCAAAGACAATACAAATGTGTTTTTGGCATTCTACTATAATGGTAAAACTTACTTAAAAGACACTACAAAGTTCAATAGTAAGGGGGTCGCTGTTTTTGATGGAAATCTAAAAAAGGATCAGGACAAAAGAAAACTTGATGAGGGTGTTTATATCGTTTATTTCAAGAAGGATTCAATCAACTTCAAGACAGATCGCTATTTTGAATTTGTAATTGGAAAGGATCAGAATATCAAACTTAAGGCAGATACAGCAGGAATGGTGCCTGTTGCGACTCAGGGAGAAGAGACGGTTCGTTTCACTAACCTTTTGAAGTTCATGTCGAATAAGAACACGGAACGTAAGAAGTGTATTGAGGACAAAAAAGCAGGGAAGATAGATTCAGTCACATTTGAGGCGAAATTGAAGAAGCTATCAGATGAGGTTGAGGCTTTCCAGAAGAAAGAGATAGAAACAACAAAGGGATCTTTCTATTCTGCGTTTGTAAAAGGAACTATACAGGTAGAAGTCCCAGATTTCGCGGAATTGCCTGATACAGCAAGAGCGATGGCAAGATACCAGTTTACAAAGAATCATTTCTTTGATAACATCAATTTGTCAGACCCACGAATGTTGAGAACTCCATATTTCCCTGAAAAGGTGGATTATTATATGAAATATATCAATAGGATGATTCCGATTCCTGATTCATTGTTCGCTGCGGCGGATGTGTTGATTCAGAAGAGTATGGGTGATTCAATTACATATCAGACAATGCTCAGCAAGATGATGAACTACGGATTGAAGAGCAATCAGATGGGAATGGATAAGATGTGGTATCAGATTGCCGAGAAGTATTATTTGTCAGGCAAAGCTAAGTGGGCTGACTCAGCATGGATTGAGGATTTGAAGGCAGAATGCAAGAAAGTGCGTTACAATATGATTGGCATGACAGCCAAGAACTTGAGAATGCGTAGAATCGATTCTACACAGATACAGTTGAAGGATTTGCGTCCGGAGAACGGAAAGAACGAGTTTGTGCTTGTATATTTCTTTGAGCCAAGTTGCGGACACTGTAAGAAGATCACACCAGTATTGCACGATTCTGTATATGTGAAGTATAAGGACAAAGGATTTGAAGTGTTCTGCTGCTACACACAGACAGACAAGAAAGAGTGGATAGATTTCTTGGACAAGCATAAGTTGCATGATTGGGTAAACGTGTGGGATCCAAACAGAGAGTCATATTTCTGGGAGTTCTACGACGCTACTGTGACACCAGGAGTTTATTTGCTTGACAAAGAGAGAAAAATTGTAGCAAAGAAGATAAGCACAGAGTCATTGGATCAGATTTTGGAGGAAGAGCTGGTAAAACGAAAACAAGAGAAAAAATAAAAAAAGTGGTTTGCCAACATAAAAACAGCCATTTTTAATCAAATTTATCAACTTTTTTGCAATAAAATCACAAAAGTGTTTTGCAAGAAACAAAGTTTATCTATTTTTGCCAACCATACAGATGGACGCAATGAGATTGCGGTGAGTTTGTATGCCAAAAATTAAATTAGAAATAAAATTAGTAAATTATCTTATACTCGAAAGGTACTATGAAACACTTAAAGCTTTTTACGCCGGTCACAGCGATGTTGATCTTAGGAGCTTTGACTACATCATGTGGTAAGAAGTCCTTGAAAGATTCGCAGGAATCGAATGTAACCGGATGGAAGTACAACGACAAAGAGAACGGCGGTTATCAGGTAACCATCGGCTATGAACAGGACACACCAATTGGTATGACTTTCATCCAGGGTGGTACTTTCACAATGGGTCGTGTTATTGAGGATGTATTAGGAGATTGGAATAACATTCCACGTCGTGTCACTGTAGCTTCGTTCTACATGGACCAATATGAGATTGCCAATGTAAACTGGCGTGAGTATTTGTATTGGATGTCAAATGTATTCCATAATACTCCAGAATTGGTAGAAAGAGCGCGTCCTGACACTTTGGTATGGCGTGAGGAGTTGGCTTACAATGAGCCATATTTGGAGTACTACTTCACTCACGTGTCATACAACTACTATCCAGTTGTAGGTGTGTCTTGGGAGCAGGCAAGCGATTTCTGTGTTTGGCGTTCTGACCGTGTAAACGAGAAGAGAATGGTTGACGCAGGAACAATCCAGTATCCAGATTTCCAGGCATTGAAGGGAAATACAGATGCTAACGATATCGCGCAGAATCAGGTATTCAGCACAGACAAGTACTTGATGAAGGGTGATTACAAGCCAACTGAAGGAAAGAAACAATTGAAGGACGTATATGGTAACGCAAGAAAGACTACAATGTCTGATGGTATCCTTCTTCCTAAGTATCGTCTCCCAACCGAGGCTGAGTGGGAGTACGCTGCATACGGTATTCTTTCTGTAGAGGGTGAGGAAAACTACGAGGAGAAGAAGATCTATCCTTGGTATGGTCACCAGATGCGTAACCCAGGTAAGGACAAGAAAGCTAACCGCGGTCAGATGTATGCTAACTACGTAAGAGGTCGTGGTGACTACATGGGTATCGGAGGTAACTTGAATGACCACGCTACTATCACTTCTCCAGTTGACGCTTTCTGGCCAAATGAGTTCGGTCTATACAACATGGCTGGTAACGTTAACGAGTGGGTACTTGATGTATATCGTGTATTGACTTCAGATGATGAGCAGGAATACAATCCATTCCGTGGTAACCAGTATGTAAGCCCTATCATGCAGGAGACAACTCTTGAAGATGGTACTTCAGCTAAGGTTCCTCAGATCGATAGCCTTGGTCGTGTGATCTTCGCAATCCCTGCTGATAAGGATACTGAGCTTGACAAGTACGCTCGCCTTGATGTAAGAAACTACAAGGATGGTGATGGCCAGAGTGCTCTTGACAGAAACCAGTGGACTGCAGTTGTTGATCCAGATATCGCAACTAAGAAATTGTATGATCCAGATGCTGGTACTGCTGTGTCTAAGTTGACTTCTAACATCTCTAACACTACTCGTGTTTACAAGGGTGGTTCTTGGAAGGATCGTTCTTACTGGTTGAGCCCAGCTCAGAGACGTTATCTTGAGCAGACTAAGTCTCGTAGCGACTTAGGTTTCCGTTGCGCAATGAGTAAGGTAGGTCCAGAGGATGACAACAGATAAACAGTAAGTTTATAAAAAATAAAAAACGGAGCTTTCATTTTTTGGAGGCTTCGTTTTTTTTAATAAAGTAAAGTCAAAACAAAGAAATGGATATCAAGTCTATATATTCACTTTTCATCCAATGTGATGGCGTTTCTACTGATAGCAGAAAATGCCCTAAGGATTCTATGTTTATCGCTTTGAAGGGTGACAACTTCGACGGCAATGTTTTTGTTGAGAATGCGATAGAGTCGGGTAGCAAGTTCGCCCTTACTTCAGATGAACATCGTGCCAACAACAAAACGATATTCTATGTGCCTGATACTTTGGTCGCACTCCAGCAATTGGCATCTTACCACCGTCAACAGATGAACGCTACTGTGATAGCAATCACTGGAACAAATGGCAAGACAACGACTAAGGAACTGACTTCCGCTGTTATGAAGGCTAAGTATGGCGATGATGTCATCAACACAGAAGGAAATCTGAACAACCATATCGGTGTTCCGTTGACATTACTCCGTATAAAGTCTCACCATAAATACGCAATCGTTGAGATGGGAGCAAACCATCCAGGTGAAATCAAGACTTTGGCTGATATCGCATTGCCTGATTATGGCTTGATCACCAACGTCGGCACGGCTCATATCCTTGGCTTCGGATCTTTTGAAGGTGTGATCAAAACCAAGTGCGAGTTGTACGATAATCTGAAGAAGAATAACGGAACGATTTTCGTCAACGGATCAAATCACAATATTTTCCCTAAGTCGGAGGGTGCAAAGAGAATCCTTTATGGCGTTGATGGCTCTTTATTGAACGCTTCTGTTGAGTCGGCTGATCCATTTCTGAAGGTGAAGTTCGCTGACGGATCTTCAGCACAGACCAACCTGATCGGTGCATATAACCTTGAGAATGTGATGGCTGCCGCTTGCGTCGGTTCTCATTTTGGTGTTGAAATGCCTACAATTGTCGCTGCATTGGAAAACTATAAACCGTCAAACAACCGTTCTCAGTTTATCTCTACCGCGTCGAATAAACTAATTGTCGACGCTTACAATGCCAATCCGACAAGTATGAAAGCAGCTCTTGATAATTTCATCACGTTGAAGTCAGAGAGTGAAAAGGCACTCATCTTGGGTGACATGCTTGAACTTGGAAATGATTCCGAAACAGAGCATCGCAAAATAGTTGAGATGATAGCAGCGTCTGGAATAAAGAAGGTGATGCTGGTCGGACAGAATTTCGCTTCTGTAGCAAAGAGTGGAATGTCTACGTATAAGAATGTTGACGAGTTGATTTTCGTCTTGACAGAAAATAAATTGAAAGGATGCCTTGTATTAATCAAGGGATCCAACAGTATGAAACTTACTAAAGTTGTAGAGCACTTATGAATTCGACGATGATATTGTTCTTTGTCTTTGTCGCTATTGTTGTGGCGTGGATTATCTTCTACAATATCCGCAGAAAAAGGATAGCGGCAGAGGAGGCGGAGCGTAAGGCACGCCTTTCTGAAGAGGAAAGAGTGAAAGAGGAGGAGGCACAAAAAGCAAAGGAGGAGTCTTCCGAATGTTGTGGTCAGCATGAGGTTTGTGAAAAGACAAATCTTATAAATACCAATCTGAAGTACGAATATTACGACGACGAGGAACTGGACGCTCTTTCAGGAAAAGATCCTGAGGATTATACAGATGCGGAGGTCGCTCAGTTGCGAGAGGTGTTTGAGACACTTAAAGAGTATGATGTTGCTGGTTGGCTAAGAAGCCTACAATTGAGAAATATCATTTTGCCTGAGGACATTAAGGAGGAAGCATTGCTTATAGTTAGTGATTTAAGAGAGCGGGAAAATGCTAAGTAAACTGATTTATTTATCATTCTTTTATGTTTTTTTCTTGGCGTGTTTCATTTTGGAACGCGTCATGTTTGCTCTTTTTAATTTTAACAGCACTTTCAAAGACGGAATTGTTGAGCCGGTGAGGTCTTTTGCCCATGGATTCCCTATGGATTTGTCGGCTACTGGCTATTTCGTGATTCCGTTTCTGTTGGCGGCACTTTTGTTTTCTTTCTGGAAAAATAAAGCTGCTGAATACTCTGCCTATAAGGTTATCGGAATAGTATTGTCTGTGATGACGGCATTTTTCTGTGTTTTGGATATTGTTCTTTATCCTGCATGGCAATTCCGTCTCGACGCTACTCCATTCTTCTATATGCAGTCGCCTACAGCGGCTCTTGCGAGTGGTACCACTTCCGAATATCTCATTTATGGGGCGACGTTGGTGCTCCTAGCGACATTGTTTGTCTTTGCTTTTGTCCGTTTGCTTGACAAAATTTATGCGATTGTCAAAAAAAATGAGATATGCAAATTCGACTGTATCGTTGTCAACATAGTTTCATTGCTCCTCTTTATTGGCGTGGTTTTCTTATCTATCCGAGGAGGAGTTGGGGTCTCTACAATGAATCCCGGACGAGTCTATTTCAGCGATAAGGTATTTTTTAATCATCTTGCGATAAATCCCAATTGGAATCTGATATACTCAGTCCAAAAAACAGATGATTTTTCTGGTTATTATACGTTGCCGGACGAAGAGTCGCAGAATATATATGAAGCATCTTTAGCACCGTCTAAAGAAATTCGCGTCGCAACGGATACTCTTCTGAATACGACACGTCCGAATATCCTTCTGTGTATAATGGAGAGTTTTGGCGGAACTGCATGCAAACTTACTGGCGGAGCCGACGCGATGCCTGGTCTTTGCAAGTTTGCTGAAGACGGAATTGTCTTCAACCGTTTTTATGCCAACAGTTTCCGTACCGACCGAGGTCTGGCATGTATACTCGCCTCTTATCCGGGAATGCCTACGACATCTTTGATGAAGGTGACGAATAAGAGCCAGAATGTTAAGAAATTGCCGAACGCATTGAAGGAAGCCGGCTATAAGAACTCATTTTATTATGGAGGTGATATCAATTTCACCAATATGAATTCGTTTTTGGTGATGTCGGGATATGAAAAAATCATCTGTGACGCCAATTTCACCAAAGACCAGAAACAATCTAAGTGGGGAGCATACGACCATGTGTTGTTCGACTTTCTTGCCAAAGATTTTGAGAATGGCACTTTTGATGACGGATTCTTCTGTACAGTATTGTCATCAAGCAGTCATGAACCGTTTGAGGTGCCATACAAACATCATGACGATAAATATTTGAATTCGGTGATGTATTCCGACAGCTGTCTTTGCTCATTCTTGGAAAGATTCCGTCAGACAAAATACTGGGACAACACACTCATAATAATACTGCCTGACCATTCGACAGGATTGGTTGGCAATCTGGCGAACTCAGATTCCCTTCGTTACCGTATACCGATGGTGTGGGGTGGAGGAGCCGTAAAGAAACATCTTGTAGTGGACAAAATCAGTTCGCAGATAGATTTGTCCGCCACGATATTGGGGCAATTAGGCATAAAACATGATGATTTTATGTTTAGTAAGGATGTTTTTGACAATAATTCGCCAGAATTTGCTATTTTTGCATTCAACAATGGTTTTGGTATCATTGAAAAAGAAAGTTTTGCATCATACGATTATGATTCACAGAAAGAAATTATGTCTGCGGATGCAGAATTATTAAAGAGAGGTAAATCATTTATTCAAACAGTTTATAGAGATTTTGAAAGGAGGTGATATATGATGACTTTTGATGGTGTCGTCTACGGCCCTGTCCATAGCAGACGATTAGGCTTGTCATTGGGCATAAACCTTTTGCCCACGGAAAATAAGGTGTGTTCATTTGAGTGTATATACTGCGAGTGTGGTTTCACTAAAAAAGGAGTAGCTGCAAAATTCCCGTCGCTTCAGAAAGTAGAAGAGGAGATGACAAACTGTTTCAGATCGTTGCATGCAGAAGGAAAGCATCTTGATGTCATTACTTTTGCAGGAAATGGAGAACCGACACTCTACCCACATTTTGAGGAAGTGATAGATTTGACGATACGATTGCGAGATCAGTTTCATCCAAATTCAAAGATTTCGGTTTTGACAAATGCTACAAGATTGTCCAATGAGTCGGTTGTCAGAGCTTTGAAAAAAGTAGACAACAATATTTTGAAGATAGATTCAGCGATAGATTCAACGGCAAAACTTATAGATGTCCCTGTTGATTCTCATTATAGCGTAGAACGAGTGATTGAACAGATGGCACAATTCAACGGTGAATTCATACTGCAGACAATGTTCCTTCGTGGAGTTGTGGAAGGCAACAAGATTGACAATACGACTAAGGAAGAGGTTGGAGCGTGGTATGAAGCTGTTAAGAAGATGTCGCCAAAACAGATAATGATTTATTCAATTGATCGTGAGACACCATACAAAGAGTTGGAAAAGGTGAGTCACGAGGAGCTGGAGAGAATAGCCGTGCCATTGAGAGAGTGCGGATTTGACGTCCAGACAGTATAAGAGAAAAGTTTAAATCATTAAAAATCCGCATTTTTTTCATAGAATTAAGATATTGAAAGAAAAAATGATTAAATTTGCGGGCAAAATTAAAACGTAACAATTAAAAATTATGATCGTAGTTCAAATCAAGGAAGGCGAGAACATCGAAAAAGCCTTGAAGAAATTTAAGAGAAAGTTTGAGAAGACTGGTGTCGTTAAAGAGTTGAGAAACCGTCAGCAGTTTACAAAGCCATCAGTGCTAAAGCGTCAGCAGAAGATCCACGCTATTTACGTACAGGCACAGTATGGTAATGAAGATTAATCGTTCTCGTGGACAGATTGATTGAAAACTTCAAACAATATATAAGGTATGAGAAGAACTATTCTTCTCATACCTTTATTGCTTATGAGAACGACCTAAACCAATTCTCCACCTTTTTGTTGGAAAACTACGGCAATTTAGATATTACCGAAATCACACATAAACATATCAGAAGTTGGATCTACGAACTGCGTCAGACAGAGAAGGCGACGAGTGTGAACCGTAAGATTTCGGCCCTCAGATCCTTCTTCAAATTCTGTAAAAGGACAGTTCCTGGATTAAAATCTCCGATGATTTCCATACGTTCGCTGAAGCAAGAAAAGCGTCTTCCTATGTTTTTAAAAATAAATGAAGTCGAAAAAATACTTGCAAATAATATAAATTTTTCAGTGTATGAAAATTTTCGCGATTTTTTGATGATTGAAACGTTTTATTCATTAGGTTTGCGTTTGTCAGAATTGATCAACGCAAAAGAAACCGATTTTGACTTCTCAAGAAAGGTCGCCACGATCCTTGGAAAGCGAAACAAGCAGAGGGCGATTCCTCTTGGAGACAAGTACATTGATTTAGTTCAACGGTATTTGAAACTGAAGCAGGAAACTTTCGAAGGTGGTGCGGAAAAGAATTTATTTGTGTCGGATAAAGGAGAGCAGTTGAAACCACGCAAAGTTTATTCGATCATACACAAGAAGATTTCAGAAGTAAGCACCATAGCAAAGAGAAGTCCGCACGTTTTGCGACACACATTTGCGACTGTGATGCTCAACAACGGAGCGGAGATAGAATCGGTGAAAGAACTTTTGGGGCATTCGAATCTGGCGGCGACACAGGTCTACACGCATACGACCTTTGAGCAGATGAAGAGGATTTATAAACACGCTCATCCAAGAGCACAAAAAGAAAAATGATATGAACGTTAATTTTCAAACAATCCATTTCGATGCAAAGGCAGATTTGGAGGCATTCGTACAGAAGAAGGTAGTAAAGTTGGAGCAGTATTCAGACCAGATTACTAATGTTGATATTGCGATGAAGGTGATCAAGCCAGAGGTCGCAAACAATAAAGAAGTTATGTTGAAGGTCTTGTTGCCTAATAATGAGCTAGTTGTGACAAAGACAGCAGATAGTTTTGAGGAGGCATTCGACAATGCGATGGACTCGATGATCCGCTCAATTCAGAAGACTAAAGAAAAAAATAGAAATTAATCTGTATTTTTCTTTGCAGTTTAAATAAAAGTTTCTACTTTTGCAGTCGTTATTCGGAAACAGCCCGATTAACGACTGTTTTAGCCTTATGGCTCAGCTGGCCAGATCCCAAGATTTGTAAAGAATCTGGATGGAGGCGCGAAAAAAAAGGGTGTGTACCAGAGTGGCCAAATGGGGCAGACTGTAAATCTGCTGGCTCTGCCTTCGGTGGTTCGAATCCATCCGCACCCACAACAATGGACTACAGCGGTGACGCTTAGAAGGTAGTTTGCCAATGTAGCTCAGCGGTAGAGCACTTCCTTGGTAAGGAAGAGGTCACGGGTTCAAGTCCCGTCATCGGCTCAAAGAAATTATTAAAAAAATACAATATAATTATGGCAAAAGAACAATTTGATCGTTCAAAACCGCACGTAAATATCGGTACTATTGGT
>JAEEMG010000069.1 GCA_016283095.1 Paludibacteraceae bacterium | reverse complement strand
TCTACTCTCCATGCTCATTTTTTAACGATGCTCCGCTCACCGCTACATGCCAAGGTTGCGACCATGCCGCTCTCCCCTCTTCATGTCAAGGGTGAGACGGTGCTCGACTCTACTCTACAGGTTAAGGGTGAGACTGTGCTCGACTCTATGCTAAAGGTCCAGGGTGAGACTGTGCTCGACTCTACTCTTCAGGTAAAAAATGGAGCTACTTTTAGCGAAGATGTAAAAGTATGGGGTGAGACAAATCTTAGCACATTGAAAATCAACATTCCTACTATACAGGTCGACAAATCAGGAGCAAAGGAAAGGGCATACGGAAATTTCATCGATTGCCATGACACCCTGACTCCTGACTACAACAACATGTTCAAGGTATCATACGATGGACAAGTAGGAGCAGTGTCTTTAGGATTAAGTGCATCTCCTTTAGACAACGGCGATTGTGCAAAATTCCATTGTGGTTATAACAACACAGACAAGGCTTGGCTTATTGACACTGAATCATACGGAGAACAACAAAACATATTCTATCCAATTATCTTTAAAGCAGGTGGTTACACTTTCGACAGTGGAGACATGGTTGTCAATGGCACACTCACTTGTAAAAATGAATTGAAAGTATTGTCGCTGAACGCAGATGACGTCAACTTCAACATGAGCAACGTAGCAGACTACGTGTTTGAAGAGGACTACAACTTGAAGTCGTTGAGCGAAGTAGAGTCGTATATAAAGGAGAACAAGCACCTTCCAGGAATTCCGTCAGCAGCAGAAATTGAGCAAAATGGCGTTAGTTTGTCTAAAATGAGCAACATACTTTTGGAGAAAATAGAAGAGTTGACACTTCACATGATCCGTCTTGAGAAAGAGAATGCAGCTTTGAAGGCTGAGGTTAAATCTCTAAAGAAGTAATTGAATGAAGAGATTCGGATTAATTGTTAGTCTTTTGCTGATGGTCTCTGTCTTTGCTAACGCAGAAATAACAGAATCCGAAGCAAGACAATATGCAAGAGCATATCTTGAAGAAAAGACCGACTATAATTTAAACTGTATCACAGTCGCTCAGACAAAGGATTTGATGACACGATTGGAGATCGCATTAGGTGATACAGAGGTCGATCTTTCTTCATATCCGAAGGGCATCTATCTTATAAATGTTGTGATTGAGAATGATTCCTATACAGAGAAGATTGTGTTGAAATAATCCAAATTCATTATATAAAACTCCTTAAATAGATCGCTTGCGGAATTATCCGCAGGCGATTTTTTGTTTTTCCTCCTACATTCATTTAATAACATTTCATATTTTACGTTTCTTAACACTTAAAACAAAATGTTTTCTTCGTATGTTGTTTCATTTCAAATATCTACGTAAATTTGCATGATTTTATGAGGGACATACTCTTGAAGCTTAACGTGGGGCATGTTTGCCATAAAGCATATTGTTAAATTAAAATTATAAAAATGAATTTGAAATTTTTACCATTTGCAATTGGTATGTCATTGGTTTCTACTGGTGTAAATGCTGAGACTTTCGAAGAAGTGTCTGCAGACAAAGTATCTACAGAATCACTAAAAGCAACAGAGGCTAATCTTGGAGATGTTACTATTAACGAAGGGTTGAACATGACAACTAAAGAATATGGATTGAATCTCGGCATCTCAAAAACAGGTTCCCAATATTATAGTAATTTTATCGAATGTAAAGATTATCGAATTGGAGCATACAACACAATGTTCTCTGTATCAGAAAAAGGTTATATAGCCGGCACTGGATTATGCATCAAAGAAACGTCTGCAAACCATACCTATTCACCAGCACTCGGTATTTATTTTGATAACAAAGAGAATTTGTTTAGTTTTTCAACAAGCAGTTATCCCGGTACTGCAAGCGAAAAGTATTACCCAATCAGTTTTAAGGCTGAAAAATATCTTTTCAACAAGGGAGACATGGTTGTCGATGGCAAGATCACTTGCAAGGAAGAGTTGAATGTTGTGGCAATCAACACATCAAACATCAACACTAATGACATCAACGTCAACATGAGCAACGTTGCGGACTATGTATTCGACGAGGACTACGACCTGAAGTCGTTGAGCGAGGTTGAGTCATATGTAAAGGAGAACAAGCACCTTCCTGGCATTCCGTCTGCTGCGGAAATAGAGCAGAATGGAGTCAGCTTGTCAAAAATGAGCAACATGCTTTTGGAGAAAGTAGAGGAGCTTACCCTACACTTGATTCGTTTGGAGAAAGAGAACGCAGAATTGAAGGCCAAATTCGAATCATTGGAGAAATAAAAGATTGCTAGAAGGTTTATATCCTTGCATAAGCATTTTGAGAAGGTTGTGCTTAAATAATCAAGCTCAATATATAACTCATAAAAATCGCTTGCGGAATTATAGCAGGCGATTTTGTCTTTCCTTCTACATTCATTTAATAATCATTCATATTTTACGTTCGTTAACACTCAAAACAAAATGTTTTTTGAGTATGTTGTTTCATTTCAAAATATCTCCGTACATTTGCACTAATTTTTATGAGAAGACATACTCGTATCTTAAAATATGTCAAGTTTAACGTACATAACGAAGATATTTATCTCTGTTTGTCATAAAGCTTATTGTTGAATTATAAAATTTTAAAAATGAACTTACGATTTTTACCTTTTGTATTCGGAATGATGGTCGTATCATCTGCCACAAACGCTGAGACTTTCGATGAAGTGATAACCGAAAGTCTTAGTGCAAACGATACCTATATTTATGGTAATATGGAACTTAATAATAGAAGTGGTGGATTAAAAATCAACCTTCCTAGAGCAGCGGAAAATTATTCTAATTTTATCGAATGTAGAAACAACAACATAGCAGTATACAACACAATGTTCGCAGTAACTAGTTCTGGTTCTATAGCCGGCACTGGATTATGCATCAAAGAATCGTCTGCAGACCATACCTATTCACCAGCACTCGGTATTGGTTTTGATAAAAATGAGACTTTGTTTAGTTTTTCAACAAGCAGTTATCCGGGGACTCTACCCGAGAAATATTACCCAATGCGTTTCTCAGCTAATGAATTCACTTTCGACAAGGGAGACATGGTTGTAAATGGAGCTACGACATTAAAAGGTGGTGTTGCTATCGGAGGTGGTGTTGTATCTGGAAATGCGAGACTTATGGACATATCTATTCCCCAAGGAGAGAATCCACCATATATTATTTATGCTTCAGATCTAAACCTACCTACAAGCAACGGTATATTCGCAGTCACTAACAAAGGAGGGCTCGAATGTCAAGACTGGGTGGTGACAGAAAGAAATGTAGGAGCTCAATACAATGGCAAACTTCACTGTACTTACAACAAAGACGAGGATGGATTTAAATTTTCCACTTCTGGCTATAACCATAATTATCCTATTTCGTTTGATGCCAATAAATTCACTTTCAATGGAGGCGGTTTGGAAGTTCAGAAAGAAACAGTTCTCGACTCTATGCTACAGGTTAAGGGCAAGACAGTTCTAGACTCTATGCTACAGGTTAAGGGCAAGACAGTACTCAACTCTACACTACAAGCTAAGGGCGTGACAGTTCTAGACTCTACACTACAAGTTAAGGGTGTGACAGTTCTCGGCTCTACACTACAAGTTAAGGGCAAGACAGTTCTAGACTCTACACTACAGCTTAAGGGTGTGACAGTTCTAGACTCTACGCTACAGGTTAATGGTGTGACAGTTCTAGACTCTACGCTACAGGTTAATGGTGTGACAGTTCTCGGCTCTACACTACAGGTTAAGGGCAAGACAGTTCTAGACTCTACACTACAGCTTAAGGGCGAAACAGTTCTAGACTCTACACTACAGGTTAATGGTGTGACAGTTCTAGACTCTACGCTACAAGTTAATGGTGTGACAGTTCTAGACTCTACACTACAAGTAAAAAATGGAGCTACTTTTAGCGAAGATGTAAAAGTATGGGGTGAGACAAATCTTAGCACATTGAAAATCAACATTCCTACTATACAAGTCGACAAATCAGGAGCAAAGGAAAGGGTATACGGAAATTTCATCGATTGCCATGATGTCCTTACTCCTGCCTACAACAACATGTTCAAGGTATCATACGATGGACATGTAGGAGCAGTGTCTTTAGGATTAAGTGCATCTCCTTTAGACAACGGCTATTCTGCAAAATTCCATTGTGGTTATAACAAGACAGACGAGGCCTGGCTTATTGACACAGAATCATACGGAGGAGAACAAAAAAGATTCTATCCAATTGTCTTTAAAGCAGGAGGTTACACTTTCGACAGTGGAGACATGGTTGTCAACGGCAAACTCACTTGTAGAAATGAATTGAATGTATTGTCGTTGAACGCAGATGACGTCAACGTCAACATGAAAAATGTAGCAGACTACGTGTTCGACGAGAACTATAATTTGAAGTCGTTAAGCGAGGTAGAGTCTTTTGTGAAAGAAAACAAACACCTTCCAGGAATTCCTTCAGCAGCAGAAATGGAAGAAAATGGAGTCAGTTTGGCAAAAATGAGCAATATGCTTTTGGAGAAGGTTGAGGAGTTGACTCTACACTTGATCCGTTTGGAGAAAGAAAACGCAGAATTGAAAGCTAAATTTGAAGCATTAGAGAAATAAAATAAACAGTCTTTAAGATGAAACATTCATTATTAAGTATATTTTTATGTTTTGCCGCTTCTGTGCATGCCACTAACTACTCCTACACTGATGGTGTGGTGGAGAATGGAGAGTTTCAGGTGGATCGAGAAGTGAAACAAGGAGCCAACTATATAGAGGTCACCTATCGATTTGGTGGATTTTCAGTTGACAAAGCGACTGTCGCCAATCAAGATTTCCATTCTATACATATAAATAATGTGCCAGTACTGGGTGAAAAAGGATTTCCAGAACTACCTAGTATCACTGATTTGTTGAGTGTTGCATCGTCGAATCTGAAGGTTGAAGTCATCAATCAGACAACCAAGGAATACAAGACATTCAACATCGCACCTTCTAAGGGATCCGGATATCAATCAGCGACAGTAGATTCTAACGAGTTGGCATATTCAGATGTGTACAATAAGGACGCATATTTTCCTGAAAGCAACGCAAAGATATTAAGTGTCCAGTCATATCGATCTTATCCGTTTGCATCTGTCAGACTTTGTCCGATCCAGTATAATCCAGTTGCGAAGACGATAAAATGCTGTACAGAAATCACTTACCGTGTCTCATGGAATAAAAAAGATTTCCTTTCTGAGTCAGCTACAGCAGGAGATGAAAACCTACCTCTCAACTACAAGATGATGCCATCATTGCTGAGAGGTGTAGTGGCCGATTATGTACCGTCTACAGCCACAACAAAATCATCTTCTTTAAGATCTGGAGACGCGTCTGTTTCCAAGGAGAATGCAGACTATCTGATTGTCACAACAGACAAATTCAAGTCTGCAGTGGATGAATTCAAAAGTTGGAAGACAAAATTAGGATACAAGTGCAAAATCATTTCTGCGGAAGGGAAATCCGCAAATGAAGTAAGAGAAGCCATAAAGGACGCATACAAAAATAATGAAAAGCCAGAATATCTGCTGATTGTTGGAGATATCGAAGACGTACCGTCGTTTATGACAAATCATAAAGACCGTAACGATCAAGCGTCATTTGGACCATGGGCATCCGATTTGAAATATGCTTGTATGGACGGAGATGACGACTACACAGCGGATATGGCAAGAGGCCGTATTTCAGTACGCAGTTTGGAGGAGGCGAATACTGTTTTTGACAAGATTATCAAGTATGAGCAGAATCCAGTATTAGACGAAGACTTTTACTACACTGGACTACACAGCGCATATTTCCAAGATTATATATTTAAGAATGGACACATGCTTCCAGATGATGGAAAAGAGGATCGTCGCTTCGTATTAACAAGTGAGGAAATCCGCGATTATCTGACAAGATGGGGCAAGGATGTGAACCGAGTTTACTCAGCTGTGGATTGGGCATCATACGGATTTTCTTCAAGTTACGAGCCACACAACTATAGCAATTCCAGCAGATATTCCAACGGGGCAAAATTGCCATCAGATTTGGAAGGATATGGTCCGGTATGGCAGGGTTCCGCAGCTGATCTGACTAAATTCATCAATGAAGGAGCATCCTATGTATTACACAGAGGAAACGGTGCATACACTGGATGGGGAGATCCTAGTTTCGACACAACAAATGTCAATGCATTGACAAATGGAGAGAAGACTCCAGTTGTGTTCAGCATCAACAGCTTGACAGGAGGATTCCAAAAGGATTGTTTCTGCGAGGCTTTCCTTCGCCAAAGCAATGGCGGTGCCGTCGGAGCCATTGGTGCCACAGCAGTCGGTCATTCAGGAGCGAACGATGGATTAACAATCGGAATGTTTGACGCGATGTACCCTAACCCAGGTGTCTCAACGACATGGGCTAACGGAAACACAAACAATCCTTCAGATCAGGATCCCGTCTACAATATGGGACATGTGATGAACAAAGGTTTGCTGATGATGCCTCAGATATATGGAGACATCCAATCAGAAACAGAATACACAAACCATATTTTCCACTACTTTGGAGACCCAAGTATGGAACTACGTACAGAGACACCAGCATGTTTGAATGCCACTATAGAAAAAAGCGGTACAACTGTAAAAGTCACAACTCCAGTCAATGGTTGCCGTATATCTCTAAGCAGCACTGAAGACGCAGGAGAAACTTACGTACAGTCGTATGATAATGTTTCAGAAGCGACATTCGATGGCATAAACTTCAAATATGCTGTGACAGTTTACAAACACAACTATGTTCCATATATTTATGATTCAGAAAGTCAGTATGCCAACAGTTTGGATTCAATAATCTTTATCCAAAACAAGACTTACACCGCGGACGAGGATGTAAAAGCCAATGCTATTGAAGCCGGAGATTCCGTCACTGTAGATAAAGAAGTTGGAAATGTATTGATCGAAGACGTGAATGTAAACTATCATGCGGCTAAATCAATCACATTTAGAAAAGGATTCTCTGTTAAACTCTACGAGGCCGACAAAAAATTCACGGCTAGTATTGAAGACGTTAAGATACCTATATGTGTCTATGCGGCAGAAGCTCCAAACAGCTCTTATAATGACGCAGAAAAGCCAGCGTATAGCAAAATATATGGTTTCAACAACGTAGCAATAGAAGAGGTTGAACCAACCAACTTCAACAGTCGAGAAACAGACATGAATGTATACGTTAAAGACAGAAACATCATTGTTGTCTTGGGTAACATCAAAGCCAATGTCAATGTCTCAGACATACTAGGAAATATCATCTTCTCTCAGACAGCATCAGGAAATGTGACTGTTGATATGTCTTCATACAACAAAGGCGTCTATTTGGTTAATGTTGTGACAGGAAATGAATCTTATACAGAGAAGGTTGTGCTAAAATAATCATACTCGGTATAAATAAAAATATCGCTTGCAGAGTATTTTCTGCAAGCGACTTTTATATAGGAGCTTATGTTTAATTATTTTATTAAATCAATAGAGAAATGAGACTAAAATTCTTACCATTTATTGTTGGAATCATATCGTTTTCAGCTATAGCAAACGCTGAGACTTTTGAATCATTAGAGGTTGAAGGCGAAGCCACTACGCAAACATTAAATGTAAAAGGGACATCATACCTAACACTTAACCAAAAAAGACAATATTTTATCTCGGCAGTAAATAATGAGTTTCCTTCATATAACACAATGTTCTACGTTTACGGCAATGGCGCAATTGGAGGCACTTCATTACATCTTCAGGCTCAGTCAGCTATGCATTGTTGTTCTCCACAGCTCAACATTGGCATCGGCGACGAAAATGAATTCAAATTTTCAACAAGCAGCTATACCGCCGGGCCTGACGCAAAATATTACCCAATCAGTTTTGAAGCAAAAGAATATCTTTTTGACAAGGGGGACATGGTTGTCAACGGCAAAATCACATGTAAGAATGAGATAAATGTAATTTCATTAAACACAAAAGACGTCAACTTCAACATCAACAATGTAGCGGACTACGTGTTTGACGAGAATTACGACTTGAAATCATTGAGCGAGGTGGAAGCATTCGTCAAGGAAAACAAACACCTTCCTGGAGTCCCTTCTGCGACAGAAATAGAGCAGAATGGAGTCAGTCTATCCCAAATGAGCAACCTGCTTTTGGAAAAGGTTGAGGAATTGACTCTACACCTGATTCGTCTGGAGAAAGAAAACGCTGAATTAAAGGCTAAATTCGAATCTTTAGAGAAGTAAGCTTGTTATAACATTACATCTCTAACAAAACTGATATCAGAATATATCACAAAATATAGTCCTTCTTGCTAAAAGCGAGAAGGACTATTTATTTCTGCTAGTCTGATAAAAATTAATGCTATTCATACCTTTCCAAATTATTTTACTGAAATCAGGCTTTTTGCAAATCGAGTTTTGATAATTTCTCATCTTTTTCAAATGGATAAAACACACTTGTTTATTGCAGTCTTCCCCATCCCATAAATTGCTTCTTTCTCTGCCAATCCTTATCTTTGCATCATAAAATTAGCAGTATGGAAGAACCAGTATTTGAGCATAACAAACAGGAATATCCGCCGATGCATTCGGCTGAACATATTCTTAACCGCACAATGGTTAATATCTATGGTTGTCCACGTTCGGTGGAGAATCATATCGAGCGTAAGAAGAGCAAATGCCATTATATGATAGACCACGATCTGACTCAGGATGAGGTGGATGAGATCACCCGTCGCGTCAATGAGGTCATCAATTCCCATGTCGACGTGAGGTATGAGTACGTTACTGAAGATCAGATTCCCGACAATGTGAGCCGGGCTTCCCTACCAGACGGTGCTGACAAATTCCGTCTTGTATACATCGGCGACTACGACGTGTGTCTTTGCGTCGGTGCCCATGTGCAGAACACATCTGAAATAGGAGAGTTCCGCATCACAAGCCACAGCTACGCAGACGGAAAATTACGTATCGTCTTCAAATTAGGTTGACATATTTTTGCATTTTGTGACAAAAAAAGATTATTTTTGCACAAGATTGTGTAATTACACGCATAAAGAGCGTGATTTCACTAAAAATTGAGACGATACTTTCAGTTTTACACTGAAATTGAACAAATTATAATTAAGAAATGCCGCAGACATCAATAAGAGGACAGCAGATGCCTCAGTCGCCTATCAGAAAACTCGTGCCATTGGCTGACCGTGCCAAGGAGCGTGGTGTTAAAGTGTACCATTTGAATATTGGTCAACCAGATTTGCGTACACCACAAGTCGCGCTTGATGCACTTAAACACATCGACAGAAAGATTTTGGAGTATTCTCCATCTGACGGCTATAAAAGTTTGCGTCTAAAGCTAAAGGAGTACTACCACCGTTTCAAGATTGATGTCACTGAAAAGGATATCATCGTCACTTGTGGTGGATCCGAGGCTGTAAACTTCGCTTTCATGGCTTGTTTGGATCCAGGAGACGAAATTATCGTGCCTGAACCTGCATACGCCAACTACACTGCGTTCGCCATCGCTTGTGGAGCTGTGGTAAAACCAGTTGTCTCTACTATAGAGGAAGGTTTCGCATTGCCTCCGATTGAGAAGTTTGAGGAGTTGATCACTCCACGCACAAAGGGTATTTTGATCTGCAACCCTAACAACCCAACAGGTTATCTTTACACAAGAAATGAGCTTAACCAGATTCGCGACTTGGTGAAGAAGTACGATTTGTACTTGTTCTCTGATGAGGTTTACCGCGAATTCTGCTATACAGGTGCCCCTTATATTTCTGCGTTCCATCTTGACGGTATCGAAAACAATGTTGTTCTTTTCGACTCTGTTTCAAAGAGATACAGCGAATGTGGAATCCGTATCGGAGCTTTGGTGACAAAGAATGAGGAGGTAAAGAAGAACGTGATGAAATTCTGTCAGGCTCGTCTTTCTCCACCTTTGATTGGCCAGATCGTAGCCGAGGCTTCTTTCGACACACCTCAGGATTATATGCTTGAGATGTATAATGAATATGTGGAGCGACGCAAGTTCTTGATCGACGGTTTGAACCGTATCCCAGGTGTCTACTCCCCTATCCCAATGGGTGCATTCTACACTGTTGCCCGTCTGCCAATCGACGACGCTGACAAGTTCTGTGCTTGGCTTCTTGAGGAGTTCGAGTATGAGGGTCAGACAGTGATGATGGCTCCTGCCAGCGGTTTCTACACATCCACTGAACTTGGCAAGGATGAGGTGCGTGTGGCTTACGTGCTTCAGAAAGAGGACTTGACTAAAGCATTGTTCGTATTGAAGAAGGCGTTGGAGGTTTATCCAGGACGCACTATTTAATACGATTTAATAGACGGTACCCGATATGAATTTCGAACTGTTTATTGCCAAACGTCTTCATTATGAGCAGAAAGGCAAGAAACGTGTGTCGAAAACTGCAGTGAAAATCGCAGTGCTGGGTACAGCAATCGGAACAGCCGTGATGATCATCGCCATGTGCGTCATCACAGGTTTCAAAAATGAGATCAGAGAAAAACTTATCGGTTTTTCTTCACATTACCAGATTTGCGGATTATCGGAGCGAGGCAGCATTGATTGCAGACCAATCAGTGTTGACTCGCTTCTTCTTTCTAAAATTCAGAGAATCGACGGCATCAAACATGCCCAGAGAGTATGCAACTACGGAGCTATCCTCAAAACGGAGGAGGATGTGCAGGGCATCATCTTCAAAGGTGTGGACAGCGATTACAACTGGAATTTCTTTGAGAACAGCATCGTCGACGGAAGGATAGCCGACATCTCCAAAGACAGCTTAAGCAAAGAGGCTGTGATATCATCGCGTCTCGCTCAAAAAATGAATCTTTCTGTGGGCGACAAGATGCGCATCTACTTCGTGCTCGATGGCAAAATACGTGTCCGCCCACTGACAATCACAGGATTATACAACACCGGATTCACCGACTTCGACGACAAAATAGTGATCGCCGATCTACGTCATCTGCAACGTCTTAACTCTTGGAGCGAAGACAAAGTCACTCACGTCGAAATACAGATCGCTGATTTCAACACCCTTGACGAACATTATGATAAGATTTTCCGAACTATCGGAAATCGTTTCGACGAGGATGGAAACCCATACATCTTGAAGAGTGTCAAGGAATTATCCCCACAAATTTTCGCATGGCTTGAAATGCTCGACATCAACGTGGCTATCATATTGATACTGATGATCTGTGTGGCAGGATTCACAATCGCGTCGAGCCTGCTTATTCTGATCCTTGAGCGAACAAACATGATCGGAATACTCTTCGCTTTGGGAGAAAACAGCTGGAGTATCAGAAAAATATTCCTCTACCAGTCGTTGTTCCTCGTAGGAAAAGGAATGCTGATCGGAAACATCATCAGCATCGCATTGTGCTGGCTACAGATGCAATTCCACCTGATTCCGCTTGATCCCGAAACTTACTACGTCGATCACGTACCAGCCGAAATAGTACCGTCGACAATAATCCTATTGAATATCGGAATCGCTACAATCAGCACTTTGATTTTGATCGCCCCTACCTATATTATCAAAAATATTTCTCCTGCTGAAGCGATAAGATTTGAATAATATATTACTTTTGTAAGACACAAAAGGATAATTTATATTCAATCATATACTACCATGAAAACAGATTTACTATTCCTTACATTGCTTGCGGCATCGTCTACAGTTGTCAATGCTGCGGATGTGAAGATTTCCGTCGACACAAAAAGTGGGGCTTATAAATACAGTCCGTATTTGTTTGGAAAGAACACCTCAGACATCCCGTATCAGCCAGGAAAGACACTTGACCCTGAAGCTGAATCTCTTTTGAAAGAGAGCGGAATCAAGTTTGTACGCCTCAACAACGGAAACAATGCGACAAAATACAACTACAAGAAGCATCTCACTTGTCATCCCGACTGGTACAGCAACATCTACGACTGCGACTGGGACATGTCATCAAAAGTGATGAATGAAAGTTTTCCTGGTATCCAGGCAATGTACTCGTTCCAGCTATGCGGATATGTAGCGTCTTCCAAAGAGCATAATTTCAACGACTGGGAATTCAACCAGAGTCAATGGGGAGAATGGTGTTCATGGCCATTGTGTGGAGGCGGTGAAGTGATCGACCTCGAGAAAAAGGAATATAAGGCAGGAGACACGTCGCTCTATCTTGAAGAATGGAGCACTGAGCAGACGACGGACATCCTCACCTATTGGAAGGATGAGTTGAAACGTGACATGAGCCAGTTCATCTACTGGAATATGGACAATGAGCCGGAGATGTGGAGCTGGACACATAAAGATGTGCAACCTGATTTTGATCCTGAATTTTACGTGCAACAATATGTGAAAGTGGCATTGGCGGCAAAACAAAAATTTCCGGACATCAAGCTTTGCGGACCTGTTGCAGGAAGCGAGTGGACATGGTTCGCCACAAGCGGCACGACAAACCAGTTCCCTAAATGGGAAGGAAAGCAGATGCCTTGGCTTGAATATTTCATCATGCGTATCGGTCAGGAGCAGAAAAAACATGGTGTCAAACTTCTTGACGTGCTTGATATCCACTACTACCCAAGCGGAGAGAAGAGTGAAGAGGTGAACTTACAGTCACACCGCACATATTTCGACCGTGAATATGACAATCCAGAAGCGAATGGACTTTACACTTTGAATGGCGGATGGGACACCAATATCAAGAAAGAGTATATTCTCGGACGCTGCGACGACTGGATGAAAAAATATATCGGTGAGGATCACGGAGTTACATTCTCAGTGTCGGAATACAATATCAGCAGTAAATTTGAGCCAATCACTCATGCGATCGCATATATCAGCCACGTGGGAGAATTGATGAAAAACAACGGAGAGTTTTTCACTCCATGGGGTTGGAATGTAGGAATGTGGGAAGCCATACATCTGATGGCACGTTACAGCAAGGAATATTACGTGCCTAGCGAATCGTCGGATGTCAATATGGTGGAGAGTTATGTCACGGTCAACAAGAACAATACAGAAGCCACATTGCTGATTGTCAACCGATCGACAAAAGATGATGCCGACGTGGAAGTTGCGGTGTCTGGAATGGAGATCGCAGATGGAAACGTAAAGACTCTTTCATTGTCTAATCTTCCTGCGTCGGAGACATTCGTAAGCCATACAGAGAATGCTCTTGTGGAAGGCGACGCTACAATTTCAAACGGAGTCGTCAAAACATCCTTGCCAGCCAAAAGTATCAAGGCAGTTCTTCTGCGCAGTGTCAATGCGGGAGTTGAACCAGTCATTGCCAAAGGAGATGCCATAGTCTACCCTACTGTGTCAGACGGACAGTTTTTTGCCAAGTCAGCCGACGGAATTCAAAGCGTCGACATCATCGGAGCTGATGGAACACACAACGAATCAGTCGTAGGCAATGACAATGATTTCATAGCGTTTGATATTGCAAAGAAAGGAGCTTACATCATAAGAATCAATGGAAAAGAAAACACAACTGTCGCAAAAGTAGTTGTGAAATAAACACACTATTATCTCTATATATAATTAAAAAAGACGGGAGCAATCCCGTCTTTTTGTGCATTTTAGGTTGTAAAAACATTTCTTTTTTCTAAAATAGCCACATATTGTCAAAATAAGACTATATTTTTTTGCTTATTTTGAGCTAAATGTGTAAATTAGTGTCATATTTAATATAATAAATATATTATATGGACTATACAGAATTATTGGAGAGGCAAATTATCGGAAGACTTCGAATTGATAATCCTTGGTGGACTGAAAATGAAATACCAGATTTCTATCAAGACATGCAACCAAGGCTATATCTGGATATTTTCTATTCTCTAGTCACAAATACAGAATTGAAACGTGCTGTAATTCTGATGGGACCTAGACGTGTCGGCAAGACAGTTATGATATACCATACTATAGCCCGTCTGTTAGCAGAAGGAGTACCACAACAGAACATTATTTATATTTCTGTTGAAACTCCAATTTATAACAAAATATATTTGGAGCAATTGTTCAACCTCTCAAAACAGACTTTAGGTAAGTCTGAAGAAGATCGTGAACAATATTATGTTTTCTTCGATGAGATTCAATACTTAAAAGATTGGGAGATAAACCTAAAATCTTTGGTTGATACATACAAAAATGTGAAATTTGTTGCTAGTGGATCTGCTGCTGCCGAGCTTAAAAGACGAAGCAATGAAAGTGGTGCTGGACGATTCACCGATTTCAGTTTACCCCCATTGACATTTTATGAATATGTTCATTTGAAAGGATATGAACCGCTAATGATTCCCCGCAAGATGCAATGGAAAGGTGACGAAATTGACTGTTTTGACTCAATAGATATTGATAAACTAAACAAATTATTCATCGATTACATTAACTATGGAGGTTATCCTGAAGTAGTTTTCTCGGAAAAGATCCAAGAAAATCCAGGACAGTTTATCCGTCATGACATTATTGATAAAGTGTTATTGCGAGATTTACCTAGTTTATATGGAATCCAAGATGTCCAAGAACTTAATTCCTTATTCACAATGATAGCCTATCATTCAGGCGACCAATTCTCATACGAGACAATGTCAAAGGAATCTGGAGTAAGAAAAGATTTGCTGAGAAAATATATTAGCTATTTAGAAGCAGCTTTCTTAATTCGGGTAATACATAGAACTGATGATAATGCAAAAAAATACCAAAGAGAAACAAGTTTCAAAATATATTTGACCAATCCTTCATTAAGATGTGCCCTTTTTCAGCCTATCAAGGTGACAGACGCTGAGATTGGCGATATGGTGGAAACAGCTGTATATGCACAATGGATTCCAAGACAAAGCACAGATTCTGTCATCACCTTTGCGAACTGGAGACTCAACAGAAAAACACAAGGCGAAGTTGATATTGTAGGAATTGATACAGGCAGACAAAAGCCTCAATGGGCCGTTGAGATCAAATGGTCAGATAGATACGCAGAACGTCCTGAAGAACTAGAGTCTTTATTATGGTACATGCCAAAGAATGGATTAACAGATGCTATAGTCACAAGCGAAACTGTGACTATGAAGAAGGAAATGGATAATGTTGTACTCCATTTTATGCCAGTAGCTTGCTATGCATATACTGTAGCTCGAAACACGTTAGAGAACACACGTTTCTTGTACGGATTGTAGAGTCCCATGCAAATTAAGCACGACAAATCGTGCTTAATTTGCGATCGTAATACAACATAATGATTACCAACCATATATACAAGAAAAATAAGATATAGTTTTACGGCATCAGCACTGCAAAGATTCTTAAAGGATACGGACCACGCCTCCATCTTCAATAAAAACTCGCTTTCTTCATTGCAAAAATTAACTTTCGACATTCAGAGAAAATAAAGAACCAGCAGTTTCTCGAGTCACAATTAATTAATTCCCCTTCCCCACACAAAAAAGGCAGTGGAATCAAATCCACTGCCTTTCGTTTATCTCAAAATGCCAATTCTATTCAGCATTTCGCATTTATAATTCTGCATTTTCTTACAACATCTTCATGCTTCTTGAGATGAAGTTGTCTAGAGCTGAACCCTTAAGCAAACCGACGCTCAACAATGACAAATCAACCAACTGCTTCATCTCATCACTCTCTGCTGCAAACGAGCTGTATGCGGCATCACGTGCTGTCTGCTTTTCACTAAGACGTGCCTCACACTCCTTGATTGTAGACTCAGCCTCTGGCTTGATCTTGCCATCTGAATCCTTCTGGTTACGAAGATTAGAGATATTGTCTTCAAGTTCACGGATCTCAGTAAGCACTGGAGTCAGACTGCTTGCTGTTTTCTCCTTGATGTCACGAAGGATCTTGCTGATCAATCCACTGTTCTCATTTACGACAAAATTGTAAGAGTCAGGCATATCACCGTAGAAATTCATTCCACCCTGGTTACGAGACATCTCCTTCATTCTACGCATAAACTCATTCTGCGTAATCTCCACAGCCTGAGAGTCAGCATCAGCATTTACATAGCTTACGATGAAGTTAAACTTGTCGTTCTTTGGAAGGATGCTCTGGAATGCAGTTGTAAGAGCAGTCTGGTCTTCCTGCGTCATCTCAACCTTCTTCTCGTCTCCCTTAGGAATAAGTTTATCGATTGTATCCGCGTCGACACGGGCGAAACGAAGTTTTCCACCCTCACTCTTATGCTCAAGCATAGACATGAAGTGAGAATCCAACTCTCCGTCCATCAACAACACATCATAACCCTTGTCTTTCGCTTTCTGGATGAATGAGAACTGAGCCTCCTTATCAGTAGCGTATAGGTAGACGACGGTGTCGTTCTTGTCTTTCTGATTAGCCTCAACCAACTTGCTGTACTCCTCAAGAGTGTAATACTTGTCGTCTACATTCTTCAAAAGGACAAACTTTCTTGCCTTCTCCTCGAATTTCTCCTCTGTAAGCATTCCGTATTCGATGAAAATCTTTAGGCTGTCCCACTTGCTCTCGAAATCTGCACGATCGGCATTAAACAACTCCTGCAGACGGTCGGCAACCTTCTTTGTGATATGGGAAGAGATCTTCTTCACATTCTGGTCGCTCTGCAAATAGCTTCTCGACACATTCAACGGAATATCTGGAGAATCGATCACACCGTGAAGAAGAGTAAGGAACTCAGGCACGATACCCTCAACAGAGTCAGTCACGAACACCTGATTGCAGTAGAGCTGGATCTTGTTCTTCTGAATCTGGAAATTGTTCTTGATCTTAGGGA
Organism: Paludibacteraceae bacterium; assembly: GCA_016283095.1. GTDB lineage: Bacteria > Bacteroidota > Bacteroidia > Bacteroidales > Paludibacteraceae > UBA1723. The sequence goes on along the minus strand of JAEEMG010000069.1, from coordinate 22,886 downwards.
AATAAAGGATACCTGTCAAATTGAATGGATAATCCACATTCAAATGGATATTGAACAATGGATCATCAGCCATAGGATAAAGTTCGTGGTAGAAATTAACGTAGTCCTCATCCTTCAAATCAGTAGGTTTCTTTGTCCAAGCCGGAGACGGATTGTTGATGATCTTGTCCTTGTCAGTCTCCACGCTTTTACCGTCTTTCCACTCTGTCTCTTTACCGAATGCGATCTCAACAGGAAGGAATTTGCAATATTTGTTCAGCAACTCGCTGATCTTGTTCTCTTCAAGGAACTCCTTGTTCTCATCATCGATATGCATCACAATATCTGTGCCTCGATGATCCTTTGTTGTCTCCTCCAAAGTGTACTCAGTGTCGCCGTTGCAGCTCCACTTCATAGCTTTCGAGCCCTCTTTATAAGAAAGAGTGATGATGTCGACGCTCTTCGACACCATGAATGAAGAGTAGAAACCAAGTCCGAAGTGACCGATAATGGCATTTGCGTTGTTCTTATATTTCTCCACAAACTCTTCAGCACCTGAGAACGCAATCTGGTTGATATACTTCTCAATCTCATCAGCGGTCATACCGATACCTGAGTCGGAAACAGTAAGCGTGCCAGCCTCCTTGTCAATCTTGACACGAACCTTAAGTTCACCAAGTTCACCGTTGAACTCACCGACCGAAGCCAATGTTTTTAGTTTGCTTGTCGCATCTACAGCATTCGAAACAATCTCACGCAAGAAAATCTCGTGATCTGAATAAAGGAACTTTTTGATGACGGGGAAGATGTTCGCCGTCGTTACGCCAATATTACCTGTAGCCATATATCTTAATTTTTTTTGTTTCTTTTTTACGCTTACTTAAAATCAAAATGCATGCCATCTCAGATTTTCAATGCCGAATCTGCCCTTTTGGCACACAAGCGATAAAAGACATGACAATTTTGCACGATTGATGATTGATGGTTAGTTATTTGTGGCACAGCCAAATAAAAACTATCTTTGCAAACGAAAAGATGACCTATATGTTTAATTATATAAAAGACGGTAGTCTTAAACAAGAGTGCCGAAAAATATTGTTTGATTGCGATTCTCCGGAGGGAAAACTGTTTGATGTTCTTCTTACCGGATTTATCCTTCTGTCTGTTATTGTGGTGATTATCGGCACAGTGCCAGCTGTCGCTACCCGTTTCAGCACGGAGTTTGAGGTGCTTGAATGGATATTCACTATTTTCTTCTCGATAGAATATATCATGCGTATCTACTGTGAGGAAAAACCTCTGAACTATATCTTCAGTGTTTTCGGAATTATAGACTTGATTTCGACGTTGCCAACATATATAAGCCTCATCACACCGTCTGCCCACTCATTGGCTGTGATACGTATTTTCAGAATCATACGTATTTTCAGAATATTCCGTCTCTTCTATTTCCTAAGCGAAGGAGAGGCTCTGATCAACGCCTTCCGCGACAGTTCTAAAAAACTGATCGTATTTTTCTCTCTCGTAGTGCTGGTGGTGATTTCACTCGGTGCTTTGATGTATATAGTGGAGAGCGACGAAGAGGGCACCGCATTCAACAACATTCCCGTCTCCATATATTGGGCTGTCGTGACGATGACGACGGTGGGTTATGGCGACATCGCTCCCATCACCACAATGGGAAGAATCATATCCACTTTCGTAATGCTCCTCGGTTATATAGTTATAGCTGTGCCGACGGGAGTAGTCTCGTCTTCCATGCTTGAAGGCTATGAGAAATCGAAAGCAAAGACTTGTAAGAATTGTGGCGAAAAAAACAACAGAAGCGACTCTCTGTTCTGCAAACACTGCGGAAAAAGATTATAATTTGGCATTCTGCATTTTTAATTTTTCATTCTCATGATCATCTCAAATGCCTGGTTGATTTCCTGAGATTTTTTAGTGGCATCCTCCACCGCTTGCTCTCCCAGACTCGTATACAGATCAGGATGATATTTTTTCAGCAATTCTCGTTTCTTACTCTTGATTTCATCGACGGTAGCATTTGGAAGAAGTTCAAGAATAGAATAAGCTTTTGCCAATTCAGCAGAAATGTGAAAATCATACGAGGTCTTATCCTCATAATCTTCGTATTCCTCACCACTATATCGATAATCCTGCTCGTCTTCTTGGTTGAATTGCTCGCTTTTTTTCTTGGTATCACGCTCATACCACTCAGCACGACGTCGCTCCAAATCTTGCAGATTAGCGATTTTTCCCAACATCATTCTCGACCAGAACATCCTCGTCTTATTATATTCTGAATCAGACATTCCGATACTATCCCTGATGATATTGATTAGGTTTTCCCTGTTTCCTTCGAATTCTCCATTAAGGTATGCGATAGAAAACAATCCCATCATAAACTCTTTTTTGAAAGGAAAATCTTTTGTTCTAAAAACAGTCAATTCTCTTTGCAAATATGACTCATTGATATTCGGCATTCCCCTAAATTCAGTCATCATTTTTTTTATTGGAGCATAACAATTGTCTGCAAATGCAATATTCTTAAAAGCGGACTTCGAATAATCACAAACCATAGATGTAAGAGTTTTATCAACTCCATAATTTGGAATCATTTTTGCCATTGCCACATAAGTATGGACAATCACTCGTCGGTCATTCTCTGAAAAATTAGTGGAAGACACCGGCTTTCCAAAAATAAATTTGAAAACAAGCGAAATGATTTTATATACACAATAAAGCAAGCCTCCCCAAAAAAGAAGGGCCATAATAATTATTATAATATAATACTCCATATCTAAATAATAAGTTCTTGCGAATATTAAATTCTATTATCGAGTGTTATTCAAACTCAAGGCTATAAAAATTTCGGATATTAATGTAACAGAAATCACAATCCTCTATTTTTCATAATCATCTCATATGCCTGGTTGATTTTCTGAGATTTTATAGTAGCCTGTTCCACCGCCATCTCACCCTGACTCGTATACAGATCAGGATGATATTTCTTCAGCAATTCTCGTTTCATCTTTTTGATATCGTCGACTGAAGCGTCTGAGGATAGACCTAGTACAGAATAGGCTTTTTCCAATTCTGTTGACACACGGGAATATGAAGAAGATTGTTTATATTCACGTCTTTCCTCCTGCTTATTGTTGCTATTGCTATAATTATACTGGCTATAACTCTCCTTTTCTTTACGCTCTCTTGCTTTTTTCTTGAAATCACGTTCATACCACTCAGCACGACGCTGCTTGAACTCCTCATAATTCATATATTTGCCAAATTTCATTCTAGTCCAAAACTCAGAGTTCGCTTTTGAATAGAGTGTGTCCGTCATACCTATCCCAAATTTCACCAAATCAAGCAGTTTTTTCTGATTCTCATCAAGATTACCATTAATATAGGCGACAGACAAAAGATCAATCATAAATTCCTTTTTAAAACAGGATTCTTTTGTCTCAAGAAATTTCAAATTTTCCAACAAGTGACTTACTTTGATAGTTTCAAGAGCAACTCTATCATATTCTTTCATTATAGTATTTATATTGGCAGAGCATCCATTTTCTAGAAATGCTGATTTCACACGACTTCGAAGTTGATTAGCAATGTCATGATCATAATGAAAGTCTTGCGTAAGTTTTGCCATTGCCACAAACGTTGTAACCATCACTTTCTCTGTTTCAGAAATCTTTCCTTCCGATGAATTTAACGAGAAGAAAAAATTCAAAATGGACATGATTACTTTATATAAGACATAAAACGCACCACATACAAATAATCCAAAAATCAATAAAACAAGTAAAATTATAATAGAGCCCATACCTTCACAATCAAATCCATGCAAATGTAAAAATAAAAAAAACTCTGTTATGCCATAATGGGCATTTTAACAGAGTTTTAACACATAGTATCAATGTTTCAGCGTACCGTTTCGGATGTCTTTTCTGCGTCGCACACGTATCTGATTCCAAAGTCGTAATGTGCCAGTGTGCCAGAAACCCATAGTACAATTGATTCTGTCAAAACTTTTCTTATATTTCTTGGCAATCTTCTTCAGCTGAGTGTAGTAAGACTCATCGTATGAATTACCAGGAGAAACATGATAAATATTAGCAGGGATAACGTATACCTTTTCTGAAAGTTGTCTGCATCGAAGACAAAATTCCACCGCATACATATGCCATGAATCACAGCATAGATTCTTAAATATATCTATGTATTTGGGGTCGTTTTTAATGATGAAGAGACATTCGTCAACTGTTTCGCAAAGTGTTTCCTCCGTGATATTATAGTCGGTAACTTTGATAGGAGTCGCACCATGATAAATGTTACTGATGATGTCCCTGCCGTTCACTCCAGCCACGCCAACGATACCAAAATCCACTATCGACTCCAAACGGTTGAATATATCATGCAACTCGCTCTCTTCCATCAATCTTATATCCTGATGAGAAAAGATGATATATTTGCCCGAACAATTGTCGAGTGCACTTTCGTAAGCCACCTTAGCATTCGCAAATCTGCCGTCGGTATTGTCGACATATTTTGTTTCCACAGTTACGTCAACCTGACGCTCCACACTTGTAACCAGACAATCATTCAACAGTTGTCTGTTATTGTATACAGATAAAATAGTGAAATCTTTCATTGGTAGTCTATTGGAGACCTTCTAATATTTTAAAATTCTCGACACAAATGTACAATAATATTGATGGTTGACAAAGAAACAGACTTGCCTATTTGATTCTCGTATACCTCGTGTATTTATGGCTCTTGCCATAGTTTGCGAAACATCCTTTGAATTTCTGAGGAATCTTGATTTCTATACCAAGCTCGTGAGTTCCTCGGTTGTCATGACGTAATGAGCCGAAGAAATAGTCGTAGGAATAGAACACAGAAAGGAATGAGAACATGTTGACTCCAAACAGCACAGAACCTTCATAATTGAAACGGTATGCCATGCCGACATAAAACAAGTCTTTAGGATGAAACTCGAAATCGAACAGATACTGGAAACAGACACTCAACTGATGTTTGTTTCTGTCTTCGTATTTGTAGAATGAGTAAGACGGTATCAATCGCCACCACTCCTTCGATTGCATCAGATAATTCACGTAACCAGACCACAACTTGTGCATCTTCTGATTCTCCTCTCCAGTCGTAATCAAATGGTTGACAGAGGCTCCCAACTCAAAATTCTGAAGCAAAAGTTCAAAACCAGCCTCAGCATCCGGAGCTGTATAGTTATCCAACTTGTCGATAGCCACATTCTCAGAATTGACCCCCATCGTGGTCATCTGGTCGAAATCGTAACGACGCGAGACAAATCCGGCTCCGACTCCAAGATTAAGATAACAGTCTTCGTTAAACGGCACCATATACGCATATGTCAACTTTGGCATCGTCGTCTTGGTATATCCGATCTTGTCGCCCAACATAGTAAGTGCCACCTGAGAATGCGCGCCAATGAAGAAATAACGTGCGCTCGCAAAAAATGTGTTTGGAGCACCTTCTATATTACGCCATTGTGTTCTTCCTCCAAGAGTGATTGTTGCCTCAAGAATCTCTGGAATATAAGCGGGGTTGGTATAAGCCATTCTCAACTGGCGATTGGTAAACAACACGTCTTCCTGAGCTGACACATTATGTGCCAACACAAGGTTTATAATCATCGTTATATATAATGCTATCTTCTTCATCATCTAACCACTGTTATATAACCAGTCTTATGTTGCTCTTCTCCACCTACATAATAAGTCAACGAATAGAAATAAGTGTCGTGGAATACATAATCTCCATTCTTGTCATAAGTGCCATCCCATCCAATTCCTTTATGGATAAGATTTCCAATACGGTCGAAGATTTCAAGATCGTAGTCCTCCATGAACTCCTCATCCGTTCCAAACACAAATGTGTTAGGAACATAGATCGATGGATCGATATAAAGTGTCGCATTAGCAGTTCCAACACAACCAAACTCATGAGTCACTGTCAATCCCACATTGACAAGACGCGACAACTTGACAACAGTATCTGAATAAACATGGTTTTCCATCTGCGAAATTCCAGGAACAGATCCGTCGCCAAAATCCCATGAATATGTGAACATTCCATCGTCGACGGTATTGAGTTTTGCCTCAAAATCAACCTCTGTTGTATCTCTGTTGATATGATATTGAGTAGATGAGATTCTTGGATGCAACACAATCTTCGGAGTCAACACATCAACCACCTTGACTGCGATTGTGTCGCTCACTACACATCCGTTTTTGTCTTTTCCGCTGACACGAAGATATCCGCTCTTCTCTGGCACATATCTGAACTCATCAGTGGTGCTCAACACTTCACCATCGTAATTCCAGCTGAAATCTTTCTCAATATTTCCAACACTCAATTTCAACTCATCACCCTTGCAGACTCCTGGTTTACCAAACACGACTGGTTTTTCAGGCGTATGCACATAATAACTCAATGTCTTCTTTGCCACACAAGACTCATGTCCCTTGACCATAGCGACAATGTCAAACTGCTTATACTCGTCAGCGACAAATGAATATGATTCATTCACACCATATAGATAAGCCAATTCTGTGCTATCACTATCCAACACCTTGAACCATGAGTTGGATGAACCTGCGCTGATCTCAACTGTGTCTCCAGGACAAGATGTGATTCCGTCTGTTGGCCAAGTCAAATGTTCTGGCTCAATCATGTTGACGTGGATCTTCTCGACTCCGACACAACCATACTGACTTTGTACAGTAAGGTTATAAACACCGTCGAATCCGATATTTCCACCCAATGGGATGATGCTGTCGTGTCCGTCCACAGCAACCTTAGCCAACGATTTCAACTCATAATCGACCTTGTTTTCAGCCATCACATCAGCAGCTGTCAATGAGACTCCCTTACAAGTATCAATCATAAAGTCCTGCTCAAATACAGCTGGAACCTTCACAACTTCTACCTTCACACTGTCGCTCTCACAACCGTCAATCTCAGACTGTGTGACATAATATGTGTCGCTGTTCTGATTGCCATCCGCATCAAACTCCGCGAAATCGGCACGCTTGACATCATGGATACTGTACCAATTCAAACGTACGCCTGGGATTGTAGTGTTTGGCTCAAGACGATGAACACCTGTTCCTGCACAGAATCTGAATGTATCCTGAATATCGGCAGGAATGTTGAATCTGTCTTTCACATATACAGTCATACATACTGGCTGACCTATACAAGCTCCACGAGTAAGACGTGCGCAATATTGAGTCTGACCAGATACTGCAGTCGACGGAAGTAAATCGACATCATTCTGGTTTTTATCCGTCCACTTGATATCGCACGCGAAATCTTTCCATTTTGCGATCAGCTCAACTGGAGTTTCTCCCACACAGTATGAAGTATCGTTCACTACAGGAATATCTGTGATCTTGTCCTCAATAGTCACAACATAATCCTGAAGCTTAGTGCTACAGTTTCCAAGCACCTGCTTGAATTTGAAAATGAACTCACCTGCATCTGTTGCAGACGGTGCGAAAGAGGCATTCGGACGTGCTGTCTGATAGTTGTCTTCTGGAGAATACCATACGATCTTTGCATTATTATCTGTTGGCTCCAAATGTAGAGAACTTGTTTTGCCATCCTGACAATATGCGGTATCAAGCTTTGATGCCACAAGGTCAGGAACCTTCTCTACAATCACAGTCACAACACTGTCTGCCTTACAAGTCTTGCCGGCATCACCGACCAACTTGCTCACACTCAAATTGACGGTTGTCTCACCGTCTTCCAATCCAGGAACAAACGCAGAATCTACACTTATAGAGGAGTTGTTCCAATAGTAGAAATCACCTCCACTTACCTTAAGCAACAATGTGTCGCCCTCACAGATTGGTTTGTTTCCTGCTACTGTGATTACAGGTTTCTTATAATTATTGACTCTGATTTCCGACTCTGTCTTACATGACGAAATCTGATGTTCTGCCTTCAAGACATAAACTCCTTCAGCAGAAGCCTTCGAAGGTACAAATGGCATTGTGGCGTCAAGAGTCATGGTAGGGACAATCTCAAGTTTCAAATCTGGATCCGGATACATTACTCTTGATACAGAATCAAGGTCGATTGTCTCATACTCACAGATATCGATAATTCTGTTTGCTGCCACCTTAAACGGCTCGATCACATTGTAATCAAAATGAGTCTTCTCACTCATACATCCATACACTGTATCTATTCTGACTACATCGTATCCATCTGTGATCGGTTTTTCCACATTCAAAGCAAGAGTATCACCAAACGACTCTGTTCCGTTGCCGACCATAGTCCAAGATGTCTTGTAATCACCAGCCACAACATCAGCCTTCACTGTAGTCTCAACTCCTACACATAGATTGAATGATGGATCAACATCAAGAACTGGAGTTTCAGGCTTTTTGATGAATTTCAAATTCGTCGACGCTGCAATCGGACAATCGAATCTGTCTGTGTAAAGCAACTTATAGTTTCCGGCGACAGTCACCTTAGTTGAATCTGCAACATCCTTCTCTACTCCACCCTCATATAGTTTCACAGATGTTAGTTTTGGCAAGAATCCCTCATCTGAAACTCTCTTCTTTGTCTGTGCATACTGAGCAAGATCAAACTCAAGAGGAATACATATTGCAGTGTCTGCAAGAGAAATAGAGATCTTTTTAGTCATCTCCACCTTAACCTTAATTGGATCAGACTTACAAACTGTATCCGCATTGATGTTCAACTGGCGAACTGTCAATTCATAAGCTGTATCCTTTCTTGCCGATGCAACGAATTTGTCGGCAACTACACTGTCTACTGCAGATGTCCACTCAAGCTGATATGCAGCAGCGTCGGCAGCATCACGAACCAATTCAATATTCACATCGTCGTCGGTCTGACAGAAACGGAATGGATCCTGAGCATCAAGTACACCAGGAGTCGTGTGGACCTTAACCACAAACGACGAATCCATCTCACATGTCTTGTTGTTTTCAGCGACTACCGAACGAGCAAGCAATGAAACTGTGATATCATTATCATCCGAGCTTGCAACCTTGTATGTAGCCGATGGTGTCTTCAAATCATTCCAATAGAAATAGTCCGCGCCTTCTGCAGTAAGCGACAAATCATTACCCTCACATATAGGTTTGTTGCCAGAAACCGTGATAGCCGGTTTCTTATGTGTATTGACCTTCATACTTCTGCTTGCCACACAAGTAGAAACTGTATCAACGATGTCCATCACATAAACGCCTTCAAGAGCGACAGCCTCAACATCAACGGATGATATGTTACTACTATATCCGCCACGATGGATGTCAATCTCAAGATTGTCAAGCGGACGAAGATGCTTCTTAGCCAACGAATCCAAGTTTACAGTCTCATATTCACAGATATCAACATCAGGAACAGAATCGAATGCAAACGGAGCCATAACACTATAAGTCAACGACTGCGGATCACTCTCACAACCATATACTGTATCACGTCTCACAACCTTATAGACAACATCACTAACTGGTTTTGATGCATCAATCTTCAACGACTCAGCAGCAAAAGTTTTGTTTGCACCGACATTTCTCCATACAAACTCATAATCACCAGCCACAACCACAGGAGTCACAACAGTGTCGTTATTCAGACATAGGTTGAAAGAGCTGTCTGTATCAAGCACAGGGATTGTAGGCTTGTTGATGAATGCCAATTTAACATTTGTCAAGACAGGACATCCATACTTGTCTGTGTATCCGATCTCATAAAGTCCAGGAGTTGTCACAGAAGTTGAATCATCCACAGGTTTAGTCACACCTCCATCGTAAAATCTTACAGATGTCAACTCAGGCAAGAAACCGTCATCTGAAACACTCTTCTTTGTCTGAGCATACTTAGCCAAATCAAAGTCAAGTGGCATACAGATTGCAGTGTCAGCAAGAGCAATTGAAATCTGCTTAGTGATCTCAACGTCAACAACTATTGGATCAGACTTACAAACAGTATCTGTAGTGATATTCAACTGTTTTACTGTCAATTTATAAGCTGTATCTTTCTTTGCAGAAGCGACATAAGCATCAACAACCACACTGTCAACCTCAGAAGTCCACTCCAACTTATATGCAGCGACGTCGTCTGCATCACGTGTGATTTCAAGTTTCACATCCGCATCTGTCTGACAGAATCTGAACGGATCCTGAGCATCCAACCTATCAGGTGTGGCATGTACAGTGATCTTATGCTCAAGAGTGTCCACACAACCTGTTCCCTCTATCTTTGTGATCAGTAATAAAGTTGTGTCGTGTGCCAAAGCATTAATCTTTACAGAAGCGATAGACGAAAGTTCCGTACCATCAACATTCTGCCAAGAATAAGCTGCCTTTCTCTCCTCTCCCACCGTCGTTGCCTCAAATGGGTTGCCGACACAAGCAATAGTAGGCGCGACAATCTTATTCTGTGGACGGTTGTGGAAAATGACAGTCACTGAATTTGAAGCCGAGCAACCAGTCAAAGTGTCTGTCGCTGTCATTTCAAACTTAATCGTATCCTGAACAGTTCTGCTGACAGAAGAAAGTTCAGACTTCGAAGCTGGAACGCCATTCTGTGTCGCCTCATATTTAATGAATGAGCGATAAATGGAAGCGTCAAAATGGAATGAGTTGACAAGAGCGTCATAAACGTTTATCTTCTCTCCCGCACATTTCTTTGAAACAGAATCCTCAATCACATCCACCTTGACAGGCGATGCGACTACAGCGAACGTAGTGTCGTAATCACTCACACATCCGCTCTTCAGATTCTTAGAGAACGCAGTATATGCGACATGTGAAGCAGAAGCGACAACCGACAAATCATTGCCCTGCACACCATTCTTATACTCACCCCAGAACACCGCTGTATTTGTCTTATCCTTATTCGTGTCGACGGCGGAAAGTTTAAGATCCGCATTGTCTGAACACAAAAACGCAGTGTCTTGTGAATCCACTATTTCTGGAGTTGTAGGTTTGAAATTGATTGTGACAGCGACAGTATCTGAAGCCACACACACATCATCAGCATCACTGATCTTATATATATAGTTCACAGTGTCACGTCCAGCGATATGAGTCAATGCCGACGCAGCTGTCTCATCCAAAGCGACAGCACTGTTTCCATCTATACGTGCGTAATCAACCTTAAGTTTTGCCAAATCTATAATACCGATAGAAGATTCGTTGTTGCTCAAATATAATTGAACATGTTTTGCGAAATCTACCTCATCTGGTTCACAAACCGCCTTGCAATCCTCAGCTTCCAAAGAGAAAGCCTTTCTCACCTCAATATGATAATCTGTTCTTGAAGTACAATGAGTGATCATATTCTCCTGCACCACAACATAGTTTAGCACCTTCGACTTGCCATTTACTACGACTGTATCAGTATTTATAGATCGAGAAGCTTCATTTCCAGCAGCATCATAAATGATTGTATTCAATTTAGACGCGTCATTCTCATCCGAACTCTGAGCCTTAATATCGATTATTTTCTCTCCAGTGTTCTGACAGAAGACTGTAGTATCCTTCACCAACGACTCAATAGGATTCTTGTGCACAGTCACCACAATAGAAGAAGTATCCGCACACTCCTGCTTATCCATAGCGATCAGATAAAGTGTTTCAGTCTCTTCAAGAGCAACTTTCTTCTCTGTTATCTTAGTTGACTTGTCGTTACGATACCACTGGTATTCATAATCATTGTCGAGTGCAGGCAAACTGAATGGCTGTGCGAAACAAGTGTCGATATTTGGAAGTTGCTTAATCGTAGGCAATCCCTTGAACAACAATGCCACAGTATCATTTTCAGTACATCCTCCTACAGCATCCTCATAACGAACCAAAAATCTCTTCAACTGGTCTTCATGACGACCGGCATCCGACTTGACAGCAGAAAGATTTGCATCAGAGATTGGAGAAGGAGACGGAGTGTTTCCCGTCAACTTATAAACTTTGAATGATACATCCGCGTCGATGATATCATTCTTGATTCGCAAGCTGTCAGTGATTGCCTTCAACAAATCAAATGACTCTCCGTAACATCTTACCGTATCCTTCTGACGTTTGATTGAGAATGTCTTGTCGATATTCACAACCACCGTTGTATCTTTTCCGACACAACCAGTCAACTCATTCTGCTGCTTAACGAAATATTTGATATCCTTCTTCGCAGACGCGATTGTCGCCAAACCATTTTCATCAACTGTCACACCAGTCGCAGCACTCCAATACAGACGAGTATTATTGTCTATTGTATTGACTGTAGCACCAGTCGCATCAACCAAATCATATTTCTCCGCACCTATACACAAACTTACAGTATCTCTATCCAACAATGGAAGATGAGGAAGATCACTAACGATAGCCTCAACATTGACAAACTTACCCTCACAACCAGATTGAACATTACGGTATGCAGCCGTATAAAGGCTATTTTTATTCAAGAACTCTCCGATTGTGTCACTCTTAATAGATATGTTGCTCAATGGAGACGCCTTTAATGAATCCTTAAAGTAGTAGTAGTTCAAAGTCAAGTTTGAAGCATCAGTCGGAGTATTCTTGTTGACCACTTTCACGGCATCGTCACCAAAACAAAGATTGACTCTGTCAAACTCAGGAGCATCTGTGACCTCAGGATTTACCAACAAGTTCACATCCAACCACTGACCCTTACATCCAAGTTTTGTGCTCTGGCGAACTTTATACTGACGCATTCCAACGACAGTATACTGACCGAACACCTTATCCAAGAAGACACTATCCCTTGGTCCTATTACGTCATCTGTCTTTTCAAACCACTCTATTGTATAATCCTCAGAAGTTGGTTTTGTAGGGATATCAGCAGACTCATAGAATGGAACATTCTGACAAGTCTTGATTGTCAAAGGATCAATATTCTTCACAATTGTCTTCGTTGTATCACCTACAAATGGGAAAGTAGTGATATTTTCATCGACAATAACCTCAAAAGTATCAGCCTTGCTGACGCAGTTGTTGGAATCTATACGAACGACCGACCATAGTTCTCGATCTTTGACCTTCGCATCCAAATTTGAACCATATATAGGATCAACAACGCTGTATAAATCAGTCTTATTATCAAACTCAGGCAAAGTGCCTCCATCAAGGATCCACTGCCAACGGTAACCATCCGAATAAGTTGATTTTTCTCCAGCGTCGACAAACACATTAAGATCGGAAGCAACGACGTCGCCAATACAATAAAGAACTGAATCGACACCTTCCGCAAACTTAGGAGCGTCTGTATTGTAGCATCTTGCAAAAACAGCCATTCTTGAAGGTGCACTATAGCAACTGGTCTTAACACGGACATAGAAAAATTTCTCTAAAACATCAGAAGACAAATTGCTGCAATCAGTGCTCAATACATTATTTATTATAGAAGCAAGACCATCAGGTTCTTCTTCTCCTTTCGATGGGGATATATAATATTCAATAGTACTAATAGATTTCAAAGAATCTGGGATTTTGGCTGCAAGCCAGTCACTAATATCCGATTCCTTTATCTGATATCCAGCACATACAAACAATGTATCCGATGCAAGAGTATCAGGAAGTTGTAGTACTCTTACCTTAGCAGAATCACGCAAATCGCTGATACACTGACCACTTCTAAATGCGACTGAATAAATAAAAGTTCCTGCAGAATCAATCGGCACAGAAATTTTATCAACCTTGGTACCTATTACAGTACGAGAAGAATCAACTTGATTCTCAAGATACCAAACAGGAACCAACTTTGAATTATAACCATTCTTAATTGAAAGATCAACTTTTCTTTCACCTTCAGGCAAACGACAAACTGTAGTATCATCCAAAATCATATCTGGATGTTCTTTAATAGCCACATCAGTCACATTGATAGTGAAATTGAATTTTTCACTCTCACATCCTAGATCTTTAAGCCATAAAGAAATTTCATAATCACCAGAAATCTTTGTATCAATTTCTTTATTAAGATTCCAAGTGAATATTTTATCTGAATTCACATTAATCGCAGAATCTGCTTTAGTAAGAGTTTGTTTAATTTCACGGTGAACATCATAAACCTTATTTGATTTTTCTATTTTAATATTTTCTATATCAGCCTCATTACATACATATATAATAGTATCTTGAGAAATTTCATTACCTGCATAGTAAACTTTAGGCACTTCAGGAGTAAAATCATTAATCACCAACGGAATTGTTTTAGAGCATTCTCCAGCATTCCATGGCGAATAAATTCGAATATAATATTTACCCTTCTTGGTAAAATTATAAATCATATAATCAAGCACAGAAATTGTATCTGATGTTTGATATAGTGATGTACGGTCCTCATCCTCAAACAACATATAAACATTGGAAAGATCAACAGGATCTTTTAGAACCGTATTGATACTATCACCAAACAGGCTTAAATCGCGTCCATCGGCACACTTTGCCAACGCAGTTATAGTATCCTTCGTTTTAGCCTTAGCTGACAAGCTAGAAAAATCTATCAAGCCTTCCAAATCAGAACGGTTGACACCATGACGACGAGCCATCATGTATATGGAATCCTGTTTAACATCAATCCAAGTAAGAGAATCTCGCTTACGCAACTCCCTTATATCATAATCATATTTATTGGCCAACAAAGCTACAATTTCACCTGTATTTATAGTTAGACCACTTCCACAAAAACTAAATACTATGCTATCTGGAAGATTAGCGTCTGGACAATTGGCTGTAGCTTGTACAGTAACCTCTACATGTTTTGGATCTTTAACATACAGACCTTTTGATGATGCCTTATTGTCGGAATATGAACTTTTCTCATCACAACCACCTCCTCCAAGGCCACCACCTCCATCAAAACCTCCATCACCAAGGCCTCGTCCTCGCTGTCTACAAATAAAGTCATTCCAATCAATTTTATCACTTTTATCAATACTTTCAACAACAGAAGAACGTCCAGATGGAGTCGTAAATGTCATTTCCGACTGTGGAACATATGATGTCTGTTTCCCCTTTAGACTATTCTTATTGTATGCCCAATCTCCAGCATCCTTAACTTTCATCGTAAGTGTAATAATAATGGCTTCATCACTCTTAACATTCATTATGTTTGTTACACTATCTAACTTCAATTTAAGAACACGCTGCTTGATGCTAGTTGGATTTTCCAAAAATCTGTCATAATTATCATCATCAGCCTCACGCATCATTGTATTTAGGTTTCTCAAAAAAGTAGAGTTCTTAACAGAATTCCAATACTCCCACCTATCTGTTTGGTTTTCAATAGCGACATCAGTTATGCCATCTGTATTCAAATAAAATACAGTATACTTATTATTAGGTTTCGGATATGGATCAGGTTTCCACTTTGTATTACTATTATTAGACGAAAGATCTCTTGCAGGAAAAGACAAACTAATATCGACAATTGTATCTATATACTCAGTGAAAGGAATTGAAATAACCAAATCCTTATACTGCTCTTTATTCTCATTTAATGCCATTGTCAAACTATATTGAATAGTCTGACCAGGCTCTATCTTTGGTGTCACTTCATCCTTTAATACAGTCTGAGGCATATTGGGTTCTCCAAACATCAAGACTACATCTGAAACCAAATGGGTTTCAGATTCTAGAGTGATAGCGAAATTAAATGAAGAAGTATCTTTTAAAACACATTCTTTTGCATCACACGTGAAAGCATGAAGATCATAACCACGCGTATAAGTCCCCGCAGTATGAGATATAGATCGATCATAAAATTTATATTCATACGTTATTGTATTATTAAAAGCATTACCTCCATCAATTGTATTTGAATAAAGGGGAGTATTTTTACGCAAACCATTATCACCTGTCTTTTGTTCTTTATTTGCAACAAGCATATCTCCATCATCTGTATAATACGCTCCTAATGAAGAAATCACCATCGAAGCCTTCTCTGATAGATTTAAAGATTTCTTCACTGTTGAAAGATTCATTTCAAACAAAGATGGTTGTATATCATTTGGTGCACCTGGTCCTTTTACATCTCCAATTTTATCAGGTGTATAGTAAAGGATTGATCTCTCAGGCAATCCCTTAAATTCATAAATAATCGTAAAAGTCCAACCAGAAAACTTACCGATAGAATCTCCACTTGCATATTTCTCGTTATATTCTGTCTGCAGGTTGGCTACATGAATAGAGAAAATACTATCTGGAGAACTTTCTATCGAACTCTTCACAAAATCAGTTATATCTTTATGACAAAGATACATTGCCTTTTTATTTCCATAAAGATCTCTTTCTACCGGAGTCGCACTAATTTCTCGTTCTCCAATATTTCCAGCTCTATCTCTTAATACAACTTGTACCTTATTTTTATTATTGTTCTTAGAACGGCCTCCCCAAGAAAGAAATGCCTTTTTAATTATCGCTTTTCCATCACAAGTAGCCTCCTCTGGGCGACTTACCATAAAGTCGGCATAATTACAATTATTTATAGTAGAAATGTGTTCAAACACTTCAGAATGATTCTTGATCGCTGTAATACCTCCCAACTCCTTGTCTTCTTCTGTTTTAGTTTTTGGAAAAGTATTTTCAGAGATAGCAGCTAATCTATGATTTGTATTTCCAACTGTTATAAATCCATAATTACCGGAACCCGACCATACAGCGTCATACTTGTCAATCTGAGCATAACCCAAGCTGCAAGCAAGTAAAGTAACCAACAACAGTATTATCTTTCTCATATCAAACATAATCTTAATCAAAACAAAATTATTCATGTGTGTGTTGCATAGAGTTTATGTACTACACATATAAAATAGCAAAAATAATGCCACTATATCCATATACGCATATAAATACATAAAAAAGTGTAAAACAAGGTAAGAATTTTAACATTTTTTAAGATTTTATGGTACTAACGTCATTTTTTCACATTTATCATCTGTATCAACCATTAAAATTATTAATAAAATTACACATTTTATTCAATTTTTTGTTTAAATATTCAAAAAAGGCATTATCTTTGCATTGTTGTTTTGAGGAACAGTTAATTGAAAAGACTTACTTTTTCATAAGTATTTTTTTGTACTGTTACTAATCCTATTTTTCCTTTATCTTGATTGAAAAAATCGTTACGAAGTCACCCGATCCTAGGGTGACTTTTTTATTTTTATCCTTACGTATTTCACATTTAACATTGAAATTCGTACTTTTGCATAAAATTTCTTAGAAGATACATTTAAAATGAATATAGAAGAAAAACTATCAGCAGTCGTTAAGGCTGCAGTGTCTGCTCTATATGGTATTGAAGCAGACGACAAATCAGTGCAGTTGTCTGCAACAAGAAAAGAGTTTGAGGGTGACCTTACTTTGGTGGTATTCCCTTTCTTAAAAGCTTCTAAGAAAAAGCCGGAAGAGACAGCTCAGGAAATCGGCGACTACCTTGTTGCAAACGCATCTGAAGTTGAAAAATTCAACGTCGTAAAGGGTTTCCTTAACATGGTCATCAAAAAGGGTCATTGGGTAAGCGCTCTTAACAACATCCTTGCTGACGACAACTTCGGTAAAAAGACTCCTACAGCAGAGTCGCCACTTTACATGGTTGAATACTCGTCGCCAAACACAAACAAGCCTCTTCACCTCGGACATGTCCGCAACAATCTTCTTGGCTCTTCTCTATGCCGAATCCTTGAAGCTTGCGGTTTGAGAGTTGTGAAGACTAACATCGTGAACGACCGTGGTATCCACATCTGCAAGTCTATGCTCGCTTGGAAATTGTTCGGCAACGGTGAGACTCCAGAGAATTCAGGCAAGAAGGGCGACCACTTGGTTGGTGACTATTATGTCAAGTTCGATAAGGAGTATCGTGCTCAAGTGAAGGAGCTTATGGCTCAGGGTCAAAGCGAGGAAGACGCTAAGAAAAATGCCCCTCTAATGGTAGAGGCTCAACAGATGCTTAAGAAATGGGAGGATGGAGACAAGGAGGTTCGTGATCTTTGGGAGATGATGAACAACTGGGTATACGCAGGATTCGATGAGACTTACAAGCGTATGGGCGTAAGTTTCGACAAGATATACTATGAGTCTCAGACTTACCTTGACGGAAAGGCTAAAGTCAACGAAGGTCTTGAAAAGGGAGTCTTCTACCGTCGTGAGGATGGTTCCGTTTGGGCAGACCTTACAAAGGATGGTTTGGATGAGAAACTTCTTCTCCGTGCCGACGGTACTTCTGTTTACATGACTCAGGATATCGGTACAGCACAGCAACGTTTCCGTGACTATGATATTTCACGCATGATCTACGTTGTAGGAAATGAGCAGAACTACCACTTCCAGGTGCTTTCTATCCTACTCGACCGTCTAGGATTCAAGTGGGGAAAAGATTTGGTTCACTTCTCTTACGGTATGGTTGAGCTACCAGAAGGAAAGATGAAGAGCCGTGAGGGAACTGTAGTAGACGCGGATGATTTGATGGACAAGATGGTAGAGGATGCAAAACAGATGTCGCTTGAGCTTGGTAAATTGCAGGATTGCTCAGAGGCCGAAGTCGACGAAGTTGCAAGAATCTGTGGTCTTGGAGCATTGAAGTATTTCATTCTAAAGGTTGATCCTCGCAAGAATATGATGTTTGATCCAAAAGAGTCGATCGACTTCAACGGAAACACAGGTCCATTCATCCAGTATACACACGCTCGTATCTGTTCGGTATTGAGAAAGGCTGCAGAAATGGGTATAACATTGCCAAACAAGCTAAATGAGGATTTGCAGATATCTGATACAGAAGGTGTTTTGATCCAGGCTTTGGCTTCATATCCAGATATTGTTGCTCAGGCAGGAAAAGAGTTCAGCCCAGCATTGATTGCCAACTACATCTACGACTTGGTAAAACAGTTCAACTCATTCTACCACGATTTCTCTATTCTAAAGGAGGAAAACGAAGATGTTCGTGCATTCCGTCTGCTTCTATCAAAATCAGTTGCGAAAGTGGTAAAAAGCGGTATGGGATTGCTTGGTATCGAGGTTCCAGAAAGAATGTAATCATTCAATCAAATATGATAAAAGAGACGTTGCATAAGCAGCGTCTCTTTTTTGTTATAGCATAAGGGATGATTGACAAAACTTATGCTAAATCATTTATAAAATCTATTCAAATCCGTCAATTCCTTACTTATAACCGCAAAATCAACCTTACTCTCATCCACAGTATTAAGGTTCTTATCCGTCACTTTTATATTACCTCCCGGACGCTTTTCCACTATGAAACTGTCTGAAACAAGTGCAAAATTCTGCTTTGATCCTGAGATGAAATATTGTGCATCCGACGGTTCATTCATAAGATGTCCCATACAGATATCAGAAGC
This sequence comes from Paludibacteraceae bacterium, assembly GCA_016283095.1. Taxonomy (GTDB): domain Bacteria; phylum Bacteroidota; class Bacteroidia; order Bacteroidales; family Paludibacteraceae; genus UBA1723. The sequence continues at coordinate 3,505 of JAEEMG010000069.1, read as the reverse complement.
GGGAGAGGTCAGTCCTAAGAATTTGTATAACATTGTATATGCAACATCATAATGCGTAGTCTGATGCGAATACCTGCATGGATTTTCCAACTGAGGATAATATATCATCATCGGGACCTGGATCTGGGCATTGGTGAAATTACCATTATGTCCCCAATAATTCTTATGGTTCTCATTAAATTCCTGACTATGGTCTCCTGTAATCATCACCACAGTATTCTTTAACGCTCCCGTCTTCTCTAATGTATTAAGCACTGTATTAATCATAGAATCCACCAAATATACATTATTACGATAAAGATTCCAGAACTCAGTAGGATCCATATCATTGTTAAGAGCAGTATAGTCTGCTGAATTCCAAGCTGGTTCAAAGTGTTTTTTTACGTTGTCAGGTTGGCTCAATGAATGAGGCAAATCAAAGAAACACCATGCGAAGAAAGGCTGATCTCTTTTGACTGCAGAATCAAGGTAGACATTACAATCTTTAGCCAGCTTACAATCGTTTTTATAGCTATCTCCAAGTCCTGTATCGTGTCTAAGATTCTTAATCTTCGTGAATAAAGTCCTGACAATCGGAGGATTGTCTAGCGACGCAGATGGATAAAACTGGATATCATAATCCAACTCCTGCAAACGGTCAATCAGTAATGGAGAACAATCCGACAATTCAAAATCTTCACGGTAATAGTCGCTGATTCCTGTGTATATTCCAAAGATAGAACTGATTGTCCCATTTGAACTACTTTTATGATTCTCATAAATCTCACATTGCTTCGAAAACTGATATATATTTGGAGACGTGATACTATCGAAGCTACGTACATTCCAAGAATCTATCATCAGCCAGACAAAATTCCGAAGGGTATCTGGCTTAACGAAATTCGCGTCGGTTAAAGGGTATTTGATTTTGCCAGAGGACATATTTATCTGCGGGCGTTTTGAAGAATCTATCCATCCCATTTTTGCCAATTTTCTATTCGCCGACAACGGATAATAGTGAGGTAGATTCTCACAACAATCAATACATATGCTATGACGTACAGCCTGAGCATATACATTCAATCCTTGGGCGACAAGGGTAATCCCAAATAACGTCAACACTATCGGAAGAATCTTCAACTTAACTTTACTCTCAATCTTTATTATAGACCATCCCATTACGACAAAAAAAGTGATGATAGCTGCAATTTTGAGGACTACAGTCAACACCATCGGTCCTTCAAAAGTAAAGATATCTTTAGAGCCTGCACTAAACAACATGGACAGGACAATACCATTAATATGAAAACGATAAAGGTCGTAGACATTTGCATCTGCGAAAACAATAACAAAAAGCAGAGCGGTCAATCCAATCATTGTCCAAAACGGAACATTACTCTCCTTTTTACATAATGCATATGGAATAAAACTCAAAATCAACGGGATCAACATTATCATCGACGCATGCGACAGACTTGAGAAGATCAAATAGATCCATGCAGTAAAGTCTATAGTGTCGATTCTTGAAATAGTGAAAAAAGAAAACACTAACGCCAAGGACAATGTCGAAAACAAATAACTAATTAATCGCTTCATAAATTTTATCAAACTGACCCCCAAAAGGTGTCACAAAGATACAATAAATTTACATATCAATATTTATTGTTCAGTGATGAAAAATAAAAAGCGAGTGTTGTCTCCAACACTCGCTTGTATTATGAAATAAACCCCAATCAAGAATTATAGATTTGGATTCATTGTCTTCCACTCTGATACAGGTGGGATGATACCAAGAGTTACAAGCTCATCACGCATCTTCTGTAGGTGCTCGTAAGACTTAGCAAGATCAGCCATCTCCTCTGCAGTACCAGAAGGAGCTGTGAAGCTAACTCCATTCTTGTCAATCTTTGAAGGCATAGCCATCATTACGTTCTTGAAACCGCACTTGTCGCAGTTTACATAGCAACCTGCAGGCCATGTGAACTCAGCGCCACCCATAGCACCCTCGATCATCTTAACAGCCTGATAAGCTGGGCTCTGGAATGAAGAACGGCCACGAAGCTTGATAATTGCAGAACCACCCTGGATAGTAGCCTGCTTGATCTCTGCCCAACGGTCAGCTGGGATATTGTACTCAGAAAGTGGCTTGCCAGCAACCTTTGCCTTTGAAGCAAAAACTGCCATCTGCTCACCGTGACCACCATATGTGTAGCAATCAGTTACCTGATCCTGCTGTACACCACACTGCATTGCAATCTGCTGCTGTAGACGAGTTGAGTCAAGAGCAGCTAGAGAAGTCAACTGATTTGGCTTCAAACCTGAGTGGATAAGTGCAGTAAGGGCTGTAACGTCAGCTGGGTTGAAGATAACCACAACATGCTTTACATCTGGACAATACTTCTTGATATTGTCACCAAACTCAGCAGCGATCTGGCAGTTACCCTTCAACAAATCCTCACGAGTCATACCCTCTTTACGTGGAGCTCCACCAGAAGAGATGATATACTTAGCACCAGTGAATGCCTCTGCAGGATTAGTAGTCCAAGAAATGTTTGCACCTGGGAATGCACAGTGAGCCATCTCATCAGCAACACCATGTACACCTGGCTCGAAAATATCATATAGACAAATGTTTGGAGTCAAACCAAGCATAAGTACAGACTGAACCATGTTAGAGCCGATTGCACCACCAGCACCTACGATAACAAGTTTCTCGTTAGTTAAAAAAGCCATAACTTTATATTTTATTGTTTATTAATATTTCCTTTCTCTGAAATGTAGTGCAAATATAATAAAATTAGGAAGAGAAAGGACAAAAAAAATATACATAATTTTGAACAAAAGTTTGATTTAATTGACAAACGTAAGATATCACTTTTTTTTTGTAACTTTGTATTTGGAACAATGAAAATATGAGTATTATGAATACAACTAAATGTTTACTTTTTACAATCCTATCAATCGCTATATTTTCCTCTTGTGAAAATAAAAAAGTCAGTCAGGGAAGAGAGGCTTATATGCGTTTTTACAAAAACTATCTTCCTAATCCAAATTCGTTGAAGGTAAAAAAAGAAACATACACAATAGGCGAAAAGAATGAAGTCAAATGGATTTTAGACATTCAAACTGAAAACATATATGGAGACACTACAGATATCCAGGATTCGTTCATCACTACAGGCGATCGTGTCTTCAAAGCAAATGAAATGGTAATATATGATGACGGTGTTATGAATAGGATTTACTAATTTATTTCACAAATAAAGTCAACATTCCATAATCTAAATATAAAAAGTCCGAAAGAATAAAATCTTTCGGACTTTTCGTTAATACAAAAATAAAAGTATCCATATTCATAAACGACACTCAAACATAAACAAAAAAGGTTGCGAGTACTCGCAACCTTTTTTGTTATCTCAACTAATAGATTAGTTATCGTCTTATCAATGTGAAGTGTCCAGTGTAGACCTTATCGATTTCACGGATGATACACTCATACCAATAGTCTGTTGACGGCATTGCCACT
>JAEEMG010000009.1 GCA_016283095.1 Paludibacteraceae bacterium | reverse complement strand
AGTGAATGGAAATTTACTCAAAAGTGAATGGAAATTTACTCAAAAGTGAATGGAAATTTACTCAAAAGTGAATGGAAATTTACTCAAAAGTGAATGGAAATTTACTCAAAAGTGAATGGAAATTTACTCAAAAGTGAATGGAAATTTACTCAAAAGTGAATGAGATTTTACTCAAAAGTGAATGAGATTTTACTCAAAAGTGAATGAGATTTTACTTAAAAGTGAATGAGATTTTACTCAAAAGTGAATGAGATTTTACTCAAAAGTGAATGAGATTTTACTCAAAAGTGAATGGAATTTTACTCAAAAGTGAATGGAATTTTACTCAAAAGTGAATGGAATTTTACTCAAAAGTGAATGGGATTTTACTCAAAAGTGAATGGGATTTTACTCAAAAGTGGATGAATTTTTACTCGATTTCATAAACTGTTTAAGTTTAATAAAAATGATTCTTTTCCATTTGTCGGCTGATTTACGAGGATTGTTAAGGGCGGAACGCCCTAACCCCTTCCTACGTGCGAGCCGTAGGCGAGCACATAAAATTTAATAAAACCACAGAGAGAAAAAGTTCACAGAGAAAGACTTCGTCTTTTTATGAGAAAAGGAGGTTAGATATTAATCAGAAAGTGGAAAATGATTTGCAGATTACAATTTTTTGAACTCACGTTATTTAGATGGAAACTATATAATCTTAAAAACAATATGTTATTTTCGCGTATATACTACAAAAATTATAATATGAGTACTGAAAATTTAGAATTAATAAAGAGTGCTATTTCCAATGCCAGAGATCTTCTTTACGATGAAATGGAAAGTGTATGTGTTGATGAATTGTCGGATGAATACAATTCTGTTATCAAAGAACTCGAAAATGCTCTTAAAATAATAGAGAACGAAATTTCTGTGTTTTCTTAGGTTCTTTTTCTTGTTTCGCATTTTTTTTCATTGTTATTGTCGCTCGCACTTACGTACTGGCGATATGCGGAGGGGCAAGGGTGTTTCGTCCTTTCTATTACGGGCAGGTTTGAAACCTGCCCCTACAGATAAATTGGAAATATTTTAGATAGATTGGAAATATTTGATGGTAATGCATTATTCCGTAATCAAATCCTCAATCTTTGCTCCAACAGTTGTGACCAAGTCGTTTGGCGCACATTTGATCTGCAATCCACGTACTCCTGCCGATACATACACGTATTCATTGTCTGTCACGGTGTTGTGGAAGAATGTAGGAAATGGTTTCTTCATGCCGAGCGGACTGCATCCTCCACGGATGTAACCTGTTGTGGCAAGAAGATCCTTCATAGGAATCAAATCACAGTTTTTATTTCCTGACACTTTTGCCGCTTTCTTCAGATCGACTGTCTTGTCGCCTGGAATGACGCATACAAAGAATCCTGTTTTGTCGCCTTTCAATACGAGTGTCTTGAAGACGCAGTTGATGTCCTCACCGAGTTGAGCCACAATATGTTGCGCACTCAGATCGTTCTCATCCACTTCGTATGGGATGAGTTCATATTTTATCTTGTTGCGGTCGAGTATACGTGCCGCATTCGTCTTATTTATTTTCATTTTCTATACGTGTTCCGTCTGGGTTGAATGTTGTTGAATATACGTTTTCATCGGGCAAAACCTCTTCTCCTACGATTCTGAGGTAAACCTGAGTGGTGGCACGCACATCCTTCTCGCAATAGAATGCGATTCTGTCAAGATTATGCTCGTTGTAGTAGACGTTGGCTACTTGGCTGCCGTCGATATCATCTTTGGGAGTTGTGATTCCAAACAATGCGCAAAGCAGTTTGAGTGTGGCTGAGTGTCTTGTGTCTCCGCATCTCCACAATTCCATAGTGTCAATCCACTTCATATCCCACGGTTTCTTTCCTGCGGTCTGTAATTCGTATGGCAATGGGATATTGTTGATTATCATTCTTCTGGCGATAAACGGTAAATCGAATGATTTGGAGTTGTGTCCGCAAAGAGCCAGGTCTCCATGCACAGTCATCGACATTTTGCTTACTGTTTCCGCAAAACCTGTCAGAAGTTCCTTTTCATCGTCGGAATAGAATGATTTGATGCGTAGATGACGTTGTCCGTCTTTTGTATGTAGCAGACCTACGGATATGCAGACGATTTTTCCAAATTCAGCGTATAGTCCACCACGTTGGTTGATCTCCTCTTCTGTCAGATCTTCTTCCGCCTTGGTCACCTTGTCGATGAACAGATGACGTAAATCTTCTGGCACTTCTTCCAGTTTGGATGCCATTGGCACCGTCTCAATATCAAGAAATAGGATATTCTCGCTTTTCATTTTTTGTACTTTTTATCCGCAAAGTGAATATAGATCACCTCTTGGATTGATTAACATAACTGGTATATTGCTTTTTTTCAATACTTTCTGTTCTTTGGGTCCGAAGACTATATCATCCAGACCGTAATCGCGTGATGCGCTGCATATCAGCAGGTCAGCTCCCAATTCAGCGGATTTCTCAACCGCTTCAAACTCAATCTTGAAGCTGTCTTTCTTTGCTTCGACGCGGGTGTGTTCCACTCCTGCGTGGTCGAGCAGGGTAGCGATGGCCTCCGTCGTCTCCTTGGCTTTTGAACCGTAGTCTTTGGCTGTCATCAGCATGATTTTGGATTTGAAGAAACGTCCGAAACTTGATGAGAACGGTCCTTTTTCACGTTCTTCAATCAAATAGTTGACTGGCACGAGGATTTTGTCGAATGCGATCTTCATGCCTGGTTTGCAGAAGAAATATGGTGTACGTAGTTCTCTGCATAGTTTGAGCATCTTGCGGATGCTGGAGTTTGGAGTGATCTCAAACACAAGCATCGACGCTTCCGCAGCCTCAATTGTGGATGTGAACTCATCAGCGCTCGGGATGACGGTGGTGTCGACATTTATCGATTTGCCCGCCAATTTAGTCTTGTATGCGTTCAGGATCTCCTGACATGAATCTTCGTCGGATTCATTGTTGGCAATAGAGAGCAGACATATCTCTTTCGAGTATGTATCCGACAATTTTTTTGCCATTTCAATCGCTGTATCTGGTTGGTAATCACCGTCGACTACCACAAAAACTTGTTGCTTCAAATCCGACATCTATTTCTTAATTTTAATTCTTAACTCTTAAATTCTGCAACACATGGACATCTTTGTACTGCAGAGCTACGCGTCGCCAGCTCTTCAATGTGGCTGTGACCTCAAAACCTGCTGATTTCATCAGTGAGAGAGATGGCTCGTTTCCCGTCTCCACATATGCATAAAGCATCTGGAAATCAAGGTGAGAGAAGCAATAATCGCAAAGCAGACGCAATGCCTCGCGTCCGTAGCCATTCCGTCGACATTCTTCTTTGATCACGATTCCTACCGCCGCTTTATGCGAGAAAATGTCCACATCATAGATATCTACCGCTCCGACGATATTTTTCTTTTGATCCTCAATGATAAAACGTTGCTGGCCATTTGCCCAGATGCCGAGTGATTCGCTCTGGATATATTCCTCCATCGTAGTGCGGGAATAGGGAGCGAGAGTGTCGGAAACAGACCAGTTAAGACTGTCGTTCTCAATTTCGCAAAGGAAATCGATATCAGCAGTCTCCACGTTTCTCAATCTGACATTTTCTCCGACAAGGTATCTGGCCATTGCAAATCATCAAATATAAATCAGAGATCTATTTCTCGATCATTCATTTTTTGACAAATATAGGTGTTTTTTAGCCAAATATGCGTATTTTTGGCCTTAAAATATATGACTATGGAAAATTTCAAAGAGATAGACGCAAAGGAGATTAGCGGCAATTTCATCAAGAAGATTGGCGACGAGTGGCTTCTGATCACAGCTGGAGACAAATCGAAATTCAACACGATGACAGCCAGCTGGGGCGGAGTCGGAGTGTTCTGTGGAAAGAATGTGGCATACTTGGTGATTCGTCCGCAACGCTATACATTTGAATTTGTGGAGAAGAATCCGTCGCTCACACTTTCATTCTTCAGCGAGGATTACCGCAAGGCATTGCAGATCTGCGGTTCAAAATCAGGCCGTGATTGCGACAAGGTAAAAGAGGCTGGTCTGACAGCTATCGCTACAGAGTCTGGCAACATGACGTTTGCTGAGGCTTCATTGGTGATGGAATGTACAAAGATGTATGCTCAGACATTGAACGAGGCTTCTTTCATCGACAAAAGCATGGTCGAGAAATGGTTCAAGGCAGGAGATTATCACAAACTTTACATCTGTCAGATCGACAAGTGTTGGGTGAAGTGATTGATGATTGACGGTTGACGATTGAGGATTGTTAAGGGCGGAACGCCCTAACTCCTCCGCATCTGCGAGTTCGTTAGAACGAGCAGTAATAAATAATTTTTTTTTTTTTGCTTTATGTGATAAATCAATCACATAGAAAATTGGAAAACCTAATTTTTATGGGAATGTATTACTCTGATTTGGAAGAATGTAGAAGATTGGCTGAGCAAGGCGATCCTTATGCACAATTAGAATTGGCCGAAGCTTATCATGAAGGAAAACTGATTGAGAAAAATATAGAAGCTGCTATCGAGTGGTATGAAAAATCTGCTGAGGGTGGAGAAAATTTTGCTCATATAGAACTGGGACGTATTTATGAATTTGGCGACGGAGTGGAGCAGGACTATATGAAAGCAATTGAGCATTATGAAAAGGCTGCTTACACGTCCCCTTTGTTTCATGAGCCTCTTTATCGTTTGGCATTGTTCTACTTGAACGGATATGGATATGAGCAGAATTACGAATATGCCGCACAAATGTTTGAAGTATTGTCGAATGCTGATGATGATATTGTGCCTGAGGCAAAATATCAATATGGCAGGTGTCTTGAAAATGGAATAGGTGTAGATAAAGATCTGGATCAGGCTCTATATTGGTATGAACGTGCTGCAAAAGAAGGAGTTGAAGAAGCAAAAGAGGCGTGTGAGAGGTTGAGAAAGGGGTGATTTGATTTTGTGAGATACTGGATGGAATCATAGGAATTACTAGACAGTTATAAGGAAAACTGGAGACTATGATTAGTCTAGATATTAAACCGATAAAATTTGTCAAATTATGCGAACCCGAATATCTAAAATAGTAATTCTTTTTTTTGTGATATTGTCGAGTATCTCGAATGTCATTGCGAAAGATTTCGAATTAATGTATGTGTATAGATGTAAGGTGATGGTCGGTGACTCTTTATGCTATCTTGTGAGAAAAGATCGTCCCTATCGCGGAAATAATAAAAATTGGGATACATTTTGTGGTGAATTTGCGAATTTTTATTTTGCAGATGGTTATAGTGGCATCAGGCAATGTCCTATTTATGTGAAGAAATATGATATTAATGCCGACACAATGTACGTTATAAAGTCTGTCGGTTGCGATAACTCAGGAACTATGATAAGATGTGATTGTGATAAGTTCAGAAAGGAATATGAAAAGAAAAAAGATGTTGAAAAATGTGATTGTCCTGAGATAGAAAGATACAACTATCTTCGTCGATCATATTCAAAAAAATCCTCTAAACTCAAAAAGGATGATGTCAAATAAGGAAGCCTGATGTCCTTTCTTGTTTGAGCTTGTCGGTGTCCTATTTTACGAGGATTGTTAAGGGCGGAACGCCCTAACCTCTCCCAAAATGCGAGCCGAAGGCGAGCACATAAATTTAATAAAATCACAGAGAATAGAAGTTTTCAGAGAAAGACTTAAAAATAGAGGGGAAAAGCAGTACTTGTCGTATTGCCTTTCAGGCAAAGTTTTTATGCTGTTGGTGCACTACCCGAGACTTTGTCACGGGTTCCTCTCGCTTTGCTCGGTAGCGTCTTTCAGACGGATATTATCTACCTGTGAAAACTTGATTATGATAAGTTTGACTGTTTAAATTCTTCTTTGATGAAATCAAAAACGTAAACAGCTCCTTGAAAATATAGTCCTGTTTCAGGATCTTCTATTTTTGCAAATGTTTTTGATTTGTATAGTTTATCCAATGCCTCAATAGCTGAAAGATTATATTCTTTCATAATCATCGGAACCAAATCCTCACATAGAGTTTCTATTAAAAATTGTCTGTCTTCCTTTGTCATAATTTTTTTAAGTACTTTATTGATTCTTCAGTTCCAAAGAAGTATTGAATTGTTATTTTACAGTATTTGATTTCTTCAAGAAAAGAATCTATTGAGATATAGCCTCTCATAAGACGTCTTATCTGTACCCCCACGCTATCATCTGCGATTGGACCGATTACAATATCATAAGAATGAATAGGTCTGCCTGTATCATTTTGTCTATTGGCAAGAATGAATTCTGCCCATTCATTAGTGTATCCTTCAAAACGTTTTACATTCAATTTTTCAAATGCAGATTCATCAAATTCGAAAGATGTTACGGTTGGTATTCCTTTACCTTCTCTTCTTATTACATTGGATGTAAACTCCACTGCTTGCATATAGTCGGCACTCGTATAGAAACCAGATCCGAAATCTTTTCCTTGTCTTCCGCGACTAAGGTCTATAGTTTCTATTTCGGTATTAGAACCATGGTATAGCCTCATTTTAATGCTCCTCCATTACGTTTGCAAATCATGTACATGTCCTCAACAGCGTCATCTATAGAAAGGGTATGCTCGGATTCATAGCAATCGTATATAAAAGCTAACCCTTTATATTTCAATAGATAATTGTAAGCAAAGGCGTTGCTGATAGCAAACCTTTCTGCGAACGCACCTATGCAAGCGATATAATATGAAATCCTATTTGATTCGTTTCTATCCATATTTTTCTTACAAATTAAGCATGCCAATCAGATTGATCTATGCAAAAATAATATTTTATTCTTATTTTTGTGTTATTTGAAAACGAATGAGTTAATAGAGGAAAAATTATGAAGTTTGAATTGGAAATTATGTCGTTGATGTCGTTGGAATTATCCAACCTGGAAGAACTCAGGGAACGGGCCGAGCAAGGCGATAGTTGTGCAAAATTCGAAATAGGCGAAATTTATTATGAAGGAAAACTGGTAGAGAAAAACATACAGACTGCTGTCGAGTGGTTTGAAAAAGCTGCTGATGATTATAAAGAGAAATTTTCGCAGATGAAACTTGGACGTATGTATGAGATTGGCGACGGAGTGGAGCAGGACTACTTGAAAGCAATTAAGTATTATGAAAGGGCTGCTTTCACATCTCCTTTGCAAAATGAGGCTCTTTATCGTTTGGCATTGTTCTACTTGAACGGATATGGATATGAGCAGAATTACGAATATGCCGCATCAATGTTTGAAGTATTGCTAAACGATGAATATATACCTGAGGCCAAATATCAATATGGCAGGTGTCTTGAAAATGGAACAGGTGTTGATAAAGATCTGGATCAGGCTCTGCATTGGTATGAACTTGCTGCAAAAGAAGGAGTTGAAGAAGCAAAGATGGCGTGTGAAAGGTTGAGAAAGGGGTGAGGAGATGGGGAGAATGGGGAGAAAAGACAAATTGTGATGTTTATGAAGAAGATAGAATTATTGCTTTTGTGGAGTTTGTTTGTCGGCTGTAACAACAATGGCCAAACAGTTGATATACAGGGCTTAGAACAGACTCCCGGAACAGAGTCGGCAAACGGTATTAAATCGGAATCTGGTAGCGTCGATACAAACCGATCGCAAAAAGAATTGTCGGTGGATGTTCATAATGTGATGCTGAATGGAATACATTTGAATGATTCTTTGTATAAATGTTTTGAGATTTTTGGAATGCCAACAGAAGTCTATATGTTTGATGAATGGTCTTCTGGCGAAAATATACCTCCTTCGTTGAACAGGTACATATATGGGGAGAATGAAATATTGTCGAATAATGGTCCAATCTACGGAGTTTTTACAGGGTTTGTCTTGAAGGAAAAGTCCATTTTTGTTGTGACTATTGCGGATGGATCGGGCCATTATTGTGATTTGTCCATAAGTTCGAAGTTGGAAGGGGATAAGTTGAAAGAAATAATCCATGATTTCGAGCCATATCCAGTTGAACAACAATCAGATTATACTATTTCTATTTTTCTTAGTGATGGCGTATATGAGCTCAAGAATTCCTATTTGTGTGTTTGTTGTGATCAAAACCATGTTGTAAAAGAAATATATGTTGATTATGAAAAAGAATGAATTCATTATAATCTTGCTTTGCTCTATGATAATGATTTGTTTTCCCTCAATGTCACAAAGCAAAATCGACATTGTTAAATTAAACGGACCTGGTGATGATTATTTTGGCAAACCATATAAAGCAGATTCATTGGTTGTGACGGGAGAATGTATAGAGAATGATTTGTTTGGACGGATGTCGTCACATTCTGGTGATTCAGAAATTTTGTTAAATGTAAAATATCTGGATGCTTCCCAAATTGTAATCTTAAACGAAAATTTTCCAGAAGGGATAAATGTCATAGATAATTACGCTTTCCGTCATTGTCGTGAATTGGAACATATCATCCTTCCTGCAACGACCAATCGTTTAGGACATCATTTGTTTGAAGATTGTCCTAAACTGCATACCGTTGTTTTGCCTGATTCTCTTGTCGAAATCGAACAGATGGCGTTGGCGGATTGCCCTACACTCAGAAATATCATTATAAACACGTCTAACAAATCATTTTCGACCTTAAACAAATCATTGTTCGACAAAAATAAAACAAGATTATATTTTGTCTCACCGACGTCTTCCGGTGAGTATGTTTTGTTGTCAAGTGTGTCTACTATTGAGTATGGAGCGTTTTATAAATGTGACAAGATAGACAGGGTGAAATCAAGTAATGTGTTGAAAAATATAGAGGATTTCTCTTTTTATGGCTGTAGTTCCTTATCTCATATAGAATTAGCTAAAACGCTAAATAAGATAGGAGATTTTGCTTTTTTCAAATGTAGGTCTTTGAAAGAGATCACACTTCCTAAAGCATTAAATAAATTTGGTAAATTCGCTTTTTCTGGTTGCGACGGAATGGAGATAGTCAACGTCGAATCTGGGTACTTTGACAACAATTTTCTGTTTGCGGGGTGCTATAATCTAAAATCATTTGTCGCGACGGAAGTTAACGCACATTTCTGTTCCAAGGATGGAGTGCTGTTCGACAAATCAGTAAAGACTTTATTGGCATATCCGAATGCAAAAGGAAGCGATTATAAAGTTCCAGATTCAGTAGATAAAATAGGTGTTTGTGCTTTCTATGATTGTAAAAAACTAAAGAAAATTTCACTTCCAGCTCAAATCACCGCAATTGAACGTGCTTCTTTTTCTAACTGCAAACAATTGGAGAATATCAGGATTTATGCTGTAAATCCACCTTCGGTTCAAAAATCGTCATTTGCGATGGTAGATAAACGGAAATGTGTTTTGTCTGTTCCTAACAATTCCGTCGAATCATATAAAAAACATCCTATATGGGGAGCTTTTGCTAATATTATTGGCTTTTAGCTTATAAACACAAAGGGAGTATCGATTTTGATACTTCCTTTGTGGTATTCTATTTGATACTATTATTCGTAATAGTCGTACTCAAACACACGAGCAAACACATTCGTCACTTCTTCGCAATCATTGTATTCATACCGGATTATTTCGATAGGATTGCCTTTCTCATCATTCTTTTTTACCACTTTAGATTGGAGAAGATCATCTGCAGACTCTAATTTTTTTTGACAGTCATTTGAATCATGAACTCCAGGCGATGGTGGAGGAGGAATAATAAGATCTGCTTTATTTTTCTTATACTCATATTTCTCAGTAACAAATCCATTTGAGTCGTAAACATAAAGATATGTTAATTTTGTGCTGGAAGCTTCATCATAGCCTATTGTCAATAATCCCTTTTCATTATATCGTTCTATCTCGATTCCATTATTATTATACACTGTCTTGCAATTGTCTGTGTATTTGTATGATATTGTATCTTCATAATAACTGCCATATCCATTGGAACGTTTGAATATTGACTTTACTAATCTGTTTTTTGAATCATATATTGACTTTTCATAGAATTTATATTCTTTATCTCCAAATACATGACCTGATGATTCTATCAAATTCCCTTGTGTGTCATATTTGTGAATAAATGTATCATATGGAGAAATAAAAGACAATGATATCAGTAATTTTCTAAAAATTGAATTAACGTCCCTATACTCACTAATCAAGACAGAATTATCTTTTGAATTATATTTATAACATGCGTATTGGTTATCTTCTAGATATTCCTTGCTTTTCAAATATCCATTAGGATAGAATTCTGCATGATATAGGTGTTTTGTTTCTATACCATCTGTTGAGACTCCATATTGGTCAGTACAGTTACCCAAGGAATCTAAAATATAGCAGAATATCAACGCACCTTTCTCAACTTTTCCGTCATGGTATTCTGCATCATACCATCTGATGCTCTTAATTTTCCCGTTGAGTTTGCCAAAAAAATCATCCTTTATATCATGAATTTTATTGATTTTCATGGTAGGTGTACGGCTTTCGCATTGACACAAAAGGAAGATTGTGAGAATACACATCAAGGTATTTATAATATTTCTAACCATATTTTCATGATTCTTTGATTTATACGATAGATATTGGCCATAACTCTCTTCTTTATAGCCTTTGGTTAGTCTTTCAAACAGCCGATTGGAACAACCATTACACCGTCTGTTCGCATGTATGCATATTGTCCGACAGCAGTTAAAACCATTTTAAATGAAGGATTCTTCATTTTTGTTGTATCTATCTTTTCTGCTAATGTGTTCAAGTTCGCAGCACCCTCCTCAATAAGTGTATCACCTCCCAATTTTATCTCGATGAGACCATAACTGCCATTTCTTAGATGTATAACGGCGTCACATTCAAGACCGTTTTTGTCTCTGTAGTGGAATACGTCTCCATCATTGGCTTCTGCATACACACGAAGATCTCGCACACAGAGAGTTTCAAAAAACAACCCCAAAGTGTTCAAATCGTTCAGCAAGTCATTCGGCCCTATGCCTAGTGCCGCAATTGCCAGGGATGGATCGATAAAATAGCGTGTGTCGCTGGTTCGTATAGATGTTTTTGAACGCAAATTGGGATTCCAGGCTGGCATGTCCTCTATCACGAAAATCTTTTTCAAGGCTTTGATGTATGACGAGATTGTTTCGTCGCTCATGTCTTCTGGCTCATTCGTTTTCATATCTGCTATGATAGTGGATATGCTGGCCATCGCTCCTTGTAATCGTGCATATGAGCGCATGAGTCGTTTGGCACGGAACTCATCTCTTTCAACTCCGTCAACTCTTGAAATGTCAGAGCGTGTTATGGCTTCGAAGTACTCTGTGACTTGACGAAGTGATGCCTTCTGACTTTTTTTAGTTAAAGATTTGGGCCATCCTCCTCGACAAATGGCAAAAGCGATGTCTTCCATTTTCAAAGTGCTTTCGCCATCAATCTTTTCTGGTTCTGTAAAAAGAGTCCTGATACTCACATCTCCAGAAGATTCTCCAGATTCCCATAGAGTCATGGGACGCATAGTAAGCCATGCAAAACGCCCGGCACCAGTATGGCGAATTTTTGATTTATCTGCAGGAACGGCAGATCCTGTAAGCATGAATAAACCATCATCTTTCCTATGGTCCGTTTCAAAACGTACGGCATCCCAGATTTGAGGTGCTATCTGCCATTCATCAATAAGCCTCGGCGTGTCACCTTGGAGCAGTCGTTTTATGTTAGTTTCTGCTAATTGTAGGTTTTGCTGTATGTTTTCAGGGTCATCCATATACAGAATACTCTTAGCTTGCTGTTCAGCAGTAGTTGTTTTGCCGCAAGCTTTGGGACCTTCAATAAGAACTGCCCCCATTGCCTCTAATTTCTCTTCTAAAAGAATGTCTGCAATTCTCTTTCGATAATTGAAAGTGTTTTCAGTCATAGTAAATAATCTTGTATGATTTTCGGTACAAATGTCGTAATTTATTTTGAAACGAAAGAAAATTTAATTTACAATTTGGTCATTTGGCGTGAATTCGTTTGGTCATTTAGTGTGAATTCGTTTGGACGTTTGGCGTGAATTCGTTTGGTCATTTGGCGTGAATTCGTTTGGTCATTTGGCGTGAATTCGTTTGGTTGTTTGGTGTGAGTTCGTTTGGTTATTTGGCGTGAGTTCGTTTGGTCATTTGGCGTGAGTTCGTTTGGACGTTTGGCGTGAATTCGTTTGGTTATTTGGCGTGAATTCGTTTGGTCATTTGGCGTGAATTCGTT
>JAEEMG010000068.1 GCA_016283095.1 Paludibacteraceae bacterium | reverse complement strand
CTCCATCTGTGTCAACCAAGACTATCAGCTTGATGTTGTGTGTGATGCGATTGAAGAGGACGGCAAAACAATCGACAGAAAACTTAATGTCGCGCTCACAAGAGCGAGAAAACAACTTTTTGTTGTCGGAAATGAAGAAATGCTGAGACAAGTGCCAATCTACAACGAATTAATAGATTTTTTAAAGTAGGGAACAACATCAGAATATATGATGTTGTTGAGCCACAATCAGAATGAAATCCGATATGGTAATACACATAAAAATTTTAACTTTGCACAAAATTAAAAAATCGCTTTATGGAATACTACGTATACCGCAACGGAAATCCGTTCGGCCCATATAACATATCAGATTTAACCAGCCTTGTCAAAGCTGGCAAAATACTCAAATGCGACAGATTATCATCAGTGAACACAGCAACTGAAGATAAGGATTTCATTGCCGTGCGCGACGTGTTGGACGACAACAACGTATCCGTCAAAGTTGACAATGCTGGAAGTTTGACGAGCCAGTTGAAGCATATTTCCAAAGACCTTCTTTTTCCGAAAGAATTAAAGGAGAAGGAGACATGGAAAAGCGACACCCGTCTGCTTGTGCTCGCTTGTATAGGATTGTTTCCTCTTGTAGCAGCGTACATTGTCCCTAGCGGATGGTTGTCATACTACTGCATCGCACTTTATTTTTCGGTAGTGTGGTGGAGTTTCTTCAACTATATGTTCAAATCGCCACAGGTGACAGCCAAAACCAGCGTGACTATATTCTTCCTGATGCAGGCGATTGTGTTTGTGGCATGGGACGCTTTAGGATTACCCAATCTGAACTTTTTCTATGGAGCTATCGACCCAAACAACCCTATGTTATTACAACTGATAGGATTCACCTTCGGAGTGGGATTCACTGAAGAATTCGCCAAGATGCTTCCATTGATCTGGCTTGTGAAAAAGACAAAGAAACCATTGGTGCCACAGACATTAGTGTTCTACGGATTAATTTCCGGACTTGCATTCGGAGTATACGAAGGAGTGCAATATCAGATGACAGAGAATATGAAGTTAGACGGTTCGGATCGATTCCTGATGAACATAGCCCGTCTGACAAGTCTGCCATTCATCCATGCTGTCTGGTGCGCAATCGGAGGATTCTTCATCAGTTTTGCGGTGCTCTACCCTCGCTATAGAAAAGCTTTGTGGGCACTTGCACTTGTAATTCCAGCCCTACTTCACGGAACCTACGACACAATGTGCGGGAATGGACTTACAGCAATCTTCGTGGCACTCCCACTATGTGTATTCTGTGTGGGATTGCTCGTACACTATCTGAAAAACAGTGGCAATTATCAAAACAGATTGAGATAATGGTAGGACGCGAATATATAGAGCTATTGGCTCCAGCTCGTGAAGTTGAGCACGGAATAGAGGCGATCAAATATGGTGCCGACGCTGTGTATATCGGAGGTCCTGCGTTCTCAGCAAGAAGTGCGGCAGGCAACAGTTTGGAAAATATAGCCAAACTGGTGGAGTTTGCACACGTCTACAATGCGCGCATATACGTCGCCCTCAATACTATCCTCACCGATGAGGAACTCGCTGAGGCTGAAAGACTGGCATGGTCTTTATACAAAATAGGAGTAGACGCATTGATCATCCAGGATTACGGATTGCTCCGAGCTAACCTTCCTCCTATCGCACTGCACGCAAGCACACAGATGGACAACAGGAATCTCGACAAAGTGATATTCTGGGAGAAATGTGGATTCGAGCAAGTGGTGTTGGCCAGAGAGACAGACGTAAAAAGCATGGCAGACATCGCGTCTCATACCAAAGTAAGGCTTGAGACATTCATCCACGGAGCCCTTTGCGTGAGCTACAGCGGACAGTGCTATATGAGCCAGCGTATGCTCGGAAGAAGCGCCAACAGAGGAGAATGCGGACAACCATGCCGAATGAAATACTCTTTATTTGATGCCGACGGAAAAACAATAGCCAAAGACAAATATCTGTTGTCGCTAAGAGATTTCAGTGCGGAAAAATATCTTGCTGAAATGATAAAAGCAGGAGTGTCAACATTCAAAATAGAAGGAAGACTGAAAGATATCACATACGTGAAAACCACCGTCGCCTACTATAGAAGAGTAATCGACGAATTCCTGGCAAAAAACAATGAATACCACAGAATGAGCTATGGCACAAGCAGATATGGATTCCAGCCAAATCTGCATAAAATCTTCAACCGTGGGCTCACAACATATAATCTAAGCGGGAAACGAGAGAAGATGGCAAACATAGACACACCCAAATCAATGGGCGAATATGTGGGCATGACATCATTGCAAAAAGGCTCAACTCTGCAGATAAGATTAGCAGACAATGTGACACTCGCCAACGGAGACGGTTTTTGCTACGTCGACAGGAATGGAGAACTTATAGGATTCCGAGCAAACAAAGCACAAGGCGACAGCATTGAATTGCCGGCAGGATTACGTGTGCAGCCAAACGCAAAACTATACCGCAATTTAGATATCCGCTACGACACGGCGGTGAACAATGATACATGCAACCGTCAAATCGACGCTCAAATAGTGATGACAGAGACTCCTGACGGATTCACACTTGAAATGACTGATATTTCAGGAGACAAGGCACAAGTGACATTCGACAGCAAAAAAGAATTGGCACAAAACCCACAGATGGCCAACGACAACATCGTAAAGACGCTAAAGAAAACAGGCGGCACACCATTCTGTGTGACAGATGTGAAGATTGATTCACAAAACACATATTTCTTCGCCATGTCCACACTTAACGAATGGAGACGAGCATTAATCAATACATTGATATCCAACAAACTGTCGGCATGGAAGAGAGAGCCACGTCTGCCAATGGTAGAGAATCCACAGTTCCCATCAAACGCCACAGACTACCGACTGAACGTTCATAATGCCCAGGCCAAAAACTTCATTGAGCAATGCGGAATTGCCAATCCAGCATGGAGCTATGAACGAGAGCCAAAACAGAAAGCTGAACTTATGCGATGCAAATACTGTATCAGATATGAATTGGGAATCTGTCTGAAAAAAGACACCGCAGAAGCAGCAAAATTCAAGCAGCCACTCAAACTAGTAGGGACTGACGGAGCTGAATACGCACTTGTTTTCGACTGCAAAAAATGTGAAATGGCTGTGATTGGTGATGTTAAAAAATAATCACGTCAAACAATTTTTGTCAATAAGAAGAAAAACATTACATTTGCGACAAATTGAATAAATGGTGGAGAAGTACCTGAAAAAAATAGCATACTTTACGATGTCGGCAATAGGATTTGCAGGCATACATTCGTGTGCCAATATGGGTAGCGGACCACAAGGAGGACCTCGCGATATGATGCCTCCTAAATACATTTTCAGCACACCGGAAAGAAGCGCAGTCAACGCTAAACCGCAGAAAGCAGAAATCATATTCGACGAGTATGTTGTCTTGAAAGATGCGCAAGACGTGATTGTGTCACCACCTATGGAGATGGCTCCAGAAATCAAGAGTGTAGGAAAAAAAGTAAGCATCACATTCAAAGACTCTTTGGAAAAAGATGCCACATACATAATTGATTTTGGAGATAAAATTGTGGATTTCCGAGAAAGCAATCCAATCAGAAACTATTACTTTGAGTTCGCGACAGGAAATCATATCGACTCATTCTGCATTTCCGGCAACGTTGTAGACGCATATACCCTTGTGCCACAAGAGAATATCACCATCGGAGTTTATTCTGACTGGACAGATTCCACATTGGCAACAAAGAAGCTCGAAAGAATAACAAAAACCAACAAGAGCGGAAGGTTCATTCTACGAGGGCTGAAAGAGAAGCCATACCATCTGTGTGCTATAAAAGATGACAACACTAATTTCAAATACGACGCTCCTGGCGAAAGTCTAGCATGGATAGACACCGTAATCACACCAAGAAAAAAAATGGTGGAAAAATGTGACACGGCGTGGAAATCAGTAGACAGAGACTCACTGCTTGGGTTGGAGCCAAGCAACGTCCGCACAGACACATTGATTGTGGACAGCATAGTATGCAAAGAAAGCCCATACTATTTGCCTGATTCGATGGAGATGCGTCTGTTTGCCAAAGAAGTGCCATTCCAAGCATTCAAGAAAGCAGAGCGAATAGAGGCAAGAAAGATAACCCTCTACTTCACTAACGATAAGAAACAGAGACAAAAGCCATCAATCAAGCCAACAAACTTCAGTCCGGCTGCAAATGATTGGTTTATTGTTGAGCCAAGTGTCACAACAGACACAATCCATTATTGGATCAAAGACACTAACATCGTAAAGTTGGACACATTGGAGTTTGCGATGACATATATCGCCACCGACTCTATAGGAACATTTGTAGAGCAGACAGACACAGTCACAAGCATCTACAAAAAAGTGAAAGTCAGCAAAAAAGATGAAAGGGCTGCTAAAAACAAGAAAGCAAAACTTAATATTTCTATCTCAAAATCAGTAGAAATAGACGGCACTCCTGAAATTATTTTTGAGACTCCTACATACGATTTCAGCCCAGAAGCAGTGGCCGTCCATGAGAAAAAAGACACTACTAAAAAAGCTCTGCCATTCACTATAGTTGCGGCAGACAGTTGTGGCAGAAGATACAAATTGGATGGCAATTGGGAAGAGGGGCTCTCATATGAAGTCATTGTAGACTCAGGAAAGGTGAGAGACATATATGGTCTTGAAAGTGATTCTACGAAATTGGCATTCAGGAAAAAAGAGAAAAAAGATTACTCCAACATCACCCTTAAACTGAGCAACATGCCAGCAGGAGACGTGTTTGTAGAGCTCGTGAACAAAGAAAAAACAATAAGACGGGGATACCCGAAAGATAATAAAGTGGAATTTTTCAATGTCGCTCCAGGAACTTATGCCGCACGACTGATCGTCGACACAGACAAAGATGGAGACTGGACAACAGGAGACTACAACGGTTTGAAACAGCCGGAGGAAGTCTACTTCTTTGAGAAAGCACTTTCGGTATCAGCCAACTGGGATTATGAAGAAGATTGGGTAATCGGCAAATTGCCATTGCACAGTCAAAGACCGCAATCATCTTATCCAACACAACAAAAAAAACGATAAGATGATAGTTCTGCAGTCAGCATATTTCGCCCCAGTAGGCTACTATGCCAAAATCTACGCACACGACAAAATCATAGTGGAGCAGCACGACCATTATGTCAAACAGACATACAGGAACAGATGCCGCATCCAGACAGAAAGTGGCGTGATGGATTTGAGTATACCCGTAGAGAAACATACGGATAAGACAAAAATAAGAGACATTTGCATTTCGTATGGACAAGAGTGGCGTCGTCTACACTTGAGAGCGATGGAAACAAGCTATAATTCCACACCGTTCTTTGAGTATTACAAAGATGACATCCAAGCCATCTACGACAAGAAAGAGAAATATCTGCTTGATTTCAACATGCGTTTGCTAGAGTTTACACTCGACGCTCTTGGAATACAAAGAGAAATTTCATTAACAGATAATTACTTTGAAGGCGAAGCAGGAATCGAAGATGCAAGAGAACTGTTTCACCCCAAAAAAGAAACCACAGACACAGATTCAAAACCCTACTACCAAATGTTTGCGGAGAAGTTCGGGTTTACCGATGGATTAAGCATAGTGGATCTGCTATTCAACCTCGGTCCGGAATCAGTGTTATATTTAAAAGAAAAGTCAAAAAAAATATAATGGAAACAGAATTCAATTTTGACGACATGCGTCCGTATTATGATTCGGAAATTCCGGATGCGATTGCACGTGTTTGCAACAACGAAGAATTTCTAAAGGTATTGCCACACATTTTCCCTGAGGCAGACCCTAAAGCCATTGTGGAGAAAGTGATGCAGATCAAGTCTGCCGATGATTTCCAGCAGATTGTCATGACTCGTTTCTTGGGCAATCTAGTGGAGAACACATCAGATGGCATGACAAACAATGGCATGGATGCACTTACAAACGACAAAAAATATCTATTTATATCCAACCACCGCGACATCATTCTTGACGCCGCGTTGCTAAATGTGCAACTCATAGCTAAAGGAATACAGACATCTCAGAATGCGATCGGAGACAATCTTTGTTCAAAGCCTTGGATCACAGACCTGATGAAGATCAACAAGAGTCTGATTGTCAACCGTTCTGGCACTAAACGTGAGATATTCATGTCGTCGCAGAAGATGTCAGCATATATCCGTTCAATGATCACTGAGAACAAATCATCAGTGTGGATCGCTCAAAGAGAAGGCCGTGCCAAAGACAGCAACGACGTCATGCAGGAGAGTCTTCTTAAAATGCTCAACATGAGCAGTGAAAACGTAAAACAGGGATTCATGGATTTGAACATCACACCAATAGCTATTTGCTATGAGTATGATGCATGCGACTTCTTGAAGGCAAAAGAGTTCCAGCAGAAACGTGACAACCCAGAATTCAAGAAAAGTGCCCAGGATGACATCATAAACATGAACACCGGACTTCGTGGTTACAAAGGAAGAATCCACTATGAGGTCACAAAGACAATCTCTCCATTGATAGACCAGTTGGTCAACGAAGACGATGACCGCCAACAGGTGATTGAAAAGGTAGCTAAACTTATAGATGGAGCCATCCACAAAGCCTACCGTTTCTTCCCGGGCAACTATGTGGCTTACGACGAAAGATTCGGCACTGACCGATTCAAAGACAAGTATTCCACTATTGAGAAGAACGTTTTCGACAACTATTTGGATGAACAGATAAACAAGATCGACATTGAAAATAAAGACGAAGAGTTCTTGAGAATGAAAATGCTGGAGATGTATTCCAACACTCTCGTGAACAACCTCGCCTCTGCAGGAGAATTATAAAAAATGACATTAAGATTAGTAACAGCAAAAAAAGACTTTGAAGAACAGGAAGAAGAGTGTCAATCAGGCATCTCCCCAAAGGATGATTCTTCTTTGAAGAGCAGAAACAAGGAGACGTTGCCAAGAGAAAAATTCCTCTCTTCAGGAGCAGACGCATTATCGAATGCAGAGTTGCTCGCCATACTTGTAGGTTCAGGCACACCAGGGCAGAATGTGATCGAATTATGCAAAGAGATCATGCATGATGCGGAAGACAAGCTCGGTGTTCTGGCAAAACGAGACGTCAATTACCTATGCAGATTCAAAGGCATCGGTCCTGCCAAAGCATTGACGATTGCCGCAGCGATGGAACTGGCGACTCGAAGACGCAAAGAGACAGACACCTACAAGAAAGTGAAAAGCAGTATTGATCTGTATCAGGCTTTCGCTCCCGGTCTGCAAGACTGCACTAGCGAAGAGGTCCATTTGGCTATGATCGACGGTGCTGGAAATATCCGCAAAATAGAATGCATTTCCAAGGGATCGTTCGACTGCACTCTGCTTGACGTGAGGGTCGTTGTCAGCAAAGCATTGCTCTACGGATTCACCACCGTGGCCCTGGCACACAACCATCCAGGTGGATCAATCACACCAAGCGCGGCTGATATCTCGTCGACTCTAGAAATCTACCGAGGATGCCAGCTGATGAGGATAAGGCTTATCGACCATATCATAATAGCAGACAACAAATATTACAGTTTTTCCGATAACGACAAATTGGAATAAAGTTTAAGTATCATGATCTACATCATCGCATCGCACAGCAACAGATTGGAATACGTATGCCGACAGATTTTCAACCGTTGGCTGAATGTAGAATTCGAAATCTGTCAGGCGAATGATTTCAAAGCAGACGCGAATGATGCCGTCATCAACTATTCAAACTCCATCACCGACAATGCTCTAAACATCGCACCTTGTGGTCTGCTCCATCAGCAAGGAATCACCGACGTCTCTCCGGAATGGAAAGAAGAGCATCTGTTCCCTACTGAATGCGAACTTGGATTCGACATATTTTCTGCCGTGTTTTACCTCATCTCCAGATATGAAGAGTATGGTGAAAAAGCGACAGACAAACATGGACGATACAAACAAGAAAACAGCACTTTATTCAAACAAGGACTGCTACAAACCCCAGTGGTTGACAAATGGATAGAAGAATTCCGTCTTCTCATAAATGACAAATTCAGAATTGGCATTCCTAAACAAACACCGACAAACCTCACCACAGTGGACGTAGACAATGTCTATGCTTTCCGTAACAAAGGTATTGTAAGGCATGTTTTAAGCAGCGTGAAAGACTTGATCAAAGGGAACATACAAGATGTATTAAAAAGATGGCAATCGCTGCTACACGTCGAAGAAGACCCTTTTTTCAACATTGAAGAAGTTAGCCAGCGTCTTGCCGATGAGAACCCCGACAATGTAATATTCTTTCACTGCGGATGCTACGGCAAATTCGACAAGAAAACAATACTCCCAAGTTTCCGCTACTGGAAAGCCAAACAAAGGATAGACAAACAAATCGTGGTGGGACTACACATCTCTTACAGAGCCGCAACAAACGATACAGCTCTAAAATTAGAGAAATGGATATTGGAAAAATGTTTAGGAAGAGCCGTCACAAAATGTCGTTTCCACTATCTGAAATTCGCACTGCCACACGGCTATGAAAGACTGGAAGAGTTAGGATTTACAGATGATTATTCTATGGCATATTCCGACATGGCAGGATACCGTGCCGGGACATCAAAGCCATTCACTTTCTATAACATAGAGAAAGAAAAAGAAACCAAACTTACAATCCATCCTCTTATAGTGATGGACAAGACACTACGCTCAAACATGAAGCTAAGTGTAGATGCGGCATACGAATACATCGACAACTTAAAGAAAGAAAGCAACGCCACAGGAGGCGATTTCACTACCCTATTCCACAATGAGAATGTAGCCGACTTGAACGGTTGGAAAGAATGGGGAGAGAGATTCTTCAAAAGATAAAATCAGCCGGAATCACGACATTATCTCCTTAATATCCCGCATTGTTTTCATCACATACAAGAACAATGGGAAAATCACAATAAGAGAGCCCAACACAAGGCCGTCAAAAAGATCAGCTATCAAAGCATTTGCACTAAACAGTCCTTCCCCCACACATACGACAAGCAACGGTTGTTTGGAAAGATTTGCGTAAACAGCCTTGATATTTTTGTTGTGATTCATGACAATGTAACCCGATAAACCTGCTATCAATACAGAAATCACAAACGTCATCACAAACTGAATCTCCGACAATACCATTGGAGCATATCCGTTTGTCGTCATCCAACAAACGGTTACAGCCAAAGCTATTGGCAAAACTGTATACAAGACCAAAAATGGCAGAATATATTTCCTGAAAACTTTCATAACAACAAAAAGGCGACAAGCACACGCCCGTCGCCATTATTAAAATAAATTGATAATATCAATTATAAACACGATTACCAAAAATGAAGCTTCCGACACGGACAAGTGTGCTTCCAAGCAAAGTGGCAATCTCATAGTCACCACTCATGCCCATTGATAATTCTGTAAACTTAGGAGCAAATGTAAGTTGAGCGGAATGATAAAAAGAAGACAACTGTTCAAACTCATGCTTGATCTGCTCCTTATCATCTGTGGCCGTTGCCATTCCCATCAACCCCACAACCTCCACATTCTCATATTTAGCCAATGCGTTGCTGTCGTAAAGAGCTTTCACTTCATCAAAAGAGAACCCATATTTAGTTTCTTCCTCCGCTATATGGACCTCAAGCAGACACTTCACCACTCTACCGACCTTCTTTGCCTGTTTGTCAATTTCTGCAAGCAGATGTTCACTGTCAACACTGTGAATCAACTCAACAAACGGCACAATGTATTTCACCTTGTTTGTCTGCAGATGACCTATGAAATGCCACTTGATATCTTTTGGCAACGCTTCATACTTGCCCACCAACTCCTGGGCATGACTCTCTGCAAACAATCGCTGACCAGCTGTGTCGTACGCCTCCTGAATTGCCTCTTTGGGATGGTATTTTGACACAGCAAGAAGTTGTGTGCCTGGCTTCAATTTAGACTTCACTTCGTCTATTCTATCCTTGATTGCCATAATAACCAATTAATATTCAGTATTCTATTCAATCACATTATCCAATCAGTCTTCGTTAGGAAGATGTGTCAAATCAGCATCACTGTTGTCGTCCATTGTGTATGGGAATATGTCAAGAATCGAAGTTTCTGTTATGCTTACGATTTCATAATCAGAAACAGAATCCTTCATATTTTCAATCAAATGATCGGCAGCGTTCATCAAATCATTTCCAATCACAAGGATATTGGAATTTGCACGATGCTCCTTCGCGCTAACCTCGTCGATTGTAACAAAAGCGACCTTAAACTTATACCACTTGTCTCCCTCCTCATTAGGGAAGATTTCGTTGATAGGAGACTTCTTGATGCTCGCCACTGTAAACTCACCGAATGGAGCCACCTCACGGCTGATTCTCTCCTCCGCCTCTGAAAAATTCAACGCTTCAACAAGATAAACCTCTGTCGCTCTTGTACTCTTACCATTCTCGTCATCCTTACGGTAGACGACCTTACACTCAAACCAAATATTCATAATAAAATATAATTGTATGTCATTGTTTATTCCGCAAGTCTGAATCCGAATGTGTACTTGTCCGTTGGCGAACATGCACGACGGTATGCCACACCACAGCGTGATTTCTCATGGAAATAACCGCTTCCCTTCATCACCTTGCGTCCTTCTATAAGTTTGTTCTTTATTTTATCACTCTCGTCTATTTTATATAGTGAGAATGAATCTGTTTTTGCATAATAATAATCTTTTTTCACCTGAGGCTCAAGATATTTGAAATCATCAGCACACCACTCCGACACATTTCCTGTCATATCATAGATACCAAGTTCGTTTGGATTCTTTGTGCCGACGGGATGAGGCTTAGCATTTGAATTATCACGATACCAGCCCACCTCATCAAGATTGTTTGATCCTGAATATTGGAAATCCTTCGACATAACTCCGCCTCTCGCCGCAAACTCCCACTCTGCCTCTTTAGGTAGACGGTAGTTTCTGCCAGTCATATCATTCAACTTAGAGATAAACGTTCTGACATCATTCCAAGAGACATTGTATACAGGAAGGTCATCTCCTTTTATCGGACTTGGGTTAGACGGCATAACCATATTCCACTGTGCCTGTGTAACCTCATACCTAGCAATCTTGAAAGTGTCTACAACAGCCTCAACCTCACGTTTCTCTCCCATCATGAATTTGCCTCCAGCGACAGTAACCATGCCGAAATC
Organism: Paludibacteraceae bacterium; assembly: GCA_016283095.1. Classification (GTDB taxonomy): domain Bacteria; phylum Bacteroidota; class Bacteroidia; order Bacteroidales; family Paludibacteraceae; genus UBA1723. The sequence continues at coordinate 29,197 of JAEEMG010000068.1, read as the reverse complement.
AACCTCCAACTTAGGTCTTTGAGGAATAGGAGTAACGGTTGTGTTGAATGAAGACGTCTGCACCTCAACCTCTTCATCATACGCAGTCACCATACACACAGCGTCGTCAATATTGCCGACTGTCATATTTGCAGCTCCTAATTCAGGCAAAGCCACCAATGTACGCATCATATTTATCTCGCCAAGGTTGTTTTTGCATAGATAACCGACAAGCTCATTTTTTGAGTTGAAAACGGGAGATCCTTCCGCTCCTTTTTCAATAGAGTTATCCAACATGAACATCTTACCTAGCATATTTATTCTCGACTTGGTAGTAAATGTGTTTGTCTTGAACTTTGTGATCAACGGATACGACACGACCGACACACTGTCTGGTCTCACAGGTTCCTTCGAAACCACATATGGGATTGTATCTATTACTTTGTCCACCTTAATAACGGCGATATCATTCTCCAAGTCTACTCTGACGACTTTTGCCTTATATGCCATAGAAAATGACTTTTCCAAACCGTATACCACAATAGACTTAGCATTGCTAACCAACGCATAGTCAGTAACTATCTTTCCGTCGTTACTGATCACAAAACCAGTACTGCTTCCTACCACATCTGCAAAGGCAGCGGAAACAGATGCCACCAAAGCAAGCATGACACACAATATATTTCTCTTCATACTCATCTTCAATCAGTTTGTAGTTATAATACAAATTTCACGTCTCTTAGGTTCGTGATTTATCTCAATTATATTTTTTCTGCGCAAACGCAATAAATTATAAACGTCACGCTCGGTTCTCACCAGCTTCCCGTCGACGGAGATATTGACAAAATCCGCGTTACTCAAGGAATCCATCACCGTCTTCGCTATATAGTTGAAGCCATCCTTAGCCTCCCTTGTACGCAACACTCGCCTGCTTTCGCAAATACCATCATAACCAACCTCACGGTGATACTCAATCTCACGGAACTTAGCATGTTTACGATAATAGTATGCGACGGGAGTCGGCATCTTCACCACCGCAAAATCATCATAATAGTCACCTTTATTGACTATTGTGCGGCAACCTGCCTGGTTATATGGCAAATACGAACTGACTTTAGGACTACACGACATCAATACGGCCGGCATTCCTAGCATCAAACAATATCGCGTCAACCTATAAATCATCATTTTAACCCGATTACCTTACAAAGGTAAGAATTTTTCAAATATGAAGTGAGAAAACTTATTAACAACAAAAAGGCCCAATCCAAAGATTGAGCCTCTTCTCTTATATATCATAAAACTTTCTTCTTCACATCGAGGGTAACTGCCAGCGTATCATCAATATTATCAAGCACTTATCAATCACGCTTAAACACATACCTTACCAAAAGAAAATTTACAGGTATAGCGATACAGAACACTGGTATAGGGGCCAGCTCTTCAGAAAGTCCAATCCATAAGAACAGATTCAGCAATGCCACATGTAGTCCAAGGTTGACGAGATGAGCCAAACCAAATCCAATGCCTCGTTTCGTGCTGGCTTTCTTGCGGAATGTGAAAATGCAAGTCAATATGAAATTACACACAAACGCCACCACATATCCGATTGAATAAGCAATAGTTACCGGAAAGAAACTACGCAATAGCCAATACACTCCATAATGTACAGCAGTGGCTATCACACCTACTATCGCAAACCTAAGCATCTGAAATACCGTCTCTCTCAATTGTTCTTTTGATGCAACCTCCATACTACTTCACAATAGCTTCCTTAATCATGTCTACAATATAACGGACATCGTCATCACTCACATACGGACCGGCAGGCAAACAGAATCCGACCTTGAAAACAGCCTCCTCTACCCCGTTAGTATAGAAAGGAGCACCTGCATAAACCGGCTGCTTATGCATTGGTTTCCATACAGGACGAGACTCTACTTTCTTGCCAAGCATGAAGACGCGAAGAGCCTCAACATTCTCATTCGGCTGACAATCTGTTGTGGCACAATCAACAACTTTGATTACTCCTGCGGCACCTCCTACCGCAGATTTGATCACCTCTTTATATGCATTTTCCTGTCCTACAACCTTCACGTCTGGATCAATTGTAGCAGTACACAACCAGAAGTTGGCATCATAACGGGGATCAGCAGGCTGTTTATGTATGTGCACTCCCTTCACATCCTTCAACAGTTCTTCATAAAGAGCCTGAACATGCTTGTGGTGAGCAATATGAGAGTCAACAACCGTCATCTGTCCACGGCCGATTCCTGCACAGATGTTGGACATTCGATAGTTGTAACCGATTGCGGAATGCTGGTAGTATGGGTACGCATCACGTGCTTGTGTGGCATACCACATAATAGTACTTTTATCCTCAGCTTTTTCGCAGATCAACGCTCCACCACCGGATGTTGTGATCATTTTGTTGCCATTGAACGACAACACGCCAAACCTTCCGAATGTGCCAAGCGACTTGCCTCCGAATTTACTGCCAAATCCCTCCGCAGCGTCTTCAATAACAGGAATACCATATTTTTTAGCAATCGCCATTATCTTCTCACAATCGTAAGGCATACCATAAAGAGCTACAGGAATTATAGCCTTTGGTGTTTTTCCAGTCTTCGCGATACGATCCTTAATAGCCTCTTCAAGAAGAGCAGGATCCATATTCCAGGTTTCTGGTTCAGAACCGACAAACACTGGTTTGGCACCAAGATATGTTATTGGATGAGAAGACGCGCAAAAAGTGAACGACTGCACCAACACCTCGTCTCCAGGCTGCACACCGCATCCCAACAATGCAAGATGCACTGCCGCAGTGCCAGCACTCAATGCCACCACTTCATTTTTTCCACCATAGAATGACTTCAAGTCTTCCTCGAAAGCATTCACATTTGGACCTAAAGGCACGACCCAATTCGTGTCAAATGCCTCTTTTACATATTTCTGTTCCGACCCATCTTCCGACATGTGAGCCAAACAAAGATAGATCATCTTTTCAGGAACGTATGACATATTTTATTATATTTTTTATTTCAAAGTGTCAACCACTCTGAAAGGGACACCATATCCTTTTGAATTATCAGGAACATCTTTGACAATGACACTTCCAGCTCCTATAAAACAATTTTTTCCGATCCTAACACCCTGTATCACAGTTGTGCCAGCTCCAATCCATGTTCCTGCTCCTATATGGACATTTCCACTTATAGTGGATCCTGGGGCTACATGAACAAAATCTTCAATCACACTCTCGTGATCAATACTGGCCTTTGTATTGACAATACAATGTTTCCCGATCACCACATCTGCCTGAATCACAGAACCTTGCATCACAACAGTTCCTTCCCCTATTTTAGCAGAAGGAGAAACGACGGCAGAAGAATGTATTGCCGACGCAAACTTACAGTTAAGATGCTCTACAATCTGTCTGCGGACGTCACATTTGCCGACACATACTATTATAGGTTCCAATCCGTTCGCTTGATGAAGCACAGGCAATCCAAAAAAATCTGACAACGACAGATTATCATCTATGAATGCCTTTACTTCGATTCCGGAATCATCCAGAATCTCCTTCACCACCTTACCATGCCCACTAGCACCGTATAGATACATAATCAACTAATTTGATCCATTAAAATGTTCCATTGTTGCATTCCCTTCCTGAGAAATTCCGTCTCTCACAATAACTTTTTTTATTGTAATCAACACGACTTTGATATCAGTCAATAACGAAACATTATCAACGTACCAAACATCAAGTTTGAACTTTTCAGTCCAGGAAATGGAATTTCTTCCGTGACACTGAGCCCATCCGGTAATTCCTGGGCGGACCTCATGTCGACGTGCCTGCTCTTTGCTGTATAATGGCAGATATTCCACCAACAAAGGACGTGGTCCTATCAATGCCATATCACCGACAAGCACATTCCAGAATTGTGGCAATTCATCAATAGAGGTAGAACGGACAAATCTCCCTATAGGTGTGAGACGCTGCTCATCAGGCAACAAATTGCCATCCGAATCGCGCTCGTCCGTCATAGTCTTAAACTTGCAAATCTTGAATATTTCGCCATTCAGTCCGGGTCGTTCCTGAAAGAAAAATGCGCCAGCCCCCTTATTTGCGAAATGCAAAAACAAAGTGATGATAGCCAAAGGAACAAATAAAATTGACAACGCCGTCAACGCGATACAAAAATCTAAAATCCTTTTAAAATAGTTTTTGTACATAAATATAATATTAACGTGGCAAAATTATACTTTTATCACATTAATTCATAATAGAATCGTAGAAATCATACAAACATTTTCTGACGAAAGATTGCTCAAATCTTTCCGAAATCATTGTACGTGCTTCTTTCGCCAACGATTGTCTGTATTCCGGCACCATCATCTTCTTCATCGCTTCATACAAAGCGTCTGAATCCTTAGATGGTATTATGATTCCATTCCTGCCATTTTCTATGATTTCTCTGGCTCCATTGATATCAGTCACAATCTGAGGCAACCCCATAGCGCCTGCTTCTATCACAACATTAGGGAATCCTTCTCTATATGATGCCAATATAGCGACATCCGACGCCGCAAACCAAGGTCGCACATCTCGCTGCATTCCTACAGTATCAATCGCAGGACCGTTGGAAATCATATCCAACACATGTGGTTTCAATGGATCCAACTCACTCTCCTCTGGTCCAACCAGTATCAAACGAGTAGACGGATTTTCTTTATTCAGTCTTACAAAAGCTTCCACTATCTCATTGATTCCTTTATCCCCAACCAGTCTTCCCACTGCGACAAAAGTCACCACATCGTTTTTCCTGATTTTAGAAGCCTCTTCCATCACATCTGGCGTCCTGTCATATCGCTGCAAGTCTATTCCTCGCACATTTCCGTATCCCAGAACTTTCAACGGCTTTTTTGTGATGCCATTATTAATAAGGTCGTTCTTAACCCCCTCGCCCTCAGGTATGATATGTGTGGCACAAGCACATGTCAGCCAATCGGTAAACATAAGAATTCTCTTTGTTATACCAGTAGCTGTCGGGAAAACCAAACCAGTGAATGTATGGACACGCACCGGCACTCGAGCCAACCATGCGGCGACCATACAAAGAAGTCCTGCTTTAGGAGTCATCGAATGTACCATACGTGGTTTTTCTTCTCTGAAAACACGATACAGTCTCCACAATGATTTGCAATCATTTAGTAAAGAGATATGACGTGACATGCTTACCGCAATGGTACGGACCCCTTCTCTCTCACGAACAATATCCAATTCTTTTTCTGGAGACGACACTGCGACAACCTCATACTTTTCCGAAAGTTCTTTCAGCATCCCCTGACAAAAAATATCTAGAGACAAAGGAATTGTAGTAGCCCTAATTATCTTATCCTTCATACAGCCCATGATTTAGAGATGTAACAAATTCTTAACCTTAAACAACAAAACGAACAACCAACTAAGATGGTTCTTGACCATATAAAATCTCAGTTTTCCCTTAGATGAGAATGCGGCAGGATCAAGTTCCGACATGATTTTCTCAGATCCGACAAATGTAGTGTCGTATCTTTTAAGATTCTCAAAACTATCAGTCACAAAATTGATGCGTGCAAGAAACTGGAAGGCCATAATTGTTTTTTCAAAATCTTTAGCATCTGGCTTCGACTTAAAGAAATCTGTTAGTTTTTCAGCGACACCAATCATCTGCTCCACCTGTTTGATTCCATAGCCAGAAGTCATAGCATTCACATTTGCTCTATTGTAATGATAACAAGCCCCATGTATCTGAGCTAATGTACCGCCACAATAAAACAATCGAGTAATCAACCCATTGTCTTCCCACATATTCAGTCCGTCCCAAGGAGTGATCCCGTTGTCTGTATACAATGATCTTTTTACCAACTTATTGTGGCAAAACATGCCAACTATGTTAGAATACCAATTTCTCACTACCGTTTTGCAGTCAGACGGCATATCCGGTTCCATCTTCAAATGACCGCCATTTGCATATTCGTGAATCTCATCACAGACAACAATATCCGCATTGGTTTCAATTGCCTTGTTGTATAATTTCTCATACAAATCCAGATCTACCCAGTCATCTGAGTCACAATGTATGATATAATCACCAGTCGCATGATCCAGGCCAAACCTGCGAGCAGCAGCCAGACCTCCGTTAGAAGGTCTTTTCAATATTTGGGTGGAACCAACACGAGCCGGATACTTCTCCAAAGTTTTTCTTACAAGTTCTATTGAATTATCCGGACCGCAATCATCCACAAATATTATTTCCAAATCATCCAACGTCTGTTCAAACAAGCTTGCAGCACATTTTTCTACATATAGTGCCACATTATAAACAGGGACAATGACGGTTACTTTAGGAGTTGACATATTTATTTCCTTGTTTTGTTATTTCTGGTTAGACCCGAACGAAAACGATGTTATAAAATGCAACGCAATCGCTCCTAAAACTGATATTCCCAAATATACCGGCAAACTCCAAAATGCTCCAAAACTGAAATACATCAAATAGAGTATTTTTGGATGAGCCAAATACATTTCGTAATATGCGTCTAACCATTTTGGCAATTTAAAACTCTCCAAACAGTTGTTTGGCAAATGCGAAACCAAAACGACCAACAGAATCACAATAAGTATGTTGTTCAGCTGATGCCATATTGAATTGTCTAAATGCAGACAGAAAACCAAACCGTACAACAAACCTACATAAGACACAATCGCAACAATAGGCACATATATTTTTCTTGCCAATGGGAACAATGTATCTTTAAATAAAAACAATGCCATACCTGCAGGAAACGCAAAAGCGGAAGACCAGAAATGCGATCCCATACCACAAAGTATCGAAACGACAATGAAGACCAAAGTCAAAACTGACGTGACAAGCAATGTTTTCCCTTTTATCTGAATTGAGACAGCGAAGAAAATATACAATAAAATCAAGACTCGGACAAACCACATTGTCCCGTCAAAAGTGACAATACCGATACAAGACAAAACAGCATTTGATAACGAAGTGGTCGCTATGTTTGGAGTGCCAAAAAGCCAATAGATAACCACAAAAACAATATTAGCGATCCAGAACGGTTTCAACAAACGCCAAAACCTCTTTTTCATAAAGTCCAAGAAATCAAGATGTTTCTTTGTTTCAGATGCCATTAGTCCATAACCAGAAAGAAGGAAGAAAAGAGTCACAGACAGATCTCCGCCAACACTTCTGAACACAGAATATATCGGTCCTGATATGTATTCTTTATCAATTCCGAATTGCGAATAATGATGCAATGCGATGACAATACACGCAACACATTTGATAAAGTTGGAAATCGGCAAACTAAAGCCATTCATTAGACCGGCTGATTTATCTTTCTGCATAATTATCTAAATGTTCTTATAAATCTGACCAAGAAAGACGGAATTAAAGCCTTAGCCAATGCGGGTAATCCATAAACCCAAGGCATTGAAAAACCAAGATTTTTACAAACTTCAGTAGTCAGTTTATAGCCTCTCCATCTGTCTGATACCTTTCGACGTGCGAAAGCATCTCTACCGTTACGCATCTTATACAACGGTTCCTGCAAATTGTATCCTTGGAAGCCGTTGCAATAAAATTTGTGCCACAAATAGTAATCTTCGATTCTTTCCGTCTTTGGCTCAGCTGTATACCTACCTACTTTTTCCAAAGCTTCGCGTCTCATCAAGATAGGAGCATGGCAAAATGGTGTATTGTATTTGAAATCTTCTTTCTGAGGTTTTTCTTTTGCGACTCCTGTCTTATAATCCCCACCCTCGTCAAAATATATCATCGGACAACTTACCATTGCATATTCAGGATGGGAATCCAAGAAATTAATTTCCTTTTCAAAACGAGTTGGTACAGACAAATCATCACCATCCATTCTGGCAACATACTCTGTATCTGCATAGTCAAGACAATGATTCAATGTCGCAGCCAACTTCATATTGTGATCATTTTTTATCACAATATAATTCGGATGTGTTTCAGCCCACTTATTCGCAACTGCGAAAGTATCATCCTTAGAACCATCGTCGCACAACACAACCTTGAATTTTTTATATGTCTGCGACTCCAATGATTCCAGAGCCTCAACCAAGGTATCCGCACAATTGTAGATACCCATTATAACAGTTATTCTATAATCTTCGTTCATAAATCAAAATGTAATTTTATAAAACGCCTAATATCAACCCTTTATTTTTGACTTCAGAGAGCCCAAAACTCCTATCACCCCGAAAACAAATTTTGGTCCGAATATTTTGATCATTTTGTTTTTCAACAAATGCAATCTGAAGCACAATGTATTTTTGTCTATCCACGAACAAGAATAATGGTGAATAGAGACAGTATTCTCAGTCATTTCTATCAAACCTGTGGTTGAATCCATCGGACAGAAATAATCAGCCGGATATATCGTGAAGCCTGCGACATTTTGTAAACGATGTTCGTTTACCAATCCATATTTTTTTAGAATCTCTGTCGTATATATAACAATCGTTCCATCCTCAATTGAAAAATAAGGTTTAGATTCATAAAACTCCAAAAAAGTCTTGATCAATGGCATATTTGGCTCAGTACCCATACCCAATCCGACAGCCACACCCAAAGGTTCCCCGGATTCAGGATTCTGCGTGGCACGACTTTTTTCGAATCCCATGAAATTTCCTTTTTCAATGATCTGATCGAAACTGCTGATCACCTCCACATCGGTGTCAAAATACAATCCTCCTATATTGTACAACACCCAGAATCGAGCATAATCACTGACGAAAGCATATTTTTTTTGTTCATATGCCTCTTTCACATAAGGGCAACAATTAACATCAAAATTACTTTCATTCCACTCCTTTATTTCATAGTCCGGAAAAAACTTCCTCCATGACGCGATACATTCCTGAGCATCCTTCGGCAAAGGAGATTTTCCAAACCAACAATAATGAATTATTTTGGGGATCATAATCACTAAGATTTTACTTTTTTTGAACTAGAAAAAAGGCTCGCCACCTTCAATACCAACTTCGGTCCTAATATCTTGATCAATTTGTTTTTCAATATATGCAACTGAAAACTAAGAGTGTTTTTATCAACCCAAGAACAAGAATAGTGATGAATAGAAACCGAATTTTCTGTCAAATGAATCAATCCTGTTGTAGAATCCATCGGACAAAAATAATCAGCCGGATATATCTTAAAGCCAGCCACCTCCTGAAATCTATGTTCATTCACAAGTCCATATTTCTCCAAAGCTTTTGTCGTATGGTGAACGATGGTTCCTTCATCAAACGTAAAAGACGGTTTGTTCTCATATAATTCCAGCATTTCTTTTAAAAAAGGCAATTTCGCTTCACATCCCATACCCAATCCGGCATTTACACCCAATGGCTCACTGGATGATGGTTCCTGAGTCGCCAGACTCTTTTCAAAACCCATAAAGTTTCCAGCTTCTATAATATGGTCCATATTGCGAATCACCTCTACATCAGTGTCAAAATACACTCCACCTTCATTATACAAAACCCAAAACCTCGCATAATCACTGACAAAAGCGAACTTTTTTTGTTCATATGCTCCCTTAACGTATGGACAGCAATTCACATCGAAGTTGCTCTCATTCCATACCTTTATCTCATAATCCGGCAAATATTTTTTCCATGAAGCCAGACATTCCTGGGCTTCTTTTGGCAATGGATTTCCGCCAAACCAACAATAATGAATTATTTTAGGAATCATAACCATCAATTATTACTTATAAATAATAAGCCACATCAACAACGAAAACGAAAGATGAGCATAAATAAACTTCTGTCTGTTTACGACCAACGGATGTGAATCACTTGGTATCGCAAAACACGGATATATTATCAAGAAAGGATATGTAAACCATGACAGATATGCGATACGGTTTGTAAAAGATCCATACATACACAACATCCAAATACTGTTCGTTATCAGATAATAGTGCAGCATGTTTTCATACAGGAAATCTCTTAACTGGTACTTGAATATCACAAAATATCCCATCACAACTGGCATCGCGCTATACAATACAAAATCAATTCTAAATCCTGATTTTCCTCCCCAATCACTATTGGAAGATGTCAGATACGCATTTCCCGAATCATCAGACATTCCAGCAAACAGGTTCTGGAAAAAAGTGACATGGGCGGCAGCCATTAGCAAACAGAACAGCCATCCATAAAAATACCATCGGCTGTCCTTAAATACCATAGTTATGAGATAAGCACCAACTGGCAAAACCATAGAATGGTGACATCCCCATGATAATAATAAGAATATGACAGAGATAATCATTTTATCCCTATATGCCAACGCCATAATGAACAACGACGCTGCCAAACCGGCCTTGATTCCATTTGTTCCATATGAAAATGTAGAAAACGCTGCCAGACAAACCAAGAACGCGATAAATGTATTAGCCTCAAAAAGTTTCCTACATGCGATCAACAGACAAGAAAAATAAAGAGAGGCTATAAGCAGAAAGAATATCGTCGGCTCCATAAAAATATTCGACATCCATATATACAGATTGTCAAACAATAAATTTTCTGCATTCGTATCAAATCCCGTCCAATACTGGAGGCCCCACCAATCCGCGTAATTTTTCGTATCTACAAACACACTCGTATGCGGACGTAATCCTATAAATATGATCATAAATAGACATAGGATCAAACTTCCCACAATAGGCTCAGACTCAAAAATGTTGCGTCTATTTCTGACGGCAACAATTGTGAGTATCGCAATCAGTATGTGATAAATGTATTTATATAAAAAATCAGGAATCATGTTTATATAATTATCGTGCCATTAAAGAATAAATTTTGTCAACTTCTGCTTCGTTTCCAAAATCATTGTCTTTCAGATATTCTTCTATTTTAGACTGTAATTCTTTATTATTGATCAAGTCAACGATTCCTTTTGCTGTTTCCTTCTCATCCAATGGGACAATAAGCCCATCCTCCCCATTTCTGACCTGAGATTTTGCTGTCGGATAATCAGTAATAACAACCGGTTTATATAACATCTGAGCTTCTCTTACTGTCACACTTTTTCCTTCATACACACTTGGTTGCGAATAAATGTCACAAGCCTTAATGTATGGATACGGATTCGTCTTCTTTCCCAATAATATCATACGATGACGCATCTGATACTTATCCAAAGCCTCCTGTATCAACTTGTCCGGACCATAGCCTATAATATACCATTTGAAATTCGCGCCCATCTTCTCCATTTCGGCACAAATATGAGGAATGCCCTCTATCTTCTTCTGAGCGGAATATCGTCCAATTGTCAAAATTCTGGTCTCTCCTTCATCAAATGGCATCTCATCACTTACGTCTTCCATTTCAGCTTGTTGTCTGACAAACAAAGGTGACAGGATATTCTCTATCAGCACAATCTTATCTGACAATTCAGGGAATGTTTGTAAAAATGTCTTTGTGCAATCATCACTGATAGAAGCAACATAATCATAGCCATTCCATAATGGTAGTTCTTTATCATGGTTGACGTGGATAGTGCTATAATCAGTATGTATCCAACAAGCCCTTTTCTTTGCCTTCACTTTATGTAAGACCGTATTATGAGGCTGCAAGAAACTGATTGCCAGATCATATTCTCCTAAATGATAAAGCGACGGTAATGCTCCTTCCACCTCATCTACAACATACTGGAATATGCTTGCATCATGAGCTTTCTCATCCTCCGTCAACGTTTTGAAATATTTGTTGTACTTGTATTTTGCCAACAATCTGCGCAATGCGATACCAATATGACCTTCTTTTACTATATCCTTTATTGGTCGCTCTATACACGTATACTCTGGCACTTCCGGAAGAAGATTCACATAGTCTGGAATAAGAGACATGAATTCACCAGTGTGTTGATTCACAAACAGATCAACTTCAACTTTTTCTGGATCCAGGGCAGCCAACAAACCTAACAAAGCTCTTTCCGCGCCTCCAATCTCCAAATAATGTATGTTGATAAATATTCTTTTTTTCATTTTCTCTTTACTTTTTTGAAGAATAGCCAATTATATATTGCGAATACGGCAATTTCGCAACCAACCATGAGAATCCCCATGATGCAGCAAATGTCATTATAGCAACCACAAATGTCTGTAAATAGTAATTTGATATACTTTCCACAAATGGGACATACCATATAAATGCTCTCATAAGGAAAATATGAACCAAATATATTCCAAAACTATAATTGCTTGTTGACTCTACAAATTTACCCAAAAAGCCTTCTATTCTACTCTTATTTCCAAAATATTTCTTTATAAAGACATACCAGGTCGCTGCCATTACCGCTACAGTAATCGACAAATACCAAAATACGGTATAAAAGTTCAAATCCCACTTCAATATCTTATTTATCAATGGCAACGGAAGCATCAAAACAGCTATTGGTAACAAAACCTTCAATGACACTTCGTATTTTGACAAATAATGACCTAACAAGAAATAACCAACATACCCTGTAAAATAATACAAGATGCCTTTAGGTTCTGTCTCAATATCCAAAAACAACTCAAGAAACGGATACAACAAAGAGATTCCCCACAAACACAAGTAAAACTCTAATTCCCGTTTAGATACATTTCTGATCCAATGTGACAATATCGGAATCAATAAATATAATCCTGTCAATGTATACATAAACCAAAGTACGCCATGTCCTTTCACACTGAATGGAACAGACAACAATGTGATGACAGCGTCTTTCACTCCCGATGATGAATTCCAAGTCCATATCACATAAAGCAACGTGAAACAAAGAGTTGGACCCACCACCTTACTCAACCTCTTTTTCAAATATCCAATGGCATCTATATCAGATTTACAAGGAAGCAACAAAGCTCCACTTACCATAAAGAAAAGAGGCACACATGGTGTCGTGAAATAACTTAGATACGCTAAAAATGGACCTGCATTCTTTGTCGCCGGATTGATTGTCTCAGGGACAGGTGAATGCATAAAAACAACCATAATACAAGCGATCACCCTTATCAAATCAAGATATATTTTTCTCTCTTTCATTATTATCCGTATATAATTATCCTTTCTAACCTATCACATATTTGCTGAAAGGAAGTTTTCTGATCAGCAAAACAACAGAAAAACAGACAATTGTTGTCAAAATCCATCTGGCACCTATCGCTCCACCAACAGACAGTGTGCTTAATATATCAGTAGTCTTCAACCATTTAGTCAGGAACAAGACGTGAATCAGATATACCCCAAACGAGCATGCCGATAATGAGGATAAAATTTTAACTGTCTTGTCTGAATATTTGTGTGATGCCAACTTCATAATCAAACCGAACAATCCAAAAGTATAACAAACCGTTGACGGATGCAAATAACAGAAATAATTCCAATCAGACGGTCTTTGGATTTTTACGATAACATAAAAAATTATCGCCAACACAAAAGAAAAAATAATTTTCTTCCATGAGACATCATATTTATTGACATACCATCCCATAAGCAAATAACCCATAAATCCACCAAAATAATACCATGCCGACTGATGGTCAAATTTTGGCATGTCGAGATAATATGTGACCATTGGCAATCCTATTGAAATCACCCACAAAACCAGCACCGTCTCCAACTCTTTCTTTGTCGCCTTCATCAACCATGGCTCAACAATCGGAATGATAAAGTAACATCCCAAAAGTGTGTACATAAACCATAACGCGAAATTTGCTTTTATATAATGGAACGGTATCCAACACAACTGCTGGACGGTCTCATTCGTAGAAGAATCCAACATATACGCGTCGACTAGAACATAGACAACACTCCATATCACCGTCGGATATACAATTCTAGAAAGCCTTTTCTTCATAAAATTGCCAAACGACAAGCCAGAGCCAAACAGAAGGACTCCACTTGTCATAAAGAATAACCCATTACATGGCAACATCAACAATGATATCAAGCCTGGCAATGCACTCGTCTCCCCATCTTTCAATGCTACTGGAGAGTGCATCAAAATAACCATAAGACAAGCTACGATTCTGATTATGTCAAGATAAACAATTCTTTCTTTCATGACATGGGATTAACATGCTTCTCTTTCACTTCTTTAGCAGATTGGAAAGAGCAGCCCTTATTATATTATTATAAAATAAATATCTCAGTCTTACGCCAAACGAACTTTTACCTCCGATACCGGCGCACTTCTTTACCGTCTCATTAAAAAAGAAAGTTAAAGGATGACGATGGATATCATCCAGAGCACTGTTCATAAATATGCCAAACAGGCCGCTTTCAAACTGGTCATTTCGGAAATCAGTTTCCTCATACGCCTCAAATATCGCCTTCATGTGGGATGTGGCTTCTTCAAAATCCATTTTGTATTTTGACTCCGATAATGGAAGATCATAAAAGTATACACTTTCTCCTACGGTCCGCAATGACTGGCAATTATTCAAAGTAAGCAAACAGAATTTTGTGTCTTCTCCTCTTCTTAACGACTCATCAAACTTTCGTCCTTGAATAATCTCTTTTTTGAAAAACTTTCCCCAAGGCGCCATTATATGTTTTGAGTACAGATACTTGGATACAAAATCCACAACCTCCTTTTTTTCATGTATCGACACACCAAACGGAATTTTGTTCTTCTCTTCTCCATTAACAAGCCTATATGAAGAGAAAACAACGTCTTCATTAACCTCTTTTCCATTGAAAAAAGATAAATAGTCTTCATTAACGAAATCATCAGAATCAACAAATGTCACATATTCTCCAGATGCTTTTTCCAGTCCAAAATTCCTTGCGCTGCTAACGCCTCCATTAATCTTGTGAAAAAGTTTAATTCGGCTGTCTTTCTCCGCGTAAGTCTCACAAATAGCAGCGCTGGAATCCTTTGAGCCATCATCAACAATTATCACCTCCCAGTCTATGAAAGATAATGAGACAATACTTTCCAGACACTTGCTCAAACACTTTTCGGCATTATACACCGGTATTATGAAAGAAACCTTAGACATTTTATTTCAATACAATATTATTTCTAAGCCACTCCTTTGAATTCTCTATCTCAGATGACAAGACTTCATCCACCTTATTATAGTCAATATGAGCCAATAAAGTCGACGAACTTGTATTGCCATCGACGAGTCTGTCAGACAAACCGTATCTCGACAACAGATCCTGCATTCTTGTGTTTAGTCCGTCAGCTCGTTTTACGACGAACATGTCACGCTTGAATATAAAAGAAAAAGCTGTCGCATGAAAAGAATTACTTACAACACAAGTGGCATTCCTTACAAGAGAGACAAACACATCAGGACCAGAGTTAACAAAGTTCTTATCTGCATACTCCAATGGATAAGGACCGATTGAAAATATCTTCAATCCTTTTTCTTTAGCGATCCTTTCCGCTACAGCCTGCACCTCCTTGCTACACTCAAAATCATAAACAAGGACATATTTTTCGCCAGACCCTTCTGTAGTTGGAAATTCAGATGTCCAAACATCCGCGTCTAACAAAAACACAGGATCACACACGAGAGTACCTGTATAATTCATTGTTTCCAACAATTTCAATCCGGAAGGTTCTCTCACAGCTATCGAATCTAAGCCAGCCAACTTACTTTTGACGAATTCTTCTGTTCCTTGTCTCAACGAACTAGTCGCAAAACTTGCCGCGTAGCTTATCTTTCTTACCTCTTTTCCTCCAAAATCCAAATAGAAAGAAGCATCCGTACCATTCTTCAATACAGTATTCCAAATCTGATCACTTCCCGCAACATATACATCCGCTTTCGGAGGATTGTTTTTCAATTCATCACATGAAGAATACGTCTTTGCTGTGACAAACGGAGCTATATATTTAGCGTCAAAAGCATCAAAAGCATTCTTTCGCTTTTGAGATTTTTTCCATGAAGGATATTTTGCCAATAAATAAAACCACTTGACAATAGGTTTGTCAAAACGAGGATTATTAACCTTCCAATCATATTGTCCACACAAATAGCCAGGACGATAATCAATTATATTGACTTCATGACCTTCTCTCTTTATAAAAGATGCCAACGCCCAAGCTTGTAATGCTGCTCCATGGTTATATACACGATGGCATGTTATTGTGGCTATTCTCATATAAATCAGATTACGATAATAATGCTCTTACTTTTGCTCCTTCTGTTTCTGCTGTGCGATTAACTTCTTTCTCTACAGCAGCTTCCAATTTTTCTTTTAACTCTTTATTCGTCAACAACAACTCAATCTTATCTGCAATTGATTTCGGATCCATTTCACAGATAAGACCATTTTCTCCATCAACGATTTGATTATATGCAGACGGGAAATTCGTGCAGACTTCTGCCTTTCCCAAAATACGTGCTTCCGTCACAGTCAGTCCAAAGCCTTCAAACCTAGACGTCTGCACATAAATATCACAAGCCGACATATATGGATATGGATTCGACTGTTCTCCAAGAAGTTCAACATAATCTTCCAAATGTCGGTCAGCAATCATTCTCTCGACTTTAGGTCTATCGGAACCATTACCTACAAAACTCCATTTGAACTTATAGCCTCTCGATTTCAGTTCGTCAGCTGCCAATACAGCCAAATCGTAGGCTTTTTGAGGCACCATACGTCCAACTGTCACCAAGCGTGTACCATCAAAGTTTTCCCTGAAACCTTGTTCTTTGGACATCGAGCGGATCAACTCTGTGTTTAATATATCATATACAACAACGATCTTCGACGTGTCTGTCACATACTTTTGTGAAACAAGATAATCTGATACAGCATCGCTCACTGCAACAACCTTGTCATATTTTTCATAAATTTTAGAATTGAAGTCACTGCTATATCCGGCCTTCTTCAAATCCACATTGACCCAAGCATATTTCTTTGTCGCAGACACCTTGTTCGCAACATAATATGTAGGGAATCCCTGTTGGTATGCAATAGCGATGTCATAAGATTTATTAAATTCTGGCACACTATTCTCTACACATTTCCAATATGTCTCAGCCAAATGCTCCTTTTTGCCAAACAGTTTGTTTTTTCTAATCTGGAAAGAAAAGCCAAAAAGCGACATCTTCATTTTCATATCAGAAGGCAGATCCAGTTTGATAACCTTTACTTGATCTGGAACGTAGCATTCGAAGACTCCACCTCTAGCAAAAAGCAATAATGTGACATTCACTTTATCATAATCCAACAATGGAAGCAAACTAACCAAACTCTTTTCCGCTCCACCACAAGTCAGACTGTCCATCATAAAAAGCACTTCCTTCTTCATATATGAAAATTTAAAATTCGGATTTTATTTTCCTATCTCTTTTATTTTTTTGAGCCAAATTTGGATTTTGCCATAGTAACGATACGACTAGCGAAATCTCTCATGCCTTCATTCAACATGTACAAAAAGACAAAATAGATTATCGAGAAGACCAACATTATACATACAGCATATAATCCCCAATATATAAATGATTGAGAAGGATCAAAGTTGATCCATTCCGCACAATAATTACCCGCCACAATTGCAAAGAATAGGCTGACTGTATATTTTGCAAAATTAACCCAATATCCCAAAACACTTGTTTTCAATCCTTCCTTAAACAAAAAATATGGTTTCCAGATACATACTATCAAAGCCATACTTACAATCGTACCAAGCAAGACTCCTTCAAGTCCCCAAAAATATCCACCTAAAATGGCAACAACAACAGATATAATAGACTCTACCACGGGAGCCCACACATCTTGGAACAATCCATAACCCATTATAAAGGCATCTGTGGTATATCTTATCTGCCAAATAAACTCATTTATAATAAGAAGCAACAATAATAACTTTGTCAAAAGGTATTTTTCACCAAGCCAACATATCAAAAACGGCTCAGTCAAATGCCAGAATCCAAAAGCCAACATTCCGGCGATAAAGAATTTCAAAGCGAAAAATTCCCAATAAACTTTATGAATTCTTTCTTTGTTTCCTTCGGCGATCAAATTGCCGACTCCAGCGACATTACCACTGAACACGACAGCAATCAATGAAGATGTTTTTCCTGCAGTAAGGTTATAGTTGTCATACTTTCCGATCATCTCCAATGCGGTGAACTTGTCTGGTGCCGCAAACCTAAACATGACCAATGGACGTATCTGCAATTGGGCATAAGACGCAATCTTATGAAGAAACAATTGTTTAGTTTTCTTTATAATCTCAGGATATTCCCTCCATTTCTCTTTTCCTAACCTAATTTTCGCATCCAACCAAGGATACATCTGATTTATCTTAATATTCAGATAAATCGCGCAACCTATATTAGTAAGCAATGATATTATCACCCATAGATAAGGACAAATGTCACCGTATTGTGTGTAATTAAAGAAGTAATACACAACACCCATTTGCAAAAGGTAGCAAATAAACGAGGCACCTTGAAAACATCCTGTTATAACGTAATTTCGTTGGTCCGCACTTAAAATAGATTGTCTGAAATTAACGAAATACGTCAACAGAACCGAAGCCAAGAAAGAGAAAAACACTGCATATACCAGACTCATAGAGACTCCCTTTCCAGCAAACCAATAAGGGAACATCAATGACAATACGATACCACAACCTAGAATAATAAAACCAACCAGATAATATAAGTATCCCAATACAGAAACAATCTCATTTAGCTTTTTATAATCTTTGTCATACATTGGTTTGTAAAGGGCAAAACTGATCGCATTTCCAATGCCAAGCTCCACCAAACTTAAGAAACCAATAAAACCTCCTATTGTAGAAGTCAATCCAAAGAAATCCGCTCCTAAAGAATCAAGGAAAACCTTCCTAGAAAAGAATGTAACAGCTAAATTTAAAAAGTAGAATATCAAATTCACTTTAGCATTCAGTATTGTCTTCTGTACTCTTGATTCAGCCATCTGTTTTATATATGCTATATGTAATTGTTAGTTATTAGCCATCTGTTATTTCTGATTAATTAAACCAGGGAACAACTCAATGTGTTGATCAGTTGGATATTTTCGGTAATGAATAAACTAAATTGTTACGCTTTTCGTACTCACTATAAAGTTTCGCAAATATTTTATTATCCAATAGCCATATAGGGAGACGCAAAAGCTGCAGATTACGTATGTATTTCACATCAACCCCATTTGACTTCAATACTTCAATCGATTTTATCAACTGATCATTCACCATGTCCAGATTCTTAATCTTATCCCATCTCAGGATTTTCACCTGATAAGGAAGGAAATGGACAGCGAAACTAATATCATAGATTGAAGTACCATGCAAGGCTATAAATTCAAAAATTTTGATTCTAGAAAAAACAGACCTAGTCAAATCCGGCGTATTCATGATAGAACCGGGACTTACAGTACGATACCAATATGTACAATCATTTACTACCACCAGATTGCTGACATATTTTTGAATCAACCATTTCCAATGCTCATCTTCATGGACTACTCCTTCCATGAAAAAAAGACCATTATCCACAATGCACGAACGTTTAATCAACTTGTTCCACACCGTCGTCGGAAATGACCAATGCAACATCGTCTGCTGAATGAGCGTTTTATCACATATATATTCTGGGAAAGTATCCTTTTTTATATATAACAAATCAGCCCTTGGATCATTATGATCTTCTGACTCACAATTTCCCTGTACCAAATCTACACCCGGATACGCCTTGACTTTGTCTATCAAAATCTGTAAAGAGTCTGGAAACAACTTGTCATCTGAGTCGATAAAAAACAAATAATCTCCTTTAGACGCCTTTATTCCCGAGTTTCTAGACACAGAAATTCCAGAGTTCACATCATTTTTCAGAAACTTGAATTCTATATCACCATCATAGTTGGAAACCACAGACTTTGCTATTTCAATGCTTTTATCTGTTCCGCAATCGTCTATAATTATACATTCCACATTTGTATAAGTCTGAGACATTATGCTTTCCAAACATGACCCGATGAATGACTCCACATTGAAAACTGGCATTATTATTGATATGCTATAGCCATTGATTTCCATCTTATTTCGCTTTAGATATGCTTTAACCGTTTTTTGTAACCGGAATGGTGATATAAAAAACAGTGGACACTATTATAAAAATACATAGAGTCCACTTGTATTCATGATAAAAAGATTACTCTTTATCTAGTGCCTCGTATTTAGAATGCTTACTCTTAAACTCTGGCACCAAAACTTTCATCTGCTTAACAATGGCCATGTCATCATAACCATCCTTAGTGATCTCGATAAGTTTGTTGATCTGAGAGCATACCTCAGCATAACCAAGTTCACGAACCGTTGCCAACTTGATCTTTGGATGTGATGATGGTTTAGTGTTCTCCTCCTTGTTCAACAACTCCTCGTATAGTTTTTCTCCGTCACGCAAACCGGTATACTTGATTTCAACATTGGTTGCTCCAGAAAGCAAGATGATACGTTTTGCCAAATCCGCAATACGTACTGGTTTACCCATATCAAACACAAAGATTTCTCCTCCGTGACCCATTGTTCCTGCCTGTAGCACCAACTTACATGCCTCAGGAATCAACATGAAATAACGGATAATGTCTGGATGTGTGACAGTAAGCGGACCTCCTGCCTTCAACTGTTCCTTGAACAAAGGAATAACCGATCCATTAGAACCCAAAACGTTACCGAATCGTGTTGTGACAAACTCAGTGCATCCCTCAATCTTACCTTCCTTGATCTCCTTATCAAGACTCTGGCAGTACATCTCACAGATACGTTTTGAACAACCCATCACGTTTGTAGGGTTCACTGCCTTATCTGTTGATACCATCACAAACTTCTTGACACCATATTTGACAGCCAAATCAGCCATAATACGTGTACCATCGATATTATTTGCGACTGCCTCTCCCGGATTATCCTCCATCATAGGGACATGCTTGTATGCGGCAGCATGGAACACATATTCAGGCTTGTATTTTTCAAACAATGTCTCCATATGAATCTTATGGTGAATGCTTGCTGTCACAGTCTCTGCTGGAATATCAGGGAACTTGCGAGCCATCATCAATCTGATGTCATGAAGAGGTGTCTCTGCCTGATCGACAAGGACCAACTGGCTAGGTCCGAACTCCGAAACCTGTCTTACAATCTCAGAACCGATTGAACCTGCGGCTCCTGTAATCAAAATGCTCTTTCCTTTCAAGACGTTGCTGATCGCATCCAAATCGACATCTATCTGGTTACGTGGCAGCAAATCCTCCACGTCGACTTCCTTCAAATGAGTATATCGCAAGTCGCTCTTTCCATCCCACTCCTGCTGATTGTACATCAATATCTTGATACCAGCTTCTGCCAACGCATCAGCCATCTGCTGATTGTTTCTGATAGCATCAGACTTCAATGGAGACACCATCAACACCGTCGCATTCTTCTGTTTCATCCTGCTGACCAGTTTATCATCATTCGCATATATCTTCACACCCATCAGCAAATGGTGAGCATCACTTTCCACGTCAGATACAAAACCTGTGACCTCATACTTCGACTCCTGTGCCTGGATACTTTTTGCCAAAGCGACACCACCCTCTTTCACTCCATAGATAAACACTCTCTGGACAGAGGCATCTATAAAATAGACGTCATAGAAGTATTTAGTCATGATACGGACAAAACACATGATTAATGTTGACATGATACATGTGGCAAGCAACTCATTCCATGTAATTGGTTCCAAAATGTGGTCAACATCTGTCAAATGTCTTACAATATAAATCATCACAATAGCGATAAGTGTGGCTGTCCACAAACGCATCAAATCGACAAATGTGGAATATCTCAACACTCCGCTATATGTATATCTTAATTTGAATCCTATAAGATAGAAGACCAAGTATGCACAATATGTTCCAAACAATGGTCCAAAATTCGCAAGAGTGTCTACTGCACTTGTCATCATTGCATGTACAAAGAAACTGGTTCCGACAACAATCAGACAGTCCATAAGCAGAACTAACCAATAAGACAACGCATCCTTAGAAAAATACCAATGCGTAAATCTACAAAATAGATTATTCATGTTCGTATAGTTAATTTTATTCTTTTATTCTTTAATATAATTACCATAACCATAGCCGTAGCCGTAGCCATACTTTGTTCCCATAGTCTTAGTGACAGAAGTTCCATTAAGGATCAACGATAGAGACGGGAATTTCTTCTGGTTGTAGAATGTGTCGACTATCGGCAACATATCCTTCTTCATCAATCCAGCTCGAACAACAAACAACGCCATATCTACATACTCTGAAACGACATTCGCATCAGCAACGACGTCGACCGGAGGACAATCGATGAACACATAATCATACTCTTGCTTCAACTCCTCAATCATTCTTGGCAGATAATCTTCGTTGAAAAGCAATTCCGTAGGGTTTGGTGGAACTTCTCCAACAGGAATGACATCAAATGTACTATCCTCGATATGCACCAAAACATCCCTCCAGCTTTTTCTATCACCATTAAGATAGTCCACCACTCCATGATGAGGTCGGTCTACAACCTGAGACAATGATGCTCTACGCAAATCCAAATCTACAGCTACGACCTTCTTTTTCTTTAATGACATACAGTAAGCTAGGTTGGCAGAGACAAAACTCTTACCGCTTCCTGGGTTCAGAGAAGTAAACATCACTACCTTATGAGTCTTACCTTTACCCAACATAAAATCGACATTGGTTCGTACAACACGGAATGCCTCGTTGATGATATTACGACAATTCTCCTTAACAACAAGTGTGATTCCATTTCCTGTGTCACCCTCTTTTTTAGTACACTGCGGTATTTCTCCAGCGAATGGTACGGCAAGTCGCTCAACATCCTGACGTCCACGGATTGTTGTGTTGCACATTTCTATCAATGTCATGACTGTTGCAGGAAGCAACAATCCGGCGATAACAGCAAACACATATATAACCGAAGTATTAGGTGCGGCAGGCGAATTGCTTCCTCGTGGCTCTGTGATCAATCGTGTGTTGTAGGCTGTAAATGCCTGAGACAATGCATTTTCCTCTCGTTTCTGCAACAAGAACAAATACAATCCCTCCATGACCTTTTGCTGACGTTCCTCAGACAACAAGTACTTAGCCTGATTTGGATTTCTCGCCAACTGTCGCTCAGTTCTGGATTCCTGCGCATTCACATTCTTAATCTGCATTGAAAGGGAAGCAATCTCATTGTTCACACTCTGCAAGATTACCGACTGCATTGCGTTCAAGTGTTTTGTCTGGTCTTTCACCAATGGGTGATTCTCACTACTATTGGCGAGCATTCTGTTACGTTCAAGCAAAATCTTATTGTATTCCGCAATCTGGCTCTGAAGATTTCCGCTTGACATACTAGATGAGATTGGCAACGGATTGTCAAAATTCTGCTCTCTCAAGATATCCTGGATATATTCGAGCATCGACAACTGGTTGTTCAACTCCAACAAACGGTCCTTAGTCGCTGAGTTCTGCTGCAAATACAACTGAGATACAGCCGCGATATCCGGCAACAGGTTCTTTCCCTTAAAGTTTGCAATATTCTTATCGATACCTGTCAATTCCGATTCAATCACTCCAAGACGTGAAGATATAAATTCTGAAGTGCTCTCCGCGATTCTGTTCTTATCATGTACCCAATTGTCGTTGTACACATTAATCACTGTCTTAATAAGGTCTGTGGCTCTTGCTATAGACTCGTCTGTAATCGACAGATTGACGACAGTAGACTGTTTGTCAACCAAGCCAACAGAAAGTGCCGCTGTATATTTATTTGTAGCAGCGTCTACACTGGTACGATAAAAATTGATATTTCTGTACGCATCACCACATTCCTCTCCAGTCAGATAAATAGAAAGATGACCGACAGGAGTCTCTGTTGGTAAAGAGTCGTTCAAATTGACATTGACAGACTTCTTGATTTCTACGCCTTTGTTGTTAAAATCATACAACGTAGCATAGTTATCGTCTATCAACTTTATCTTGAACGAGATAAAATCAGTATTCTCTTTTTTAGAGGCATCAAACAATATCTTTATCGGAGATTTTCCGTATATATCCTGCTCTCTGAGATCCACAGGAATCTTATAATAATCCATCAGTTGAAGCTCCTTAACAACCTGAGTCATCAATGTAGGAGATTTCAATGATATAAGCTCATTGCTTAGATTGGACTTGTTTGCTATCAATCCAATATCCTGCATTTCAGAAGCTATATTCGATACCGAAGATCCTTTGCTCTCATCCTTAATCAGAAGCATTGCGGATCTCGTATATACTGGGGATGTTGTTGCCAAATAATACCAAGCCGCACCCAAACAGATAGCCAACGATATTATAAACCAATACCAATGTGAGACAAAAGAAGCCAACACCTCAGCAATAGAAAATCCGTTATTGCTGCTTGAAGGAGTATTCTGCTGAACCGTAGCTGCTGGATCAACCAATCCACCTCCATTTTTACTTACCATCACCATAATTAATTCGTTGTATCTTAAATTCTTTTTTTCAATTCAATATTTCTATCATCTCGGGCTCAACCTCAGCACTTATGCCAAACAAACCATCCAACACAATAACAAGTGTCCTACGTCGGCATCCTTTCCTCCTCACAAAATAGCCCTCAACTCCATCTAACGCGCCCCCTATCATCCGTATTCTTTGACCCTTGGCCAACTGAATCTCTTCTGACATAAATATTTGTGTGTTTCCTTCTGACTCCGCGACCCGGATGAAATCCTCCATCGCCTTTGTCGGAACAACCAAACAATCTGCCTGCTTGCCACTACAACGGTTGTATACAAACTGGAAATTGTTGCCGACAACCGTATGCGGCATTATAGCTTCTTTACTGCCATACACAAACAAAAGATTGGGGATAACGGGTTCGTTAGAAACAAACGTCTTTCCATTAAGAGTCTTGACTACCGTCCTTTCCGCCTGATAATAACGAATACCACAATCTGCCAGTTTCTGTTTGATCCCTATCTCACAAAAACGTCCAAGTGTGCGCATCACATACCAATGCATATTTTCGTTTTCTTTCTCCATCAAAGAAGATATCAGAGTTTTAATTTTTGGCAAAATGATATATTTTTGACTCCTTAAACCCTTCATAAGAGAATGAGTAACAGACATTTAGATAAAAATGTATCACTTTTGTCGTTAGCATTGATATTAAACCCTTATTATCATTTTCCTTTTGTCCGCATCAATATAACGCAAATAAAGTGATACAAAAATAGTAAAAAAACGAATATAAATACGGAGCCATTACTTAAAAAATGTTAATTATTTTACAAAAACAACATCGCAATGTATAATTTTATACATAATTATACACAATTAATATACATTTAATCATTTTTATACCAACCAGCACAAGCACAATTATCAAACAAATGTATCATGCTTTAAGAATTATATGTTATCTTTGCCGACAATTAATTAATATAGATGAAAACAGCGTTATTTATTGATCGTGACGGTACGATCATCATAGAACCGCCTGTAACCGAGCAGGTCAATTCTCTTGCTGAGATGACTTTTCTTCCTGGTGTCATCCGTAACATGGCGTTCATCCGCGAACGTCTCTCTTCTGAATTTGTGATGGTCACAAATCAGGATGGTCTTGGAACAGACGCTTATCCAGAAGCCGTATTTGAAGAGGTGCAAAACAAGATGCTTGAGGTCTTGAAAGGTGAAGGTGTCGAATTCGACGACATTCTTATCGACAAATCATACCCTGAAGATGGTCTTGACACACGTAAACCGGGAATCGGAATGCTTGGTGCCTACTTGAAAGGAGACTATGACATGTTACACTCCTACGTCATCGGAGACAGAGCCACAGATGTCCAGCTCGCAAAAAACCTCGGATGCAAAGGTATTCTGATAGCCGAGGATGTCGACGCGGGAGCAAAGATGCTTCAAGATAAAGGTTTGACTGAACACTGCGCGTTGATCGCTGAGAATTGGAATAAAATCGCAGAATTCCTTTTCGCAGAAGAAAGAGTGGCGACGGTGGCACGCAAGACTAAAGAGACAGACATCAACATCCGCGTCGACTTGGACGGAAACGGAAAATGCGACATCTCTACCGGTCTTGGATTCTTCGACCACATGCTTGAGCAGATCGGCAAACATTCTGGCATAGATTTGATGATTCACGTGAAAGGTGATTTGAACGTGGATGAGCACCACACAATTGAAGACACAGGTATCGCACTCGGAGAAGCTATCTACAAAGCACTTGGGTCAAAACGAGGTGTTGAAAGATACGGATATTCATTGCCAATGGATGATTGCTTGTGCAGCGTCTGCCTTGATTTCGGAGGTAGACCATGGTTGGTATGGGATGCTGAGTTCAAAAGAGAATATGTGGGCGACATGCCAACTGAAATGTTCCTGCATTTCTTCAAAAGTTTGAGCGACTCTGCAAAGATGAATCTGAACGTGAAAGCGGAGGGCGACAACGAGCACCACAAAATCGAAGGTATCTTCAAAGCTCTGGCTAGAGCAATCAAGATGGCCATCAAACGTGATATTTACAAGTATGAGTTGCCTAGCACAAAAGGCACTCTATAAATAAATTGCATAATTCGCAACGCGAGATGCATAAATAATCGTTAATTCTTAATTTTAATTTAATAAAGATGAAGGCATACGTTTTCCCTGGTCAGGGATCGCAGTTTAGCGGAATGGGTAAAGATTTGTATGAGAATTCTCCCGTCGCAAAAGAACTTTTTGATAAAGCCGACGAGATTCTTGGATTCAAGATCTCTGAGATCATGTTCAACGGTACTGACGAGGAGTTGAAGCAGACAAAAGTGACTCAGCCTGCTGTGTTCCTACACTCTGTAATCCTTGCTAAGGCAATGGGAGATAATTTCCAGCCTGATATGGTAGCAGGTCACTCTCTTGGTGAATTATCAGCGCTAACAGCAGCTGGAGCCATCACATTCGAGGATGGTTTGAAGATCGTTGCAAAGCGTGCTATGGCAATGCAAAAAGCTTGCGAGATCCAGCCAAGCATCATGGCAGCTATTCTTGGTCTTGAAGACGCAGTTGTTGAGAAACTTTGCGCAGAGACTACAGAAGGCCAGGTTGTTCCTGCAAACTACAACTGTCCAGGTCAGCTTGTAGTAAGCGGAAGCATCGAAGGAATTGATGCGGTTTGTGCAAAAGCTACAGAAGCAGGAGCAAAACGTGCTCTTAAACTTGCGGTTTCGGGTGCATTCCACTCTCCTTTCATGAAACCTGCTGAAAATGAACTTGCAGAGGCTATCCAAGCCACTACATTCTCAGCTCCAAAGTGTCCTGTTTATCAGAACGTATCAACTAAGGCAGAGACAGACCCAGAGGTTATCAAGTCTAATTTGCTACGCCAGTTGACATCTCCAGTAAAATGGACTCAGAGTGTGAAGAATATGATCGCCGACGGTGCTACAAGTTTCACAGAAGTTGGTCCAGGAGCTGTGCTTCAGGGAATGATCAAGAAAATCGACAAAGAATGGTGCAAGGAGCATGAGGTGAAATCTGCTTCCCTTTAATTGATTATTATAAATCATTAATAAAAACGCTCCTCTTCCGGAAACGAAAGAGGAGCATTTTTTTATATGAAATACGCTTTTACGAAGCCGTATTATTTTTTGATAACCTTGAATGATTTACCTCCAGCAGTAAGAATATACACACCTTTTGCCTGAGGCAATGATACAGTAGCAGAGCCTTCAGCATCAGCAGAAACAGAAGAAAATACAACGCCAGACACATTAACCAATGTCACCAATGATTTCTGCTCAAGATTCTGAACCTGGATTGTAGCATCGTCGAGGCTGATGATACGAATATCACCAGAAGAAAGAGTCTCAACACCTGACGCATCTCCTTCAGTGAAATGGAAATTCTTCACGCCCTCAATAGAATAAGAAGTCTCAGCATCACCGTTAACAACTAGAGCACCACCAGCAAAAGTGATAACTGGTTTATCTGCAAGCAAAAAGCTGTATTTGTTACCAGCCTTCAATTCAACAGTCAAATGTGTTGCTGCCGCATTAAGAGACATCAGACCCAAAAGCAGAGTCGCAGATGTCGCAATTAGTCTTTTAATACCCATAGTATATATGTTTTATTGTAATATTCAAACACAAACAATCAAAATAGATTTTTTCTAAAATAAAATCCATTAATATTTTTCAAAGATACAAAACTTCAATAAAAAAACAAACCATCAAGTAATCTAGAGAAAAATTTGCACAAAAAATTAAGAAATTCCGTCACTATTGTCTTCTGACGATCGGGAAACTGTCAATTTATTTCACGAATTTCACAGACTTGCAACCATCAAAAGCATACATCCCCACCCTTACATTCTCTTCAGAATTATCTATTACGATTTTGATTTTCACAATCCGCAAACGCATAGACATCTATAAACTTAACACTAGATGGAATTTCTATGCTTGTCAATTCTCTGCAATCAGAAAACGCTGATTTTCCTAGGGTAAACACCCTCTACTGTTTGTATTTCAGAAGGAATAGCAACCGACTTCAAATCTTTATAAGACTTATTCCATTTCACCTCCGCCGTACTATCGGAAGTGATATGATACTTCAGTGGAGCGACAAAAACGTCTCCATTCTCATCAATTTTCACATCAGTCTCATTCTGATTCTCATTTGATTGGGATTCAGTCTCTGCGACAACAGATATGCATAACAATGCCGACAGAAGCGACACAAGTAGTTTCTTCAACATAGCGACAAAATTATCATTAAACTGATACAAATGTAGGAAATAAAATGGAAAGACGGAAAGTTTAGGATGGAGGATTGATGGTTGATGGTGGAGGATTTTTCCGTCGCCGAAGGTGACACATCGTCCACGGACGACCGTCACCGATTGTAGCCTGCGGAGCGGGCAACTGTCGGGGAAAGAGAGATTGATGGTTGATGATGGATGGTGGAGGGTGGAGGATTTTTCCGTCGCCGAAGGTGACACACCGTCCCTGGACGGCCGCAACCGGTTGTCGCCCGGAGGGCAACTGCCGGCTTTTGCGCGCGGACGCGCACAAAAAAAGGAGTCAACCTCAATGAGATTGACTCCTGAAAGCG
>JAEEMG010000067.1 GCA_016283095.1 Paludibacteraceae bacterium | reverse complement strand
CTACGGCGATGTTTAGAAGAAGGTGGAATCGTTTGTCGTATGGCCACTCTTTGTATGATTTGTGTTCGTTTTTGAACTGGAATACAAGAGATCCATCCAAGAAGAAACTCACTTGTTCTGCGTCCCATTCCATGCTGTAGATGTGCCAGTTTTTGCTAGGATCTGTTGTGCTGACTGTGTTACCCTTGTTCGTGCCATTCTTGTGGTTGTAGGCCTCTGTGTGGATGTTGCAGTGGATTTTATTAGGGTCGAAGCCTACATTCTCCATGATGTCCAGCTCACCAGAGTTGGGCCATCCACCATAAGTGTCGTCTGTGGAAAGCATCCAGATGGCTGGCCACATACCTTTGCCAGTCGGCAACAATGCTTTGACTTCAACTTTTCCGTAAAGCCAATCACCTTTGCCTTTTGTGATCAGACGTGCTGATGTGTACTCTTTTGTTTGGCCGTCGCCATACCATCTATACGACTCTTTACGAGCCTCAATGATAAGGTTGCCATCTTCCACCCAAGCATTCTTGTTGTCGGCAGGAGTGTAGTTCTGGGCCTCATTGTTTCCCCAGTCCCAGTTATTTCCTTCTGTATCGAACGACCATTTTGAATTATCTGGCGCACCAGAATAGTCGAACTCATCGTTCCAGACGAGTTTCCAATCTTGCTTTCCATATAGGAATGAACAGCATAGTGTTGTGCAAACGGTTAGGAGTAATTTTTTTATCATACCAAGATACTTTATAAAAAGGGTTTATTAACTTATTTTTTGCTCTACAAATGTACAATTATAATTGAACAAAATGTAAAGCATGCCGAGTTACGAACGCTTTTGTCTTTTTTTATTAATATTATTATCCAATTATGTTAATTGCAGTAGGATAAAAATCCAATTTGTTGGATTTTTTGGGCAGGGGAAAATGGAATTTTTTTTGTTTGTTGTGCGAAGATCTCTTTTTTTGCGAAGAGGTATTGAGAATTTTGTGGAGAGATATTGAGAATTTTGCGAAGAGATATTGCTATTGAATTTGAGAAAAACATTTGCGTATCTATAAGTGACATCGATATATTTGTACTGATAATAGGATTTGATATTTTATAAATATTGTTGAGTGATAAAATGGAGCTTTTTTTGGAAAAAAGTTAAAATTATTAGGTGATAAATAGAATTAATTAGGTTATAAATTAGACGAAAAACATTGAAAAATGGGAAAAATATATAATTTTGTACTGCAATAAAATAAAAAAGTTAGGGAAATGGAATTTGTAGAGACAGAAAAAGTAGAATTGAAGAGGAGGTATACTGAGACAATCGAAAAAGAGATTGTGGCTTTCTTGAACACGGACGGTGGCACATTGTATGTGGGTGTGGAAGACGACGGTATGGTGGTCGGTGTAGAAAAAGTAGACGAGACATTCAAGAAAATATCCGATATCATTACCGATTCAATATTGCCGAATGCAAAGGAATATATTCAATTGGGATCAAAATACTTGGATGGAAAAATCGTCATAGAGGTTAAAGTGGATAAAGGAGACGGTCTGTTTTACATCAAACGTTTTGGGAGAAGCTCACAGGGGTGTTACCGCAGGATAGGCACAACATGTCGGGCGATGAGTGAAAATGAGATAGAGAAGATGCACTCGATTGTTTTGGGCTCAAAGACAAAAATAACGTCTGCTCGTGGTGAAATACAAAACCCAACATTCAAATATTTGAAATTGTTGTGTTCAGAGAGTGGCTTGAACATCAACGATTCGACATTTGTCCAGAATTTTCACTTGCAGAACGAATCAGGAGAATGGAATAAGATGAGCGATTTGTTGTGCGACAAGAATGATATCTCGATAAAGGTGGTTCGTTTTGCTGGCAACGACAAATCTTCAAAGATCATATTGCGTAATGAGTATGGAGGTAAATGTTTGGTGGTCGCTATGCAACAGGCTTTAGAATATTGTATTGATGTTATCAATCAGACAAAAACCGAGTTTGATAGAGGCATTAGAAAAGATATTCAGTTGTTCGACAGGGATGCCTTCCGAGAGGTGTGGTTCAATGCTTGTCTGCACAATAATTGGATCGACGGCACTCCACCTGCTATTTATGTGTTCTGTAATAGGATAGAGATTGTCTCCACTGGTGGATTGCCGAGCAACTTGAGCAAGGAGGACTTCTTTGCCGGAGTGTCGAAGCCTGTGAATGATGAGTTGGCGAAAATTTTGATACGATTGGATATGGTAGAGCAGACGGGGCATGGAATCCCTTTGGTGACACGATTGTACGGAAAGTCTGTTTTTGAGTTTTTGGATTTTTTCATCAGGGTATCAATACCTTTTGAATATGATGTGCGCAACGATTACATCATGGTCGACGAGGATTCTACACCATGCTTGTTGAATGAGCCATATTATAAACCATATTATAAATATGGATTGGAAGATACGACTGTAAATTTAGGCAAAAAGACGCGAGACAATATAATGTCTGTGCTGAGAAACAATCCGTCATTGTCGAAGGCAGGAGTCGCAAGAATTATAGGAAAATCAAGCAAGACGGTGGAATGGCATATTAAAAAGTTAGTCGATGAAGGTTTAGTCAGACATGTGGGTGCAAATAAAAACGGTCATTGGGAAATCTTGTCTTAGAAGGAAAATTAAACTCTATTCTAATTTGAGTTTTCTATCCTTTTTGATAATTTTGTTGCATTAATAACTTTGAATTCATAATATGGGAATCAAAAGAAACAAAATATATGCAGCAATGATTGGCTTGTTGGCAGCTGTGGCGCCAACGTCGGTTATGGCTAATAAAAATGCTGAAGTATCTCGAAACCTGGAAATCTATTCTACTTTGTTGCGTGAGCTGGATATGTTCTATGTTGACACGTTTTCTGTTGAGAAGACGGTGGAGACGGGAATCAATGCGATGCTCAACAAGATTGACCCATACACTATGTATATCCCTGAGCGTGAGATGGACGACCTTAAGTTTATGACTACAGGTACGTATGCCGGCGTCGGTTCGGTGATCTCGCAGCGAGACAGTCTTGTGATGATCCAGGAGGTATACGAAAATTCTCCATCTCATAAATATGGACTAAAGGCTGGCGACGTGCTTCTTAGCGTCGACGGGGAAAAAGTGATTGGCAGCACCACTTCAGACGTGAGCAAGAAGTTGCGTGGTGTGGCTGGAACTTCGGTCAAGGTGGTTGTCAAGCGTGGAGATAAGGAGGTGACTCTTAATATTGTGCGTGACAATATCACTATATCATCTTTGAACTTGGCTAAAAACATCGGTGACAATATTGGCTACATCCATTTGACTGGTTTCACAACTGGCACTGCTGATTTGTTCAAGACAGAGTTGAAGAAACTTAAACAGTCGGGCATCCAAGGTTTGATCATCGACCTTCGTTCCAACCCAGGAGGAATCCTTTCAGAGGCAGTCGACATCGTCGGATGTTTTGTGGAGAAGGGTACAAAGGTGGTTTACACCAAGAGCAAGATTAAGGAGTGGGATGAGACATTCTCAACAACTAAGGATCCTGTCGACTTGGATATGCCAATCGTAGTGATGGTGAACGGGGAGAGTGCTTCCGCCGCTGAGATCGTATCCGGAGCATTGCAGGATTTGGACAGAGCTGTCATCTTGGGTGAGCGTACTTATGGTAAAGGACTTGTGCAGACAAGCCGCAGCCTTCCATTTGGAGGTAGCCTTAAACTGACAATCTCAAAATACCATATCCCGTCAGGACGTTGTATCCAGGCTATCGACTATGCCCGTACACGTGAGAACGGAAAGAAATTTGTGATTCCAGATAGTTTGACTCATGAGTTCAAAACTAAGAATGGCAGAATCGTGAAGGATGGTTGCGGTGTTATGCCGGACACTGTGTATACAGGAGACAGCGTTCCTGCCCAGATTGTCTATCAGCTTTACGTGAAGAATATCATTTTTGATTATTGTACAAAGTGGGCTGCTGAGCATCCTACAATTCCGTCGGTGCAGGATTTCAAATTCACTGATTGGCAGGATTTCAAGAATTTTGTTGTAAGCAAGGATTTCAGCTACAAGACAGAAAAAGAGAAACTTTTTGACGCTCTTGTTGAGAAAGCAAAGAAAGACAGCACATATGAGGCTGCAAAACAGCAGTATGATGCGTTGCAGATGGCTCTGTTCCGTTGTCAGGATGAAGAGTTGGATAAGAACAAGGATGAGATTATCCAGTTGATTTCTACCGACTTGGCTCAACGTTATTATTACCAGAAGGGAGCTTCTGAGGAAAGTCTGAAATACGACAAGGAGACGAAGAGAGCTTCTGATATTTTGCGCAACAAGAACGTTTACAACGCTATTTTGTCGACATCTAAAAAAAGTGACAAATGAGAGCAATGATATTCGCTGCCGGACTTGGCACACGTCTTCGCCCACTTACGGACAATCGTCCTAAGGCATTGGTTGAACTGAATGGCAAACCGTTGCTTTTCCATTGCATCGAGAACTTGAAGCGTTTTGGTGTGACGGAATTCATGGTTAATGTTCACCATTTTGGCGACCAGATTATCGATTATCTGAAGTCGAATGATTTTGGTGTAGACGTGAAAATATCCGACGAACGTGATTTTCTGCTTGATACAGGTGGCGGATTGAAACGTGCGTTTGAGACATTCGGTGGTGAAGAGCCGCTTATTGTCCATAACGTGGATATTTTTTCTAATGCGGATATCAAAGCATTGTACGAAACTCATTTGGCAAATGAAGCCGAGGCTACACTTCTATGCTCACACCGTGATTCTTCACGTCAGTTGATATCATCTGAAGATGGAAGACTGCGAGCATGGAAAAATCTTAAAACAGACGAAACTAAAGGCGACGTGACTGTGTTTGGAGAACCAAACAATCAGTTGGCGTTCGCTGGAATACATATTATAAACCCATCTCTTTTGCGAAAGATGTCTGATTTTCCGGATAAATTCTCAATCATTGATTTCTATCTGGATATGGCACCGTCTCACAATATCCAACTTCATGAATCTGCCGGTTTGCAGCTTATCGATGTTGGTAAGGTTGACGCGTTGGCAAAAG
Source organism: Paludibacteraceae bacterium (assembly GCA_016283095.1). Classification (GTDB taxonomy): domain Bacteria; phylum Bacteroidota; class Bacteroidia; order Bacteroidales; family Paludibacteraceae; genus UBA1723. The sequence continues at coordinate 21,676 of JAEEMG010000067.1, read as the reverse complement.
CGAGTGAGTTTATAGATAAACACATTAATCAATAAACAGACTGAATATGGGACAAAAACACATTGACAAGTTAGATGAGAAGATTCTAAAACTGATTTCAGACAATGCACGAATGCCATTCTTGGAGGTGGCAAGAGAATGTAATGTCTCAGGAGCTGCAATTCATCAGCGTATACAGAAGTTGCAGAAAATCGGTGTGATCAAAGGTTCTGAGTTTGTGCTCGACCCATCAAAAATTGGTTACAACACATGCGCGTACATGGGTATTTTCTTGCGCGACGCGAATGATTTCCAGGATGTTGTGGACGCATTGTATAAAATTCCGGAGGTGGTGGAATGCCATTACACTACTGGAGAATATGCGATGTTCATCAAGATTTACGCAAAGAGCAACCGTGATTTCTTGCGCTTGATCCATGAGAGACTGCAGGCTATCAAAGGCATCTCAAGTACAGAGACAATCATTTCTCTAAACGAGGCGTTCAAACGTCAGGCTCCTATCATCGATATCGAAATCACAGATGATGATTATGATGGAGACGATGACATTGCTGATGATGTGGTGGATTGATCTTCTTCCAAAATTATAAATCGGGGTTGTTATAATACACCCCATAATATATAGTGGAAAGGATATTTTTATCGATATATTACTTTTTTGAGCAACGGCGTTCACTTTTGTGGATGTCGCTTGTTGTGTTGATTGCTCTGCTTGGTTTTTCCGCATCACGTCTGAATGTTGAGCAGGATATAATGAAGATCCTGCCCGACAATGGAAACAATGCAGTCCAGAAACTTGTGTTTGAAAAACTCAAGGTGAAGGATAATGTTGTGGTGATGGTGAGTACGGAAGACGGGGATATAGCCTCTGTCCATAAATGTGCGTTGACTTTGGAAAAGGAACTGAATGACGCTCTTGTGCCTGATCTTGCAAAAAGTGTAGACTTTACTGTGGATCCGGATGCTGGACAATCAACATCTGATATAATCTATAACAATCTTCCGATCTTTATCGACAATTCCGTCTACTCGACATTTGATTCTATCTTTTCTGCGGATGCCATTGATAGAAAGATGGCCGCAAACTATGGGGCGTTGCACGGATTGTTTGGTAATTTTGCCGCAGACTACATCTATAAAGATCCGTTCGGACTTGCTGGCCCTGCGTTGAAAAGCCTTGCCAACACCCAGGTCTCATCTAAATATTCCATAATCGACGGTGGAGTATACCTTTCCACTGATTCCACCGCTATGATCACAATAACTCCAACTTTCCCAGCTGGAGATGTCAACTCGTCTCAGAAACTTACCGAGGCGGTGGAGAAAGTGTTGGCAAAACATAATGAGGCAAAGATCGACTGTTTTGGTGGGCCAGTGATGGGAGTTTACAATTCTCGTTGCATCCAGAAGGATATGCGTCTGACGCTTATTGTCGGAATATTAGCTATATGCACAATCATCTTCTTTTCTTTCCGTGACCGAAAGAGTGTCTTTCTGATATTGTTGCCAAGCTCATTCGGATTCCTTTTCGCATTGGCTGTGATGGCGATATATAAAGATACTATCTCCCTGATCGCCATGGGAGCGAGCAGCGCCATCATGGGAGTGGTGATGAGTTATGCGATTCATGTGGTGACGCATAAGGAGCATTGTAAGGATGCCCCACAATTGATAAAGGAATTGTCATCTCCGCTGACAGTCGGCAGTTTCACAACTATCGGAGCTTTTTTCAGCCTTACATTCACGTCGTCTTCATTATTGATTGATTTTGGACTTCTTGCGTCTAACATGATAATCGGAGCCATGATTTTCTGTCTCATCTATCTTCCTCATATTATGAGTTATGGTGATACGGGGGAGAAACGCAGACTATTGAGATGGATTGAGAAAATCAATGCCTACAAGATTGAGAATGTGTCGTTCCTGGTGGTGGTGATACTATTGCTTTCCGGTTATGGATTCTATCACTACAATGATGTGGAGTTTGATGCCGACATGAACCATCTCTGCTATTATCCCGATGGCACGCTTGATGTAGAGAAACGTTTGCAGCGTTCAACATGTGAGGATGGTGAGGTGTCGATATATTTTGTGTCAGCTGGAGAAACAGACGATGAGTCCCTCGTCGCCTATCATAAGATGAATCATACACTTGACTCTTTGCTTGGTACGGGTGATATAGTGCGTCATTCTCATCTAGACAAATTGCTGGTGTCTGGCGGAGAACAGCAGGAGAAAATTGAGAAATGGAACTCTTTCTGGACAGCAGAACGGAAGCAGACTGTGACTCAGCAATTGAAGAAGTCGGCGGAGAAATATGGATTTCAACCATCTGCTTTTGATCCATTTGTCAAAACAATAAATGCGGAGTATAAAGCAGACAGAGTGGAGTCGGCATTTGAGAAAGTTCCACAGTCGCCTTTAAGCAAACATATCGACAGTTGGTTCTGTTCGGAAGACGGAATGAAAATGGCAATTTCAAACGTCGTGATGAAAGCGGAAGCCAAACAGAAGGTTTATGATTCGTTTGTAGGCAGCAGGAATGTTGTGATTCTCGACAAACCTCATTTTGTTCAGGGGTATATGCGAAGCGTACAGGATGATTTCAATTTTGTGCTGGGAGTTTCGTCGCTGATTGTGTTCCTTGGATTGCTCCTTAATTATGGACGATTGGAGACAGCACTGTTGAGTTTTATGCCGATGGCATTGGCGTGGCTGATCATCCTTGGAGTGATGTATTTCTTTGGATTGTCGTTCAATATTGTGAGTGTCATAATCTCAACATTCATATTCGGTATCGGGGATGATTTCAGCATTTTCATCACAGATGGACTTGTGGATGAATACAGTAGGGGAAGGCAGACATTGTTGTCGCACAAGATAGCGATCTTTTTCTCGTCTGTCGTATCCATACTCGGCATGGGTGTTCTGGTGTTTGCCGATCATCCTTCGTTGCTTACTGTAGCATATACGTCATTGATAGGAATGTTTGCGACGGTGCTGATCGCGTATGTGTTGCAGCCATTGATATTCAGGTTGTTTGTCACACGTCGCACGGAGAAAGGATTGTCGCCAATCACAATCAATAGTTTGTTCTGGACTACACTTCTGATCGGCAGTTTCGGAATAGCAGGAGTTTTGCTATCCTTGGTGGCTTTGTTGTCATATTGTCTGCCTCTAAAGAAGATTTGGCGTTACAATTTGCTCCACTATCTGATCTGCTATTTCTGCAGAGGATTGATATGGATAGCCACACCTCGTCTGACAAGAAAAGATGCGGACAATACGCATGAGGATTTTTCAAAGCCAGCGATGATAGTATCCAACCATCAGTCGGTGCTTGATATCGTACGTGTGATGGCACTCACTCCTAAAGTGGTGATTATGGCAAAGAAGACAAATTGGAATTCCCCTGTCTATGGAATCCTTCTTCATTTGTCAGGATTTTTCTGCAGCGACGACGCTACTGAAAACTACATACCGCAGTTGAAGACACTTGTCGCCAACGGTTACAGCATATGTGTCTTTCCGGAAGGAGAGAGAAGTGTCGATGGAAAAATCGCGAAATTCCATCCTGGAGCATTCTTTTTGGCAAGTGAACTTGGCATCGATATTCTTCCTGTTGTGTTTGCCGGCCATCATTATGGCATCCGCAAAGGAGACATTATATATGTAGGCCGGACGAATATAGCGATGAAGATTTGTGAAAGGAGAGCGTGCGCACCGTCCGACCGTGCCAAACGATTGTTCAAGGAAGACGCTGCGGAATACGAAGCTTTGATAAAGAGTGAGTATGATGCACTCTGTCGTGAGATAGATACACCTAAGAATCCATATTTCCGTCATCTGCTGGAGCAAAACTTTATTCTGAAAGGACCAGTGCTTGAATACTACACCAAAGCCAAAATCAGAATAGAAGAAGACTATCAGAAGTATTGGAGACAGATTCCAAACAATGCCGTCGTCTCAGATTTGGGATGTGGCTACGGATATTTGTCGTTCATGCTGAGCCATACGATGCCAGAAGCCGAGATTCATTCGTACGACTATGATGAGGATAAGATAGAAATAGCTCAGCATTGTTATTCAGTGGCTGACAACCAGATATATAGCGTGGCAGACATTGTGAATTCGGATTTTGTGGAGAGCGATGTGTTCATCCTCAACGACGTGTTGCATTATATGAAAGCAGACGAACGAAACAGCGTCCTATGCAAATGTTTGGAGAAATTGAAAGATGGAGGAAAAATCATTGTGCGAGATGCGGACAAGAGTCAGAAGAAAACGCATAAAATAACCAAGTTGACGGAATGGTTCTCCACTTCATCCATCATCCATTTCAACAAAGTCGCCCGTAAGATAGACTTTTTTGATGCAGAAGAGATGAAAACTTTTGCTGAAAAACACGGGTTAGAAATCGAGATCACAGACAATGATGAGACGACATCGAATAAGATATTCGTGTTGAAACGAAAAAATAAGACTTATTAAGTGAATATAAACTAAAAACTATAGATTATGGCACAAGACGAAATCGGATACGACGATAAGGAAGCTGTGGAATTCATCCTTGCCAACTTGGATGAAGAGTATGCCGACACAACAGCTGAAGAGGTAGAGTATATCCTTGATATCCTTTACGATTACTACGAGGCCCAGGGATTCTTCGATGAGGATTCAGATGATGAGGTGGATATCGACGAAGATGAGATTCTCCAGTATGTAGTGGATCAGGTGGAGAAAGACAAGAAAGCAGGAGAGAAGTTGGCTCAGAAATTTGATGAAGACCGTATCGCAGAAGTCCTAGAAGGAGAGTATGGATATTGCGACAAAACAGGAGTCTTCACAGATAATGAGGACGAGGAATAATTAATAATTCGAAATTCTAAATTCGAAATGCAAAATTATGGAGATGCACGTCCGTGCGTCTCCATTGTTTATGTCGTGTGTCTATATATTTTTTATCTGTTTTTGTGTTTCTATTATTATTAATGAGCGTCTTTAATTTTTGTCCATTCTTCGATTTCGCGAAAGACCACCCTCCACCCTCAATCTTGTATGTATATTCCTTTTTATAGTGTGAAAATGAGCCCTAAATCCTAGAAAAACACTGCAATTTGTCAACGTAATATTTGCACAACTTACATTATGAAAAAAATATGGCAAAAAAATGTAAAAAAAATGTGTTTTTGGTGCATGTTATTAAAAATAAGTGTAATTTTGTAAGCGAATTCAAAACACGAATTTGTTTAATTCATATTATATACAAGAGAAATGAAAAAAGTTGTTCTATTCTTTGTTGCTGGTGCTGCTCTATGTCTAGCATCTTGCTGTGGATCTAAGTGTGACAAGGCTGCTTGTGAGGCTGCTAAGGCTGATTCTATCAGAATCGCTGATTCAATCGCAAAGGCTGATTCAGCTGCTGCTGCTGTAGCTGCTGCTGCTGATTCTGTAGTTGCTGCTGCTAAGGCTGCTGGTGACACAGTTGCTAACGCTGTAGAGGCTGTTGCTGAGGCTGCTGCTGAGGCTGCAAAGTAATAACTTTACGCTGAAAACATAAGGCTCCATCCTTTTGGGTGGAGCCTTTTTTCTTCCTAAAAATTCTTAAATATTGGAAAATAATTAATGCGTGGTGGGGTGCAATGCGTAAAATATGTGTAAATTCGCACTTGGATTTGATAATAGATATTAGCTGATGAGAAAAGAAAGAAGAACATTAGTTGCGGTTTTGATGTCGTTGATGTCAATTTTTTATGTGAACGCACAGCAATCAGGATTGTCTCCTGACCTTCAGAAAATAATTTGGGCTTCTCATTTCGTGATCAACAATTATGTGGATACAGTCAACGAGAAAGAGTTTGCTGATGAGGCAATCGCTGCCATGTTGCAGTCGCTAGACCCTCACTCTTCTTATATTCCAAAGGAAGAAGTTGAAAAAGCAAATGAAGGTTTGCGTGGTGATTTTGACGGAATCGGTGTCACATTCCAGATGTTGGAAGACACAATGGTGGTGATGCAGACAATCAGTGGAGCTCCAGCTGAAAAAGTTGGAATCATGGCTGGCGACAAGATCATATCTGTAGACGGTGAGAACATCGTCAAAATGAGTACGAATGAGATACAGAAGCGTGTCCGTGGACCACGTGGCACAGATGTTAATATTACTGTTGTAAGAGGTGGAGAGACAGCTCCTTTGATGTTCACAATCACCAGAGATAAAATTCCTTTGTATAGTGTCGATGCGTCTTATATGATAGATAAGGAGGTCGGTTATATCAAGATCAACCGTTACGCGCGCACCACTATGGACGAGTATGTTGAGGCATTCAACAAACTTTCTAAGCAGGGAATGAAATATATGATCATCGACCTTCAGGGTAACGGTGGCGGATTCTTGAATACAGCCAAAGATCTTGTGTCAATGTTTGTGCCAGAGAATTCGATGGTGGTTTACACAGAGGGTGTGCATCAGCCAAGACAGGAATATCGTTCGTCAGACAGATATTTTGATGGCGACGGTGCGATGATGGAGCCTTCGAAGAGAAAAGAGGGTCAGTTTCGTGAGAATGTGACTGCACTTACAGATCATAAAAACAGACTTGTGGTTTTGGTGGACGAGAATTCAGCATCCGCATCCGAGATTACAGCTGGAGCATTGCAGGATCTTGACCGAGCAGTCATTGTAGGTCGCCGTACATTTGGAAAGGGATTGGTGCAGAAACCATTCAAGTTCGCAGATGGAAGTGAGATGCGTCTTACAATCGCCAAATACTATACTCCGGCAGGAAGATGTGTGCAGAAACCATATGAGAAGAATGGCAAGAAAGATTATGCCAAGGATTTGAGCGACAGATGGGCACGTGGTGAGTATATGCATGAGGACAGTATCTCATTCCCAGATTCGTTGAAGTACACTACTTTATATAGAGAGCGTACAATCTATGGAGGTGGAGGTATCATGCCGGATGTGTTTGTTCCGCTCGACACTACTTATAACACAGCCTACTACAGAAAGGTGATTGGTAAGGGAGTGCTCAACAAATATTGCTTGAAATATGTGGAGCGTAACCGTGAGAAGTTGAATGGCAAGTATGACTACGAGCAGGAAGGTTCGTTTGCAGAATTCAATAAGACATTCGTTATTACGGACGATATGTTGGAAGATTTGTTGAAGCAGGCGGATGAAGCTAAGATCGAGCGTGATGAAGAGCAGATCAAACGTTCGCGTGAACATATGAAGATCAATATGAAGGCTTTGATTGCAAGCGATCTTTGGGGCCGTGGCACATACTACGAGATCATGAACACCCAAAGTGATGTTGTGAAAAAGGCTTTGGAGATAATCAAGGATCCAAACCTTTATAAGGAATCATTTGTGGACCGAAAGAGTAAGGTTAAGGAAGACGGAAAGAAAGACAAGAAAAAGAAATAAACTTTGAGGATAGAGAGTAGAGACCAGAGTTTATGGTTTTGAGGTTAGAGAAGACGGAGCAGCGAACAGTTCCGTCTTCTTTTTTTATAATAATGATTTCTTGTTATTTTTGTGATAAATAATAAATGAATATCAGAATGCGAACAATCAAATACATAATTAGTTTTATATTATTGTTTTTGACTATCTCTGTTTCTCAAGCCAGCGGATTAAACGTTAATTTGACTTTGAATATTGATGGAAGTGCGATAAGCGACACATTTTATGTTGACTTGGTTAATAATCATAGCCTTAGCTTGTTGTTTGAGACAGAACAAGAAAATTTTGATGACGATAAATTTTATGTATATGATGCTAAAAATGATTCTGTTGATGTCATAGAAAGACTTGAAAAAGGTCTGTTTTCCGTTTTCGTGGGTGCATTTGATGATTATACGGAAACAGGAAGACTCACTTATGAGGCTCGAATTTATAAAGGACTAAGTGGAACTCGGTTGGCTGTCTATTTCCCTAAAACAAAAATGATTTATGTCAGCAAGGAGTTTAGACTTCATAAATCAAAAACTTATAATGTGAAAGTGACTGGCGATTCCAGTGAACCGATTGTCTTTTCTGGTGATAGTTGGAGGACGGTTGCGATCGTTTTCTTGAGTGTGTTGACTGGTTTTATCATCATGATGATTTCGTCTTCGCTTTTGAATTTTTGGGGATTTCAACCAGATTTGCGAAGTAAAATTACAATTTTTGCCATCTGTGTTATATTTGGATGCTTCTCTAATTCTTTAATGATAAATAATGCATACTCCATTGTCGCAATGATCGCATTTTATCTTTTGTGTTTACTGATGCCTTTGATCATATTATTATCACATTTATATTTAAGGATAGATGGCAGAAGACGTTGGGGAAGACTCATCTTTTTTTCTTTAGTTATCTCCATAATAATGGACATCGCTGTGTTTTTTATTATATGCGGCGGTTCGCGTTTATGAACAGAATTTATTCCGGATTATCATATTGAAATTCTGGATGTCGAGAACGAAGTTGTGACCAAATACAATTTTGAATGTTTTTTAGCATATTTTGTTGAAACGGAGGTCTGTTATTCACAATTTGAGGATTTTTTCAAAATTCTCTTTCTATAATCAAAAATTATCACGAAATTTGTGCGATTTTTTAAGAACTGAAAAAAATAAAAGAATATGCACGCATACAGACCATTGAATTTGGTGCTTGAAGACGGTACCGTATTTGAAGGAAAATCGTTTGGATACGAGGCTCCTGTTTCTGGTGAGGTAGTGTTTGCCACTGCCATGGTAGGTTATCCAGAAAGTTTGACGGATCCATCTTATGCAGGCCAGTTGTTAACAGTCACTTTCCCTCTTGTCGGCAACTACGGAGTGCCGAATGATGAAAAGGATGAGTTCGGTATTTCCAAATTTTATGAGTCTGACAAAATTCAGGCGTCTGCAATCATTATCTCTGACTACTCTGACCGCTACAGCCATTGGAACGCTGTGAAGAGCCTTGGCGACTGGCTAAAGGCTGAGAAAATCCCAGGAATCTGCGGTATCGACACTCGTGAGCTTACTAAGATCGTTCGTGAGAAGGGTGCGATGAAGGGTAAGTTGGTTTTTCCTGATGAAAATAAAGACATTCCATTCGTTGATCCAAATCTTGAGAATCTTGTCGCTAAGGTAAGTTGCAAGGAGGTTGTGACTTACGGAAAAGGTAAGTACAAGATCGTGATGGTCGACTGTGGTGTCAAGAATAATATTATCCGTTGCTTGTTGAAACGTGATGTTACCCTAACTCGCGTGCCTTGGGACTATGATTTCAACACTCTTGAGTATGACGGACTATTCATCTCAAACGGTCCAGGTAACCCTGCTCTTTGTGGAAAGACAGTCGAGCACATCCGCGTCGCATTGCAGAAAAACAAGCCAATCTTTGGAATTTGTATGGGTAACCAGTTGCTTTCTATCGCCGCTGGTGCTCAGACATATAAATTGAAGTATGGTCACCGTAGCCACAACCAGCCAGTGAGCATGGTTGGTAGCACACGTGCATATATCACTTCGCAGAATCACGGTTTTGCCGTCGACAATAAAACAATCCCATCTGATTGGGAGCCATTGTTCATCAATATGAACGACGGTACAAATGAGGGTATCCGTCATAAGTCTAAGCCTTTCTTCTCGGCTCAGTTCCACCCAGAGGCAAGTTCAGGTCCTACAGATACAGAATTCTTGTTCGACACATTTGTGGATATGGTGGCAAAGCAGAGCAATGAGCCTGTAAGCATCATCGACGAGGGCAAGTTCACTGGACCTAAGAAGTATAATAAAGTATTGCTACTTGGATCAGGAGCGTTGAAGATCGGTGAGGCTGGAGAGTTTGACTACTCTGGTTCACAGGCGTTGAAAGCTCTTCGTGAAGAGGGTGTGAAGACGGTGCTTATCAATCCAAATATCGCAACTGTCCAGACATCTGAGGGTGTGGCTGACAAGGTTTATTTCTTGCCTGTGACTCCTGAGTTTGTGGAGAGAGTTATCCAGAAAGAGCGTCCAGACGGAATCTTCTTGTCGTTCGGTGGACAGACAGCGTTGAACTGTGGTGTGGCTCTATATAAGGGAGGCATCCTAGAGAAATATAATATTGAGGTGCTTGGAACTCCGGTTCAGGCAATCATCGATACAGAGGACCGTGAGATCTTCAACTCGAAGTTGGCTGAAATCAACGTCAACTATATTAAGAGTGAGGCTGTTACAGATATCGACCATGCTTTGAAGGCTGCTAACGAGCTTGGCTATCCAGTGATCGTGCGTGCCGCTTACGCACTTGGTGGACTAGGATCTGGTTTCTGCAACAACGATGAAGAGTTGAGAATACTTGTTGAGAAGGCATTCTCTTATTCTCCACAGGTGTTGGTAGAGAAGTCGTTGAAGGGATGGAAAGAGGTTGAGTATGAGGTTGTCCGTGATAAGTACGACAACTGTATTACAGTATGTAATATGGAAAATTTCGACCCGCTTGGCATCCATACAGGAGAGAGTATCGTAGTAGCACCGTCTCAGACACTTTCAAATAAAGATTATCATAAACTTCGTGAGACTGCAATCCGCATTATCCGTCATATCGGAATCGTAGGAGAGTGTAATGTGCAGTACGCATACGACCCACAGAGTGAAGATTACAGAGTGATCGAGGTTAACGCCCGTCTATCAAGATCTTCTGCTTTGGCTTCAAAGGCGACGGGATATCCACTCGCTTTTGTCGCTGCTAAACTAGGTATGGGTTATGCTTTGCCAGAGCTTAAGAACTCAGTGACAAAGGAGACTTCAGCATTCTTTGAGCCTGCTCTCGACTATATCGTTTGTAAGATTCCTCGTTGGGATCTTGGTAAATTCCATGGAGTAAGCCGTCTGCTAGGATCTTCAATGAAGTCGGTCGGTGAGATCATGGCAATCGGACGCACATTTGAGGAGAGCATCCAGAAGGGTCTTCGTATGATCGGACAGGGCATGCACGGATTTGTTGCAAACAAAGATTTGATGTCCGACGATTTGGATTCAGCATTGTCAAAGCCTACTGATAAGCGTATATTCTATATCGCACAGGCTCTTCATGAGGGTTATTCTATAGAGAGAATCCACGAATTGACAAAGATCGACTTGTGGTTCTTGCAGAAACTTGAGAATATTATCAGTTTGGAGAAGAATCTATCAGGATTCAACTCGTTGAAGGAGTTGCCAGATGGCGTTCTTCTTCGTGCAAAACAGTTGGGATTCTCCGACTTCCAGATAGCTCGTCTTGTTACAAAGTGTGGCAACGACGTGATTGAAAAAGAGGTATTGAATGTCCGTGCACACAGAAAGAGCAAAGGTATCTTGCCTGTAGTTAAGCAGATCGATACACTTGCCGCTGAGTATCCAGCACAGACAAATTATCTATATGTCACATATTCAGGTACAGCAAATGATGTCAAGTATGTTGGCGACCATAAGTCGGTAGTCGTACTTGGATCTGGAGCATACCGAATCGGATCATCTGTAGAGTTCGACTGGTGTGGTGTAAATGCGTTGAACACAATCCGCAAGGAAGGTCTTCGTTCAGTGATGATCAACTACAATCCAGAGACAGTTTCTACTGACTATGATATGTGCGACAGACTTTACTTCGATGAGTTGAGTTTCGAGCGTGTTATGGATATCATAGAGATGGAGAATCCGAAGGGAGTTATCGTGTCGACGGGAGGACAGATTCCAAACAACCTTGCTGTAAAACTTTCAGATGCAGGTGTGACATTGCTCGGTACACAGGCAGTCGATATTGACCGTGCTGAGGACCGACAGAAGTTCTCATCTATGTGTGATGAACTTGGAATCGACCAGCCACGTTGGAGTGAGCTTACAAGTCTTGAGGATATCTACGGATTTGTTGATGAAGTTGGATTCCCAGTATTGGTACGTCCATCATATGTGTTGTCTGGAGCTGCGATGAACGTTTGCTACGACAAGTCACAGCTTGAGAATTTCTTGAAGTTGGCAGCCAACGTATCAAAGAAACATCCTGTTGTCATCTCTGAGTTTATGGAGAGATGTAAGGAGATCGAGATTGACGCGGTTGCTCAGAACGGAGAGATTGTGGTTTACGCGATTAGTGAGCATATTGAGTTTGCAGGAGTACACTCAGGAGATGCCACAACTCAGTTCCCACCACAGAAGATTTATGTAGAGACAGTACGCAGAATCAAAGCGATTGCACGTAAGATCGCAGCTGCGCTTCATATATCTGGACCATTCAACATCCAGTTCTTGGCTAAGAATAACGAGATCAAAGTTATCGAGTGTAACTTGCGATCATCACGAAGCTTCCCATTTGTCAGCAAGGTTTTGAAGATCAACTTTATTGAGTTGGCTACAAAGATCATGTTGGGACAGAAGGTAGAGAAGCCAGAGAAGAGCGCGTTTGATCTTGACTATGTAGGAGTTAAGGCCTCACAGTTCTCATACGCACGTTTGACACAAGCCGATCCAGTACATGGAGTGGATATGAGTTCAACAGGAGAGGTTGGATGTATCGGAGATGATTTGTCTGAGGCATTGTTGAAGTCATTGTTGTCAGTAGGATACAAGATACCGAAGAAGAACGTGATGATCTCATCAGGAGAGACAAAATCAAAGGTAGATTTGTTAGACGCTTGCAAGATGCTTCAGAACAACGGCTTTGATATCTACGCTACATACGGAACATACAAGTTCTTGGATGAGAACGGCATCAAGTCAATTCCAGTAGGTTGGCCAGATGAACCAAATGCAAAGAAGAATGTTATGGAGATGATTCATAACAAAGAGTTTGATTTGGTGATCAACATACCAAAGAATAATACAGAACGTGAGATAAACAATGGATATGCGATCCGTCGAAGCGCGATCGACTTCAATATTCCATTGATCACAAATGCCCGTCTTGCAAGTGCGTTTATCCGCTCAGTTTGCGAGCTTAAGTTTGAGGACATCAAGATCAAGAGCTGGGACGAGTATTAATATGAATTAAAAATGCGTAATGCATAATGAAGAATGGAGACGCGATTATTCACGTCTCCATTTTTTTTCATCGTGATTTAGGCTCAACTTTATACGATGATGGTCGTAGGGGCAGGTTTCAAACCTGCCCGCTGTCTGAGGAATTCGTCTGAAAGACGCTACCGAGCAAAGCGAGAGTAACCCGTGACAACGTCTCGGAATGGTGTGACGATGACATAAATTTTGCCTGAAAGGCAATACAATGGGGAACTCATATAACTCAGCTGGAATGAAATTATAGTTGGTGTGTCATAAATGAGGATTCCAAAGGGCGGAGCACCCTTCTCCCTTCCTACGTGCGAGCCGAAGGCGAGCACTTATAATGAGACACGAAAGAGAACCAATATCAAATATGGATCTTAATAATCCTCATTATTCACTTGCTAAAATTGAAATTTTATAACTGCTCGCCTTCGGCTCGCAGAAGTGGTGAGGTTAGGGCGTTCCGCCCTTAACAATCCTCGTTATTAGCTACAGAAAGAGTTCGATATGCGTCATGGCAGTCATGATATGGGAAAGAATCATTTTAATTATCAACAATTTTCCGAAAAGTGTATGATTATTTGGATAGAAGAAAAATAATCACTACTTTTGCACCGCTTTTAAAGCAAATTATTTTAATTAATTAATAAACAAGTTATGTTGAATCATTACGAGGTCGTTTTCATCTTAACTCCCGTTTTGTCTGACGAACAGATGAAGGAAACGGCAGAAAAATTCAAGAGCGTACTTGTTAACGAAGGATCAAAGATCGTTAATGAGGAGCTTTGGGGTATGCGTAAGCTTGCTTATTCAATCGACAAGAAGAGCTCAGGCTTTTACTGCTTGTTCGAGTTTGAGGCAGAGCCTACAATGGTAGAGAAATTGGAACTTCAGTTCCGTCGTGACGAGAAGGTGCTTCGCTTCTTGACTACTAAGTTGGACAAGTATGCAGTTGAATATGCTGCAAAGAGAAAGAACGGCAAAAATAAGGAGAACTAAGACATGGCACAGAACGCATCAGAAATCAGATATTTGACGCCTCCTACAGTAGACGTTAAGAGAAAGAAGTACTGTCGTTTCAAGAAGAACGGTATTAAGTATATCGACTACAAGGATCCTGAATTTTTGAAGAAGTTCCTTAACGAGCAGGGTAAGATTTTGCCTCGCCGTCTAACTGGTACATCTTTGAAGTTCCAGCGTAAGGTTGCTCAGGCTGTTAAGCGTGCTCGTCACCTTGCATTGCTACCATACGTAACAGATTTGTTGAAGTAATAAACAGGAGGAATAACAATGGAAATTATATTGCTAGAGGACGTTGCTAATCTTGGTTACAAGGATGACGTTGTAAAGGTAAAGAACGGATACGGTCTTAACTACCTTATTCCTCAGGGAAAGGCTATCGTTGCTACTCCTTCTGCAAAGAAGGTATTGGCTGAGAACTTGAAGCAGAGAGCTCACAAGCTTGCTAAGATCAAGGCTGATGCTGAGGAGTTGGCTGCTAAGTTGAACACAGTTTCACTTACAATCCCAACTAAGGCTAACAAGGAGACAGGTGCAATCTACGGTTCAGTAACTAACATCCAGATTGCTGAGGCTCTTGAGAAGGCTGGTTACAATGTAGACAGAAAGATCATCTCTGTTAAGGAGACAGTTAAGGCTCTTGGTGAGTACGTTGCAGTTGCTCGTCTTCACAAGGAGGTTGCTGCAGAGGTTAAGTTCAGTGTTGTTGCTGAATAATTTCTTTGCATCAATAAGAAATAAGGCGTTGTTCGTTAGAACAACGCTTTTTTTTGTCTTTTTGTGAAAAAAATCGGCATTTTTGAAAAAAAGTGAAAGAAAAAGTCTAATTTTGAACTAAATTTGTAAAAAAGAATAAAAAAGTTGAATGATGGAAAAAATCGACGACTTAGACAGACAAATTCTTAACATAATCACTAAGAATGCCAGAATCCCATTTAAGGATATTGCTGAGGATTGTGAGGTTTCGAGAGCTGCTATCCACCAACGTGTGCAGCGTCTTATTGACACAGGAGTAATCGTTGGCTCGGGCTATCATGTTAACCCAAAAACTTTGGGTTATCAGACTTGTACCTACATCGGTATCAAGCTGGAGAAGGGATCTATGTATGCTACTGTTGTGCCTGAATTGGAAAAAATCCCTGAGGTTGTAGAGTGTCACTTTACAACTGGACCATACACAATGATGGTTAAGCTTTATGCGAAGGATAATGAGGATCTTATGGATCTTCTAAACGGTAAAATCCAGAGTATCAAGGGCGTTATGTCGACAGAAACATTGATTTCTTTGGATATGAGTATTAAGAGAGAAGTGCCAATTACACTATAATATATGGAACATAAATTAACGATATACAACACTTTAACACGTACTAAGCAGATATTCAAGCCATTGAAAGAGCCATACGTGGGAATGTATGTTTGCGGACCGACAGTCTATGGCGACGGTCATCTAGGTCATGCACGTCCGGCTATCACTTTTGATATCCTATACAGATTTTTGACTCATCTTGGATATAAGGTTCGCTATGTCCGCAACATCACTGATGTGGGACACTTGGAGCATGATGCTGATGAAGGCGAGGACAAAATCGCAAAAAAAGCACGTCTTGAGCAGAAGGAACCAATGGAGGTAGTGCAGTATTACCTTAACCGTTACCATTCTGCAATGGATAGACTTGGTGTGTTGCCACCAAGCATCGAGCCTCACGCGTCGGGCCATATTATTGAGCAGATCGACTTCGTGAAGAAGATTCTTGATGCTGGTTATGCATATGAGAGTGAAGGCTCTATATATTTCGATGTCAAGAAATATAACAAGGATCATCGCTACGGCAAATTGTCTGGTAGAAATATCGAGGATTTGTTGGAGACAACACGTGAGCTTGACGGTCAGAACGAGAAACATTGTGCTCTTGACTTCGCGTTGTGGAAGAAAGCACAGCCAGAGCATATCATGCGTTGGCCATCACCATGGAGCGACGGTTTCCCAGGCTGGCACATGGAGTGTTCTGCAATGGGAACTAAGTATCTTGGAGAAGAGTTTGATATCCACGGAGGTGGAATGGATTTGATCTTCCCTCACCATGAGTGTGAGATCGCCCAGAGTACAGCAGCCCTTGGTAAGGAGACAGTGCATTATTGGATGCATAACAATATGATCACCATCAACGGACAGAAGATGGGTAAGTCTCTTGGCAACTTCATTACATTGGATGAGTTCTTCACAGGAAATCATAAGCTGTTGACTCAGGCATACGCACCGATGACAATCCGTTTCTTCATTCTTCAGGCTCATTATCGTAGCACTGTTGATTTCAGCAACGAGGCGTTGATCGCTGCGGAGAAGGGATTCGCAAGATTGTGTGAGAGCTATGCACGTTTGCAGAAGCTTACTCCGTCGAAAGAGACATCAATGGAGATGAAGAATTACCGTCAGCTTTGTGAGGAAGCGATGCTTGACGACTTGAATACTCCTATTGTTATTTCCCATTTGTACGACGCTACACGTATTATCAATACTGTTGCAGACGGCAAAGCTACAATCTCAGAGGCAGATTTGAAGGAGTTGAAAGAGGTGTTCGACTTGTATTTGATAGACATTCTTGGAATGAGAGTGGAGGAGAATTCTGGTGCTGCAAACGATGCTTACAAAGGAGCAGTGGATTTGCTATTGGAAATCAGAAAACAGGCGAAGACAAACAAAGATTGGGCTACAAGCGACAAGATCCGTGATGAGTTGGCTAGACTTGGCTTTAAGGTCAAGGATACCAAGGACGGATTCGAGTGGAGCCTATAAAATATGTTTTACAATATAAAAAAGGTCTTAAAAAAGTTAAAAAACAGTCTTTTTAACATTTTTCTTATGCTGAAAAATTGTTGATTTGCTTTTTAAGACTATTTTTGTGTCGTTTCGTATCTAAGTATGCGAAATAAGGTTTTATAGTTAGGAATATTAATTAAAAAGAAAAGAGTATGATAAAGAAATTTTTACTTGCTAGTAGCGTTCTTTCTCTTGCTTTCGCGGCAAATGCGGCGGAGAACGAAACCTACGTTATCAAGGATGGTAAGATGGTGAACTGTAAGTTCCTTCCATCTGCAGATCCAGTAGAGGAGGCCTATGAGATAGAGGAGTCGAAAAATTCTGCTGGAGATGATATGGTAATGGTTAAGAATCCAGCTAAGAATTATAAAGCTGGTCTGCTATACTTGTCAGAGGCAGTTGATTTGAGTGAGACTTGGAATCTTGTTCTTGAATATTATTTTGAGGAAGGTACAGAATTAACAGCAGATTGCTATAAGCGTGAGTGCTGGAAATTTGATTTGATGGCAGATACTTTGCCTCTAAAAGACTCAACGTTTAAATTTGATCCAAAGCAGAAAGAGTATCGTATTGCCCATGTCTCAATTGATTCATGGTATCGTGATTTCTATACTTATACCACTTATATAGATGAAGAAGGTGATGAGGTAGGAAAGTCAGTTTTGGATAACCATGGTGTTGGTAAGCTAAGAAGTGTAACCAAATATGTTTATTCGAGCCCAATGCTTCCAGCTGAAGTAGCAGCAAGAGGTGATGGTAATAAAGTTAAGGCAATTTATCTTGCTATGTTCCCTGAGGCTGGTGCTGAGATCAAAGGTTATATCAAGACTTTGAAGTTTGTGTCAGATGGAACAAAACCATTCTATGCTGATAAGATGACTTTGCTTGAAGGTGAAGGTGATATTGTAAATAACAGTATTTCAAACTATGTATATGCGACTAATGGAAGTACACATGAAGACGCATCGGTAGGAAAAATGGATGTCGCACCTAAAACGTTTGGTGATCCTACTAAAATGTATGGACAGCAATTGTTTGTTTCAAATTCGGGATATGCAGCGGCTAATACTCTAAAGCAGGACCGTATGTATTGTGATTATGGAGAGCAGACATCGGTTGAGTTTTTTGATTCTGAATATGGAGCTCTTCCATTTCTTAAGAAATCAAGTGCACGAACAGATAAAAAAGGTGTTGTTGCAGATGCTCAACTTCGTATTCCATTAGGAGAGGGTGCAGTTGAAAAGACTATTTCTATCGCTATGCGTCTTGGTCATAATGCCGGTAAATCAGGTGATTTGACTCCATACGAAGATTACAAATCAAATTCTGAGGATGTCCGTTTCCCTGTGGAGTATAGATTCGAAGCCGGTGATGCACAGACAATTTCATCGAAGACAGAGTGGGAAAAGTTCAAACCTACATTCACTAAGGGTGGAGATGATACAGTGGATTCTATTCCTCGTTTGATGCAGATGGTTTATGGTGATGTTGATCTTCCTTCAAATGCAAAGGAGTACTCTTACATCACATTGCGTTTCGTCCCTAACGATGTAATCTCTTATATGTTCGGTGATATCCGTTTGACTGGAGATACAGATTGGTGGCCAAGAAGAATTGGTGACTATTCTTTCGGAACAGACTATAAGGAGAATTCAATTCCAACATCATTCAAGAATGATGTAGATAACATTGTTGCTAAGGGTGAGGTTTCTATCTATCCTAATCCTGCAACTGATGTTATCACTGTGACTAACGAGGGTGTTAAGAGCGTGGCTGTTTACTCTCTAGCTGGTTCTTTGGTTGCTTCTTCAGAGTCTAACGTTGTTAACGTTGCTAACTTGGTTAACGGTATCTACGTTGTTAAGGCTAACACTGAGGCTGGTGTAGTTACTGGTCAGATCATTAAGAAGTAATTTATGTACAGGCGTTCTTAGGAGCTTCTTTACAAATTATATCTCACACGAGGGGCGGACAAATTGTTCGCTCCTCTTTTTTATGTCAAGATTAATATATGTTTTGCTTTCTTTTTGGATTTATTTCTTATCTTTGAGATATAAAATGATGAGTTATGAAAAGAGGGAAAAAATCGAATAAGGCGTTTAGCATCGGCAAAAAAGCTATGCGTCCCAAAAATAAAAATAGAAAGCATGAATCAGCTGTCTCTGTTCGCAAGAAGGAGATAATAAATGATATATCAAAATACTTTTCTGAGTACCAGGGTGATCCTGTATCCTACAAGGATGTGGCTGCCACTCTCGGTTATTCTGGCATGACCGCACGCCAGCAAATCATAGATGTCCTTCAAGAGTTTGCTGCGACGGGATATCTTATTGAATCACCTGTCGGCAAATACCGTTTGAATCCTCGAATGGGTTCTATTGTCGGTGTTATCACAGCCAAACGTGGTGGTGGCGCTATCCTTGTGCCTGAAGACGGTGGTGACGAGATTATAATCAGCGACCGTAATCTTAATAAGGCGGCTGTCGGAGACACTGTTAAGGTACGTCTGTTTGCCCGCCGTCAGGGTAAGGAGCAGGAAGGTGAGGTCATGGAGGTCCTTAAACGTGAGCGTGACACTTTCGTCGGCAAACTGAATGTGAAGGAGAACTATGCGTTCTTGCTTGTCGACAACCGTATTCTTGGCAACGATATCTTTGTGCCAATCGACAAACTGAATGGTGCGAAAGATGGTGATAAGGCGATTGTAAAGATCATAGACTGGGCTGAAAAGGGAAGAAATCCAGTCGGTGAGGTGACGGTGGTGCTTGGAAGCTCTGGCGACAACAATGCGGAGATGCACGCCATCCTTGTCGAGTTTGGTTTGCCATACAGCTATCCTGCTGAGGTGGAAGCTTATGCAGACACTATTCCAGACGAGATCTCATCTGAAGAGATCGCCAAACGTCTCGACTGCCGTGATATCCCTACGTTCACTATCGACCCTCGTGACGCAAAAGATTTCGACGACGCATTGTCTATCCGTAAACTAGACAATGGCAACTGGGAGGTGGGTGTCCACATCGCTGATGTCACTCATTATGTGCATCTGGACGACTGTATCGAGCAGGAGGCTGTCAGCCGTGCTACCAGCGTATACCTTGTTGACCGTACAATCCCAATGCTTCCGGAAAGATTGTGTAACAAGGTTTGTTCTCTTCGTCCAGACGAGGAAAAACTTTGTTATTCGGTGATGTTTGAAATGGACGACAATGCCAAGGTAATCAAATATCAGATTGTGCACACAGTCATCAAATCCGACCGTCGCTTCACATATGAGGATGCTCAGAACGTAATCGAGACTAAAGAGGGCGATATGAAGGATGAAATCCTTACTCTCGACAGATTGGCTAAGAAACTTCGTGAAGATCGATTCAAGAACGGTGCTATCGCATTTGAGCGTACTGAGGTAAGATTTGAAATTGATGAGACAGGCAAGCCTATCGATGTTTATTTCAAGGAGAGCAAGGATGCCAACAAACTTATCGAGGAGTTCATGCTTCTTGCCAACAGAACTGTGGCTGAACATATCGGCGGACAGAAGAATCCTAAGACATTCGTATACCGTGTCCACGATAATCCGGATCCTGATAAATTGAACAACTTGTCTCAGTTCATCTCCCGTTTCGGATATAAATTGAATACGACAGGAAAGAATAAGGAGGTCTCTACTTCAATCAACAATTTGCTCGACAAAGTACAGGGTACAAGAGAACAGAATCTGATCGAGACTATCACAATCCGTTCGATGGCAAAAGCTATCTATTCTACTGATAATGTAGGACATTACGGACTTTCTTTCGACTATTACACTCACTTCACTTCGCCAATCCGCCGTTATCCAGATATGATGGTGCACCGTCTGCTCGACAGATACGCAAGAGGTGAGAAGAGTGCCGACAAACTGTTGTTTGACGACCTTTGTGACCACAGCTCAAAGATGGAGCAGCTTGCCGCAAATGCGGAGCGCGCGTCTATCAAATACAAGCAGGTGGAGTATATGAAGGAACGTCTCGGACAGATCTACGATGGAGTTATCTCAGGCGTGACAGAGTGGGGAATCTATGTCGAGTTGGCTCAGAATAAGTGTGAGGGAATGATCCCTATCCGTGAACTTGATGACGACTACTACGTATTCGATGAAAAGAATTATTGTATCACAGGTCGTAGAAAAGGCAAAAAATTCCAGCTTGGCGACGAGGTGGTTGTGAAGATCGCTCGTGCCGACTTGGATAAGAAACAACTTGATTTCGCACTTGTGGAGAAGAAATAAAATTGACATGAAAAAGAATTTGATTTATATAGCAGCGTCTTTGCTGATAGGCCTTGCTTCATGCGGCGAGAAACATACCACTGATGTGGAGGATATGGGAATGTCTGGTGATGTGCATAAACTGAGTGAATTCAAGTATTATGCTGTGGATCGTTTTGGAGAGGTGACTCGTGGAGACGCTTTCCGTGAGGAAGGAGAGTGGGATCGTGATATTGTCTTCAACAAAGCAGGAAATTTTGATACTGTTCGCTTGATTACCAGCGCTGGAGACGATGTAGGAAGCATTACGTATGCCTACAACAAACAGGGGCAGAAAGTGTGTGAGAAAAATTATGACGCTGACGGAAACCCAATCGACAAATCTGTCTTCTTCTATAAAAAAGATAAACTTGACAGAATAGAAAAGTATAATTCCGACGAGAATATCTCCGGACGTGTAAATTATGTGTATGATGAAGAAAACAACATGAATTATACTCGTTACTATAATTTCAAGGGAGAGTTGCTTCAGACTATTGAGCAGAGTTTGTCGAAGCGTGGATTGCCGTCTGTTACTAAGATTT
>JAEEMG010000066.1 GCA_016283095.1 Paludibacteraceae bacterium | reverse complement strand
TCCCTCTGCAATCGAGAACTGCTGTTTAGCCCATGGTAACAAGTCTTCAAGAAGATCATTCTCAAACATATCATAGTATCTCATTGTCTCTTGATCGAACGCGAAACCACTCGGTTGTTCTCCTTTAGGAGAAGTGTACATCTGAGGGAAAATAACAATCATATCTTTGGTCAAACCTTCGGAAATAGCGTTGGTAATCATTTTCTTTACACCCATAGCCTCATCAAGCATGGAATTCTCGTCACCAAAAATACCATGTAGAACGAACAATACAGGATACTTCTTGTTTGTGTCGTAGTTTGGTGGCAACATTACTCTCACTTTCTTATCATGTCCTGCACTTTTTGAGGAATACTGATAAGACCTCACCTCACCATAACTGTTATTTGGCACGTTAGGTGCGAATTCCACCAAATCATCACGAAGTTTCTGCATTGTCTCAGCAGGATTCACTCCTGGATTAGTCTGTTCTGGCTTGTTGATTGTAAGACTATCTACATTGGCAATTGCATATTCTACGACAGAACCGTCTTTCAGCCAAATATACAATTTGTCATTTTCTGCCATTGTGGTTGTCGCACACGCAAATAACGTCAGAAATGGAATGATTACTTTTTTGTATGACATAAATTTTAAGCGTTTTATATAATTGTTAATATTAATGATCCTTTTTTCTATGGTATGACAAATATAACAAATTATCATCATAAACAAGTATGTTGGACAAAAATGTTGATATGTTAGTTGTTCTTTAGATTGCATATTGATAATTTTGTTCATCCAACAGATTTTTTTACAAGGAAACTGTTTAAGATATGATAACTATAGACACCACCAATATGTGCTCGCACCTGCAGAAGAAACTGTTCGAGAAGGATGGCATCTATCATCCTCTTTGGCAAGCCATTCAAGCAGACTCCGAACTAACTGCTATGGTCCGTTCACACCAGCTCCATATCTACCGCAATGGTAAAAAAGTGCTGGTGCTGGCAGGAAAGTCCGCACCTAAGATTATACGAGAAGATAGAATTTGCATACTTTTAAATCACCTATAATCCATTATTCAGATGATCAATATTCGTAACATACACCCCCAAGAGATACCCGTATTGGACGATTTCCTCTACGAAGCCATTTTTATTCCTCAAGGAGTGGAGCCACCACCACGCTCCATCATAGAGCAAGACGACCTGCAAGTGTATGTGCGAGGGTTTGGAGACGATCCCCATGATCATTGTCTGGTGGCGGAAGTAGACGGGAAGATAGCCGGAGCAGTGTGGGTGAGAATCATGGACGATTATGGACATCTCGACAGCCAGACACCATCGTTGGCAATCTCACTCTACAAGGAATATCGTGGTCAAGGTATCGGCACACAACTGTTGCTACAGATGATGGATTTGCTCCGTAAGGAAAAATATGCGCAGGTTTCGCTGTCGGTACAGAAGGAGAACTATGCTCTCCGCATGTACGAAAAGGCAGGATTTAAGATTGTGGAAGATAGGGGCGAAGAGGTGCTGATGGTGGCGAGACTGTGAGCCTGACAAACTCATTCTGGCTTTACATTTATCACCTTCACATCAGTGCTGTCGATTATCCAAATCGCTTCATATCTGTTTGTTGACAGGATCTCCTGCGTCATCTCTTTTATTCCAATCTCTTTTGCTGAAGGAGTTTCAAAAGGTCCGATAAGAGTATCTGTCACTTCCTCATTTGCGACTGTGTATCCGGATTCATACTTTGCGGCTTTTCCCCATCCGAAAGCATCTCTTGGAATGACATTGAAGATGGAATATTTAGGCTCATTGTTGTCGATACTGATGATTCTGACTATTTGAGGTGTGCCAGTTGTCTTTTCCAAAACTTTCACTGCCAAATCTTTTCCTATCAATCCTGATTTGTATGCTTCATGCCAATGATGAATGTCGGAAATCAAAGTTGCTGTGATGAATGCGGAAAACATAATGATCTCTTTCTTTTTCAAGGTCTCTGCAGGAAACAGATATCCGATAAGCAGACTTATCATGCCGAGTCCTGCATACGAATGCATGACGCTTACAAGTGTCAACAGATGTGGTGCTCCTGCCAAGAAGAATGAGATTATGAGAACGTACATCATTTTATCCTTCCTGTTCTGAATCATTTTTGTGCAGATGGCATATAGGAAAGGAATGGCTAGCAACAATGTGAGAATTGCCAATGGCAGACATCTGGTCGGAGAGTAGGCCACAGCTGCCATATCCATCGGAATCCACGTGGTGGAGTATTGGATCAGGTCTTTCACATGGTCTAATATGCTGTTGTCCATATACTCTGCATTCTGGACATTGTCGTGCGGTGTGAGTATGATTCGTGCGATCCCGTAACAAACGATTGCACCCAAAGCCATCATTCCGTCTTTGATATATTGTCGTGTGATGGCAAATTTCTTTTCATGTCCCCATTGTATGAATATTGGAATAAACGCGAACATGATTCCATTTTCTTTTACAAACGTCGCAATAAGAAAACATACGATCCATAGCCATTTCTTCTCTTTTTGGTAAAACCACAGAGCCATAAGTCCCCAGAATTGGGAATAGACTTGGTTGACAGAGTCGATATCCAACACAGTGCCGAGCATTGCTGTCGACAGATAGAAGAATGTGGCGGCAAGTATATTCTTCTTTGTGAGCAGATACACCAATATCGTACTTCCGACATGTCCGAGCAAGATCAGAATATGATTCAATGCCGGGAACATCTTATAGTTCAATCCTAAAATATAGCCTATCGTCGCATCAAACGGACGCCAATAGCTTTTGTATGGGAGCAACCCTTTATTGTCGAAAAAATCGCCGAAATATGGTGTTGTCAGATATGTCCAGTCGTCGAATGTGGGAAGAATAAGAAGCAATCCCCATAGGAATACAGGAATGCTGATCAGAAATAATATTTTTATTGATTTTGCCATATAAGATGTTGTCTCTATTGTTTATACCCAAAAACCATTGTCTGCGAATTCTATCATCTCTTTGTCACCACGGCTGTCGCCATAAGCGAAAAGTGTGTAGACGTTGCGGTCGGGTTCCACTTCTTTGAATCGCTCTACTTTTTCCTGTCCATAGCAGTTTCGGGTTGAGAATCTTCCCGTCAACATGCCTTTTGAATCTGTTTCTATCTTTGTCCCAATCACGTCTTTCGCTCCATACTTGTTGCAGAATGGCATTATCCATTCGTCGACGCTGGCACTCACAATGTATACATCCGTCCCTTCGCTGATATGTTGTAGGAAAATGTCAAAAACCGCGGGATTCTTGATCTCTTCTATCTTCTCAGAAAATTGCTCACAGTAGCGTCGAAACTCATTATGATCCATCCCTTTGAAGAAAAAGGAAAACACCTTCTGTTTGCATTTCCAGTTGGGGTATAACCGTAGTTTCATCAGGACCATTAGTGGAGAATAGAGCAGAAATCCAAAGAGAAATTTCCATGCTCCACACGCATATTTGATGAATTCCACAAAAGTGTCCTTCGTGGTAAGTGTGCCATCAAAATCAAATACCGCCACTTTTCTCTTTTTCTCCATAGCTTATAGGTAGATTATGATACCAAATGATAATAGCCAGCCAATGATGCATGTCTGGATAAAGCGATCGTGCAGAAGAATCCTTGTCGGATTTCCACTATTCTCGTCGACAAATGTGATCTGGATATAACGCATTATTGCCGCTAACACGAATCCGGATGTGAGATATAGATTCTGACTTCCAAATCGTTCTGTCACTTCGGGAGAAAGTGTATACATGATATAGCTGACCAGAGTGACGCTTCCTACAATGCTGATAGCAGCGTTGAGAAAAGGGGTATTGTAGGTGTCCACATTCTTACGTGTCTTCTCTCCAGTCTCTTGGAAAAGCAACACGTCGTCCCTCCTCTTGGCTAATGCGAGGAAAAGAGATAGAAGGAATGTCATCAGAATGATCCATTGAGAGAGCCATATCCCGGATGCGAAACCTCCTGCCAAAACACGAAGTACGAACCCTATGGCTATGATGATTATGTCTACTATGGCTTTGTTTTTCAGACCTATACAATATGCAATGTTCATTAAGAAATATGCCAGGATTATGATTCCGAGAATGGATTTGTTGCCTCCTAAGGAAAAGTCCCCAATGATGATTGATATGGCGGAAACAGTGGCACATATAATCATGATGATATAAGCGGTCTGTTTGCTGATTTTACCGCTCGCAATTGGTCGTTCTCTCTTTTGAAGGTGAACTCTGTCTGACTCAACATCGAAAATATCGTTCAGACAATATATGCTGCTAGAGATGGCACAAAAAGCCACAAATACTACGATTGTAGGCAGCAAGTATTCGATTTCAAACAGATGTTTGTCGAAGAATAGAGGAAGAAAAACGAAAAGGTTTTTCACCCATTGTTGAGGACGGACAATCTTGAGTGCTTCTTTCAGCATTTTTTTTATGTTATTATGGACCTCCTTAGTTTGACGCTACAATGAGAATCGCAGCTGTTTCTGTTAATGTAAAGGTAGGTATAAATATTAAACGGACAAACTTTAAAATGTAAAAATGGTGCTGTGTTGGGCTATTTTGACATATATTCAAACTGATGATTCTGCTTCGCCTTTTGTAAATTTATGTCCCAACCAATGGGCGAACGCGAGATTGGCCACCATCGCCACTACTCCGACAGCTCCGTATAAAAGCAATTCCGTCGCACTGAATATCGCACAGACATTCTGCATTCCGATGTAGGCGAATGGGAGAAGCATGACGCTTGTAATGAGTCCGGGCACATATCCTCTTATGATTATTCCTTGTCCGACGTGGATCAGGAAATGTATGGAGAAAGCCATGAACATTATCGCCCAAACTTCAGTGGAGTAGGGTGTGCCTGCAATTACGCAAGCTGTGGCTATTAAGATAAGTGCCAGTTCCTCCAACACCGCAATGGTAAATGCCTTAGTGCTCATTCCAGAGAGATGCTTCAACGCCGGTCTTAACATTGGAAATCTCACTATCAATGTGTCTTTGTGTGTCAGCATCCATTTGTGTTGCATCAGAATCTCCTCTCCATCGTGGATGATGAATGTGATAGGAAACAGAATTATGAGATATATTGATATCGTATCCATCCGACGGAGTTGTTATTTGCTGTTGTTCCATCTTTTCAATACCTGTGCCGCTATGCTGCCTGAGAAGTTGTGCCACACGGAGAAGATAGCTCCTGGCACGGCTGCTAACGGATACATGGCGAAGTGGGTGGCTGCCAACGAAGTCGCCAGTCCGGAATTCTGCATTCCCACCTCTATGCTTATCGATGTCCTTTTTTCAGGAGACAGACCCAGCAGCATGCTGGCGACGTAGCCAAGTGATAAACCAAGAAGATTGTGAAGTATGACAGCGACAGCCACAAGCAGACTGCATCCGATTATGTTTTGAGCGTTATGTGAAACGATGATTCCTATGATTGCTGCGATGGCAAGGGTTGAGATCATCGGCATATATGGCGTGACTTTCTGTGTGAAATTCTTGAAATAGTGGTTGACGACGAGACCCACAACGATTGGCAGTATCACCACCTGTACGATGCTTATGAACATTCCCAAGACATCCACATCCACCGTCTCCCCGGCAAGAAGAAGGACGAGTGCGGGAGTGGCAAACGGAGCAAGAAGTGTGGAAACACCCGTCATGGCGACGCTAAGAGCAACGTCTCCTTTTGCAAGATAACATATCACATTGCTGGCAGTGCCTCCTGGGCAACAACCCACAAGAATCACACCCAAAGCGAGTTCGGACGGCAGGTTGAGCAGACGGCAAAGCGTCCAGGCGACAAAAGGCATTATGATGAATTGGGCAAGTTCGCCAATCACAATCTCCTTCGGATGCATCAATACAGGTTTGAAATCAGACGGTTTGAGAGTCAGACCCATACCGAACATCACCACGCCCAGCATAGGAGTGATGGCTCCAGTGCCAATCCATAAGAAAGAAGACGGTGCGAATAGTGCCACAGCGGTCACAGCCACGACGATGAGCGTGATATGTGAGGCGATCCAACTTGGTAGTTTGCTGTTCATAATTATCTGCAAGTAAAAATTCACATGCAAAGATACTTAATTTGTTTCAAAACCTGTTGATGAATCTTCGTCTAAGAGTGCACCGCGTCTGAGAATCATTGGCTATAATACCCCTTTTACCCTCTCAACAATCTTTTCTGCTGTAATTCCCAACGTTTCAAGTAGTTGCTGAGGATTGTAACGGTCGTAAAATTTCTTTTCAAGACCAAGATTGATCACCTTCGTATCCGACGAACCATAGAACGACGCTATCTTTCCACCGAAACCGCCGTCCACAATGCCGTCTTCCAATGTGATGATAAGGCTGTGACGTGATTTCAGATTCTCCAGAAGTTCTTTGTCCAAACCACTGCCAAACCGAGGATTGACAAGCGTCGGCTTGAATCCAAGTTCCTTCTCGATGGCTGCGGCTGCCTCTTCGCCTTTCTGATAGAAATCGCCAAGGGCAATGATGGCAACCTTCTCGCCTTGCTGTTCCACCTTGTATTTGTTGATGTCGCCGAACGATTTGTCCGCAGCACGGTGTGTCACCGCATTGCCAGGAATCAGAATCAAGACAGGGTGTTCCTTTTGTTCGATTGACCAGTCGAGCATATTGACGTATTCTTCAGCACTCGACGGGCAGAGCACTACCAAATTAGGTATGTTTGTGAAGGCTGCCAAACCGAAGATTCCGAGGTGAGTGACGTCTGTGAGTCCGTCGAAAGCGGTGTAATTCATCAGCATTGTTATGGGTGCATTGTTGATGCAAACGTCCTGCGAAATTTGGTCGTAGGCACGTTGAAGGAACGTCATGTTGGTGACAACCAAAGGTTTGGCACCGTTAGTGGCAATGCCCGACGCAATGGCGACGGCGGCTTCTTCGGCAATACCGGTGTCGATATACTGACGGCCGAGTTGCTTGCGTTCCTCAATACCCAAACCAACCGACATAGGCATAGCGGGTGTCACAACAATGAAATCCTTGTCTTTTTGAGCCTTGTCTAGAATGTACTTTGCGGTGATGCTTGTGTATGATTCGCCATTGCCGAAATCAATTGTCGGCTTGCCCGTAGCACGGTCGAAAGGCAGACACCAGTGCCAAGCCTCGCGGTTTTCCTCAGCCAGACGATAACCTTTGCCTTTTTGTGTATGTATGTGTACGACAACGGGTTGCGTTGAGTCTTTCACTTTCTCGAACACCTTGATGAGTGATGCGATGTCGTTGCCGTTTTCTTCATATATATAATCCAGTCCGAACGCACGGAACCAGTTGTTTTGTGCCTTGCCGTTGCTTTCTCGCAATTCTTGGAGATTCTGATAGATGCCTCCGTGGTTCTCAGCAATTGCCTGTTCGTTATCGTTGACAATGATGATGAAATTGCTGCCAAGTTCCGACCCCGCCACGTTGAGGGCTTCCATTGCCTCACCGCCAGAGAGCGAACCGTCGCCAATGACAGCCACGATATTCTCTTTACGACCAAGAATGTCGCGACCTTTTGCAAGTCCAAGTGCGAGTGCCACCGACGTAGACGTATGTCCGATGTTGAAGAAATCGTGTTTGCTTTCCTCGGGGTTGCTATATCCCGAATCCTCAGCAAAGCGAGTGTCGTCGATATAGCCCGCCTTACGTCCAGTCAGGATTTTGTGGGTATAACTTTGGTGCGAAACGTCGAAAACGAACTTGTCCGTTGGAGAGTTGAACACATAGTGCATAGCGATGGTAGCCTCGACAAAGCCGAAGTTAGGGCCGAAGTGTCCGCCGATTTTAGTCAGACGGTTGAATAAAGCCTCGCGAATTTCGTCAGCAAGACAATTCATATCATTGACCGACAGATTTTTAACGTCGGCAGGTGAGTTGATTTTGTCTAATATCATATTATATAAGAATTAACCACGACGGTGGATTAGTTTAATACATTTTACTATACGCAAAAGTACTATTTGATTTCCATTCGTGTTGAAAACATAATTCGGGAAAAATTACCAATATTTCGGATGTGGATGGTTTTGAATCACCTCACCTTTCCATACTCTTCCTCACTCACCGCTTCCAGCCACTCGTTAGTCGGGTTAGGTTGCAGGTTTTTGTGATATGTCAAGTGTTGCAGCCACGAGCCTTTAGCGGCGCCGTGCCAGTGTTTCACGCCTTCGGGCACTTCAATCACCACGCCTTCCTTGAGTTCCACTGCGGGCTTGCCCCATTCCTGATACCAGCCGTGGCCATAGACGCATATCAGCACCTGAACGGCCCCGTGATGCACGTGCCAGTTGTTGCGGCAGCCAGGCTCAAATGTCACATTCACAACACTTTCACCGTAAGGCGACACGTAACTGCGTCCCGTGAAGTATTGCGCGTATGCGTCGTTCGGGTTGCCACGCCGCCAATACGATTTCAGGTCAACTTGGTCGTACTCGCTGCGACTGTTGTCCTCAATGCCCAAAAGCGCGTTCACGGCCTTCAACGCCCTCGATGCGGCCGCCTTGCAACCATTCGCTGCCAACGCCACAGGAATCTGTTGCAGCTGCTCGTCGGTAACGCCCATATTGCGTGCCCCACGGACGTGCGCATTCAGTTGTGGTTCAACGCCTTCCAGTCCAGCAAGG
>JAEEMG010000065.1 GCA_016283095.1 Paludibacteraceae bacterium | reverse complement strand
CTTGCAGGTAAAGTCTATACCACTCTGATGTCTCAGGTGACAGCAGGTAAGAAATATGGTGGATTGAATGAGGTAGAGTCTGTCGCATTCCCATTGCGTAAGAGTGAGATCTCTCAGTTGGAGTCTATGGGATTGGTGCCTATGGTCAACGAATATGGCAAGGTGATGGCATTCTCAGCTAAGACTTTGTTCAATGGCGACAACTTGGGTCTGCAGACATATTCGGTAGTCCGTGTGTTCGACTATGTGACTAAGGTTTTGTTCGATTTCTTGAACCGTCGTTCTTTTGAGAACTGGAGCGGAAAGACAGAGAGAGACCTTCGTTCGCAGATTGTTAAGTTCTTGGACAGCATCCAGGGTCCGGATAAGTTGATTGAAAGATCAAAGGTTATCCGTCTGGAGCAGGATCCTAACCAGAAAGACAGAATATATTTGGATATCCATATCACTCCATATTTTCCAGCTAAGAGCTTCGTGATCAAACTTGATGGAACTAAGGGCGACGATGAGGCTAACTGGAACAGTGAGTACTCACAGGGTTAATTGTGAGTATTCGCAGGGTTGATAATGTTATTGATAATTAAATTATAAGAAGAATGTCACAGAATTTGAATCCCGTACAACCAAAAGTGTTGATCGATGGAGAGAATATCTCTTTCGAGTCTTTAGTCCTAGAACAAAATATGAATTCGTGCCACAGATTCGAAGTGGTATGCGAGTATATGTCACAGAATGAGATGTGGCAGCAGACACCACAGAAACTGTTGAATCGTATTGGTTCAAAGGCTTTGATCACGTTTGAGCATAAGGATTCAGGTACACCCTATGAATTTTCTGGGTGGGTGACAGATGTTCGTATCGATGCATGGGAAAGTGAACCCGATTATGATTTTCTGAACCACAGAAGCAATCGGGTTCATATCATCGGAGAAGGCGATATCGTGAAGCTGAACGGCTCACGAGGAATGGATTCGTTCGTCGACGGTCAGCTTAACACCATAGTGACGCAGTCGACACAGAACGCAGGGGTGCCTGTGGAATGTGACCCTGCCTTCACCGGTGTCATCCCATACGTGATGCGATATCAGGAGAGTGTTTTCGAATTCTTGAACAGATTGTCGAGCACTTACAATGAAATGTTTTTCTATGATGGAAAAACAATAATCTTCGGTCAACCGAAAAAATCACCTGAGGTGGCATTGACATTCGACCATGACGTGTTCAGTCTGTGCACACGTGCTTCGGCGCTTCCTAGCAAAGTCGCGGCTTATGAATATATCCATGAGACGGATAAGTCGGTATGTGTGGAAGGTGCGAAAGACGCTGGATCCGGACTACTTTCGAATGTGAAGGGATGTGCGGACAGATTGTATGATGATTTGGAATTGGTGGCTAGTGCGTCTCCTGTAACGTCGGATTCCGATCTT
The DNA here is from genome assembly GCA_016283095.1 of Paludibacteraceae bacterium. Lineage (GTDB taxonomy): Bacteria > Bacteroidota > Bacteroidia > Bacteroidales > Paludibacteraceae > UBA1723. Next base: position 4,047 of record JAEEMG010000065.1, on the reverse strand, counting down.
AAGACATTGCTTGACAAGAAGGGCAAGACGGTAGGAGGCTCGATGCTCAGCATAGAGGGTCAGACACGCACATGTCAGGTGGTGTTGGGAGGAATAGTTGAAGTGATCTTCCCAAGCAAGATGGGTGTGCCATCATTAGGCAGATACCGAGTGGTGGAGGTCGTTCATAAAGTAGACAAGTCCGGCAACTACAGCAACCATTTTGTAGGAACACCGGAAAACAGAGAATTTATAACACAAAGATATTTGGGTAGCGTCAAAGCGTACCCTGAAATGGCTGTTGTTAGTAGCAACAGTGATCCCAAAGGATTGGGAAGAGTACAGGTGCAGTTCGACTGGCAGAAAAGAACTGGAAAAAATACCAATTGGATACGTGTGCAGACTCCTGACGCAGGAGGCAGCGGTATGGCAAACCGAGGCTTGGTCTTCATTCCAGAGGAGGGTGATCAGGTGATGGTCGGCTTCGAGTTCGGAGATCCTAACCGTCCGTACGTCATGGGAAGCGTGTTCAGCGGAAAGAATGGAAAAGGTGGTGGAGAGGGTAACAATATCCATAGCATTGTCACTAAAAGCGGTCGTCAGATCATTCTAAATGATGCCAACGATGGAGGCATTGTAATTACAGATGATAAGGGTAACTCTATAGAGTTGAGCGTGGCTGGAAGTTCCATTACAATTACTGCTCCGGAGGAAATTCTTATTCAATCTAAGAACATCCGACTTGAGGCGGAAGAAAATATCTCTGTGTCAGCAGGAAAAGATTACGACAGAACTGTCGAAGGTAAAAATTCTGTTGATGTGGGAGGTGATTCATCTTATCGAATTAAAGGAAAACATACAGAATCTGTAGAAAAAGATTTCTCTAGCACTGTCAATGGTAAATCTGATGTCAGTGTTGGCAAGGATTGCAAACAAAAAGTTTCTGGCAAAATGGAGGTAGAGGTGAGCAAGGATTGTAAAGCAGACATATCTGGCAAACTCACTTGTGAGATTGCTAAAGATGGAAAAATCAATTCAAAGTCTAAAGTCTACGTCACTGGAGCAAGCAATGTTTATGTTGGTAAATGATAGTAAACGTTAAAGCTTATGATGAAAGTTGGTTTTGATAATCCCCCTAAGGATAATGAAAAAAATGAAAAAAAACAGCCAAAAGATTTAAAGGTCTTGATGGGTGTTTTTTTTGACGGAACTGGTAATAATAAATATAATATTGATTATTATAAAAACCCAAAGAAACCTCGCACTAAGTGGAATGATTCGTATAAATCAGACTACTCGAATGTGGCCTATGAATATAGCGCATATAAACATACAATAGATGGTAATCCTGTAGCTGGTTTTGATTATATTAGACGTGTATATATTACGGGTATTGGCACCGCTAATAGAAATATATATCTGGAGACAGACAATCTGTCTGATGATATGAAGAAAAAAGCAGATTCAAAGAAGGAGTATAAAAAGAATGATTCTAAAAGTAATGCTCCTGAGAATATTTCATACGAAGGCGATTCGACATTTCCAGGAGGTGCGATAGGAAGGGGCTCAATGGGTGTGATTCCTAAGATAATAATAGGATGTGAGAATATATACAAAGATCTGGGTCTTGTGATTGATGTGGCATCTGAGAAAAATACAATCAACAAAGTAGAATTGTCGTTAGATGTATATGGGTTCAGTAGAGGTGCAGCTGCTGCCAGATGCTTTATCAATTGTATTACAAAAAAACATGGTAAGAAAAGTAAGGATAAAGAATCGTTAATCTCATATTGGCTGAAAAAAAAAGGATACGGATATTCAAAAGACGATAAGGTGGAAGTCTCTGTCAAAGTCCGTTTTGTAGGGTTATACGATACTGTTTCTTCTTATGGTGGAGGCGTTAATTTATTTAATTTTAATGATGTGAAGGAGTTGGGCTTGGATTGTCCAGACGATGTTGTTGAGATTGGTGCTGGAGTTCAGTTTTGTGCCGCGGATGAGTATCGTAAGAATTTTTCGTTGACTACTGTTGATTCGTATGGTGGTAAAATAAAACAATATATATTTCCTGGTGCACATTCAGATGTGGGCGGTGGATATGAAAGAACTAAGAATGAGCCGTTAAAGGTTCCATTGAATTTCTTGGATGTAAGTGAAATTTTGAGTGGGACAGAAATTTTGGCTGGTTTCAAGTATGAAAATGAATTGATAAATGAAGGATGGTTTGTTTCTCAACTGAATGAAAGGACGGGTAAAATGGAAATTGAAGAGTATAGGGAAGTTATCAATACATATTCTCTCATCCCTCTATTCATTATGATAAAGAAAACGCGTGAAAAAGGATGTGATGATATCATTGAAGATGATGCGTTGAGTGATCCAACTGTAAGATTAGATGAAGCAGAGAAAGATTTAGGGGAAATTCGTAAACGTCTGGAAAACATTGTTTTCAGTGGAGGAAATGCTCTGTATGAATTTTCGGGTGGAGACGACACAGTAGGTAATGTAGGAAAGCGTATTAAGCCATGTTTCAACATAGGAGATGACGATCATAACCTTGTCCGTAGTATAAGACATAGATACATTCATTTGTCCTCTCATACGACAATAGTCCATAAACCACAAAAAGGTAACATACGAGAAGTGATAAATGGTTGATGAGTATGGCTGAATATTTTTTTGGGGTAGGAACACCATATCAAGCACCAATAAATATTTTATTTGCAATAGCGAAAGTGTCAGATCCTGATGATCCTTATGTCCCTATGTGTATGAGTGGGTGGCAGCATGGTGCTATTGTTGATATAGAGACTGGGGATCCTATTTATGAGTTCCCTAAAGGATTTGCCGCTGTTTGGATATCATTGACGGAGAGAAAAGTGTATGAAGTGGATGTCGATTTCTCAAATCCAATGATTGACAGTGTGACTAAAATGTTCCAAAAGGGGTTAAAAAACAGACGTGGAGAAGTAGTTCCTTACTCCCATTTCAAGGCTTCCTTGTATCCTGGTGGTGTGGTGAGGTTTCATTTGCTTGCCAACGATAAAATAGTATCTTTGGATTATTCGTTTCCAGGAAAATTCACTTCTGAATATGATGACGCTTATTTAAATTCTTTTGGCCCTAACTCTTCGATTCGAACAATCGATGATTATTGTGGTATCTATTATAAATCTAATCCTAAGGGGAAAAATAATATCATATCACAAGCAGAGTATGTTAATAAAATAGGTCTCCCAGAAACGATATGGGATAGATACTATACACGATACAATTATAAGATTCGGTTCTCATTTGAGAATCCGCAAAGCTATCTATACTTTTGGTCGCCGAAGTTCTCAAACTCGGAACGGTTTTCTTGTCAGAGCGGGGTAAATGATGATGTGGTAATAAAACGTCCTGCTACGATATGTTCAATGAATCTTTGGTGGCAGAATAGTCAGTATCGTTATACATCATACTTCTATTTCAATGAGGAAGAGATGCTTTCTCTATTTGAAAAGGCATTCACTGATTATCCCGACCAACAAGGAGAGTTGCTTGTGCATGTAGGCAAGTATAATAATACGTTTGAACTCTCTTTGTGTCTGAATGGAGAAGTTTATCAAATAAAACAAACAGAGATACGAGCGTTTCGTGATTTGCTTTCTGATTTGGACGGGGATAGCGAGCTTATCTATAAGAATTACGAAGAAAATCATAAAAATGAATTTAAGGGATTGTAAGTTATGAATATACAATCATACATAGTCATAGCATTGATAGTGGCGTTGATAGGAATCCCTTCGTTTCTTTTAGCGAAGAAACGGATGGGAGGAATAAATATGTGTCTGGGAATAGGGCTTCCAAAAGAGGCACCTATCAGCCTTCTATTTGCGGAAGTTAAGACCAAGCCGTCGGATTATGGTGTATGGATGTGTATGCCTGGATGGAATAACGGTGCTATTGATAATATGGAAAGGTATAGCTCCGTTCCGAAATGCCCCAAAATGTTTAAAGGGGTATGGGCGGCATTGACGGAAAAAAAAGTGTATGAGGTGGATGTCGAGTTCCCCGCAGAAATGATAG
>JAEEMG010000064.1 GCA_016283095.1 Paludibacteraceae bacterium | reverse complement strand
TTGTTCCAAAGGCAAATTCCTTGTCTTTCAAACGCTATAAGAGATTCTTTATCATCAAATCCAGCAGATTCAGGATCTGATAGATCATATATATTTTGAAATATACTATCCCAAGTATTAAATTCTTTTATTAATACTAAGTCGTTACAAATTGACTCTATTTCGACGGTGTCTTTGATATTACCGTCAACTCCAACCCAAATAGGATAACAACCTATCTCCGGCATTATTTTTATATAATTTATTTCCATTTTATTCTAAAGATCTCATATTTGCTCCTACAATATAGCCATTATTACCCACAGACACTGCAACTCTTTTTAACATCTCCTTTATAGTTCAATTCAAAAATTGTTCGTGGATTTTTAGTGCCTGAGTGCCTAATGCAACATCACTAGCCTTTGTCTCCTTTCCTTGTATTCTTCGATTAACTTCTCCATCTACAACATTTGCTGTTCCTGTTGAAACCACTGTTGCAGCCAAGCTTGTGCCACATGTTAATCCTGCTACGCCACCAGTAATTGAATAGGTAGTTTGTTGAGAATTGGTTGTTACGCTCCTCCACAAACTTTGTATATTCTCGCTCGCTTTACGGCTCGCAACATAAATACATAAACTATGGATATATGACTATCTGTTTTCAAGATGTTCAATAAAAACGATTCAAAATGATCGGTGACATAAAAACATTATCGAAATTCAACTATGTCTAACAAACAGCCTTTTTTTCCATGACAAGAATAGCCTCTTGTTTATATTCCTCTAAATCATCCATTAACCATGATTCCCCTTCTCTTACCATATGAAATGATATTGAAACATAAGAATCATCGATACTCATTATTATCTTAAAATCGTGATGATCTGGTAATAAACATGATAATTTGTGACAAAAAGAAATAGCTTTTTTTAATGTAAGTTTATCACTTTTACATCTGTCAAAGACCACTTTATTGTTAGATGCCTCATTTCCTGTTAGATCATCGTAAAAGTATCCAAAATTATCTTCTGAATAACAATAATATATATTACCATTCTTGTAATTCTCTCGAATGCCTTCATTCATGAAGTATCTTAATTCCTTTGATAATCTACACTCGTTATAAATATTTTCAAACGAAACATCATTTGATCTAGCAAGTTCTAACATTTGCTGATTACATTTATATTTCATCATTCTCCTAAATACTCTTTACTTTTTTGAATTGCTTTTTGAAGTTGTGGATTTTCCAACAATTTGTTTATTTCTCTGGGTGCTGGTACATCATAATTACCTGTTTGGGAATTTTCACCAAAAAGTTTTCCATCCTTATATATTATGTTTTTGATCTTGAAAATGAAGTTGTCCTGGTCTTTGTCTCGGATTAGGTTCACAAACACTTCGCCATATGGGATATACTCCACATGCTGGGCTATATTGCCATCCGCATCAGTGACGTAAGATGTTGAACAAGTCCCCTCTAGCCCCCTGAAGGGGGAACTGGTTCGCCACTTTTATAGAGACGTTCCTGTAATGGATTCCCAAATCGGAACACTGTCAAAAGATCGCTTGTCGTATTTTTTGACTCGACGGTGTAAAATTAATGATTTTAAATAATTTACATCTCTTCAATTCTTTCTTTTCTCGCTCGCCTTACGGCTCGCCCGAAGTGTTGAGGGCAAGGGCGTTCCGCCCTTTGGAATTCCTCATCTCATAACACCAACTTCTGTATTATTCAGAATTTATAAAGATCGTTTTTGATATCCACAAAGATAATCATCTTTTCATCCGACACCATACCGTGGTAACGGTTATCAGAACAGGCTATAGTTGGCAAACGTCGAAAAGGATTGACTGCCGAAACCTCTAAAATACATGGATGCTTAAATATTAGTCAACTTGTATAGAATTCAATATTTTCATTTTCTCATTAAAATCAAATTGCTCTGGAAACTCATGAGCGTTTATCACAAAAACATATTGACAAGAATCAGGAGTCGCGATAGAACAACGGATTAAAGTTTCTAAACATAATTCCTTGTCTCGCCTCCACAATCGGCGTGGAAATATACAAACAAAAACCTTTTTTTCATTTCCATTAGACAAACGCTCCTTCTTTATGTCATAATAATATTCATAGCAAGGATATTGTTCCTTAAAATTACTCTCGAAATAATCGTCTAACCATGAAGGGCTTCCAGAATCATACGCATTTATCGAGAAGGTATTAAGTTTAACAGAATCTGCAACATAGGCAGCCATATCATACCTAAGATCGGTATCGCCATATATATTTCCATTTTTCTTTAGATATGTCCTTTTACATGTTAGGAAATCACTATACTTCATGTATTTGTGCGGCAATGTATATTTTATTACATGATGACCATCATTACATGAATCTAAATAAAAGGTGCTATCCTTACAAACAGACAAAGAATTTGATGAATAAGAATCTATGTTTGTTGTACAAGACAAAAATGTCAATACAAAAATCAATATACAATATAACCTGTTCATATTAATAAAGATTTATAATTTGGTTTTATCCTAAAAATATGTCATTCGTTTTTCAAATTCGCATCAAAACAAAGAAATCAGCCCTGACGAGCTGATTTCTTATACAAATCTGCAGATTATTTCCGCAATTATGAATTAATATCTGACGATTTCTATCATTTCTGGCATTGCAAATGCTTTGTCTGACACCTCACAATCTTCAGAAACCGTGATTTTCTTCAAATTCCAACAATTTCTGAATGTATTGTCAGGAATAGAAGTTACTGATGATGGGAATGTCACATTCTCAAGTGAATTGAAACCTGCAAAAAAGGTTTCTGAAACCTCCGTAACTGAGCCAGGCAATGTCAAATTAGTAATACCTGACATATAAAAGACTTCTTTTCCTAATTTAGTGTCGCCTTCAAAAATGAGAGTTGAGATTCTAGCATTAGAGAATGCTTTGTCACCGACAGACTCAACAGTTGCAGGAATGACAAGAGAATCAATAGTAGCGCTAGAAAATGCCTCTGAACCAATTGTCGTTACAGATTTTGGAATAGACAAACTTTTAAGTTTCTTAAAGCCAGAGAACAAACTATTACCGATAGCCGTAACAGTCTCAGGAATCACAACGGTATCTATACCTGAAGGACAAAGAACAATTGTCGTCATATCAGAATTGTAGACAATGCCTCCCTCCGACTTATATTTTGGATTGCCATCCTCTATGTCTATTTTCTTCAATGCATCACATCCCGAAAATGCAGTTCCATCGATAGAAATCACAGAAGACGGAATGACAACCGACTCCAATGCACGACATCCAGCGAACACTCTGTATGGCAACGACGTCACTGAAGTTGGAATTTCGATTCGCGTCACCTTATCACATCCATTAAACGCACTCTTACCTATTGATGTCACCGAATTAGGAATTATAATCACACTATCGGCACACGATCCGAACGCACTTTCTCCGATTGTGGTAACTGTATTTGGAATATCGATCTTCTTTAAGCTTTGACATGTCTGGAATGCCCAAGTAGAAATAACCTTAACCTTCTTAGGCATCACAACTGTCTCTAACTTCTTACAAGAGAAGAATGCTTTGCCAGGAATAGTCTCAAGATCTTCTGGTAGGGCCACATAACGCAAAGAAGGACAGCTAGCAAAAACTTCTGTTCCGAGTGTTTTGACAGAGTTAGGGATAGTTATGCTATCCAATTTTTCACAAGAAGCAAACGCCTTATATCCAATAGACTCCACTGTGTTAGGTATAGAGATATTTGTCAAACTATCAACACCGACAAAAGCCTCATCCCCAATAGTTTTCAACTTAGCTGGCAACGTGATATCCTTCAATCTGTAACATGAATGGAATGCTCTTGTAGGCAATTCAGTGATTGATTCCGGCAAAACAACCGACTCCAAAGAATAACATATACCAAAGACATAATCACCTAGTTTTGTGATTGTGTTTGGCAATTCTATTGACTTCAACGAATCAGTATTTCCAGCAAATCCGTATTGAGCTACCTCTTTGACTGTGCTTGGGAACTTTACAGACGACTTTCCTCCTGGACAGCAGATAAGCACCGTCTGATCCTTATTATACAAACAGTCATCATAATTACTATAATTAGGATCTTCTGCGTCGACAGCAATTTTCAGAAGGCTGCTGCAGCCATAAAAAGGCTCTCCTTCAATAACACAACCCTTCGGGATAACGATCTCTTCATAACCAGTCGATCCAAAAGCCTGATCCTCAATTTTCTCTACCGTTGACGGAAGTACTAGCTTCTTCGCTTTTCCTTTGATATTGATCACCTGTAAAGCGCCATGCTCTATCTTCTTTAATTTCTCAGGCAATGTGATATCATAAAGGTTGTTGGTCTGAAGGAAAAGACTGTTTGGCAACACCTCAAGATTTGTTGGGAAAACCACCTTCTCCAATTTTTTCATATAAGAGAATGCATAATCTCCGATAGACGAAACAGTGTTACCGATGACGATACTCACTACAGGAGCTTGTTGTAGAGCTGCCTTCGCAATAGATTTAACCTTGTATTCCTTGCCATCCTTTTCCACAAAACAAGGAATCACAAGATCTGCTCCGACCTTACTTTTGTCAAAACCGGTCACCTCAGCAGTCTGTGCATCCTCATTAAAAGAGAACGTCAGTTCACTGTCAGCGAGTTTCACTGTCTGACATCCATCCAAATTCTCTTCAGGAATACTATCAGGAATATTGGCAAAACATACACTGTCAACCTTATTGACATCAAACACACTCTTAGTTCCATCGCTGTTGTATACGAACATCTTAGTTTGTGAGGCAGTCGCTAACAATCCCGTCGCTACCAAACCTGCAAGAATAATTTTTTTCTTCATATTTAGTGTATTAAATTTTCCATGCACGGATTTCTCTAATTAAAAGTTGGTTGATTTTTCAAACATCAGATAGAATAGAGACATTACAGTTTATATTTATAAACTATTAACAATCAGGCTATATCACTGAATAAAATGTTTATCATTTCATTGATTGAAAGAAAACGCCCAACAATATCACAATGTGACAAAATTAAAATGTTTATCTTAGATATCAAAATAAGTCCACAAAATACCAGATGACATTTAGATGACAAATAGCATGCCGACAAAAAAAAGTTTCTCATCATTTCAATCCTCAGAATTCCAAATCATTCACCATTTTTCACTACTTTTGTTCCTACAAAACAATTATAAAATGCTTGGATCAATATTAAATGCCACAACTGTCCTCATCGGTGGTGTTGTCGGAGCTTCTCTCGGCTCCGGAATAAAAGAGAAATACAAAACCAATCTTTTCAACGCTCTCGGTCTCGCATGTCTTGTGCTGGGCATGAACGCGGCTCTTCCCAACATGGCGAAGAGTGAATATCCCGTACTCTTCATCGCAAGTCTGGCGATAGGAGGAGTCATAGGAGCACGGTTGGATCTTCAAGGCAGGATCGACCGCGCCAACGCAAGGATGAATGAGAAATCAGGAAAGGAAAACAATGCCATACAGGGACTTATGACCGGTTTTTTGCTGTATGCCATAGGTACATTTTCTATCGTGGGACCAGTGCTTTCAGCTTTGTCTCCCTCCCACGGATGGGCTTTTGACGAGTCTGCCAACACGTTCCTTTACACAAACGCCACGCTGGACTTGGTTACGTCGGCTGTGCTTGCAGCGTCGTACGGATGGATAATGATTCTCGCCGCTCCGATGCTCTTCTGCTGGCAAACGATATTCTACTGCCTTGGCTATTTCCTTGGCGACGGGATGCCTGAACCAATGAGAGTCGAATTAAGCATTGTGGGCGGAGTGTTGATTGTAAGCTCCGGTCTGAGCATTCTTGGCATCAAGGATTGCAAAACCGTGAACCTGCTCCCGTCGCTCCTGATACCGATTATTTTCTATGTCATAAAAGGACTATAAAACCCAAACAATTTTCAAGAAAAAAACATAAGAAAAGAAGGATACAAGAGAAAGCAAAAAAATGGGGAAAAACAGTGGATAATTTTCTCAAAAAATTCTCAAATAATTGTTTCAATCTGCAAAATATTATATTTTTGTGGATATGAGAAAGAACTTATTTTTATCCTTTATTATCTTATTGGCGTCAAATTGCGCCAGCTTTGCGTTTGCTGAAGATTCAGCGGACTCATTTTTTATGCAAGGCAACGACAGCTATACTGCAGGCAAATATGATGATGCGATAAAATCATATAAAAAGGCATTGAATCTGAGCCCAGGAAATGCATACATATTATATAATATGGGTAACGCATATTCAAATAGCGGCATGTATGGCGACGCGATAAAATGCTTCGACGCCGCAATTGAAGGCGGTCTGGTAGACGCATCCATCTTTTTCAATCTCGGAAACGCATATAATAGCCAAGGTGAGACGGTGGAGGCTGTAGGGGCTTACAAAAAAGCATTGAAGATAAACCCTAATGATGATGCGACGCTGCACAATTTAGCCATGGCATACACGACATTGGGCGACTTGGAGAATGCCATCAAATGCTACGAATCAGCGATCAAGATCAATCCTGACGACGCCGGTTCACACTATAATCTCGGAAACATCTATTCCCAGATGGACGACGAGACTGCAGCCATACAATGTTATGCCAAAACAGTGAAAATCAATCCTTACTACGAGAAAGCATACTGCAACATGGGTGTGTCGTATAGCAATTTAGGCGACGAGGATCATGCCATCGACTGTTATCAGAAAGCGATAGAAGTGAACCCTCGTTATGCACGTGCACATTATAATCTTGGCATTTCTTTCCTTCATCGCAACTTGAAAGACAAGGCTGAATCTTGCTTCACAAAAGTGGTTGACCTGACGCCATACGACATCAGCGCTTTCATAAAAATCGCCAACGCATACGGAGAGATGGGCAAACAGGAAAAACAGATCGAATGCATGAAGCGTGCCGCTGAACTTGGTGACGAGGACTGTGCTAAATGGTTGAAAGACAAAGGAGTTAAATAAGGCGAGCCATAATTCTGAACATAAAACAAGACTCTAAAGAAATGCTTGTAACTTTATTAGTTTCTCTTATAATAATCGAATTCGTATTTTTCGTGCGACATACCATTAAGTCGGACACGGATGATAATTCCAAAGAGTCTTCCCAAAAATATTCTAAAGAGTCTCAAAAATTCCAAAGCACTTCATATCAAAGTGATGATGTAGTGGCGGACGCATTCATAGCAGTTGTGAAACTGACTCCTGATTTACACGTTTTAGGTGACGGTGTAAAAGAAAGAATGAAAGAATACGCTTATAATACATTAAAAAAAATTGATGGGCCAGCAGGTGAGGTCAGGGCAAGTCGATTTGCAAACAGAATAAACCAAAGAGAACAAATAAAGGTAAAAGAGCTGGAGAAAAATGTATCTGCCAAAATAAAAAGCGACTTCGATTTCCAATATAAAAAAGAGATTCTTATCTGCATGTGGGCTTTAGCATACGCAGATGGTCAAGCCACACTCGACCAACAAAAACTCATCTCTATCATTGGCAAAGCTTTGGGATTGTCGTACACCACTTGCAACAAAGTAGAGACGATGTTCTGGCAACGTATGAGAGCAGGCAAATTCGGCGACTACAAAGAGTTTGAGAAGCGTCGCAACAAATGGTTTGAAGATGAGGCTGAAAGAAAAGCTGAGAAGGAATTCGAAAAAAAGAGAAAAGAAAACAGCAGTTCCAGCTACTATAACAAAAAAAATACAAACTACTCAAATCTCTCTCCTGAACTGCAAAAAGCTTACTCCGTATTGGGAATTGAACCGTCGGCAAGCATAGACGAGATCAAAAATCAGAAAAAGAAGCTTCTGAAAAGATACCATCCGGATCTATACGCCAACCAAGGTGAAGAGATGATAAAGAAGGCAACAAATAAGGCACAGTCGATAAACCATGCCTATGAAATTATAATTCGTAATTTATAATGCGTAATTCGTAATTTAGAATTTAGCATTTTGAATTTAGCATTTTTTCCCAGATTTTCACTGCCTCAACAGCAGCTTTCACATCATGGACACGTAAAATATCCGTCATGCCTGTGGACAATGCCAGCGTATTGATGGCAGTTGTGGCATTCAGGCTCTCTTCGATTGTGGTTTCAGCCACCTGCCAAGCCATTCTCTTACGTGAGACACCGACCAACACAGGCAATTTAAAAATGTCGAAACTGCCCAAATTAGCCAACAATTTATAATTCTGAGCCATCGTTTTGGAGAATCCGAATCCAGGATCCACGATGATGTCTTTCACTCCAAGCAGACGCAACTGGTCGATTTTATCAGCAAAAAACTTAATTATATCTCCCATAAAATCTGTATATGCATACTCCAATTGCTGTGCGGAGACACTGTTTCCCAAACTATGCATCAATATGTACGGCACACCGAGTTCAGCCACCGTCGCAAACAGATTATCATCCAAAGCACCTGCAGAGATGTCATTAATCACGTCGGCCCCACAAGAAAGGACAGACTCCTTCGCCACAGAGGATCTGAAAGTATCAACCGAAATTATGACATCCGGATATTGTTTTCTTACAAGAGACACCGCATTACACACCCTGTCCATCTCTTCCGATTCTGACACCTCCACTGCTCCCGGACGAGTGCTAAAACCTCCAATATCAATCATCTGGGCACCCTCAGATATCATTTGTTCGGCTCTGTTCAATATCTCCGAATCATTGTTTGCCCTGCTACCCGCAAAAAAAGAATCAGGGGTGGCATTTAATATTCCCATCACAACGGGCTTGTCAAAACTACGCAATCCGCATTTTCCAAAATTGACAGTGAACGACATATGTAAATCATTTAGAATTTATTCAAAATTACAAAATATGGCTGATATTTGATGTGATTTATTGGCTCAAAGAGATTAAAAATAGAAAAATGCTTATAAATTTGCACCGGATTTAAGGGGACGGATCTAATTCAAGTGAGTTAGATTTGCAAAAATTCATCAATCCAAGTGAGTTAAATTAAAATTGAAAAGGCAAAAGAGATGAAAAACAAGTACATTGATTTGATTGAGCAGTCGTTTGAGTTTCCTAACGAAGAGTTCAATGTGGAGGACAACCAGCTACAATGGCATGGCATTCCTCTGATGGATATAATCAAACAGTACGGCACTCCGTTGAGAATTTCATATCTTCCGGCAATCGCAAATCACATTCAGCATGCGCGCAGAATGTTCAACGTTGCCATGGCTAAGGTGGATTATCAAGGCACATACAACTATTGCTACTGTACCAAGAGTTCACATTTCTCATTTGTGATGGAGACGGTGCTTAAGCAGGGTGCAAACCTTGAAACATCTTCCGCATTCGACATTTTCCTTCTTGAAGCACTTGCAGAACAGGGTCATCTGCCTAAAGACAGATTCATCCTTTGCAACGGATTCAAGCGTCCTCAGTATGTTGAGAACATCCAAAGAATCATCAGCGATGGCTTCACAAACGTCATCCCTATCCTCGACAACAAATTCGAGCTTGACCTTTTACTTGACGGATTCGATTTGCCAATCCAGGTGGGTATGCGTATGGCAAGTGAGGAGGAACCAAAATTTGATTTCTATACATCACGTCTTGGTATACGATACAGCGACCTGATTCCTTATTACAAACAGAAGATTCAGAACAATCCACAGGTAAAGCTTAAAATGCTTCACTTCTTCATCAACACTGGTATCCGCGACACTTCGTACTATTGGAACGAGTTGAACAAAGGTGTGAACATGTATATTGAGTTGAAGAAAGTATGTCCAGAGCTCGACAGTCTGAACATCGGAGGTGGTCTGCCAATCCAAACTCACATGGACTTCTCTTACGAATACGAGTATATGATAGAAGAGATTGTGACTCAGGTGCAGAACGCATGTCGTCAGGCTGGAGTGCCAGAGCCAAACATATTCACTGAGTTCGGATCATACACAGTAGGAGAAAGTGGAGCTATACTCTACTCTATCGTCAACCAAAAGCAGCAGAACGACCGAGAGAAATGGAACATGATCGACAGCTCTTTCATCACAACAATGCCAGACACTTGGGCTATCAACCAACGTTTTCCATTCCTTGCTATCAACAACTGGGACAAAGAATACGAACGTGTCCATCTTGGTGGTCTGACTTGCGACAGTGAAGACTTCTACAATGCGGAGGTTCACTCAAATGCCATCTTCCTGCCTAAGATGAAAGACGTGGATGAGCTATTCGTCGGCTTCTTCAACATGGGTGCATACCAGGAGGCGTTGAGCGGATACGGAGGCATCAAACACTGTCTGATCCCAGCTCCGAAGATTGTGGTGATCGACCGTGACGAAAACGGAGAATACACGACCAAGTTATTTGCTAAAGAGCAGAGCTACAAGTCGATGCTTAAGATTTTAGGTTACTAAAAAACTCAAGTATAAAAATCAAAAAGAGGACGCACCACTTAATTGTGATGCGTCCCTTTTTATTAACATGAGTAATTATGAGAGATTATTTTTCGAAACTGTAGAAGAATGAAGGGAATCCACTGACAGTAATGACCTTCGTCTCAATGTCTTCAGTTACAGGATCGTAAGTACAGAAGCCATTGTAAGAGTCGTTGGCAGAACCATAAACAATCTTGCCTTTGTGTATTCCCATAGCCATACCATGTCCGTTAGTAAGCGGAAGTCCCTTGATGACCTTCACTGTCTTCTTATTAAGATCTACAACCACTGGCACACCTGTACGCGCAGTATAAGTATTGGTGTTTTCTGGATCCAAGCCGATCGCATAACCATAGCCGTACATAATGCCATTTGATGTATACTGGCACTTACCGATCATATTAAGGTTACAAGGCAAACCTTCCACCGTCGCGCTACTCAAATTGAATTTGTAACTTTCATCGATTTCAGTCTCACCCTTTTTGATTCGTGCTATACCAGCGTCCAAACCAGGAATATATCCGAAAGAGCCGACGCAATTGATGTACATATCTCCGTTCTCATCCACGAAAATTGATTGGTTGTCAATAGGACGTGATGGTCCACAGTAGCCAAGTGACGTGTTACGTATACGTTTGATGAAGCTGTCGTCCGACACATTGTAAAGAGCCAATTCCACACTGTTCTCCACTGGCATCCACTGTGAATTATACTGCTCCAATGTGACATAAAGAATATTATCTCTGATACATAACGCACCTGGATATGCAGACACTCCCTCGTTACGGAACGAAGAGACATCTATTCTTGAAATCTCTGTCATAGTCTCAGGATTGAAGACGATGATAAGATCCAGACTCTGGCAACATACGTATGCCTTCTTGCTATTTGCCTCAACAACAATAGCGGCACTCGAATTTGCAGGAAGCAGCATTGTTCCCTTAAGTTCAAGCTGATTGGAACTATTAAGAACGTATTTTTTCAACTCCAACTTTGATCCACCCATATAATCAGGGAAGACGTAGATGTTTCCACTTTCGCACACACATGGATATGAACCAAAGCCAAGAGAAATGGCATTATAGTTGTCGTAGTTGGCACCGCCACCCAATTCACTAATTGTCTGCAGATATCCGCTTCCGCTATCACCAGCTGGATTAGTTACAGTTGTGGAAAAAAGAATTTTTCCAGAAGAAGATGTGCCATCATTGTCGTCGTCATCACATGATGAGAACACAGTTGCGAATGCAGCTAAAAATAGATAAAACGCTTTTTTCATTTTCATAGTTTTTATACTTTATTTCATTACATATCTAATCTTAAATGAGAAATTTCTTCCAGGCAACGGCCTGTTCAACTCTGAATAGACAATTTTGTCCGTCAGATTTTTCACTTTGAATGAGAGGATAAAACTGTCGTCCTTGAAACTATGTTCAAGTCCTGCGTCGATAGTGAAAGACGACGGTATCTTTCTATCCTGATATTTGCTCATCTCAAAATCGTAGAAATATTCATGTATATATGAGGCATCCACAAGGAAACGGCTGTTTTGGTTCTCGCCTCCGAAAAGATTTGCCTTATGAAATTCCAAGCCTCCATTCGCCAATATGTATGGGATGTTAGGCATTCGTTTGTTGTAAGTCGGGTTAGCTGCTTCCGATCCGTTCTCATGTTCACGATGATCACGGAGATCCTGGAATGTTGCATTAGCATACAAATAAAGTATTGGAGCGGCATCTCCCTTTATGTCTAGCTCAACACCTTTAGAGCGGACCGTTCCAAAGTTGGCATATCGAGCCATTGTCGGAATCATGTCAGCCTGGTATCTGATCATATCGTGCAGGTCGTTAAAGAAATAACCGACTTCTGCTTCGAAGAATCCGAATTTGTTCTGACGTCTGTATATCATACCAGCGTTCAGACCATTACAACGTTCAGGCTCAAGGTCTGTGGCAGGCAATATGGAATAGCCATTACCAACAAGTTCTTCTGAAGTAGGAATTCTCACTTCCGAGCTAAACGAAGCCTTCGCCATCAACTTTTTGTTGAACTTATAACGCAATGACTCGCTTCCTCCCCAATAATTCTTTTTCGTATCCAAGTCGACGGGACTGTTGACGAATGTATGTTCAAGCACTTTTGTTTGTGAAGAGAAGAAGAAATGCTTGATTGTCGTAGCACTCATAAACTTACCGTTGAGCAAAGTAAGGTCGTATGAGAAACCTGTTGTGAAGCTCGACATTTTGCTCGGGAAATTCGTTTCATATCCGAATGAAAGATCCATCAACTCGTTTTTAGGATTCTGACGAGTACGCGTACCATAGAGGTTGAGATTGAACGAGTTATGTTTGTTCAGCAGATAATTGAGATTGAGTTTCGACACAAGATCCTTGGTTCTGTTATCAGAGTCAGAAGCATAGGTTCCTTGTTCACCACCATAAGCCGACACTGAATTATAGCGGTTTCCATCCCAGTCGTAACGATAAGGAGCTTTGTCACAAAGACCATTCTGTCCGTAACTGTAGCTGGCATCAAAATCAAAATCTAGTCCATCAGCAATGAAATCATCCTTTTTTAGAGTGACAGCTGCGATTCCAGCCTGGCCATGAGAGTAAGCCTCTCTGATGTCAAAGTCAATACCTTGGATCTCCTTTTTGTTGTTCATGTAGATAAGCTCGAGTTTAGCCTCATCAAAATACCATTTTGTAGCCTTGAGAGAACCGCCACCCATTATCTTTCTATAAGCGTCATGATTTCTCTCCACCACACGATTGTTCAGATTCTGGAGAGTCATCTCATAGTTGTTGTCAGAATATACAAATGCACCACCAAGACCAAACTGCAAACCAGTTTTATTATTGGTACGTTTGAAAGTGGAATTGACTTTATGAGTGTTGAAGGAAGCGATCTCATAGCTTGCGTCAAGATAGACGGGAGGATATTCTTTTGTGACGACGTTTACCGCTCCACCCAAAGCTGATCCGCCAAAACGATATGGCACAATACCCTTGTAGATTTCAATTCGTTCGATCATGTCAGTCGGCACATCGTTGAGCGACAGATAATCACTAAACTGACCCATCGCCGCTTCGTCGATATATATTCCCATTCTTTTGCCCTCAAGTCCACGCACAGAAATTCTCGATGCACTACCTACACCTCCAGTGTTGCGGACTGTCACTCCCGTCGTACGGGCCAAGGCATCATTAATATTGGTAGTAGTACCTTCAAGTTGTTTCACCGAAACCACAGAGACAGGCATTGCAGCCTCACGCATCTCACGGATTTCACTACGTTTTGCCACAATGGACACCTCTTCAAGTTCTTTGATTTGAGCCTCATCAAAATAATCACTTTGTGCAAAAGAATCAGCTGATGCCATAGCAACGACCATCACCGTCGCAACTTTTCCATTAATATTTTTTCTCATTGATTTATATCTATATATCCACAATTACCATTTAAAAAGAGCGAGTCTGTTGTTGAGGTTCGGAAAGAAAAAAGCAAAAAGTTTTCCTCGTATCGAGTATTTTTTCATTTCCTCATGATAGCTGTGTTCCGACAAAAGACTCAGACGCGGTTCCAATTCAAGATATTCCTTTCCAGATTTTGTTCCCCACTGAAAAGTCGCGTTTGTATGTTTGATTGCATCATGATGTTTTGTGTTTTTGCTTAAAAAAGGATGATGCAATTCAGCCAGCAGAAAACCATGTTTGAATGAATCGCAAAGCATGTGCAGACAAGTCTGGACCTGTTCCTTTGTAAAGTATTCAAGCACACCTTCCATCACGACAATCGTCATTTCACGTTCTGGCAATTCTTTTGTCCATTCTGATTCAAGAGCACTGCCCTCCTTCATAATGCATCGTTCTCTATCCTCGTATATCTTTCGACGTACAGACAGGATATCAGGCAGATCCACGTCGTACCATATAATCCTGCCATTGTCCACCTGCACAAACTTGTCGTCGAATCCACAACCTAGGTTTATACAAAGAGCGTCGGGATATTTCTGAATAAGTTCGTCAAGTTGATTTTTATACATTATGGTTCGAGCCACAACCCCTTCATGAGACATGAACGGATCATATTTTCTCACATCCACACCTAATGTTTCAATTATCTCTTTTGCCTTATAATCCTTTATTCTGGCATTCGGACGGTCAGTTTCACTGGCACGGATCGCCAACGTCACCAAAGCCGTCTCCTGAATATCTCCAATTTGTAGCTGCATAACACTTTTTTTGAGCACAAAATTACAGGCGTGTGATTTCTATCACAATACCCATTTTTTGTGATATTGGAAATCGAAGTGGGATAAAAACAAAAAAGTTGCGTTTCGCAACGCAACTTTCTAGATCATTATGATATATTCAAAATATATTCGAAAAAGCAAAATTATTTTATTTTCTTATATCCATATTTAGACGCATTACCCAACTCTTCCTCGATACGAATCAACTGGTTGTACTTAGCCATACGGTCTGTACGAGAAAGCGAACCAGTCTTAATCTGGCCTGAATTAGTAGCGACGGCAATGTCTGCGATTGTAGTGTCCTCAGTCTCTCCTGAACGGTGGGAAGTGACAGTTGTATAGCCATGACGGTGAGCCATTTCAATAGCGTCAAGAGTTTCTGTCAAAGAACCGATCTGATTAACTTTGATAAGGATAGAGTTGGCAGTTCCCATCGCAATACCCTTCTGCAAGAATTTCACATTAGTGACAAACAAATCGTCACCCACCAACTGGCAACGACCACCAATACGCTCTGTCAGCTTCACCCAATTGTCCCAATCGTTCTCGTCCAATCCGTCTTCGATAGAATCGATAGGATATTTAGAGATCAACTGTTCCAAATATGCAATCTGTTCGTCAGCACTCAATTTTTTGCCATTAGGATCTTTCTGCTTACCGTTCTTCAACTGTTTATAGTCATAGAAGTACTTACCGTTTTCCACCACAGCAAACTCACTTGCTGCACAGTCCATAGCAATTTTCACATCCTTACCCGGCTCGTAACCTGCGTCTTTAATAGCCTGACAGATAGAATCAAGAGCATCCTCCACTCCATCAAGGTTAGGAGCGAAACCTCCTTCGTCGCCTACCGCAGTAGAAAGTCCACGTTTCTTAAGCAATTTTGCCAAGTTATGGAACACCTCAGCTCCCATTCTGACTGCCTCCTTCAAACTAGAAGCTCCGACAGGGCGGATCATAAACTCCTGGAATGCAATTGGAGCATCAGAATGAGCGCCACCATTGATTATATTCATCATAGGCACAGGCAAAGTATAGGCGTTAGCACCACCAATATAACGATATAGAGGAATGTTCAAAGCTTTGGCAGCGGCTTGAGCGACCGCCAAAGAGACACCCAAAATAGCATTAGCGCCAAGTTTACTCTTTGTTGGAGTGCCATCCAAATCAAGCATCTTCTGGTCGATTGCACGCTGCTGGAACACACATTCTCCGATAAGTGCAGGAGCGATAACATTGTTCACATTAGCTACCGCCTTAAGCGTACCTTTACCCAAATATCTGTTTTTGTCTCCATCACGAAGTTCAAGAGCCTCATTTTCTCCTGTACTTGCGCCAGATGGAACAGCAGCACGTCCTAACACACCATTTTCAAGAACTACATCAACCTCTACAGTTGGATTACCACGTGAGTCAAGAATCTCACGACCTACAATTTTCTTAATTTTCATTTTCAAAATTTTTATTTACGACGCAAAATTAATGCAGGCAGAAAATGTTGTCAATCACTTAAAATTGTGATTTGTAAAAACAAACCAAGCTGATCTTCTAATTTTTTCATCAAATTTGGAGATGAAAAAAAAACGGTCATTCCCGAGAATAACCGTTCCTATCCAAAATAAAATTGTGGTTAATTAACAAAAAATATTTTTTCATATGTGTAGTACGGTTTAGGGGAAATAGATTTAAATATTCTGATGCAAAAGTATGATAAATCCACATTCAGGAAAACCCCTATTAATAGTGATTATGAGACAGAAGCAAAGAGGAAATTCATCATCCTCTCTATAAAATCATCCACGAGAAACAACAACAACGACACAACAATGTAACATCAATGTAACACCCCGTCTACATTCCGTGTCGATAAAATCAATATCTTTGCAATGCAAAGACATCTATTACTCTTACTCATATTCGATATACTTATGAAAATTCTTGTTGTGGACGACGAATTAGACATCTGTGAACTTCTTCAGTACAATCTTGAAACAGAAGGATATGAGGTTGTGACAGCAAACTCAGCAGAGGAGGCGTTAGCACTTCCGCTGAATGAATACGCATTGATTCTTCTTGACGTGATGATGGGAGAAATGTCAGGTTTTCAGATGGCACGAAAAATCAAAGATGATCCTTCCACATCACACATACCTATAATATTCATCACAGCGCTTGACGATGAAGACAACACCGTAAAAGGGCTCAATATCGGTGCGGACGACTATATTGCAAAGCCGTTAAGCATGAAAGAGGTGAAGGCAAGAGTCAGGGTTGTGCTTAGACGAGTGACTATGCCACTCATTCTCAAAGAGAAAAAATCCAAAAATAAAATATGTTACGAAGGCATCACACTCGATCAGAATGCCAAAGCTGTGACAATTGACGGCGAAGACCTGACACTCACCAAATTGGAATACGAGTTGTTGTCACTCTTGCTACAAAACCCAGGCAAGGTATTCTCCCGTGAAGACATATTGACACATTGTTGGCCACAAGACGTCTATGTGCTCGACCGAACAGTGGATGTCAACATCACCCGACTCAGGAAGAAGATTGGTTTTTATGGCAAATTGATAAAAACACGTATAGGCTATGGCTACTGCTTTGAAAAATAAGTCGTTTCAGAGGAATCTGTTCTTCAGTATCGGCAGCATTTTCATATTGTTTGCCGTCTGTTTCGGCATATACCAGCATCAAAGAGAAAAAATCTACAAATTAGACATACTGCACACACGTCTGCAAATGTTCCATTATGAGACGATGCGATCATTGGGGGAACAAGGACTTCTCTGCGACAGCACTTTCAAAGCATACACCAATGTCCACAGTATAGACGGAATGCGTATGACCGTCATCGATATAAATGGCAAAGTGCTTCAGGACAATGTTGACGACACTATTGATTCTTTGCCCAACCACCTGAAACGACATGAAGTGCAGGAAGCCTTAATCCACGGTAGCGGATACGACATCAAACGAACTTCAGAAACCACACATGAGACATACTTCTACTCAGCCACAAAATTCGACCACCTGATAATCAGAACGGCAGTGCCGTATTCTACCGAACTGACCCAGTTTCTACAGACAGACTACTCCTATATTTTATATTCAATCGTCTTGACATTCCTTTTGGTCATCGCCCTATACTGGAACACAAGTCGAATAAGCAAACATATCGAGCACCTGCGTGAGTTTGCCATCAAAGCAGAAAACGGAGAGAAACTAGATTATGAGCTGGAGCGACGATTACCAAACGATGAGCTAGGTGATATCAGCCACACTATCATAACGTTATATTGGAAACTACGTCATAGTGAGGAGGACAAGGCTCGTATCAAACGTCAGCTCACACAGAACGCGGCACATGAGTTGAAGACCCCAGCTATGAGCATCCACGGTTATTTAGAAAGCATTCTAGACAATCCAGAAATGCCAGCTGAGAAACGTCAGCACTTTTTGGAACGTTGCTATGCACAAAGTGAACGTATGAACAAATTGCTGATGAATATGGCTCAGCTGACTCGTCTTGATGAGTCACCGATGTCCATACCAGAGCATAGCACATCTGTAGACATTGTGCCGATAATCAAAAATGTATTGGAAGACACATCCCTACAATTAAATGAGAACGGAATAGAAAGCACGATGGAGCTGCCTGAAAAAATCATCATCACTTCCCCACTCGCCGAACCGGAAGAAGTGCTGTACAGTGTATTCCGCAATCTCGTCGACAATACCATCTTCTATGCGACAGGAGCGACAAAAATCCGAATAGCATACAAAGATGGAGAGTTTTCGTTTTCCGACAATGGAATAGGAGTTTCTCCAAAACATCTGTCTTATCTTTTCGAACGATTCTATCGCGTCGACAAAGGACGTTCACGGAAAATGGGGGGGCACAGGCCTCGGACTCGCCATAGTAAAAAATGCAGTGACAGCTCATGGAGGTACGATCACAGCCATTACAACTCCAGGTGGAGGACTGACCATTAAATTTACACTCCACCCTTAACATTACATTTAGATTTCATGAGCAAATACATAAGCAACATTTTTGTATTATGGGCGTAACACATCTGTAACACCATGCCTGTATCTTCGCAATGTCAAAAAGAGAAACACAACATCTTATTGACAAACTTTAATAAAAGACTTACAGAATGACTTTTTCCAATTCCGTATTAATCTTTGCATTCGTCTTCTTTGGGGTCACGAACAAACAATCCCGAAGAAGACGATTTTTATATAATATTCTTTTGATAAGAAATTCGACAGAGATCTTCACAAAACTAAGCATATGATTATTTTCAGATACGTCTTAATCAAATAAAACTCAAGCATATGGACATTCTTTTTCTTGTGATTGTTGTGTTTCTCATAGGTCTTGCCACCATCGACCTTGTGGTTGGAGTAAGCAATGACGCTGTGAACTTCCTAAGTTCCGCCGTCGGAGCAAAAGTGGCAAGATACCGAACTATATTGTTGGTGGCAGCAATCGGAATATTCACAGGTGCTGCATTGAGCAATGGTATGATCGACGTAGCACGCCACGGAATCATGTTGCCAGAACACCTGTCATTCTACGATGTGATGTGTGTGTTTCTTGCCGTGATGGTCACAGATGTGGTGCTGCTGGATATCTTCAACACACTCGGAATGCCTACGTCGACAACAGTCAGCATGGTGTTTGAATTACTAGGAGGTGCACTTGCCATAGCTGTGATAAAATTATTCAGTGGAGCGACTGATTCAAATGGAGTGCTTTTGTCTTTAGGCGATCTGATAAATACAGAAAAAGCATTCAGCGTCATTATCGGTATCTTTTTAAGTGTGGCAATTGCCTTCGTACTCGGAAATTTTGTACAATGGATTGCCCGAATAGTATTTACATTCACCTATAGAGTGAATGGCAAAACCACAAATGCGGAAGGAAAAATGGATGGACTTATCAGTTCATCTCTTAAAATTGGAATATTCGGAGGCATAGCAGTGACAAGCATTATCTGGTTCTTGTTAATCAACGGATTAAAGGGATCCAGCATAATGACATCTGATGTCAAAGAGGCAATCAACGATAACACTTGGCTGATATTAGGAGGTGGATTTGCATTATTTTCTGTAATCATGACCATACTAAGTGCATTCAAGATACCTGTGCTGAAGTTTGTTGTATTGCTAGGCACATTTGCTTTGGCGATGGCATTTGCGGGCAACGACTTGGTGAACTTTATAGGTGTGCCACTCACAGGACTTGATGCTTACAACGATTATATAACAAATACGACAGGAGACGCAATGTCATACAAGATGACATCTCTTATGGATTCAGCACAGACACCTACCCTCTATTTAATAATCGCAGGCATAGTGATGGTCCTTGCTCTGACATTCTCAAAGAAAGCTCAAAATGTGACAAAGACATCCGTTGACCTTTCGCGTCAAGATGAAGGCGACGAAATGTTTGGTTCGATTGGAGCCGCAAGAGTTTTGGCGCGAACAACACAAAAGACAGCTGCTTCTATCACAAGTTATATTCCGAAATCAATTGTGACATGGATAGACTCTCGATTCAACGTCAACGCCGCAGTATTACCACAAGGAGCAGCTTTCGACCACATACGTGCATCAGTCAACCTTGTCCTTGCCGGATTACTCATCGCCATCGGCACCAGCATGAAACTTCCTCTATCCACAACATATGTCACATTCATGGTGGCCATGGGAACATCACTTGCCGACCGTGCATGGAGTCGTGAAAGTGCGGTATTCCGCATCACAGGTGTGTTGAGTGTCATCGGAGGTTGGTTCATAACCGCAGGTGCAGCCTTGATCATATGTTTCCTTGTAACCAACGCACTGTTCTTCGGATCATTCGTAGCAATGATGATTGCCATTCTGACAGTGATCATACTTCTTTTCCGAAGCAACAGTAACTACCAGAAGAACAACACTAAAAGCAAAACGGATGAACTGTTCGCAAAAATCATACATTGCGATGACAAAACAGAATGTTGGGAACTGCTATGCAAACATGTAAGATCAATAACAAAAGAAAATCTCCAATTAGTGGCTGAAAAGTATGAGGCATTGACAACAGCATTCTTCTACGAGGATTACCGTACCATCAAACGTACGACCGTTCAGACAGAAAGCCAACGCAAGGAAATCAAACGTCAACGTCGCAAACAAATAATCGCATTACGCCATATAGATCCGATTTTAACTGTTGAGAAAGGGACATGGTATTTCCTAATAATAAATTCTCTTGCTCAAATGGTTTATTGTCTGAAACGAATGGGAGAGCCATGTCGTGAACATGTCGGCAACAATTTCAGTCCGGTGCCAAACAAATATGTAAACGAATTCCTCGTAATCCGTAATGAAATAGTCAACATTATCAACAGGGCAGTATCCATCGATGAGGTCGCTCAAATCCGTGATGATGCAGCTAAGTTGCAATCTAATCTTTCTGATTACAGAAAAAGGATCATCCATGACATCCATACCAAGCAACTCAATATAGAGAGCATGACTGTCTTTCTGAATCTTGTCCAAGAGTCGCAGGAGCTATTAAGTGCTCTACGTCACACAATGAGAGGAGAGAAAAAGTTTGAGGAGAAATTAGATAAAATCATCTTCTACAAAGATTCGAAATAGGAAAAGAATCGGCAAACTAAATTAAAAATCAATTTATGTCTGCTGTAGAAAACGTAGCAATATAACCGATAATAATTTATAATCAAGGTAAAGCTATACTTTTTAAATAGTTAGCCACAATCACTCTGTGAAGAGTCATTGTGGTTTTTTATTTCAAAATATCATCTTGCAGAATAACGCTGTTCTACCACCTGCCAATTTATAATCGACCATAGTGCAGAAAGATGATCAGGGCGACGGTTCTGATAATCCAAGTAGTATGCATGCTCCCACACATCGAAAGTCAACAGTGGAGTCAATCCTCGTTGAGCCGGATTGGAAGCGTTAGTCTCTTGTGAGATAACAAGTTTGCCTTCCGCATCTGCAGACAGCCATACCCAACCAGAACCAAACAGCGTAGTTCCTTTCTTTTGAAACTCTTCCTTGAAAGCATCAAACGAACCAAAATCTCTTGTTATAGCTTCAGCAATCTTGCCTGAAGGGACATTATTTGCTTTTGATGGAGCAAACTGTCCGAAATAAAATTCATGGTTGAGGATCTGACCAGCGTTGTTAAATATTCCTCCATTTGATTTTTTAACGATGTCGACGAGAGACATTCCATCGAAGCCAGAGCCAGGAAGCAAAGCATTCAAATTGTTCACGTATGCCTGCAAATGTTTTCCATAGTGAAATGAAATTGTTTGTCGACTGATAACAGGTTCTAACGCATCCTCAGCGTAAGGTAGCTTCATTAATTCAAAATTTGTAGCCATAAAATAATGTTTTTAATTAAACACTCAGAATCTGACACCCTTATGGAGAGTGAAATATTTGCAACAAAGATAAAAACATTTAGTGATTGACACGATAAAACAACAATTGATTTTGTCTATAGTTCAATTGATATTTTTGCAACCGTAAAATATCTTTTTTTCAATCACTATAAAATACAAAAACCACCTCCCGAAAAAGCTTCGAGAAGTGGTTTTTGCAATCTATCCAAATAATATCACTACATTATCTAACAATTACCTTCTTGCCATTGACAATATAGATTCCCTTAGGCAATGTAGCCACCAGAGTTACACCTTCGTCATACTGAGCATTCTTCACTATCAATCTTGAAAGGATGTCATAGATATCAAGAGTACCTGCCTTTGAAGACTTAACGTATATGTTGTCATGGTCGACAAACACAACAATACTGTCATTTTCGCCCACAACATCAACAACTGAAGATGGGTCTATCAGCTGACTCCAAGTAGCATTCTTACCAAAATCGCCGGAATTGCCATACTCATCAAGCACATTATTTACATTGATCTCAATCTTATAGAAACCAGACATATATGTTTTTGATGAGATATTTATCACATAAGTATAATCATCGCGTTGATCGACAGAAACAGAAGCATCAATCAAATTGTCTCCACCCTGGCAGTACAGTTCAATATCATTATGGTCGAACGTTTCTTTCTGAATCTTACGATTGAACTTAACGACAACTTCGTCTACAGGAGAAGTGACAGCAGTCACACCAGTAGGAACGCCAGAAATCTCAACAACCTTCAAGACGTTCTTCTTAACACTGTAATAAATATCGTAATCATTCTCTCCCGTAACAGTCATGTAGTCTAAGAAATGTAGACGGTTCACATAGATTGGATCCTGGCCATCAGGAAGAGTAACGAATGTTGTCCATACATTACTCAATGGAATCTCCACACTATCCTTCACTCTGACAACTTTCTCGATATCATAACAGTTATCACCTGGATCACTCATCTGAGCATAGTTCCATCCTAAATCAGATGGAATAACCGTAAGTCTGACTACAGTATCAGAAGTTGTCACAATATTCTTATTGAGTGTAGCGCGCTGAGCTTTATTAACATCGTCGTTGCCACCATCAGAATAATAGATTGCGTCAGGAGTGTCATCATCATCCTTTTTATCATTGACAAGGAAGTCGACAACATGATCATCCTTCACTCCATAAGCATCTACCGTCTTAATCAACTCATGGATTGCTATTCCTTTGACCAAGCTCAATTCTGGATTACCAAAACTGTTAGCGTGAACGACACTAGCCTCATACTTAGTGAAATGTCCAAGCAATGAGCTTGTCATCCACCAAACACCAGTTTTAGCCGAATGAGCCTCAATATTACCAAAGTCAATATTCTCAGATCCAAGATCACAATCCTTGCCATTCAAACTTGAACCGATGATAGCGAAGTCGATCAACAATCCCTTCTCATTGTCGACAATCTCAGGCTGAGCTGTTTCAAGTTTCACATTCTTAGCGATACCATAACCCTGGTTGTCTATTCTAACACCCAATGCAGCTGGCACACTTGGTTCAACACGGTCAAGAGTCATAGCATCGTCACTTAGAATATCTCTCTGCATAAAGTAATCAATCTGCAAGTCTGGACTTGGATTGACTGTCAATGTCACAGGGAACAGATCGGCCTTTACAGTATCTCTAGAAGATGGATCCACGTAGACGATATATCCACCAAATGAATAATTAATTGGAGACGTTGGAGCCGCGCCCTTCTCAGGAATGAATCTGAACAATGCAGTTCCTTCCGACTTCGGAGCGATCTCACCAGAACCATCAATTGCAGAAATACCTGTCAACTTCTGAGTGTTGATCTGGAACAAATCATTTGCAAGTTCTCCATTCTCATCACGAACCTCAAGAACAACCTTGAATCCTTCCATAGCGCCAGACTCATTGCCATTGTTGACAGTCAAAGTACCGTCGAACGCCTCACGAGTCATTGTCAATGTCTGAGAAATATGAAGTTTGACACTTGCACAAATGCTCTTCTGAGATGGCTTGTGAACCTCTTCGTTTACAGAAGACAACATATCATATATGTTACCAAAATTTCTCAACTTCATGTAAGTATAAAAATTAATGATACTATCCATATATGTAGCAATCACCTTCTTATCAATGATGTTTGGATACTCCTCATTAGGAGAATAAACACCATTTTCGTTTGCCACCAATGTCTCATTCCAACGTTGTGCTATTTCAACCATTTCTGTTGTAGAAAGGTCTATAGTCGGCATCTTTTTGATTGAATCAATATCAATTTTCTTACCTCTTGAATAATTTTTGATTGTGTAATCAAAATAGTCAAGGATTCCATTTTCAGAGAGGACATCGCTTGAACCAGTAATTTCTTTCATGATATTACCTTGATATTGCAACAATCCAGTGAACTCAACAGCATCCTGAGCCGCCAATGAAAGAGAAGATGCATTCCTGTATATACTTCCCTGCAAGTTAAACTTCGCCTTTTCTCTTTCTATTTGTTTCTGTTCTTCACGCTCATAGTCACTCATACGAGTGCCATCTTTATATATGACATCCTCAATCTGACCATTTACAATCACAACTGTATCACCCTCCTCAGTAAGTGCATTTCTTGTATCCTCATCCTCTTCATTTTTACCTAAAGCTCTATCATACAAGTATCGACCACAATTTTCAGCATATCTTCCGATCTCACAAGATTTCTGCTGACATATTAGGTCAAGGCAACCCCATGGAACACTTCCGATAATAGGAATCTCGACATTATCAATCAAACCAGTTGTCTCCTCATAAACAAAGTCTACTGCCTTATACATATCAAAGTTATCTGGATCTTTGCGATATTCCATAATCATTTTAGAAGCCTTGTGAGCTGACTGCAATCCCTGTATAGGATCGGTGACAGCATCCAAAGACTCAAATGGTGTATCAAAATCCATATCGCCAAACCAGTCATCCTCCTCGTCAGGGAACACCTCACAACTTTGACGTTTCAATCGCTCCTCCTTATCTTTCTCAAACGCATCGTTAAGCTTTCCTACTCCCCACTCAAGGACAGAACCGATTACTGGAACATGTCCAAGAATATTGCCAACACAACCCCATGGATTAATCTTAGATTGACAAGAATTACAAGGTATATCCAAGTTGATTGAATAATGATTATTCTTTACATTTCCAAGTTCATGGTTGTCATTGCTTGATCCTCCACCATAAAGAGGTATATCAAATCCACCACCTCCAGGGCCACCATTACCAGTCAAAGAAACCAAATATGGACAACCCCAAGCATTCTGGCTGACTGTAGACAACTGTCTCAATACGCCACAGACGTAAGAATACTCAGCATGTACGTTTGGACATTCAGATGTTCCAAACGACTCATCCTCTAGAAGTATTCCGTCTCCTCCACTGATGTAACTGCCTGCGCCAAACTCATCATCTGTACGAACGATAGTGACTGGCACAAACTCTGTGTGGTTAGCTGGCAACGAATCTATATAATTATATGGAACATAGAATCTGTAGTATGGCACTCTAGGCATACCAAACTTAACATAATGGGCAGCGATCAAACCGTGGTTAGTGATCTGAAGACGTACTGTCTTTGGAACACCAATTTCAAATCTACTCTTGTCTGGAACTCCATTAGGGAATGACAATGTAACAACAGGAGCAGGAACGTTTGTTTCATACTCAAAATCAAGATTGATGTCATACTTATCTTCAATCTCAACACGCTCCACATTCCAAGTATATGTGATTGCCTGATAAGCCAAGAACACGAACTTGTCCAATTTCTGACCAGCCTGAATCTCAATTGTCTCCTGATATTCTGAATGCTTGTCCGCCTTTACACATAACAAATATGAACCCTCAGGAATACTGTCAAATTTCACAATACCTGATGTATCAGAATAGCCAGAGGCAACTTCTTGATTGTTATACTGGTTGCGGACAACAACCTTAGCACCATTCAAATGTTTCTTATCTGCAGTGTTGTAGAAATATTCATCCACCACGTCTACCTCCAAGCTACCCTTTGATTCTGATGAATATTCAACTCGGAATGGCAAACTTGTAGATTTACCATTAGAACAATTGACTCCAATCGAACCAGTGTATGGCACGTTGATCGGTGCACCTTCAAAATAAACAAGTTTCAACGGAACATATAGTGTATCTCCAGACTTGATGCTTGACAATTTAGTTGAAGGAACACTGAATCCTGCGAAATCAGGCAATGACAATGTAATGTCTCCCGTCTCTCCAAATCCTGCATTTGTCAACTCAATATTGATATATTTTGGTTTCTGCTTTGACACATACTCATTGATATTTGTAGGAGAAACCTTTATCTGACCATAAGGCTGTTCACAATAGAAATATGTAGAGAAATCACATGTTGTATTCTCATCACAAGACACTCTAAACACACTTGGAAGATATGACTTACCATCAGTCAATTTTGTACCCGTAGCTTTTAAAGGAATTCTTGCAGATTCACTTCCCTTAAGAAGTTTCAATGTGTCAAACTCAACCACCAAGCCATCAGCCAACTGACGTGTCTCAACCACAAGATTATGAAGATCAACAGAACTTCTGTTAGTGATTGTTATAGTACCGTCAATTGTATCACCCTTCTGGATTGTCCACTTAGTAGTACCGCCAGTATATGCCATACCTGGGATATCAAAGCTAGCATAAGCGACATTCTCAGACTTTGATCCTACGTACACTTTAACTGTATAAGTACCACATTCCGTCTTTTCCGTTGCGAACTTCACAGCAGCACGTCCAGTCGAATCTGTGACTCCTGTCGCAGAGTGTGTAAATCCAACATTTGAATTTGCCTCAATTGTAAGTGTCTTGCCTGCCATTGGAGTGCCATAGGCATCAGTAAGGATACCTGTCACATCCACAGTGTCTCCAGCATGGTAAACATCCTTATCTACAACCGCATCGTATACATAGTAGTTAGACAATGTACCCGCAAGATATAGCGTGATCTCATACTTACCTGAGTTACCAGACTTAATTGTGATCTCTGCGTCACTTGTCTGCTTCTTAACGTCAGTTGGAGTATAGTAGATTCTTAGATAACCTCCATTGAGTTTATCCCAACCATTTTCATACTTAGCTGAGAAATCAGCAGCGTCTTTTCCTGAAATCGTATATGTGATCGAGTCTGTCAACTCAAATCCTTTCACATATCGAGTCAAAGATGAAGTTTCGTTCAACTTTGAACCAAATACACAATTGACATTACCACTAACCTCCAAACTTACTGGGATGTCTATTCTGAAACTGTCAACATCAGAGCATACAGTGTCACATGCGATTGCCGCCTTCACCATATACTTATATGTTGTATGGTTGTCAAGTCCTGACAGATATTTGCTGTGATCCTTCACATAAGATGCAATTGGAGTAGACGGCATATTCTGAGTCGCCTTCCATACATACAATTCATATTTGTCGACCTCAACAGGAAGAACAAGTCTGTTCCATTCTATCGTCATGTTATTATTCTGCTCATTAACAACATACGCTACCTGAGGACGAGCAAATGTCACTTTCTTCTTAGAGAAATCCGGATATACATAATAACTGTAGTTGAATGGAGCACCGGCGACTCCTGCCTTGTCATAAGGAGTAACCTTCAACACCAATGTATCGACGATGCTTCCAGACGTGCGTAGTTGCATAGACGGAATTGTCGTGCCACTACCTGATGTATTCTCAAATCCAGTCACATTGCCAGAATAATCGATCTTCCAATCAATCTTAGAGATTGTAGAGTCGAATGTGGCCTCAAGTGAAGTTCTGTCGTAACATACAACCTGACTATAATCCAGCATCTGGACATAATCACCGTCAAACTCAATAGCACCTAGATCTATCGCCTTACCATAGATTCTCGAACCTCCATTGATATCTGTCTTAGATGTCATCACACTATCAAGACCCTTGTCGATACAAGAAGATGTCGCATGCAGACGATAGTCACCTCCAGCAGCATTGATGAAACATACATAATTCTTCGAAGCATCAGAACCGCTATTTGAAGTAGCCAATTTAATATTGTTTTCACCTGTCAAATCTCCATCTGATGCACAATATCTAACTTTCATACAATCAGAAGAGACAACCTGTGGCAATACATAATCAGTCACCTTATTGCCATAGATGATAGAGTTGGCAATCGTAGCGTATTTCTTAGAAGATGAAGAATTATAACTTATCGCGCTACTGCCTTTTGTCTTGTTGTGTGCAATAGTAGAATTTGTGATGAATGAAGTGAAATCAGCTGAAATGATACCATAATTATTGTTGCTTATCACATTACCACACACCAAAGAATTCTCCAATGTAGAGTAAGACAAATAGATTGTATTATAATACTTTGTCTTATTATTCATAATCCTACAATGCGAGACTACAGAATTATCTACAGCATCGATTATTCCATAATCATTCGTGACACCACAAATCTGAGAATTAATCATTTTTGTGCCGCTCAAATAAATAACCTTATTATTCTGAGTCGTCGTATTGTCTACAAATGAACAACTATCTACATAACCTCCATAGATTTCAAGATCCTGAATCTTATTTTCTATAAACTTACAGTTTTTGAATGTTGATTTTTCTGCATAAACACACTCGTTACCAGATCTTGCATTTCTAAAAATACAATCGTTGAAAGTAGTATTCTTTTTAGATTTCACATTCACACCACTGTTGTTTTGCAATAAACCATTCTGAATTGTGAATCCATCGACAACGACTGCCAAAGAATCAGCGAAATCGTAATTCTGAATGATACATCTTCTCTTATATCTACCATCGATGATAGTGACATTCGTCTTCGCATCTCTCTCATCCAAAGAAGACTCTGTTCCTGCAAATCCTCCGTATAGATTTACTCCTTCAGAAAGTGATATTGCCGATACCAAAGATGTATCTCCAAGGTAAGTACCCTTGGCCACCCAAATCTCATGTCTGTTTCCTGTTGTCGACGCGAGTGTCACAGCCTGGTTGATTTCTCCAAGTGCGTCATCCCAACCCAAACCAGATCCATCTGATCCTGACTTCACATAGATGACCGTACCAACCTTAGCTCTTTCACTGAATGGAGACTCAATAGCTCCCATATCAACAGCATCACTTAGCTTTCTTATATTCTTACGGAAATCGAGTGAATCCGAAACATCTGTTCCAGCATTAATACCTAAAGAAGTGCCAGATAGTGAGTAATCTCCCTTGGAAGCATCCATAAACGCAGCACTTGACTTGCTTCCGTCTATATTACCTTCTCCATTCGCGCCACCCTCAATCATCGAGTATTTTATTGTAGCTCCATTCACAGAAACAGACTCTGAATTATTTGAACGTTTATTACCTACAATAATAGAGTTCAAAATCTGAGTGTTAGAGCTACAACTTACAGTCTGATTGTTTGAAATATTATCCGCTACAGTACAATTAATAATCTTTGATTTGTCGTTAAGTCCGATCAAATTAGACGTACGCGACTTAGATTTAGTAATCTGAGAATTTGAGATTATTGAATTACCTGTAATATACAATACTTGATAATAAGTATCGTTTCCATCAATCAAACATCTTTCTACTGTGGAACCAGATGAAAGATAAATTATCTGATCACTAGAATTAGCATTGTTGACATTGTTAATAATCTTACAATCAGACATTTTTGATTTCGACAAACTAATCACATGATCTCTACAATTACCATTTTCTTCAAACAATGAATTTATGATAGTTGTCGATTCTGCCTGCAAAGCACTTGTGTAATATGCCGAGTTATTCTTTATAATACAACTGTCAATAATTCCACCTACAAAATACAAAGCAGCATTCTTATTCGTTTCATAATTTATGGTTCCATTATCACATATTATAGAATTAGTGACAACAGCAGCGTCAGAATATATTGCGAAACCTTTTTCTTTAGCACGACAATTCTTTACAATACAATTGTTCAAAGTAGTGTTCTTTAGCAAATAAGCACCACCACCATCTGCCATATATCCGTTCTGGATTGTGAATCCATCAACAACTATTGCCATCGAATCAGCAAAACTATAATTCTGGCTAATGACACGTCTTACGTTCTTTCCATCCAATATTGTAGGGTTATTTGCTGTATCTCGTGCAGATAAAGATTTCTCATTTCCTGCGAATCCACCATACAAACTGATGCCCTTAGCCAGGTTCACCACTGTTGAAAGTGTTGTGTCACCATAGTATGTGCCGGTAGCGACCCAGATCTGGTGTCTCTTACCGTCTGCTGATGCAGCAAATATAGCCTGTTGGATATCTCCAAACGAAGACTGCCAGCTTGATCCATCACCGTCAGAACCAGACTTCACATATATAATATCACCGCATTTTGGATATTCTGGTGCTTTAGTATGTGCTGACTCTATAGCTCCCATATCAACGGCTCCACCCTGCATTCTTGCATTTCCGAACAAGTCAAGAGAATCTGACACCTCTTCACCTGCATTTATACAGTATGAATTAGCTGATAAAGAGTAGTCTCCATTCTCTGCATCTGCAAATGCTGCATATGCCATCGATCCGTCTATGTTGCCATCTACAGTCATAGATTCAAGCATATTGTTCTTGATTGTATTTGTGCCCTTTTGATTCAAACAAGTGCTATAAATTGCATTTCTTTTGTTGCCGACCACTATTGAATTCTTCAATGCGGAATTATACAAGTACATGACTTTCTCATGCTTTGTCGCATTGTTGACAATTGTGTTATTTGACATGACACATTTGTCATACATATATATTGGTTCTTCTAAATCAATGCTTACATTGTTGCAAACCAAACAGTTTGATGCAGATGACGAATAATACAACGTCAATATTCTATCCGACGATGTGTTTCCTTTTATTGTACATCTATTGATTTTTCCACTACTCAAGTATAAAATATCTGAAGTGGACTCATTGTTCAGAATCTGACAATCCTCCGCTAAAGAACTGCCGTTGATATAAATGATGTGGGTTTTGACATCAGTATTTTCCTCAAACAAACAATTTCTCATCACAGATGTTCCTGTCAATTCAACACATGCTCCAGCTCCTTTCGTATTCACAAACTTACAGTTGTCTATTTTTGTCGACTTGAAATAAGAGCCTCGGTGTCCCTTAGTATCATAAGCTGAAACATTACCTTCAATCTCGCAGTTTGAAATCGTGGAATTGTTCTCAGCATGAATCGAACCATAATAATAAGACTTGTTGTTCTTCACCACACAACTATCCATA
>JAEEMG010000063.1 GCA_016283095.1 Paludibacteraceae bacterium | reverse complement strand
TGAATATAATTATAAATTCAGAGCATATTATCCTAATACATTTAACACATCTGCTGGTGAATCATGTACAAATGGCTTTCAACATTCAGCCATTTCAACCGGTTCGACAGTCTTAAATTTGAATAATTACAGGTCTGCAACAGACCCACGAAATAATAGCGATCTCCTTGTCTCACCAACAATAGACAGACCTTATTCTGTCGATAAGAATTCGGATGTCGTTCCATTGGGCATGAAACATTTGTTGGCATGCGTGGATTTCAGAATCAAAACAAAAAAAGGAGAAAAACTTCATATCTCTAAATTTACGGTGCATGGTTACACACGTGAAGGTAGTTGTGTGGTGAATGAAAACCCTGTGTGGACTCCGGTGTGGAATGAGACACCAAAGATAACAAGTGGAAGCACTCAGACAGTTGCGTTTACTTATAATGGTAACACGGTGACAAATGATCAAGATAAATTTGTGTTCGTAGACAAAACGAATAATTTAGGGATATCGACTAAGGATTTGCTAGAAAAATATTTGACGGTGTATGGCAACTATTACAACTACTATGTTTTTCTAAAGAGCGAATATGATTCGGCATCAGAATCTCTTGGAACAGCTGAAACAGATGGATCCAAAGAGGAGGTCGATTACTATAAAATAGACAATTATGAAGGACTTCTTTTTATTCCTCAGGAATTGGATAGAGATGGGGTGGTCTTTGGTATAAATTATGATGTGACACGTTCTGATTGGGGAAATGGTAAAGACACTCGAGTCAAAAATTCTAGTGAGGTCGTCCTAAAGCATCTGACTTTTGCAGAAATAGAATTTTATTTTGGAGACGAAGTTCCAGACCAACCATTGACTGCCATTGTCGACTTGACTGCAAATGGCAAAGTGAGGAAGTGGGAGGCTGGCACAAAATATACATACACTATCGGAATGTATGAATATCAGGCGACTGCCAATATCACAATAGAGGATTGGCAGACACATACTTACGAGGAGGAATTGAAATGAAACGACTTGAATATATATATGCTCTTTTGATAGCCGCACTATTTGGCTGGGCTATTTCTTCTTGCGATGACAGTGGAATTATCACTTTTGACGAAGAGGAAAGAGCTGGATTAGCATATGATAATGGTGAGACTGTCAAAACAACGTTCACTATAGGATTGTCTGCTCCAGATGTGAGTGCGGATGCGGATATTGACGCCCAGACACGAGCTTTGGACAATGCAAATATTGATTATGCCCAACCGGAAAACGGAGGACGATTCAAAAATATTGTGGTGTTGCTGGTGGACCATCAAAACCGAATATATGGAATCCATTGCAAGGAATTTGAAAATGCGTCAGGAGTAAAGGAATATAATGTCGTATTCTCAAATATTGATGTGCCTAAGGAAGACGTTGACAATAAACAAAACTATAAAGTGTACGCTTTTGGTAATGTTTGTACGGAACATTATACTGCCATCGCGAATCAGGTGGAAGAAATCAATAATAATATAAGCACTACCAATATCAATGGCAGAATGACAATGGATAACACTCAGGTGTATAAATATTGTATCAACGCAACGATAACTCACGACGATAGCAAGTTTAACAATATTTATAATGAAAATATGTATGCTGCTGACATTCCTCAGTTTAACATTAATTTCGCGCCGGGAACTACATATAAATTGAAATATAGAGCAAACTATATTGAATCCACAGATGATGTCACGTCGACTGGAATGCCAGAAAACAATAGTGTCACGGCTACTGTGGTAAAAGGAAACACACAGTTTAATGTTGCATTGAAACGTGTCTGCGCACGCATAAAAATAACTTTCAGAAATTTCACGGGCCAGTATATTGACGCATCTGGTAATAGCGTAGACAATAATATATATATAGATGAGTTTAAAACTACAAACATATTTGCAAGAGAAACTAAATACCTATATGATGGCAATGAGACATATAGTGCTGAAGCTTATTTTGATATCCTTCAAGCGTTGAATTGCAAAGTAAATAATGTGACAGCAAGTGATCACAAAAACAATAAAATTGAGAATGGAAAGGATATTACAGTTTCATTTTATGTGTTTGCAGTTAATTTAGGGGATAACGGATGTAAGTATAATCTTAAAGTGGATCGCGGCAAGAGTTTGGGAAACAGAGCGGGAAGTCTTGAGGATGGAAATGTCTATGTGATGTGGAGTGATAATCTGGATAAAGGAGGAGGTTATTATTTGCCTTGGCCTAGATGGGTGAGAACAGAAAATACTTTCAATCGATGTCTTGGTGCCAATTCAAGCAATAATATCATATATGGAGATAATTTGAAATATGGAGAAGATCTGAATGGCAATGTTTATAATGCAATGCCTTTTGGCACTTATACCGCATCTAATCCTAATGGAAATAGAATATTCTGGAAATATCATAAAAATAGTGAAAACAGTGGCAGTTTTGAAAATTGCAAGGTTGATCTTTCTAATGATAAATGTGAAGAGACGGGATATTATATTCCTAAAAGTGGTTATCCGAATTTGAGCGGGAATGGACA
The DNA here is from genome assembly GCA_016283095.1 of Paludibacteraceae bacterium. Lineage (GTDB taxonomy): Bacteria > Bacteroidota > Bacteroidia > Bacteroidales > Paludibacteraceae > UBA1723. The sequence goes on along the minus strand of JAEEMG010000063.1, from coordinate 3,879 downwards.
TGTTTTCACTATTTCTAGTAGTACTTTTGAGGGTTTTACTCGTAGTTGTCTGCTAATAGAAAGTGGTTGGGTATCTGATGATTATTTGATGATATCAGATGATGAATTAAAGACAAGAACAATTACTATTTTGGCTGGAGATGGCAAAGAATATTATCCATGGGTATTCTTTGCTAAATATATCATCAAGCCAAATCAGACGTTAAGAGATAATAAAGGAACTATAACCAAGATTGAGCGTAATCATAGTTACGAATTTGAGTTTAGTGTGATGCCAAACTATGATACGAAGCAGGAGTTGCTTGTGAATTGTGTGAGAAGGCAGAATGAGGTTGATTGGAGTGAGACGCAAAAGTAAGGAGGAAGCAACTTTGGATAATTTTTGTTCGAGAATAAAAAAGTGCTACTTTTGTAAATAAGTAAATTATAAAGAAATGACAAAAAGCGTTCCAGAAAAACCAGAAAAGATAATTACAGGTTTGACTGTATCTCTACAAATGAGCAAAGCACGAGAAATCTTAAATAATCAAGTGATTCCTCGTAGTGAACTCTATGCAATTCGTAAGAAAGAGAATCGTTTATCAAGCACAAAAATAAAAGGATTCTAATGGCTGAGTTGACGATAATAGCAGGTTGTAACGGATCTGGGAAATCGACGTTCGCTCCATCATTTTTGAAAGAGGGACTTACTTCTTTTGATTACGACAAGCTTTATCTGCAACTATACTCTTCGCTTCATGATTGTGAATTTCGTGAAGAGATGGCAAGAAATATGACATCGAAAATTTTTGAGGAAGAAGTAAAAAGGCATTGTCCAATAAATTGGATTTTTGTTATGAGACGAATTTTGATGCTTATCCTCTCTATTGGCCAGAGGTATTCAAAAACAATGGCTATTCGTTGAATCTAATTTTCTTTTGTCTACAAAATCAAGAGATAGCTAGAGAACGAATTCGAATAAGATGTGAGTTCAAGGGCCATTTTGTAGATGATGAAACAATAGATTTGAAATGGAAGGCTGGTTATAAGAATCTTAATGCTCATTATTCTTATTTTGACAGAATCTTATTCGTAGACAATTCTGTTGATAATGAAGTATATACTAATTTATTGCAGATTGAACACAATCAAGCAATTTGTATGGGAGATTTGCCTGATTATTTTTCACGACGTTTCCCTGATGTGATAAAATTATTGTAATAACAAAAAAGCTTTTGTCATGAGGAATATTATATATATACTGCATATAATTATAGCCATGCTCTTCTTCGCTTCTTGTGAAGACGACGGTGCTATCATGTTGGGTGACAATGAGCCATGCTACACTATTCTGGTGTCGGCTCCTAATGTTTCTGACACTCGTGCTTATTATAAAGAAGACGGTGAGAATCTCGCTGTTGTGTGGGAAAAAGGAGACGTAGTTATATTTAACGATGGAAATCAAGAATATACGTTCGTATTCAAAGAGATGAGTGGTAATAATGGTGTGTTTTATCATTATGGAGCTATAGATAATGCTACCAGATGGACAGGTACCGTCTCTTTTGGATCAACTCCTGGTACGATAAACCAAACACAGGAGAAGAATAATGTATGTGGCGAGCATTTGGTCGCTAATGTGACAACAAGGATTAATTTGAATAACAGACCGACTATCTCTCTTTTGCCTGCCGATAATATGAGTCTTCTCCACATTCAGACAAAGTCTCCAGGAATGCTTCTTGGACGCTCACTTCTGAAGATAAAGGGTTTGGCTCAGAATGTTGTTTACACCGACACTTTGGGAAAAAAATCTGAATATGTGTTTGCTGATCAAGGAGACTTGCTTGATATCTATGTCGTTGTGCCGGCTGGGATGAACATCAGCACAGGCACGACTCTCAGGTTTTATTTTTATTCGTATGATGAGGTGACAGGAAGCGCTGAGACGGGAGATGAATATCACTACTATATGAAATGTAATGAGGCGATTACGACGAAGAACAATGAAGTTGTGAAAATGTCGTTGCCTAACAAACCTACCCACACCGCCATTCAGTTGGGATTGAGTGTCAAATGGGCGACAATGAATATCGGAGCAACGTCGGACCAACCTGGAGAAGCAAGCTTTGGAAAATATTTGCCATGGGGTATGACAGAGGAGCATTTCGAGTTTGCATGGGAAGATCCGAATTTAAGCATGTTGTATAGAAAGACAAATGGAGAGTTGAAGGCTGTTTTTGGAAATGGTTTTTCAGGCAGTATTCAAGGAATAACGCCTAGGGAATACATGGGAGATACTTATGGTGATCCAGCGACATGCCTTTGGGGTGATGATTGGGTTATTCCTACTAGGAATCAAATTAATGAACTTTTGGAACAGATGAGAAACACAAAAGTGCAAGGAGCAAAATTTACTAACTGGGTAGAGTGGGCAAAAAATTATGTTATACCTCACGTCAAGACCAATGGCTGTTATGTCTATGGAAAAGACTCATATTCTAATAAGAAGATTTGGTTCCCAGCCGCAGGTGGCGTTCATTCTGAGAAACGGGGCACTCCTGAAAGTCCCGCAAGCAACGATGGCTGTAATGGAGTGTATATGACAGCGACAACTGCATCGACTTATCCGGGGAAACAGCCTAGTTGTACTGTCTTTATGTTTAATGGAGATAAAGAAAATGGTTCTGTTGGCAGATATTCACTAGGATGCAATGATGGATCTGTATATAATTTCGACACAAGAATTCATGGATGCAGTGTCCGACCTATAAGGAAATAGTAGGAGGAAATGTGAAAAATCAATAATTTTTGTGGACAAAAACGGGGTAGTGGATTCTTTTGCAGAGACATCAGTATTCTTTTTTGTATCTTTGCGACAAATATGTATAATATCGGTTTGCGAGCCTGTGGGGTGAGCAGACTGTTTGTGAAAAATTTAAGATATACGATATGAAAAAATATTTGTCGGTTTTGATTGCCTTGATGGTGTGTGCGTTCGCGTCAGCACAGGATACAATCATGTTTCGTAATGGTAGAGTAGAGGCTGTGAAAGTGATGGAGGTAGGATTAGGTAAGGTCAAATATAAGAAGATCAGTAATCCTGACGGCCCATTATTTTTGCTTGATGAGGCTGAGGTGGAGTCTATCAAATTTCAGAATGGCGACGTGGAGTCATTTGACCCTCTCCCAGAAGAGGCCCCTGTCCCAATGCGAAGAAGGCATGTGATGGTGAAGGCTGGTCCGGTATTTATAGAAAGGACACGACCAGTGAATCCGAATGAAGCGACGGACAGGACTGTTAGCACAAGTGTTTTTGTGTCTCGTCCGATGAACCTTACCAAATCTCCTTTGAGATATCGTAAGGATTCTCCATCCGCAATCGCTTTTGGTTCGGAATATATTTCAGAACAGGAGGCGTATGAATTGTTAGGTCATGACTACGATATGTTCCGTGAAAATGTACGTTGCTACCGTTCAGGACGTGCGATGTGGATTGCCGGAATCGGATTGTTTGTTGTGTCAGGACCTATCGCTATTGGAGCTGATCTAAATAATTCTCATGTCGCCAGACACGTCGCGTTGACGGCATTATGTTCCGGCACCGTATTGTTCTCAGTCGGAATGGCGAGATTTGTTATAGGGAAAAGAGGATTTAAGAATGTCTTGATGGATTATAATTACGACTATAATACGAAAAGACAGAATGTGTCAGAATTGAAATTCGGGTTGACTGGAAATGGAGTGGGAGTGAATCTGACGTTTTAAAGACGAAAGACGAAAGACGAAAGACGAAAGACGAAAGACGAAAGACGAAAGACGAAAGACGAAAGACGAAAGACGAAAGACGAAAGACGAAAGACGAAAGACGAACGACGAAAAAAGACGTGATAGCTCACG
>JAEEMG010000008.1 GCA_016283095.1 Paludibacteraceae bacterium | reverse complement strand
CAGGTTATCATCAACACATGGTATGGTGGTGAGATGAAGAAGGGTATGTTCTCAATGCAGAACTACTACTTGCCTCTACAGGGTATCGCTTCAATGCACTGTTCTGCAAACTGTGATATGAACGGTGAGAACACAGCTATCTTCTTCGGTCTTTCTGGAACAGGTAAGACAACTCTTTCTACAGATCCTAAGCGTAAGCTTATCGGTGATGACGAGCACGGTTGGGATGACGAGGGTGTATTCAACCTAGAGGGAGGTTGCTACGCTAAGGTTATCGGTCTTTCAAAGGAGCACGAGCCAGATATCTACGGAGCTATCAAGCGCAACGCTCTTCTTGAGAACGTAACTGTTTCTAAGGATGGTAAGATTGACTTCAATGATAAGAGCGTAACTGAGAACACTCGTGTTTCTTATCCAATCAACCACATCAAGAACATCCAGCCAGGATCATCTGCTCCAGCTGCAAAGAATGTTATCTTCCTTTCTGCTGATGCATTCGGTGTATTGCCTCCAGTATCAATCTTGACTCCAGAGCAGACTCAGTACTACTTCCTATCAGGATTTACTGCTAAGCTTGCTGGTACAGAGCGTGGTATTACAGAGCCAACTCCAACATTCTCAGCTTGTTTCGGTCAGGCATTCCTTGAGTTGCACCCAACTAAGTATGCTGAGGAGCTAGTTAAGAAGATGAAGAAGTCTGGTGCTAAGGCATATTTGGTTAACACTGGATGGAACGGAACAGGTAAGCGTATCTCAATTCCTGATACTCGTGGTATCATCGACGCTATCCTTGATGGTTCAATCTTGAAGGCTCAGACTAAGAAGATCCCTATGTTCGACTTCGAGGTTCCAACAGCTCTTCCAAACGTTAACCCTGCTATCCTTGACCCACGTGACACTTACGCAAACGCTTCAGAGTGGGAGACTAAGGCTAAGGATTTGGCTGGTCGTTTCATCAAGAACTTTGAGAAGTACACAGGTAACGCTGCTGGTAAGGCTCTAGTTGCTGCTGGTCCAAAGTTGTAATCAGACGCTATTCAAAATAGCTTGAAATAGGAGACGTGAGCAATCACGTCTCTTTTTTTATGAAAATGACGTTAAAGGAATCTTCCGTATAACGAGCTGTTTGTCGACTACGTGAGTGGGTTTTGATTATGTGTTTTCTACTTTATTAACATTATTGGCTATTTATCAACATTTTTTTGTCTGTTTGTTGATAAAACGATTTGGAATGTTTTTGTTGAAAATAGTGATTGATTTATTTTTGTATTGTCTGTTGTACAAAAAGTACTGCGGATATAGTAAATCATAAATAGCAAAGGGCTTGTTTTATAGTATGTGTACGATAATTCGTTATATATCATCATATATTAAAGTAATCCTATTTCTTGCCGTAATGGTTATGAATTTAGGATTACATCATGTACGTGCGGAAATAGATCCGGGAGAATTTTTAGACTCTCAAAATCCATACCATGTCGGTTCCCCGAAAGATTTGGTTGATGTATTTGACGCTTTTAATGAGATCAGTTACGATCTGCGTCCAGATTTGGGAGATACCTTTTGTATTTCATTGACCTCAAATATTAATATGTCAGGTGTTGAATTCACACCTGTCCAAACGGATGTCCATGTCCCAGTAAAGATAGAAGGAAATGGATATACAATAGAAGGCTTGACATTTACTGGTTATGAAGGAGTCTCATATTCAGGATTGATTCCAATATTGGGAGATGGCTCTGTAATTAATAATATCAATTTTGATCATGTTGATGCAACATTACCTTCAAAGAATTGTGGTATTTTGGCAGGATTAGCCAGTGGTCATGTAAAGATTACCAATTGTTCTGTAAATGGAGTTGTGACATATACAGGGGCAAGCAAGGCTAGTGTCGGCGGTCTCATTGGTGTTGTTAACTATAAGTCGGATTTTGTATTTAAGGATATAACAGTTGATCTGGAATATAATATTAGTGTGGATTTCACTACAATGGGTGGTGTTGTCGGTCACCTTAATACACCTTCTTCTTTGGAATTGTCGAATGTGATCAACCGTTCCAAGAACACTTTGTCTGTAGGTGAATTATCTTCAAGTAGAGGTGTCGGTGGCCTTTTTGGTTTTATCCAACCTCTTTTAAATAAAATAAAGGTTAATAACTGTTCCAACTATATGAATATAGAGTCTGGTTCTTCTATGGTTGGTGGTATTGTAGGATACTATTCAGAACCAGATGATAAAACTATTATAAATGAACTATATAACTGCACTAATTCTGGTGATATTTATTCTGAATTTGGAGACGTTGGAGGTATAGTAGGAATTTCTGAATATGTAAAGATTTACAATTGTGTCAATATTGGAGATGTGTCAAGTTATGATCCTTCTTTGAGTACAAAAGGAACAGGTGGAATAGGCGGTATTGTCGGATCATACAAAGTGAAACGTATCAACGTAATGGATTTCACTCTATCGTCGTGTATAAATTTTGGATATGTATCTTCTGTATTGGATGGCAACTCTGCCGGAATTGTAGGTAATTATAAAAGTGTAGAGGACTATAATGTGTCTGAGAGTAATCTTTTTGCGTCTAAGATATTCCCATTTCACAATTGTCTCTCTTTGTCTTCTGATGGTACTAACCGTATTGTTAAGGATTTTGAATTCAACACTACGTCAGGATATAATTGTATAGGAGGTCTTTATTCTGATGCCTCTTTGGGAAGCACAGTATCTAATGATTCTGTACATTGTTTGTCTAACAGCACTTTGACATCGGGCAATGTGCCTTTCTACTATTATTCTATAAACGAAGACGCAGGTTATTTGTTTGATAATGAAACAGCTCTGTCAAAGGGTATTGATCCTGCTTTTTTGCAAACCCCAGGATACTATCCATATCTTCCGCTCAATGATGATATTGCGAAACTGGCGTCTCTTCCTATTTTAGTGTCTGACGGAGAGCGTCTTGACAGTATTGCGTCTGGATTCTCTTGTGGAATGATTGATGGGGTAGAGTGGAAGTCGGAAAAGGGAACTTTTGAGGTTTCAGAAGACGGTGTTGCCACAATTTTAAAATCAGGAGATGATGTTATATATGGAATCCTTGGTGACGCTGTAATTTCACGTCACATAAAAGTGTATTTGAATAAGAATGTGTTTGGAGGTGGTAAAGGTACCGTCGAAGAACCATATTTGCTTAAAAATGTGGCACATCTTGAGGAATTGAGAGATTCTCTTGAAACAGTTGAAGGTTGGTCGCAAGACAAATATTTCAGGGTCGCAGCTCATATCAGTGGTCTTGATTTTGCTCTTTCTACTACTCGCCAGACTAGTTTTATGGGTCATCTTGATGGAGAAGGATACTCTATAAGAATGGAAATCTCTAATCCTGATGCCGACGCTGCTATGTTCGTCTTCACGGAAAACGCATCAATTCATGATTTGCAGACATCAGGTTATGTTTCCGGTAAGGATTTGGCGGCAGGATTATGTGCTGTCGCATATAATTGTGATATCCATAACTGTTTTAATAGCGCGAAAATCTCTGGAGCTACAGCAGGTGGCCTGATTGGATATTCTGATGGAGGCAGATTGTTTGGCTTGTGTAATTCAGGTACGATTACAGCGTCTGGTATTGCAGGCGGTGTGATTGGAAAAGCTACAGAGATTAGCAGTGACACACGTATTTCAGATTTGGTAAATTCAGGATATGTAAGTGGATATGCTGCTGCCGGTTTGATCGGTGATGCCGAAAGAATATCAGCCAGTTATACATTCAACAGATTGATAAATTATGGTAGTATATGTGGTAGTTCTGAGGCTTATCCATATATATTCTCGTCGAATTTCTCAGGATATTCATATTCAGATTGTCATTACGACATCCAAATCACACGAAATGGCAAATGTGTGACAGATGGATTTAATGGAGCTGCGATCGGATTGGATATAATTCCAACCACAGCAATGGATGTGGAGTATGATCTATTCTCAGAAGACGCTACGTCTGTCTATGTTCCGTCTTTCATTAAAAGAATGCGTAACTCAGAGTTGCTTGGAAATTTGACTACTTTTGAGAATGAAGAGTTGTCTGCATACGTTCAAACATCACCTTCTCTTCTTACTTCAGGTTTGTTGGTTCTCAGAAAAATAGGTCTTGCGGAAGAATACCAAAAATTGTCGGATCTTGTATCTTCTACAGATGAGCCTGCTATCCTGGCTCAGAGATCAGAGTTTGGAGATGAGCGTGAGACATACATCACGATCGCTTCTATTCCGTTCAGCTTTGGTGATGGCTCGGCAGATGATCCTTATTTGATCAATGGTTTGGATGATTTGAAATCACTTGCTGAAATGATTGAGGCAAACAAGGTGACAGACAAATATTATGTGACTGCAAAGGCAAACAACTGGTCGTTTGGCAAACATTTCAAATTGACTGAAGATATATTGGGAGACGGTACTGCATCTACAATTGTCACAAAAGCTATAGCGAGTGAGGAAAATCCGTTCCAGGGTGTCTTTGATGGTGATTGCCACACAGTAAAAGTTTCTCTTAACGATCGAAATGAAAACTATCAGGCATTGTTCGCAAAAATAGAGTCAGGAGCTATTATTGAGAATCTGATTGTTACCGGTGTTGTCAACGGAAAGATGTATGTCTCGGGAGTGGTTGCAAGTGCGACTGCTGATAGAGATGGTGACGAACCGATCATTCGCAACGTTATAAACAATGTAAATGTGACATCATCGTCTGATTGTGTCGGTGGTATCTGTGGAAAGTCGAATGCTCGAATTGAGGATTGTGCGAATGCAGGAAACATTTTGATTACTCTTGATTCCAATCCATATTACACTGGTGGAATTGTAGGAACAACTACTTCCAATGTTGTTCGTTGTATGAACCTAGGTTCAATACATGGCCACAGACGAATCGGAGGAATCTGTGGCGGAGCTATGAATGATGATTCTAAGGGCTTGATCAAAGACTGTGTCAACTATGGTATGGTTTATTCTCAATGTCCTCCGTCAGCAGATTTCACTTGTATCGGAGGAATAGTTGGTTCTGCGGATAATTTTGATGTAGAATCTTCGTTGAATCTTAACAATGTTTCATGCCGTAATGAAATTTATGTCGACGCGATAGCCGGAAGTGTTACAGGAGAAGTTAGTGGCTGCTACTACGACAAGCAGGTTTCTATGCTGCCAAGCAAATATGGTACTGGTCTGCTGACTACAGAAATCTCAAAACTGTCTGTCGAAGCATTCAACAACAATACAGGAATGTATCCTACTTTGAAAAATTCATTCTGTGATGATAAATTGTCAGTTTTGGCATCTTCTTCTTTGATGCTTTTTGAGAGCGACGACAAGACAGCTTTCGATGATGTGACAAAGATGATGAACTACGGAGATGTGAATGTCGCAAATCCAGATATCAAGTGGACAAGTAAGAAGGGAGTTGTGGAGGTTGTCAGAACGGAAGATGGATTTGTAGTTAAGCCTGTCGTTGTCGGCACTGATACATTGACAGCTTCTTATGGAATCTATTCAAAGCAGATTTCTGTTGATATATATTGTATACCGGTCCGACTAGACACTGCGATTTCAGGTTGTCAGATGGTTTCTGTTCGCAAGAGTGATGGCTCAGAGATCGTCTGCACTAATGATACTGTGTTTACGGAAGTATATCATAGGGAAAATTCAATTTGTGATAGCACAATCAAGTATGTTGTGAAAATCAACAAATTGACGGATTATTCTATTGATACAGTCCTTTGCGGAAAGAATGTGTTGTCTGGAGCTGTTTATCGTGGAAAGAATTATACCAACACTGAATATGTCACACTAAAAGATACAATAGGTTGTGATTCAGCTATCACAGCAAGATTGAGAGTCGTGATCCCACGCGTCGATTCTGTATATTATAATTCAGGCTGTGATTCTGTATTCTGTGAGGTAGACGGTAAATATCATCATGAGACGGTAAGTTTCTATGATACGCTCAAATCTTCTGTCTGTGACTGCGATAGTGTCATTATCAAAGTGAATTTGAATGTGACAAACAGTGACGCTTATGAGTTTGATGAGGTTTACCTGGATTCATTCGTGATCGGAGACAAGAAACTGAAGGGTGGGGAAACATTGACTGTTTACGACACTCTGGTTACGAAGAATGGTTGCGACAGTATTGTAAAAAAGAATATTTACGTTTACGACCGTGTCTACAAGATGGATACTGTGATTTTTGCCTGTGATTTCTATCTTGATAAAGTGAATTCCCAGAAAATCACTCATGATACGGTTTTGGTTGAACAGTTGAGCGAGACTTTGCATGGTATCACTGTCGATGGATATTATCTGCAGAAACGTGATGTCAGAATCACACACAACACATCCGCTGATACAACTCGTTTGCCAGAGGAGTATTATTGCCAACGCTATCTGCTGACTCAGAATGTTGGTGGAGTTGAACATGTGATAGGTACCGTCACTCGTGATACAGTTGTCTACATAAACATTCCACGTGACAAGAAGTGTGATAGTGTGTCTGTCCGCACAATCCATATCTTCCCAGAGGCTGTTAAGGATACGGTTGGATTTGCAGGTTGTGGAGAATATTACGATGAGACTCTTGACACAACATTCACTTCAACTCAGGAATATATAGTTCGCAAGAAGTACAACAATTCACTTTGTGATTGTGACAGCTTTATATCTGTGCGACGTTACACAATTCGAACAACAAAGATTGATGATATCAATCTTCAAGATTGCGGTGAGGTTCAATACACATTCCATGGCAGTAGCACACCTACAATATTCACGTCGAGTGTGGATACAGTTGAGGTGATCCGTTATGTATCCGACCCGGATTGTGACAGTGTAATCAGACATATCCATATCGCAGTTGCCAATCCTATTTATGATACTGTCAGTAGAACCACTTGTGGAGACTCTATTATGTATGATGGCAAGGTATATTGGGCAAGTGATGGTGATTACCAAAAGACAATACCATATCAGTCAGCTGACGGATGTGACAGTTTGATCCGCTATTTTGATTTCCGCTTTGTCGATACGATTGTCGATACATTGCCGACTAAGTATGGTTGTGATTCATTTTTCTGTGAATTAACAAAGAAAACATATTATGAGAATCATATAGTAAGTGAGGTTGTAGGTAAGACAGCTCAGGGATGCGATATTGTCAATGTTCAGTCCATTGTTGTTTTGCATCCTACAACCAGAGATACGGTAGTAAGCGGTTGTGAGTTTGTGGAATTCGATGGTGAGATCTACTATAATGATACAACAATCCAACTCAATTTGAAGAGCACATTGTGTGATTGCGACAGCACCGTAAATGTAATAATTGCGATATTGCCACGTATTGAGACACCAACAATCAGCTTGTCTGATTGTGATAGTGTTGTTATCAACGACCCTGACAATGGAATTGTTGTGTTCAAAGAAGACGTGGATGATTATCAATGTATTTATAAAAAAGTGTATAATATTGCAGGAAAAGAGTATTTTTGTGACAGTATTGTGCATTACAATGTCCATGTGAAGAAACCGACATACAATTCTGTTGTTTACACAGGAGAAAGTTCGGTTGTCTATGGCGGTGTGACATATCGTCGTAGCCAGGTGTTCAGAGATACTTTGGTAAATGCAGAAGGCTGTGATTCATTTGTTGAGATCAAGATTGTGGTGGAGAAAGACTTAGGTTATCCAGTCATCGTTGATAAGTTTGGATACACTTTGTTCTGCAACAACAATATCGGCAAAGTGAAGTTTGCCACATACCAGTGGTATAAAAACGGAGTCGCAATTCCAGGAGCAATCAAAGAGTATTATGAAGGTGCGAAGGGAGAAAAACTGAATGGTTGCTACCATGTTGAGGTCACATCGACATCAGGAAGAGAGTATGTGTCTGAGACATATTGCGTCGATAAGGATAGAGAATTGAAGGTTTATCCTAATCCTGTGTCACCGGATGGAACACTTACAATCGATTATCCGTTTACTGAAGACGAGAAAAAGAATCTGAGAGTTGAGGTTTACGATGCGATGGGAATAATGGTAAGTGATTTTGTACCGACGTCGTATCCTATTAATTTTGGAATTAATTTGCCAGAAGGACATTATTTCGTGTTGATATATGAATCTGATGAGAGAATGTTGGATGCACGTTTTATTGTGAGATGATACTGATAGTATGACTATGGGACTACAAAATATAACAAGAGGATTTAGATGCGTTGTCGCATTGGCAATTGCAGCGGTGAGTAGTACGACTGTATCCGTTGCAGCGGGAAAGCCTGCCGTAAAGAAAACGTTTGTCGACAGCTTGATTTTCAATTATGAGAATTCAATCTGGGGAAAGAACCCTGCTGTACCTCTAGAACCATTGGGTCAGACAGAGCAGTCGACTTTGAAGGATTTGTCTTACTACGGAGTGTTTGAGGACGCACCGTTGCTGTCGACAGACCGCACCATATTTGTAGATTCCACATATAAAGTGCAGCTTCACACAACTAAGCGTGAGGTGTTGCAGGAGAAAGATGAATCTCATTCCCACGTCGGCTTAGGAATGACTTTTGGTCCTACTTGGATGACATATAATTCTGAAATGGGAGAAGGCAAAGTCTCCATGTCGCCGGGAGTTCATGTGATGTACGACTATTACCTCAACCATAATTGGGGATTCATGATCGGAATCAATTTCTCATTCACTACAGGTACATTCGTAGGAAACGATTATTATGATGAGTACAGTTATGTCGATTATGAAGGCGATAAACTGAATTTCAAATACAAAGTAGGAGAGATTGAAGAGATAAACAAACTTGTGTTGCTTGATGTCCCAGTAGCTTTGTCGTATGCGGCAGGCAATCTGTTCGGTCATGCCGGTTTGAAGATCGGAGTACCGATCAAACTAAAATACGACCAGACGTTGAAGGATTGTGATTTTACTTGCGAGATTCCTGCGTACAACACAACTATGAATCATGGTCTGGCTCTTGGATTGAATGACAATGAGAAACATTTTGATGGACAGTTCACAAGCTCACCTATCATGATGATGTTTACTCTTGATGCCGGATACCGTTTCCAGATAAACAATATGTTCAGTATCAATGCCGGAGTATTTTTTGACAAGGCATTGTATAGAATCAAGTTTAAGGCGGATTCAGATGAGGATAATATCCAGTATGCAAAGAATAAAGATGTGTATGATTTCTTGAAAACCTCAAATCCGAAAGATCAGAGTGAACTTCCTGCATATTTGATTCAATCAAGTGTGTTGAGTGGACAGAAGATCTCGACAAAGCAAAGAATCGCTGAAGGTTTGGGTTATACAAATTTCGGTTTCAAGTTGACATTCACATTTGACCGATACGGAAAGGATTTTTATCCGTCGGATGAGAAAGAAGAATAATTTGAGTTAGAATACTTTTTATATGAATTTGAAAGAGGGAAAAGGAGTCGCATTCGACTATCTTGAGCAGTATGGAGCAGTTTTTATAGTCGGCACGATGACAGATTCTGAGTGTTCGGAGGAGATGAAATTGGCAGCTGAAAAGTATAAGGATGTCAAGGATCTTTTCGACAAGATAGAGAGTGATACACCATGTGGAGCTCAATGTGGAAAGGGTTACCTATTCTATGTTCCGACAACCAATCAAAACTTGACAGTTGAATCTATGATTAGGGAGGCGACGGGAATATTGTCTGAGATAGGTATTCATAATTTGGTTGTCAAAGTGTTTGGGAAAACGGACAAAGAGGGTGTGAAGAAAGCACTTGAGTCAAGAGAGAGTCTTGAGGATGTGCTGTTTATCGGTTGAAGTTGATTTTCATTGTATATGAGGGGACGTTGCATGCAACGTCTCTTTTGCTTTCAAGATTCCCCTTTTTTCATTACTTTTGTACAGAAACAAATAAATGCGCATATTTTGGAAACTAAAGAGATAATTTTGGCATCCATCTCAGGTCCAGATCGTCCGGGTCTGACTTCTAAGATGACGAGTATATTGGCTCGTTATGGTGCCACAATTTTGGATATCGGTCAGGCTGATATCCACAACACATTGTCGCTTGGTATTTTGTTTTCAAGCGACCAGCAGGTGTCAGGATTTATTTTGAAGGAGATGTTGTTTTCAGCGTCGTCTCTTGGTATAAATGTCCGTTTCGACACTATCAGCGAGAAAGCCTATTCCGATTGGGTCAGCCTTCAGGGAAAAAATCGTTATATCATCACAATGCTTGGCCGTGATATTTCGGCTGATTTGCTTGCGAATGTCTCGGGAGCGTTGAGTGATCAGGGATTGAACATTGATTCCATCACTCGTCTTTCTGGACGTATTCCTTTGGAAGGTGTTGAGAATTCCACAGCTAAAGCCTCTGTTGAGATGTCTGTGCGTGGCACACCGAAAGACAAAGCCGCTCTTCAGTCGCTTTTCCTTCAGATGTCCAGCAATTTAGGTTATGATATCTCTTTCCAGGAAGACAATATTTTCCGTCGTAACCGCCGTCTTGTTTGTTTTGATATGGATTCCACTCTTATCAAGACTGAGGTTATAGACGAACTTGCTATGCGTGCTGGTGTTGGTGACGAGGTGAAAGCCATCACTGAGAGCGCTATGCGTGGTGAGATTGATTTCTGCGAGAGCTTCCGACGTCGTGTGAGCCTGTTGAAGGGCTTGGATGAGAGCGTGATGATTGATATCGCCGAACATCTTCCAATTATGGATGGTGCTGAGCGTGCTTTGCGTATGTTGAAGAAGTTCGGATTCAAGATAGCGATCCTTTCCGGAGGTTTCACATATTTCGGCAACTATCTGAAGAAACAGTTCGATTTGGATTATGTGTATGCCAATGAATTGGAGATAGTGGATGGCAAACTTACTGGCCGTCATCTTGGTGATATTGTCGACGGAAAGAGAAAAGCCGATCTGTTGCGTCTGATCGCTCAGGTTGAGGGACTGGATCTTCAGCAGGTTATCGCTGTAGGCGACGGTGCGAACGACCTTCCGATGCTTTCTTTGGCAGGATTGGGTGTCGCATTCCATGCAAAACCAAAGGTTAAGGAGAATGCCAAGCAGTCGTTGTCTAATTTCGGTTTGGATGGCTTGCTTTACCTTCTTGGTTTCAAGGATTCATATATGGAATAAATAGGGTAGAGAGAATGCGTTATCTGATCACATTTTCATATCTCGGCACAAATTATCATGGATGGCAGATTCAGCCGAATGGAAATACAGTACAGGAGGAACTGAACAAAGCACTTTCTGTATTATGTCGTGAGGAGATCTCCACCACAGGAGCCGGTCGCACCGACACAGGAGTGCACGCGCGTATGATGACCGCTCATTTTGATGTGAATAATCCTATAGCAGACGGTGCACAGTTTGTCTACCGCATCAATAAACTGTTGCCAAAAGACATTTCCGTCTCCGGAATAAAAGAGGTGGACGGAGAATTTTCCGCAAGATTCTCTGCTACAGAACGCACTTATCGCTACTATATTACCAAAGATAAAAATCCATTCACACTTGACGTAGTGGCGTATATCAATTTCGACCTTGATATAGAGTTGATGAATAAAGCCGCATCGTCGCTCTTTGAATATGAGGATTTCACAAGTTTCAGCAAGGTGAACACAGATACCAAGACAAATATCTGCAAGATTACCCATGCGGAATGGAAAATGGAAGGGGACATCCTCGTCTTCACAATTTCCGCGAACAGATTTCTGCGCAATATGGTGCGTGCGATCGTCGGCACGTTAATCGACGTGGGCAGAAAGAAGATTTCGGTCGCTGATTTCCGAAAGATCATCGAGAGCAAAGACAGGTGCAAAGCATCTACATCAGCCCCTGCTTGCGGTCTGTTTTTGGAAGACATCAAGTACTAATGCTTAATGCAGGATTCAGCATTTCGCATTTATAATTTATAATTTCTATTTTATGATTGAGACATTATTGCAGACCGATTACAGTCTGATGGAGACGTTGAATTTACCAGCTTACCACACATTGTCGTGGGACACATTTTTCTTCAATGTGTCGAAGATAGGAATTTGGTTTCCACCAGTGTTGTATATGCTTTGGGTGATTTTCCGCACAAAGAAAAAAGAGGGTTGGCTGATTTTGATAGGCATCGTTCTTGTCTTCCTGTTGACAGACCGAATCACATCAGGATTGATGAAACCATTCTTTGCGCGTCTGCGTCCGAGTCATGATCCGAACATCATGGATCATCTTTCATATGCTTTCAATTATACAGGTGGCAGATATGGTTTCCCGTCGTCGCATGCAGGAAATTCATTTGCTATTGCGACGTTTCTCTCTTTGCTGTTCCGCAATAAATTTCTTACGATAACAGTCGCGATGTGGGCTTTGTTGTGCTCTTATTCACGTATTTATTTAGGAGTCCATTTCCCAGGCGACATTCTTGTTGGAACATTATGTGGTATATTGCTTGGCTGGCTATCGTATAAGATAGTGGAATATCTCAAGAAAAAATTCCCGCAATACACAAGTGAAGAGAGATTCAGAATATCCCATATCCACACATTATGCTATATCATGCTGATAGAGATTGCTGTCATCGGCATCGTGAGTGGAGTGGTGACGAGCTATGTGCCACAGTGATTAACTGTTATTGATATGTGATTATGAAAAAAAGGTACTTGTTTTTATTGTCGATTTATATTCTTCTTTTTGTTTGTTATCTGTATTTTTCTGTAAATGAAACAGAAAAACTAAACGAGAAAATCAAAGATTATGAATATGTAGGCGATTTTCATGATGATCGTGCCCTTGTAGAAAAAGACGGTAAGATTGGATTTATAGATAAATCTGGACAATTGATAATCCCAATGAAATGGGAATTTGATAAACCTGAAGGCTTTTTAGATTATATTTATTTTGACAATGGACGTTGTCTTATTATAGGATGTAAAGATACTTATTCTTGCCTGATTGACAAGGATGGTAATGTGTTATATTCAGATGTAAATATAAGAAAAACAGATGAGTTTGATATTATGTCTTCTGGGTCTAGTAATTATAAGATTAGTGATGAAGGTATAGAAAAAATAGAAGAACTTGAAAATGATCATGCGATAATCGCCCAAACTTCGGATTATAATCTTTCAGAAAAAAGCAAAGATGTCTTTTTTTCGCTTGAAAATTTGTGTGGAGAAAAGGTAGGAATAAACAAATTGAAAGAGGTGTACGGATATAGAATTCAAGGAAGTTTTAATTGTAGTTTTGACAGACAAAATTTGCTTTTGCTCTTTAATACAAAAAACAACAAGTATGGAATCGTAGATCAGAAAGGAAATATTGTGGTTCCATTTGAGTATGATAATCCAATATGTTATTATTACGGTCTGTTGATTGAGATTATCTGTTTTTCTCGTTACTCTGATCTCGGAATGGAAAAATACCCACTTTATTGTAACGTATATAAGGATGGACATTTGTTGTATGAGGGTCTTCCTTTCTTTAAGGAATCATATGCAAGCATGGGAATGTTTATGTTTGAGGGATGTAGTTTAAAAGATATGTATGAAAAATATGAACTTTCGAGTGATGAATTTCAAATACCTGAGTCTGTCGAGAAAACTAAATTCATAGATACTGATGGAAAAGAAGTTTCCAGATTTCCTTTTGGGAAAAATTATCTTCGCTACTTAAATGACAATGAAAGTTTTGACAACTGGCAATTGGAGGATGAAAACGGAAATTTATTGTTTCAGCAGAAATTTTCTTTTTGGTCTCGGTATAAGAACAATATTGCAACAGAAGATGGATTTGTGCTTAATGATACAGGAGACACTATACCTGCTGGTTATGCAGGATATCTTTATGCTGGAATTGTAAAGTACACTGATAAATTCATCAACGAATTTCCACTTTGTGAATACAAAGCAAGTTTGAGTGAAAGTGATAATAAGTTGAATTGTTTTCATTCAAAAAAAGAAAAAAGGGAGCATCGTGAAAATAAATGTATTACGAGTTACGAAGTGTTGAATCAAGACGGAACTGCATTCTTGCCGTTTGATGTGGAAGAAGCATATAATTTTTCTGATGGTTTGCTTCGTTTGAAATTAGATGGACATTATTACTTTGTCGATGAGGATGGAAAAGGGTTAAAAATAAAAAAATGACGGTGAGTATGTGATAATTATGCAATATGCATTATGTTTTGTATATTTAAGCAAATTAGAATTTGTTATTTTTAACCCCTTATTTTTTATGATTATTAAGTATATCCATTCTGTAGTGTAATATTATGTAATAATCTGTATGTTTTTGTTATAGATTGTTAAAAAAAGCAAAGAGAATTGATTGCAAAGGAGATAATGTTTATTATCTTTGCAGATATTGAAAAAACTTTTTATTAAGCGATATAAATATGGAAGGAAATTTTGTAGAGGCCTTGAAGCTAATGGCAGTCGGTATGATTACCGTATTTGCTGTGCTTGGTCTTGTCATTGCGATGGGTAATGCACTTATCCGTTTCGTAAACAAGTATGTCCCAGAAGATGAGAAACCAGCTCCGAAGGCTGCAGCGTCTTCAGCATCAGCTGCTATTGCTCCGGATGTTAGGGCTGCTGTAGAGTTGGCTGTCGCAAAAATCACAGGTAATAAAGGAAAAATTGAGAAAATAGAAAAAATATAAGAATAAATCATGGCTAAAGAAGTAAAATTTAGTTTAGTATTTAGAGATATGTGGCAGGCTGCCGGCAAATATGTGCCAAGAGTAGACCAGCTTGTCAAAGTTGCTCCAGCAATCATCAAGATGGGTTGTTTCGACCGCGTTGAGACTAACGGTGGTGGATTTGAGCAGGTAAATCTTTTGTTCGGTGAGAACCCGAACAATGCAGTTCGTCAGTGGACTAAGCCTTTCCATGAGGCAGGAATCCAGACACACATGCTAGACCGTGCGCTTAACGGTTTGAGAATGAGTCCAGTCCCAGCAGACGTACGTAAACTTTTCTATAAGGTTAAGCATGCACAGGGTACAGATATCACTCGTATCTTCTGTGGTCTTAACGATTCTCGTAATGTAATTCCTTCTATCAAATATGCAAAAGAGGCTGGCATGATCGCACAGGCTTCTCTTTGTATCACAAGCTCTCCAATCCACACTGTAGACTACTACGTGGATTTGGCAAAGAAGTTTATCGAGGCAGGATGTGATGAGATCTGTTTGAAAGATATGGCTGGTATCGGTCGTCCTGTATTCCTTGGTGAGTTGACTCGCAGAATCAAGGAGATCAAGGATATCACAATACAGTACCACAGCCACGCAGGTCCTGGTTTCAACATGGCTTCAATTCTTGAGGTATGTAAGGCAGGATGTGATTATGTTGACGTAGGTATGGAGCCTCTTTCATGGGGTACAGGTCACGCTGACGTTATCGCAGTTCGTGAGATGTTGAAAGACGCTGGTTTCAAGGTTAAGGATATCAACATGTCAGCATACATGGAGGTTCGTACTCTAATCCAGGAGATGATGGACGACTTCCTTGGCTACTATATCCCAGCTCGTAACCGTCAGATGAACTCTCTTCTTATCGGTCCAGGTCTACCAGGCGGTATGATGGGATCATTGATGACAGACCTTGAGACAAACCTTGAGAGCATCAACAAGTGGAAGGAGAAGAACGGTAAGCCAAAGATGACTCAGGACGAGCTTCTTATCAAGTTGTTCGACGAGGTTAAATATGTATGGCCTATGATGGGTTATCCATGTCTTGTGACTCCATTCTCACAGTACGTGAAGAACATGGCGTTGATGAACGTTATGCAGATGGAGAAGGGCAAGGAGAGATGGTCTATGATCGCTGACGATATCTGGGATATGATGCTAGGTAAGTCAGGTAAGTTGCCAGGTGATTTGGCTCCAGAGCTAATTGAGAAGGCAAAAGAGCAGGGTAGAGAGTTCCATACAGAGGATCCACAGAGCAATTATCCAGATGCGCTTGACACATTCCGTGAGGAGATGCAGAGAGAGGGCTGGGATTTTGGTAAGGACGACGAGGAGTTGTTCGAGCTTGCAATGCATCCACAGCAGTATCGTGCGATGAAGAGCGGTAAGGCTAAGGCTGATTTCGAGGCTGATTTGGCAGAGAGAAAAGCTAAGAAGCAGAACGCAGGTGGCGGATCTATGACATTCCCTCAGACTGTTGTTGTTGAGGTTAAGGGTGAGAAATACTCAGTCACAATCGGTGCGAACGATGGTAAGTCTGCTCCTGCAGTAGCATCTTCTGCAGCTCCAGCAGCTGTTGGTTCTGGTGAAGGAAATGAGTTGACTTCTCCACTAGAAGGTAAGTTCTACTTGGTAAAGGGTAATGGTGATACTCCAGTTAAGGTTGGTGACACTGTTAAGAAGGGTCAGACAATCTGTTACGTTGAGGCAATGAAGACATTCAACGCTATCGCTTCTGAGTGGGATGGTGTCATCACAGAGATTTGTCTAACAAGTGGCTCATCAGTAGCTGAGGACGATGTTCTAATGAAAATTAAGGCATAATGGAAGAAATATTATTGAAACTATATGAAATGACGGCAATCGGCTCGATTGTTGAACAGCCGTCATTCTTAATAATGTACGTCCTTGCCTTTGTATTGCTATACTTAGGTATCAAGAAGGAGTACGAGCCATTGCTACTTATTCCTATCGCTTTCGGTGTGCTTATCGCTAATTTCCCTGGTGGAGATATGGGTGTTTTGGCAGCTGTAGATAAGATGGTAGACGGAGAGATGTACCACAATGTGATCACATTGAGTAACGGTGAGGTTTGGGCTGACGCTAAAGGTGTGCCATACAACATCTATGAAGTTGGTTTGCCACAGATCGCTCATGATCTTGGATTGATGAACTTCCTTTACTATATGTTGATCAAGACAGGTTTCTTGCCACCAATCATCTTTATGGGTGTAGGTGCGATGACAGACTTCGCTCCAATGATCAGAAACTTGAAGTTGGCGTTCTTCGGTGCTGCTGCACAGTTCGGTATCTTCGCAGTTCTTTTGATCGGTAGCAACTTCTTTACAATGCAGGAGGCTGCTTCATTGGCAATCATCGGTGGTGCAGATGGTCCGACAGCAATTTTCACAACAATCAAGTTGGCTCCTCATTTGTTAGGACCAATCGCTATCGCAGCATACTCATACATGGCTCTTGTGCCAGTGATTGTGCCATTGGTTGTCAAGTTGCTTTGCACAGAGAAGGATTTGAAGATCAATATGAAGGAGCAGGATAAGCTTTATCCATCAAGCGTAGAGATCAAGAACATGAGAGTTCTTAAGATTCTTTTCCCAATCGTGACTACAACACTTGTAGCTATTATCGTTCCTTCAGCAGTTCCATTGGTTGGTATGTTGATGTTCGGTAACTTGATCAAGGAAGTTGGTACAAACACATCACGTTTGTATGATGCAGCGTCTAACTCAATCATGAATGCCGCTACAATTTTCTTGGGATTGTGTGTTGGTGCAACAATGACAGTAGATGCATTCTTGAATCTACAGACTATCGGAATCGTTATCGGAGGATTCTTCGCATTCGGTTTGTCAATCGCAGCTGGTATTTTGTTGGTAAAGCTATACAACTGTTTTGCAAAGAAGAAGATCAATCCACTTATCGGAGCAACTGGTTTGTCGGCAGTGCCAATGGCATCACGTGTTGCTAATGATATCGCATTGAAGTATGATTCAAGAAACCACGTATTGAACTACTGTATGTCATCTAACGTATCAGGAGTTATCGGTTCTGCAGTTGCTGCAGGTATCTTGATCTCATTCTTGGGATAATTTGATTTAGATATACTAAGAAAAAGCATCGGCGAAAGTCGATGCTTTTTTTGTTGCTTGTTTTGATTGAATTTCCGAAAAATCTGCAATTCTGATGTCTAAAAGTGTCCAAAAATCTGCAATTATGCGTTGCAAAAGTGCCGAAAAATCTGCAACTTTGTATTGTAAAAGTGCCGAAAAATCTGCATTTCTCTTAATTAGTGTTTGATATTTAATTATTTATGTATGCTTAAACGGAAACTATATCAAAGTGTTTTGAATTGGAAAAAAAAGAAAGACAAGGAATGTCTTTTGATCAAGGGGGCACGACAGATTGGAAAAACATATTTGATTGAAGAAATAGGAAAAAATGAGTACCAGCATTTTATAGAGATAAATTTCGAACAACGTCCTGAATTGAGACATATTTTTGATGGGGATTTGTCTGTTGATGAACTCGTTAAGAAAATTTCTTTGTCAATTCCAAATGCTCGGTTTGTTGAAGGGAACACATTATTGTTGTTGGATGAAATTCAATCTTGTCCGCAAGCAAGGACCTCTCTTAAGTTTTGGGCTTCTGATAATCGTTATGATGTGATAGCAACAGGTTCTCTACTTGGTGTCAATTATAAAGAGGTTTCATCATTCCCAGTTGGTTACGAGAAGCAAGTTATGATGCATTCGCTCGATTTTGAAGAGTTCCTTTGGGCAATTGGGGTTGGAGAAGATGTGTTGGATTATCTCAAAGGATTTTTAAAGAACTATGATTGCGTGGATACTTCTGTCCATAATCAGATGATGCGTTATCTACATGAGTATCTTGTCGTTGGTGGTATGCCTGCCGTAGTTAATAAGTTTATAGAAACAAACAATTTCGGGGAGGTTCATAGTGAACAAGAAAAATTGGTTCAATCATATTTGAATGACATTGCAAAGTATGCTCCTAATTCAGATAAACCCAAAGCCCGCAACTGTTTTTTGTCTTTGCCACGTCAACTTGCAAAGGATAACACAAAATTCCGGTATTCGGTTGTAGAGAATGGAGGTACAGCACGTAAGTATGGAAATAGTTTAGATTGGTTGAAAGACGCAAATATCATCACCTTTTGTAATAATGTTACGACACCAAAGTTTCCTTTAATTGCATATTTAAAACCAGAACAATTCAGAATATATGCAAATGATATTGGTTTGCTTGTTTCAATGTATGGTTTTGATATGAAAAAAGCTTTGATTGAAGATACTTTGGTAGGTGATACTAAAGGTGGTATATACGAAAATCTTGTTGCTGATATGCTTATTAAAAGGAATATACCGCTTCGTTACTATTGTAGGGAAGACTCGTCTCTTGAAATTGAATTTTTGATAGAAAAAGATGCTGCTGTAGTTCCTGTCGAGGTTAAGTCAAAAAGAGGAAAAACAACTTCTCTTGATACTATTTTGAAACATGATGACGTCAGATATGGCTTTAAGTTTTCTGCTGGAAATGTTGGACAAGAAGGAAAGAAAATATCGTTGCCATTTTACATGATTCCATTTGTTTTATAACATTTTATGACCATTTAGGGTGATGAACAACAAGTATGATGATTATTAGGTCTCCCATACGGATTGGCCATATAAAAAACGAATGCCGACATATTTGCCGGCATTCGATAAATAATTCGTTATAATAATTGGGTTTGGAATGAACTAGCCTATTTTGCTTATTCGTTTCAACTGCTCCATATCGACAATTTTGATTTTTCTTCCGTCCATAGTGATGATTTTTTCCTGGACGAATGACGACAATGTTCGGATGGCGTTTGAAGTTGTCATGTTTGACAAACTTGCCAAATCCTCACGTGATAGATAAATGCCGATTGTAGCCTGATCTTCCTCTAGTCCGTAGCTGTCTTTCAAGAAGAGTAGGGACTCTGCCAATCTACCACGGATATGCTTCTGAGTCAAGCTTACGCTTCTAGAGTCGGCAATACCAAGGTCGACTGACAATGTGTGGATGAAATACCACGCAAGTTCAGCGTTATGTGAAATTAAGTTTCTGATTACCTCTTTAGGGATAGTATAAATGATTGTTGGCTCAAAAGCAGTCGCACAAGTCACGTAGTTTTCACCAGCAAACATCGCACGGTATGCAAATGTCTCGCTTGGTCCGACCATACGCATAATCTGGTTTCTGTTTCCGACACCTCTTTTGTAAATTTTGACTTTACCCTTAACAACGCAAAGCATATGCGTAGGTACGTCTCCTTCAGCATAAACCATTTCGTTCTTCTTAAATCTAAGCACGCCATAGTTCTGCTTTAGATACAAAAGTTGCTCTGGAGTCAATATCTTCCAAATTTCAGATATTTCCTCAATGCTCTTAAGATTATCATCAATACGTTTAACCATTGTCGTCGATTTCTTTAACTGTTTTGCAAATATATAGAATTTCTGCTAAATAACATGTAAAAACGACACTTTTTTAATTGTTTTGTTGAATTTTATACATTATTTATTTCTTTTGACATGAATTTGTCATTTTATAAGGTTTTTGATAGTTTATTTTTATACCCTTTTATTGTATAAAATACCACATTTTTTTCTATTTTTGTATAAAATTTAGTAGAGAGTCTAGTCTACTTGGATTTTATAAATATTGAACTACGTCTACCTAAAATAAATAGACGACGGATATTAATTAAGTAATGAGAAAATTTGAAGATTTACAGATTGCTGTAGCTGGTACTGGCTATGTTGGGCTTTCTATCGCGACATTGCTTGCTCAGCATCACAAGGTGACTGCGGTTGATGTCATTCCTGAAAAGGTTGAAATGATCAACAAAAAGAAGTCTCCAATTCAGGATGAATATATAGAAAAATATCTTGCGGAAAAAGAGTTGAATCTTACAGCCACTTTGGATGCCAAATCTGCCTACAAAGATGCTGATTTCGTTATTATTGCGGCTCCTACAAACTATGATCCACAAAAGAATTATTTTGACACTTCACACGTTGAGGAGGTGATTGATCTTGTGCTTGAGGTTAATCCAGACGCGGTGATGGTAATCAAATCAACAATTCCTGTTGGATACACTCGTTCTCTGTATGTGAAGTACGCTTTGCAGTTTTTGTACAAACCAGAACTAAAGGACAAGAAATTCAATTTGCTGTTCTCTCCTGAGTTTTTGCGTGAGAGCAAGGCTTTGTATGATAATCTTTATCCTTCTCGTATAATTGTCGGTTATCCTAAGATCATCAATATCGACGAGAAAAATTTCACAGAGGAGAATGCCGCTATCAAAGCTATCGCTAATCCAGATTCAGAAAATTTCGCTCATGTTTTTGCAAAACTGTTGCAGGAAGGTGCGTTGAAGCAGGATATTGACACTTTGTTCATGGGTATGAAGGAGGCAGAGGCAGTGAAACTTTTTGCCAACACTTATCTAGCTCTACGTGTCAGCTATTTCAATGAACTTGACACATACGCTGAGGTGAAGGGTCTTGATTCTCAGGCTATTATTCAGGGTATTGGTCTTGATCCACGTATCGGTACTCACTATAACAATCCATCATTCGGTTATGGTGGTTATTGTTTGCCTAAGGATACAAAACAGCTTTTGGCCAACTACAATGAAGTGCCACAGAATATGATGACTGCGATTGTGGAGAGCAACCGTACTCGTAAGGATTTCATCGCTGACCGTGTGCTTCAGAAGGCTGGCTATTACAGTTATGCTGAGGGAAGTTATGATGCAAGCAAGGAGCGTGAGGTGACCGTTGGTGTGTTCCGTTTGACTATGAAGTCTAATTCCGACAATTTCCGTCAGAGCTCTATCCAGGGTGTGATGAAGAGAATTAAGGCAAAGGGAGCTCAGGTGATCATTTATGAGCCTACTCTTGAAGACGGTAGCACATTCTTCGGAAGCAAGGTTGTGAATAATCTTGACGAGTTTAAGAAACAGTCACAGGCTATCATCGCCAACCGTTATGATTCTTGTCTTGATGATGTCATCGATAAGGTTTATACAAGAGATATCTTTAAGAGAGACTAATCATCTTCTCTATTGATATATATTATAAAAAAGATAGTCGCTGTTCGCAACGTCTATCTTTTTTGTTATTAATAAATGATCAAAATGGATTTACTGAAAGGAATTTTATATCCTAAACATACGATCGACTTGACAACCCTTAAAAGAAATTTTGAGGGGAAATGGGTTGTGATTACCGGTGCGTCAAGAGGTATTGGATATGAATTGGCAAAAACTTTAATTGCAGCCAAAGCAAATCTGTTTTTGATTTCAAGGTCGGAGGATGAACTGATATCGTTGTGTGAGGAGGCGAATAATGCAGGTCGCAAAGCAATGTATAAAGCTATTGATTTGCGAGACAGATCCGCATTGGAACAATTCTGTGTTGATCTTAAACAACAGTTGCCTGAAGTAGATTATTTATTTGTCAATGCAGGAAAGTCTATTCATCGAAAATTGACCGATTCTTTTGATCGACTTCATGATTTTGACAGAACTATGGATTTGAATTTCCGTTCGTTGGTAGCTTTGTCTCTTGCGTTACAACCAAGTCTGAAATCAACAAAAGGAAAGATCATCTACACCTCTTCTATCAGCACTCTTTATCCGTCTGCTCCAGGATGGTCTGCTTACCATGCTTCGAAAGAGGCTGCTAATGTCTGGTGCAGAACAGCTGATGCGGAATTCGCGTCTTTTGGAGTCAAGATGAAAATCGCCTACATGCCTTTGGTTCATACTGCGATGTCGGATGTAAATAGCGTCTACAAGAAAATGCCAGCTTATTCGGCTAAGGAGGCTGCTGATATTCTTGCCTATTTGGCTATAAACAGACGTCGTTCATATATGCCGTGGTGGGCTCGTATATCCGCACCGATAGCTTATTTTATATCTCCAATAATTCGTTTTTTCTACCGTCATTTGATTTGATTTATGAATTTAGTCTTATTCAAAGCTCTTGTCAAACTACATTTTGTCACGCCACTTGGATTTCTTAGATTGATATACTGTTTTATCCGAGAGGGCCTTACATTAATGTCGATTCTTCGTTTCACACGCTATTATTATAAACATGATATCGCGTTTGTTTCGGAAGGAGAGAAAATCAGCTACGGTGAATTATACTCATTGGCCATCCGTTTGACGAAGGTGTTGAAAATGCGGTATGGTATCGACGAGGGGATGAGAGTAGGAGTCTTGTGTAGAAATCATACTGTGTCGGCTTTGCTTTTGGTGGCATTGTCTCGTTTAGGGGTTCATATTCGTTTGCTGAATACTGATATTATGTCGGAGAAAATGGATTCGTTGTTGAAAAATAAGAAAATGGATTATCTTATTTTCGATGATGAACTCCGTGAAAAATGTCTGCCTGCTCAGTTGCCTTGCAGTAGCGTCTCCACTCAAACAATTCATGAACTGATGGGGGATAAAGCTAAATATGAAGACGTCGATTTGCCACATGTTTGGCATGGTGGTGAGATCGCTGTTCTGACAGGAGGCTCAAGTGGAAATTACAAGGAAGCGTCTAGAAAAACAACTCTGTTTCAGTTTCTTCCTCCTTTCTTTGCTTTGTTGGAAGACATAAAGATACAGGATTATAAGAGTGTGTTTGTGGTGTTGCCATTCTACCATGGATTTGGGTTAGGTGTACTTATTATTGCTATGGCAATGGGAAAGAAAATTTGTATGTCTCGTCATTTCCATACTGAAGAGACGTTGGATTTAATCTTAGAAGAGAGTGTTGAGGTTTTGCCAATAGTCCCAACTATGCTTTCAAGATTATGGCAAGCTCCGGAATCGAAATCCCGAATGCGAAGTGTCAAGTGCATTATAAGTGGAGGAGATAGATTGGATAAGCATTTAGTCGACGAAACACACGGAGTCTTGGGACCTGTTATCTATAATTTGTATGGCACATCAGAAGCTGGTTTCTTTATGTTGGCGACGCCTGCTGATTTAGAGGCTAACGAGGAGACAACATTGGGTAAACCAATTCGTGGAGTGGAATGTGATGTTCGTGAACTTCGTGAAAATGGAGTAGGAGTGCTTTGGGTTCGTTCAAAATGGGCGATGATAGGTGCCAAAAATCAATGGCAAAGCACAGGAGATCTGATGATCAGGAATGAACAAGGTTATTTTTTCCATCGTGGTATAGCCAAGAATATGGTGGTTTGTGGGGGTGAGAATGTATTTCCGGAAAGTGTGGAGATGGTCATCAACCAGCATCCTGATGTCGCAGCTTCAAAAGTTTTTGGCGTTCCGGATTCAGATTTTGGATCTGTGTTGAATGCTATTGTGGAGCTACGTGATGATGCGATTCTAACAGAAGAGGATTTGATGGTATGGCTGAAACCTAAACTTTCGAGAGCGGAAATGCCACATCGAATAGAATTCAAGAAGTTGGAAGTTTTGTCTACAGGAAAAAGAGCTAAAATATAGACATTCAATCTCATAAACTCATTTTGGGTTATTCCTCATAGTATTCATATTCCCAGAATTCTCCGTATGAGTCTGAGTCTCTGAACCATCTTCTTATTTCCAGAGGTGTCTTATGTCCGTCTGTCTGAATACATTCTGTCTTGTTGCCTTTTTCGTCGTATTGGTAACTCTCTTTATAATTTACGTTTATGTTACGACTCTCCACACCTGCTTCTATCAGATTGCCATTTTCATCATACTTGTAAGTCTTTATTAAAGGATACCCGCCAGATGAAAAGAACTTTTTAGATTGAATCTTATTTCCTTTCTTATCATATTTGTAAAACTTTTCGCTTTCTTCTTTATCTTTTTGAAAGTAAATGTATTCCTTTTCAATAGTCAAATTCCCTTTGTGATCGAACTCGTAGATATATAGGCGTCGTAATTTTCCGTCTGACTCGAAACACTTTTCTATCATATTACCATGATCATCGTACTTAAAGGTGTGTTTATTGCCTAATTTTCCATTTGATTTGCGTTCCACTACGTTGCCTTGATTATCGTATTTTATGGTTTCTTTTGTCAAATGTTTTTTCTTTAGTCGTGATTCGTAAATAGTCCATTCGACAATTCTTCCGTTGGCGTCATACGTTGGCGTCCTTTTTTCTACTAATCCTCCCTTATAATGTCGTCCCTCTTCATCTATATTTGTGAAATCAGATTCGTTTTGATCCTTTTCTAATGGATTTTTATATTCGTATGAATAATTCTCTATACAATTTCCATTCTCATCGTACTTGTAGATCCATTTGGAATCTAAGTTCCCTATAGAATCGTAATAGCAAGTCTCTTTGCTGGTTCCATTTCTATCGTACTTGGTAATCTTTTTTAATCGACCTTTTGTGTCTTTGTCTGAACTCTCATCGGCAGAATAAGTCCTTATCTCTTTTACTTTGCCTTTAAGCCCATCCTTTTCCCATATTGTTTTAGCTTTATCTGATGAAGAAGACAAAACAAGAATGGTAATCAAGCCACTTATGATGGATAATATTCTCTTTATCATGCTCAAATAAGGTTGGTTTAGAACTAAAAGAGACGCGAAATAATCTTCGCATCTCTTTGATATTTGCTAAATAAGATCGTTTGCGTTTGGAAATTCAGAAATTATTCGCACAAAAACTGTTTTCTCACAAAGTCGAAGAATGATTTAGACATTGCTTCGTTGTCTTTCTTTGTGTAACGGATGTCAGTAAACACCTGAGCCAAAGATTTTTTGTTGTTTTCAGCAATGAATTTCTTGTTGCTTTCCATCTCGTCTTTGTATCCGAAAATCTTTTTAATATCTTCAGCCGAATAATCTTTGTATTCTTCTTCGTGAATCCAGCTTGTCGACGCGATTCTGTCCGTCTTGGCTGGTTCTGATTTTGGATATCCTACAGTGATGGTTGTGATTGGCACCACTCGTTTAGGAAGGTTAAGAATCTTTGAGATGCTTTCAGCCGTGTAAGTTGTAGTGCCTAGGTAGCAGATACCCAATCCCTCGTTCTCAGCCGCGATAGCGAATGTCTGGGCGAGTAGGAGAGTGTCGATAGCTGCTGTGAAGAAACTGAATTCGTTGTCGTAGCCTGGTTCAGCTCCTGATTCCTCACACCATTTAACGAATCTGTTGAAGTCGGCGCAAAAAGTTATGGCGACGGGAGCATTAGTGAAAGTCGGTTGGTTGAAATGAGTCGGAGCAAGAGCTTTTTTCTTTTCTGCATCTCTTGTCACAACAACACTGTAAAGCTGCATGTTGCCGGTTGTGGAAGCATGTCCAGCGACTTCAAGAAGACGGTTGATCAACTCTTTCGACACCTCTTTGTCGCTGTATTGCCTTACTGTGGTGCGATTTTCCAAAAATGCTAACAAATCCATTATTTTTCGTTTTCTTTTATGATTTTCTTGAAATTCTTTAATCCTGTACGTAGGAAATCAATGAATTCATCTGATTTCTCTGTAAATCCCATCGGATGGTTGATAGGTTTTCCATTTGGATCAAGCAAACAGTAGTATGGCTGGGCGTTTGCTCCAAATTTAGATCTCTGGAGATAGCTCCATTTCTCTCCGACGGTGGTTAGTTTGATTTCTTTGCCGTTTTCGATGACTTTCTCGACTCTTGGCAGTTCAGTCCTGTCGTCCACGTATAGAGAAACAAGTATGTAATCGTCTGTAAGCAAGCTTTTAACACGTGGGTTAGACCATACGGATGATTCCATCTTTCGGCAATTGACACATGCGTGGCCAGTGAAGTCTACAACGACAGGCATGTTTCTCAACTCTGCATACATCAACGCATCATCGTAGTCTTTGAATGTCGCAGACACTTTGTCGTTATACAGATTGAAATCCTGTGTGCTCAATGGTGGTACGAATGCACTGACAGCTTTTAACGGCGCTCCCCACAATCCTGGAAGCATATATATACACATGCTGAAGCAGAATGTAGAAAAGAAGAAGCGTGGCACTGAAACGACCTCAACATCGTCGTCGCCAGCAAACTTGATTTTGCCAAGAAGATAAAGACCGGCAAGCATGAAGATTACGATCCAGATGACCAAGAACACTTCACGGTCCATGATGTGCCATCCGTAGGCAAGGTCTGCCATTGAAAGGAATTTCAATGAGAAAGCCAACTCAAAGAATCCGAGCAACACTTTCACTGAATTCAACCATCCTCCTGAGCGAGGCATGTTTTTCAGCCAGCTTGGGAAAAACGCGAATAGTGTGAATGGTATTGCAAGTGCGATGGCAAATCCCAACATTCCGATAGTAGGAGCGAGCAGACTTCCGTTAACGGAGATGTCTACAAGCAATGTTCCGATGATTGGTCCTGTGCATGAGAAAGAGACAATAACAAGGGTGAATGCCATCAAAAGAATTGATAGCAAACCGGATGTCTTGTCTACGTGCTGGTCGATTTTTGTGCTCCATGTTGAAGGTAGAGCTAAATCGAAGCCTCCAAAGAAGGAGATGGAAAATAGCACGAGAAGGGCGAATAAAAATATGTTGAAGATGGCATTCGTAGATAGTGAGTTCAATCCGTCGGCTCCACTAAGCACGGTGATCACTAGTCCGAGTCCTACATATATGGCAATGATTGATAGTCCGTAGGTGATTGCCGCTTTTTTACCTTTTTTAGGATCTTTGCCTCGTTTAAGGAAGAAACTTACTGTCATTGGTATGATAGGCCATACGCAAGGAGTTATGACAGCGATAAGTCCACCAAGCAGACATGTCAGGAATGTTTTCCATAGGGAATCCTTGCCTTCTTCGGTTTCCACTTCTCCGAAGGCTCTCATCTCATCTACTACATTTGCCCAAGTGTCGATTCTCTCCTGATGGTTTTCCGCACTGACCGCAATTGTCTTACTGGAATCGTTGTTGATAGAAAGATCCTGGATCGCGATTAATGGAGTAGATGCATCGTTTGTTGTCTCTTCTTGTTTGTCTTTTGTCTCTACCTCAGCTACTGTTGAGCTATTTTTTTTTTTTGCTACAGCGTTATGTTGAGATAAGTCGAATTCATAAGTTGTAGGAGGCAAACAGTTTTGATTGTTGCAAGTCATGTATCTGACAGACCCTTTCAGTGTGAAGTTGTCTTTGTCAGAAATCTTTACCTGTTGCTGGAATGTGGCTTTTTCCTCATACCAGCCAACTGTTACTCCGAATGCAGGCTCAAACTGTTCAATGACACGGCTGCGGGGGTTGATGTCTGATGTTATTTTGACACCTTCCACTTCAGACAATGTAAATGAAGTAGGCACTGGACCGTCAGTCACCTCTTTGGTGCTGTACATATGCCAATCTTTGTCGATTGTCGCTTCGTATGTGATTGTAGCTTTTCCGTCAGCAGAAATTTTAGACAGTTCAACTTTCCATTTTACTGGGTCGAGAATCTGTGCAAACGAAGGAATGCAAACAAATAAAGCGAATAATAAGAATAATGCTTTATTTTTCATAGGCGTAGTATTTAATATTGGTAGTCACAGCAAGAGCGTGCTTCCAAAATTGGTCTGATGAAATTTTTTGCAACGTCAACATGCAATGGATGTTGTGCATACTCTTTCAAACCTTCCATATCGTTGTGTGTTGTTGTAAGAGCGATGTCGAACTGTTCGTTTGGATTACAGTTGATTCCAACTTCAGCGGTAAGAAGGGTAGGAACTTTCTCGACAAGAGCTGAAAGTTCACTTTTAATCTTCTCACATGCGGCAAGTCTTTCTGATTCTGAGTTGAAAGGCTTCAATTTGAATAATACAATATGCTTTACCATTTTTCTATCACTTTTATCACTTATTGCAAAAGTATAAAACGGAATCAATAAAAAAAAGATATAGATGATTTTTGTTGAGAAAACAATGGAAAATCATATTGTTTGCTCTATAAATGGCCTTTTTTGATAAGTTGAAAGATAGAATACCTGTGATTCGTTTGTGTGACTTGAAAATTTTGCAAAAAAAGAGACCGTCTAAACATGTTAGACGGTCTCTTGATTTCAAAGAATAGTCTTCTTTATTGAGCCAATGCCGCTGCACCACCAACAATATCAAGCAACTCGTTTGTAATTGCCTGCTGACGAGTTTTGTTGTACAAAATCGTAAGCTCGTTGATAAGTTCATTAGCATTATCAGTTGCCACCTGCATGGCTACGACGCGGGCTCCATGTTCAGACGCGTTAGAGTCGAGTAGACAAGCGTACATTTTTGTGCGCAATGCCTTAGGCAATAGAGACTCAAGGATCTCTGCTTTGCCTGGCTCAACGATGTAGTCTGCTGTGGATTCGTCGACGTCGCCTGAATTTTTGTCAAGAGAGATTGGCAGGAACACCTCTGTCTGAAGTTTCTGCACTGCAGTGTTCTTCAAGTGGTGGTAGACTACGATAACTTTATCGAATTCTTTTGCCAAAAACTTGTTCATCAATTCATTAGTGACCTCGCTGATTGCATCGAAAGACGGGTGGTCTGCCATATCGTTGTTGGATTTAACAACTGGCACGCCAAGCTTCTCCGACTGCTCTGTGATCTTCTTTCCGATAGGGTAGACAACAACCTCAGCACCACTATTCAATTGCTCTTTGACCACAACATTCAACTGTTTTGCAACGTTTGAATTGTATGCGCCACAAAGGCTTGAATTTGAAGAGAAAGCTATAACAGCCACTCTTGATACTGGTCTGACCTCTGCAAAAGCCGACTGGAAATCAGTCTCAGTCGCCAAGAAATTACTTAAAATCTTGTTAAGGCGACTCTGGTACGGAGTGATAGACTCAATAGCGTATTGAGCTTTTTTTAGCTTCGCTGAAGACACCATCTTCATAGCTCCAGTAATCTTCAATGTTGAGTTTACTGAGCCAATTCTCGCTTTTACTTCCTTTAATGATGCCATCTCTTACAGAATTAAACAGTTGCTACACTTCTTCCTGAATTCAGTTTGCTGATCACAACCTCAGCCTCGCTCTTAAGAACAGCCTTGATATCGTCGTTGATGATACCCTTCTTTAGCTGATCAAGTACGTCAGCTTTGTGTAGGTGCTCAAGACGCTCGATATAAACTTTCTCGAACTCGTGAACGTCCTCTTTTGCAAGTGCGTTCAAGATACCCTGAGTACCGCAGTAGATTACAGCGATCTGGTGCTCTACTGGATATGGAGTATACTGTGGTTGCTTCAAAAGCTCTGTGTTACGAACTCCCTTGTCGATTGTCATCTTAGTTACAGGGTCCATATCACCACCGAACTTAGTAAATGACTCCAACTCACGGTACTGAGCCTGATCAGTCTTAAGTGTTCCGGCGATAGCCTTCATAGCCTTCACCTGTGCAGAACCACCCACACGAGATACCGAGATACCTACGTTGATAGCTGGACGGATACCTGCGTTGAACATATTTGTCTCCAAGAAGATCTGACCGTCTGTGATGGAAATCACGTTTGTTGGGATATAAGCTGACACGTCACCTGCCTGAGTCTCGATGATTGGTAGGGCAGTAAGTGAACCGCCACCCTTAACCTTACCCTTCAATGATTCTGGAAGGTCGTTCATCTGTGCTGCCACAGTATCGTTGTTGATGATCTTAGCGGCACGCTCCAATAGACGTGAGTGCAAATAGAACACATCACCTGGATAAGCCTCACGACCTGAAGGACGTTTCAAGATCAATGATACCTCACGATATGCGACTGCCTGCTTAGACAAGTCATCGTATACTACCAATGCGTGCATACCTCTATCACGGAAATACTCTCCGATAGCTGCTGCTGCGAATGGCGCGTAGTACTGCATAGCTGCTGGATCAGAAGCTGTTGCAGATACGATGATAGTGTAGTCCATTGCACCGTTCTCCTTTAGAGTGTTAACGATGTTGGCTACTGTACTACCTTTCTGACCTACCGCACAGTAGATACAATATACTGGTTTTCCAGCTTTAAATGCCTCTTTCTGGTTGATGATTGTATCGATAGCGATTGCAGTCTTTCCAGTCTGACGGTCGCCGATAATCAACTCACGCTGGCCTCTACCGATTGGAATCATGGCGTCGATAGCCTTGATACCTGTCTGCAATGGCTCTTTTACGGGCTGACGGTAGATGATACCTGGTGCCTTACGCTCCAATGGCATCTCAACCAAGTCTCCCTTAATTGGTCCTTGTCCGTCGATTGGGTTACCAATGGCGTTGACTACACGACCAACCATGCCTTCTCCAGTGAGAATAGAAGCGATACGTTTTGTTCTTTTTACAGTGAATCCTTCACGAACCTGGTCTGTAGGTCCAAGCAACACGGCTCCTACATTGTCCTCCTCAAGGTTCATGACCACTGCATTCATTCCGTTTTCGAACTCAAGCAACTCACCGGCCTCGGCGTTCTGCAATCCGTAGATACGAACCACACCGTCGCTTACCTGAAGCACCTTACCAACTTCCTCGAATTTTACACGAGAATCGATGTTCTGGAGCTGCTGCTTAAGTACGTCAGAAACTTCGCTTGCTTTTATAGACATAACTTAAATTCTTTTTTAATTGCTAATAACGAGAAGATTAACATTGTACGTTGGCAGAGTTGGAATATCTCAACTTCTCTCTGATAGTGTCGAGTTGCGACTTGACACTCGCGTTAAGCTGATATGTCTCGACCTCCATGATGAATCCACCAATAAGTGCTGGATCAACAGTGGTGTCAAAATCAATATCCGCATCTGTCACGTTTGTCAACACCTGACGGAATCTTTTCTCCTCATCTGCAGAGATAGGGCAGGCAGTTACTACTGTAGCTCTTACCAAATTCTTCTTCTTACGGTAGAGATCCTGATATACAAGTGCTATACTTTGAAAATAATCTTCTCTCTTATTTTCAACTACTAAATCGACAAACCTTGTGTATTCAGCACATACACTGTCGCCTGCCATTATAGTAAGCAATTCCTTCTTCTTGTCCTTGCTTATTGTTGGGTTAGCAATTGCATCCTTGAGTCCATCCACACTGACGAATGCTGCGGATACGAGTTTCATTGTCTCGTACACTTTGTCGGCAACATTGGCGTCTGCAGCAAACTCATATAGAGCTTTTGCGTATCTTGCTGAAATTTTACCAGTGTTCATCAGTTTTACGATTTAGCGATATTTACTTCATCCAAAAGCTTGTTGATCATATCAAGTCCGGCTTTGTCACCAGAAAGCTTCTCGCGTACCACTTTTTCAGCGATACTTACTGACAACTCTGCAACCTGAGTGCGAATCTCTTTGATTGCGTTGTCACGCTCCAATTGGATGTCTTCTTTAGCTTTATCAAGCAAATCCTGCGCCTTCTTAGCTGCTTCTGCCTTTGCGTCGGCGATGATCTGATCTTTCTGCTTAGAAGCTTCTTTTAATAATTCCAATCTCTCGTTCTTTGCCTCGGCAAGCAATCTCTCTGTCTCTGCGTTTGTTCCTGCAAGACGAGCGTTTGCCTCGTTAGCCTTCAAGATTGATTCTTCGATTTCGTCACTTCGCTTATTGATCATCCCGACGATAACTGGCCAACCGTATTTCTTCAAGATAAGAAAAACGGCAGTGAAGCATATCACCATCCAGAAGACCAAACCGAAGTCAGGGGTCAATAGTTCCATGTAGATGAATTTTTATTTCTATTATACGAATAGAGCCAAGATACATACGATGATGGCAAGGAATGCAACACCTTCCACAAGAGCGGCAGCAACGATCATGTTGTTACGGATCTCTCCTGCAGCTTCTGGCTGACGTCCCATAGCTTCCATTGCTGAACCACCAATCTTACCGATACCAAGACCTGCACCGATAACTGCGATACCTGCACCAATTGTTGCACCTGCTTTTGCTAACAATGCTGGAGCGGCTACCTCCGAAATTTGAGCCAAAATTGCTAATGATAACATAGTATTAAATTTTTTTTGTTTTTATTTCTTTTTGTTATGTCGCTGTTTTATAGCGACAATGTGTTTTTTTTTGATTTGTTATTTAGACGCACGTCCGTGTGTCTCTACGTGTTAGTGCTTCTCCTCGTGTGGCTCTACTTGTGCCAAGCCGATGAACAAGGCTGATAGGGTAGTGAACACGTAAGCCTGAATGAAACATACCAAGCACTCAAGCAATGTCATGAAGATTACCAATGCACATGATAGAATTGATACTCCATAAGCTCCACTTCCAATTCCTACATTGATTGAGAAAATGAAAATCAATCCGATAAGCACTAGCTGCATCACGTGTCCTGCCAACATGTTGGCGAAAAGACGGATACACAATGCGATTGGTTTTGTGAACATACCGATGATCTCAATCAATGGCATCAATGGAATAGGTAGCTTCAACCACATTGGAACTTCTGGGTTTACCATTTCCAACCAATAGTGCTTTGTGCCTGCCTTGAAGTTTGTGATCAAGAATGTGAAAACGGCCAATACCATTGTACATGCAATGTTTCCTGTCAAGTTAGAACCGAAGATAGGAATCAATCCTAAGTAGTTGTTAATCATGATGAAGAAGAACACTGTAAGCAAGAATGGACTGAATTTCTCAACGTTCTTACCAACACATGGCTCAATCACGTCTTTCTCAATCATAACAATGAGTGGCTCCAAAAACGCCTGCTTGCCTTCTGGCTTTCTCCAGTAGTCTTCTTTATATCTTTTTGAGATACTTAGGAAGATCCAGAGCATCAAACCTGAGCTGATGAAAAGGAAAAGCACGTTTTTTGTGATTGAGATGTCGAATGGACGCTCTCCTGTGCTGACCTCAACAATCTTGCCTGCGTTTGGCTGACCCTCGGCTGCGATTGTGTAGCCTTTGTACTCTTTGTAATGACCTCCGTGGCCTAGTTCACTCGACATGAATACGTCCAAGCCATTCTGACCATACACAATACAAGGCAATGGAATTGCTAAATCGCCGATTATATGCCATGAATATGAGTCTCCGATATGTCCGAACACCAATTCCTTCACGTCGACTTTGCCTTCGCCTTCGGATTCTTGATGCTCATTCGCCTGTGCCACAAGTGGCGCAAACAGAATCATCAGGATTGTTATAAGTTTACTGAACAAATTCATGCGAATCATTTTTTATTGTTCTACTTTGTTACTTTCTTTTGACAACATATCGTTGAATTTCTTCAACATAAATGCCTCATAAGCAGTGTAACATAAATAACAGACAACGACTGAAGATATGAAACTGATGTTGTTCTCACCGTTGCACATCACATATACTAGGCAGAATGCAACTAATAATATGAGTTTGACGGTGCGTGTTATCAAGTAATTCAAATGGAATTTCTTCGCGTCTACAATCGCCGCTTTTGTGATT
The DNA here is from genome assembly GCA_016283095.1 of Paludibacteraceae bacterium. GTDB lineage: Bacteria > Bacteroidota > Bacteroidia > Bacteroidales > Paludibacteraceae > UBA1723. The sequence continues at coordinate 6,551 of JAEEMG010000008.1, read as the reverse complement.
GAAATTAGAATTAGTAATGTCAATAAGAAGAAGAATGCGGGAATTGTGGGAAACATACTGAATCCAAACTCTGGTTTGATGGCGAATACCAATCTCCCGATGGAGTAGAGTAGCGCTGCCAACGCAAAATTCGATATGACAATGTTTCTTTTGTAATTCTCTCTATTCATCACCTCTTATCCCAATACTTTTTCTACACAGACTGAAATTTCGTTGTTTCTAACCTCTGCAAAACCACCGTCTACACGAAGAGTTGTTGTCTCGCCTCCTGAAACGTAGACGATATCTCCCTCTTTTAGCGACGAGATGATCGCAGCATGATGTGGCAGAACCTCAAAACCTCCGCCTGTACCTGGAAGTTTTACACTTTCCACGTCTCCTGAAAAAATCAGTTTATCTGGTGAAATGATATCTAATTTCATGTCGATTCTTATTTAACAACCTGTGACATCAACTTTCTTGCCTTCTCCTTAGCGTCGTCGATTGTTCCGACATTCAAGAATGCCTGCTCTGGAAGATCATCAACTTCACCATTGATAATAGCATTAAAGCCTTTAATTGTCTCCTCAATTGGAACCATCACACCTGGAAGACCAGTAAACTGTGATGCTACGTGGAATGGCTGAGACAAGAATCTCTGGATTCTACGAGCACGAGCCACGATCAACTTATCCTGCTCAGACAACTCCTCCATACCTAGGATTGCGATGATATCCTGCAACTCCTTATACTTCTGAAGAATCTGCTTTACGTTCTGCGCACACTCGTAGTGAGCGTTGCCGATTACGTTTGGATCCAAGATACGTGATGTTGAATCAAGTGGGTCTACAGCTGGATAGATACCAAGCTCAGCGATCTTACGGCTCAACACTGTTGTTGCGTCCAAGTGCGAGAATGTAGTTGCTGGAGCAGGGTCTGTCAAGTCGTCGGCTGGCACGTAAACGGCCTCAACGGCTGTGATTGATCCATTCTTTGTTGAAGTAATACGCTCCTGCATACGTCCCATCTCTGATGCCAATGTAGGCTGGTAACCTACGGCTGATGGCATACGTCCTAGCAACGCTGATACCTCTGATCCTGCCTGTGTGAAACGGAAGATGTTATCCACGAAGAATAGGATATCCTTACCACCCTGACCTGAATCACGGAATGTCTCAGCCACTGTCAAACCAGACAATGCAACTGAAGAACGTGCTCCTGGTGGCTCATTCATCTGTCCGTAAACCAATGTTGCTTGTGATTTCGCTAGTTCGTTGTAGTCGATCTTAGAAAGATCCCAATCTCCTTCTTCCATCGATTTCTTAAACTCCTCTCCGTAACGGATGATGTTTGACTCAATCATCTCACGAAGCAAGTCGTTACCCTCACGAGTACGCTCTCCAACTCCCGCAAATACTGAATATCCGTTGTATCCCTTTGCGATGTTGTTGATAAGCTCCATGATAAGCACTGTCTTTCCTACACCGGCACCACCAAACAAACCGATCTTTCCTCCTTTTAGATAAGGAACCAAAAGGTCGATCACCTTAATACCTGTAAACAAGATTTCTTTTGATGTTGCTAGCTCGTCAAACTTTGGAGCCTCTCTATGAATTGGTGAACGCTGTACGTTTTCAAATGTCTTCATTCCATCAACTGGAGCTCCTACGACATTCAACAAACGACCTTTTACTTGTTCACCCATCGGCACTGATATTGGAGAACCCAATGCCTTTACCTTTAAACCTCTCTTTAATCCATCAGTTGAGTCCATGGCGATTGTACGAATCGAACGCTCACCAATGTGCTGCTGACACTCTATAATCAATGGAGATTGTCCTTCACGTTCCACCTCTAGGGCATCGTGAATCTGTGGTAATGTTGCATCCACTTCAGCAAAACTGACATCGACTACCGGTCCAATAACCTGGATTATTTCACCATAAATTTCAGACATAGCGTGTTTTTTTATTGTGGTATTAATTTTTTTAATTTTCCTTTTTTTCTATCTCTCAAAGCATAGTTACCCACGCTTTTGTTATTGCAAATATATTTATTTTTTTAGACTGAAAAACTTTTTGTCAAAAAAATAACGGGTTGTTAGAAAATATTTCTTGTTTTTTACAGACTGTAAATGTTGTTTAGCATATTCTTTCGATTTGTAATGTCACGTTTTGAATATCTATGTTTGTTCGGCCTCGACGGAATTGTCGTGTACTTTTCGTGGAATATATAGTCTGCATCGGACATTTTATATGATTTTAGGCTTAGCTTTATTCCTTTCCAAAATTTATTCTTATCCTCTTTTTTTTATAATTATTCATTATAAAATAGATCGTAGGGGCAGGTTTCAAACCTGCCCGCAATAGAAATCCTATGAAATTCGTGCTTCTGTGGTTTTTATTAAATTTTATGTGCTCGCCTACGGCTCGCACGTGTGGATGGGTTAGGGCGTTCCGCCCTTAACAATCCTCATTTTTCAATTACTTCCTTATTATCTTCTCCACTTTTCCTTCTGCCACCACAACATATACTCCGCTTGGCTGATTGCTTAAATCAAATTCCACTGCTCCGTTTACGGCTTTCTTTTTGGCAATCGTTACTCCGTTAGATGCGTGTAGGGTGGCGGTTCCATCTAAGTTTGCAGATCGCACATTCACTATGTTGTCTGTAATTGTCGGATAGACGATTGTATTGTCAGCCTCTACAGTCTCCGCTATTGTCGGATCCTCGATGATTCCAGTCTCCACCGTCTTCAAATCCATGATTTCAAGGATATCTATCTGCGACGCTTCTTCTGTCAGACTGAGTCCGAAGCTTTGTGCTGTGATTCCATCTTGTGTCACAGTCATTGTGCCGGATAGTCCGTCGTATGATTTGATGTCGCAAGTGTAGATGATTGTAGAGCCAATGCGTTCTATATCAATATCTACTTTGGCTTGTGTGAGCATCTTCACGAATGTTTCCCAATCATCTCCCCATGATGTCTTGAATGTGAATGTTCCTTCGCTGTCAAACTGGTACGCGTCGGCTCTGATGAATCCGGTTTTGCCGTTGATCGTGTTCTTGATGATGAAATTGTTCCAATTCTTTGTCTCGTTTGACGAATGGAAGTTGTTGAATGTGTAATGAGTGTGGAAATCTCCGCTAAAACTCTTTGATGCTCCACTTTTTGTGTTGAATGCATCTTTATATATTCCGTAATTTGTCACACTGCCGATGATTTCTCTCTCTTTCAAACTTGCTACTGTCATCTTTTGCACATCAAGATATGTGCTTTCTCCTCCAAGGTATACGGTCAACGCTCCTTTGGGTGAACTCTTCGACAACACTCCATAAATGTCTTTTCCGTCAACAGCTGCTGATACGTGGATAGAAGCACCCTGACGGATTATCTTCACGTCGACATCTTTATCATCAAACTCTTTCCATGTCTTTGGGTTTGAATATGATACTGTTGATCCGGAGAATGTCTCTACGCTGTATCCGTCGGCTCTCAACGCCCAGAAATTATCTGCGCTTTCCTCGAATCTCAATGCCCAGTTGTCCCAATTGTTCACACCTTTATTGTGGTTGTGGAATTTGAATGTTATTTCAAAATCTCCTGCAGGAGCTTCTGTTTTCAGAAATTTGTCTGTTTCGTTCCATACCAATGTCTGCTCTTTGTCTCCTATGCGATAAAAAGGTTCGAAAACAGTCTCCGTTCCATATTTTGATTGTGGAAGACGGTACGCCCAAAGACAAAGTTCGTTAGCTGGATTCATTGCGGTTAGACAAAGTGTCTTGCGGCCGTTGTCTTCCATTCTTTGGTCGAGTATGGTTCCGTTGAATGTGCCGACGGTTGTTTTAAGTGTGATGAATTGTTTCCCATTTGCGTAGTCGTAGTTCCAAGTGCCGGAATAATCAGCAGAGATAGAGTGGTCTGCGTTCAGACGCATTGTGCCTGTTTTGTTGCAGGCAAGAGCCGCATAGTCGACGGCATTATGTGTGAGCACTGCGTATTCACCCATGATATCCTGCTCTTTATACACTGTGTCTTTGTCAGTATATTCTCCAAGACGAGTCTCAAATGGAGCGACGAGTGGCCAACCGTCCGACGTGAACACCATAGGATGGCTTTCGACGTGATGCCATCCATAACCGTTGCCTGTGTTGTCTTTCACATGGTAGATGACGTAGCATTTGCCATCCTCATCCATAAGGGCGGAGTTGTGTCCCTGCGCGGTCTGTCCGCCTCCCACCTGATCGTAGTCTGTGATGGTTTTGTTGTTTGTCCACCATCCCCACGAATAGTTCTGCATCAACGACACTCCGTAAGTCGTGTTGTTGCCATAGTTGGGATAGATTGCTTTGTTGAACACAGCGTCGTCGCCTGTGACATCTTTGTATGGACCGGTGATTTTATCACTTCTGAACAGTCGCATATTGTAGCCTCCTTCTGGAGAATAGAACCCGTATGACATGAAGAGATAGTAGAAGCCATTCCCGTCGCCATCTTTCATATATTCGATATACGGACCTTCTCCGCTGACGTAATATCCTCCGGCTATATGCACGCCCATATATTCATCGTAGCGTAGACGTGAGCCTTCCCACACAGCACCGTCTACTGGATTATATCCATAATTATATGAGTAGTCGCGCAGACCGGTTTTGTTATCAAGTTTGATCACGAATATTCCGCCGCTCCATGAGCCATAGATCAGCCATAAATCTCCGTTTTCATCGTATTTTACGTTTGGATCGATACAGCTTGAACCGTAAGTTCCTCCCCAACCGCCATCGGATGAATAGTATTTGCTTGGAATTGTGTTTTGTCCTGTCACTTTTTTGAAATCATTGTTTCCAGCTCCATTGCTCATTCCGTCCATTCCGCCGAACACCACAGATCCGACTCTTTGGTATGGACCTTCTATCTTGTCGCTGGCAAGCATACAGATGCTGCTCATCCAATCGTCGCCATTGATAGAGTAGTACATGCACCATTTCTTCATCTCTCTGTTCCAGATGATGTCGGCAGCCCAAAGATTCTCTTTAAGTTTGGCTTGGTTGTTTGTCCATCCCGACCATGCAGTGTTCTCTCCAAACACGGAGCAAAGGTCTGTCGTCACCTTCCCATTCACAGCGAAAGAGGGTGTGAATGCGGTCCAGTCAAGCATGTCTGTGGAGTAAGCCGCACCGAGTTGGGTTCCCATCACATAATAGTATTTGGTACGGTCGTGATTGGCACTTTGTTCAGGATAGCTGTTGCCTTGGGCATCTTTATACACAACGACGATAGAAGGGTCGTGCACAGGCACCTGCCCAGCCCATATCTTGTTTACCAGCAACACTGCCAGTAGCACTACGATTAAAATCTTGATAAAATCTTTCATAATACAAATCCTTTTGTCGGGACAGGCAATCAGATTTGTAACGTCGGCTGCAAACCTAATTCCGATCCATGAAAACAATATTTTTTATTCCTAACTGTTGGAGAAACATCGTGATCTGCTCTTTCGCGTTTTCTTGGGCAGTCTCTCTGTATCCCATCTTTTCACTCTTTGCCAACATCCGTCTGATCGCTCTTTCCCTCAAATCACGTCGGTCGTCGGAAGAAAATGATCCGGATGCGAACACTGTCTTTGTGGCGGCTTCGTCGAGGAAATAGTCATCCAACAGTGTCACTTTAGGCAGACTCACAAACACAGTGTCTTCTTTCTGTGTGAACCAATCTTCTTCGGCTTTGCTGCAATCGATTCCATATCTTAGTGTCCCGGAATAGATTGCGGACAGTTTGTCTTTGAACAAGACTCCTTTGGTCGTGTCGACAAGTTCCTCTATTTTGATTGAAAGAAACTCCCATTTGCCTATTTTCTTCACCTCTGTGATGATATTCGGTGTGTAGACAATCTCCTCGTTTCTTTCAATTTTAATTCCTTCTTTGGAACAGCGTCTCATTGACAAGAAAAGTGTGCCCAAAGCGATTATGACTATGGAGATAAAGATGATTGTTGACTTTTTCATTTGCTCATTTATTTCTGAATATTCAGATGCAAAAATAGTCAAATTGAAAGAAAAAACGGGCAAATAGTCAGTTTCTATTTGCCCTTAAACAAATTTATCTCTTTACCATTTTTTTCGCTATCACATTGTCGGAAGTTGTGATTCTGACAATATAGACGCCTTTATTTAGATTTGAGCAGTCGACGGAAATATCTCCTGACGTATGCTCGATGCTTTCTTCTACCTGTCCAGTAAGCGTTATGATTTCAATTTTTACATCTGTTTCGTTGGCAATCCAGATGTTCAATCTGTCGTCAATCACATTCTGCACAAAGATTGATTCATGGCTTATATCTTTCGTCGACGTAGGGTCGTTGATCACATTGATCTGACCAGTTATTGTCGTTTCTGAGATTCCTCCGACTGTTTTAGCGTTCCAAGAATAGTTTCCTATTTCAGTTGGAGTTCCGCTAACGAACAAGGTGTCATTGCTGATGTTTGTTTCGATGCCATTTGGCAATCCTTGAATTTCAATGCTTTGGCAATTGCTGAATGCGAAACAGAATGACGTGATAGCGTCTCCCAGT
>JAEEMG010000062.1 GCA_016283095.1 Paludibacteraceae bacterium | reverse complement strand
CTCTGCGTTCTCTGGGTTAGGACTGATAACTGTAGGGAAATTACCGTCTACGATCATCTGCTCTGGAACGACGTTGATGTTCTGGAATCCCCATGAACGCAAGCATAGAGGAACAATCACACGACCTGTACCGTGCATTGCTGAATATACAATGTTAAGATCTTTCTGACGGTTGATCACATCCTGGTCGATCAATGCCTCGTGAACAGCTGTCATATAGTCGAAGTCCATCTCTCCACCAATGATCTTGATTAGATCCTTGTTGCCAGCGAACTTTACATCCTCTACCTTTACTTTGTTTACCTCGTCGATGATACCCTTATCGTGTGGAGCTAGCACCTGTGCACCGTCCTCCCAATAAGCCTTGTATCCGTTATACTCACGTGGGTTGTGGCTTGCAGTCACGTTAACACCTGCCTGAGCCTTCAACTGACGAATAGCGAAAGAGATCTCTGGTGTTGGACGCAACGACTCAAATAGATATACCTGAATACCGTTTGCAGAAAAGATATCAGCGACTGTCTCTGCGAATAGACGTGAGTTGTTACGGCAATCGTGACCAACTACAACTGAAATCTGCTTACGGTCTGCAAAATTCTTCTTCAAATAGTTAGCAAAACCCTGAGTGGCCATGCCGACTACATACTTGTTCATACGGTTTGTTCCAGCACCCATGATACCACGAAGACCACCAGTACCGAACTCTAAGTCACGGTAGAACGCATCAATCAAAGCGTTCTTGTCTGATGAATCCAAAAGGGCTTTTACCTCCTTCTTTGTATCCTCATCAAAGTTACCGTTTAGCCAAACCTGAGCTTTGGCTGTTACTTCTTGCAATAATGCTGTATTGTCCATTTTAACTTAAATTGTGTTTCTTAGTTGTTTTCGCCCACAAAGATATTATTTTGCGGCTGAATTATTATATTCAAATGTTAAAAAATGTTATTTTTCTGCTTCAAAACCCCTCAAAAGTGCGATTTCTTCCGCCCAAATGGACTCATCCGGGGTCTCCAGAATCAACGGAATATCATTAAACATATCCTGTTGCATAATCCATTTAAAGCATTCTATACCGATTTCTCCCTTGCCAATACTATTATGACGGTCTACTTTCGAGCCCAATGGTTTCATCGAATCATTGATATGCATAGCTCGCAAATAGCTAAGTCCTACAACTTTGTCTAGCTCCGCGAATGTCGACTCACAAGCCTCAGCTGTACGCAAATCATAGCCGGCAGCAAACGTATGGCAGGTGTCAATGCAGACTCCCACCCTGCTCTTATCGTCGACCATACTGATGATTTTCGCAATCTCTTCAAATCTATTGCCGACGTTGGAGCCCTGACCAGCCGTATTCTCTATCACAGCACATACGCCAGAGGTCTTGGACAAAGTGATATTGATCGACTCTGCGATACGTGCCAGACAGTCATCCACAGATATCTTCTTCAAATGGCTTCCGGGATGGAAATTAAGAAGCGTCAAGCCTAGTTGCTCACAACGTTGCATCTCATCCAAGAATGCGGCACGCGACTTCTCCAACCCCTCCGTCTCCGGATGTCCGAGATTAATCAAATAGCTGTCATGAGGCAAAATATATGCTGGGTCGACGTGAATTTCTTCCGTCTTCTTCTTAAAAGAAGCTATCGACTTCTCACTCAACGGGGCAGAAAACCATTGACGCTGGTTTTTCGTGAACAAAGCAAACGCATTCGCCTGAATTGCGGCGGCGTTCACAGGAGCGTTCTCCACTCCACCCGATGTTGAGACATGTGCACCTATATGTTTCATATTTCTATTCTTATGTTAGATTTTTCTGTTCCGTGAGCGATTATCTTACGGATAACTGACTAGATTCCTTCTCTTCTTTATATTGCTTATACGCTTTATAGAACAAAAAGAACCCTGTGACGAATAGAGGCACACTTAGCAGCTGACCCATGTTGAGCATCATTCCGTCTTCAAACGACTCTTGGTTGTTCTTGATGAATTCGAGCAAGAAACGAGTCAGGAAGATTCCCTGCAAGAAGACGGCGAAAATCAAACCTTCGTATTTGCGAGCATTAGTCTTCCAATACAAGTACATGGTAAAGCAGTATGTCACTATGCAGTAAAGCATCTCATAAATCTGCGTTGGGTGACTTGGCTCAGAGAAAATTGGTTCAGCCTTGCCTGCCATCCACGAATGAAGATTTGTCACGAATTGGAATGCCCAAGGCACATCTGTGGCATGACCATAAATCTCATGGTTCATAAGATTTCCGAATCGGATACAGCATCCTGTGATTGCGACAGCAATAACAGTACGGTCGAGCACCCACAAATAACTTTTTTTTGCCACACGTCTGCTGAAGACATACATTCCGATTAGGATTCCGACCGCTCCACCATGGCTCGACAATCCTCCTTTGTTGATCAAAAGCACCTCTCCTAAATGTGAGAAATAGTATTCAGGATCATAGAAGAAGCAGTGGCCAAGACGTGCACCGACCACAGTGAATATCGCCATATAAGTCAAGAAATCGTCGATGGCGGTATCTGGCAGACCTTCACGTTTATATATATACTTTTCTGTAATATAACCTAACAAGAATCCGAATGCCCACATCATTCCGTACCATCTCACATCCATATCCAATCCTGGAATTGTGAACGCCACCGGATTGACGGTCCATGTAATATATCCTAACATATTTTTATTTTTTTATTGAAAAAGAGGCGTGTTCTGATGCAAAACACGCCTCAATTATTGTTTGATTTAATAAATCATCAAATGTTTTTTCCGCAGCACTGTTTGTACTTCTTGCCGCTTCCACATGGACAAGGATCGTTTCTACCGACCTTCACACCTGCATTTGCTGGCATCTGCTTCTGCTGCGACGCTAACTGAAGTGGTGACTGCTCTTCTGGAGCCTCCTCTAGGTCTTCGCTTCTGTTCATCTGCATCGCTTTCATTCTTTCTTCAGCCTCCTTAGCCTCAGCCAAAGCCTGACGGCGTGCAGCCTCTTCTGCGATACGTGCCTGAGTCTCCGCATCATCCTCCTGTCTCATCAGGATCTGTCCGCGCATCAATACGTTGACTGCCTCCTGGTTCATATCATCAAGCATAGCCGCAAACATATTGTATGACTCGATCTTGTAGATTACAAGTGGATCCTTCTGCTCGTAGTGTGCATTCTGAACTGAGTTCTTCAAATCGTCCATCTCACGCAAATGATCCTTCCACTTTGAATCGATAGCGTGAAGCAATGTGCGACGCTCAAACTCCTTAACCACATTCTTACAATGGCAATCAACAGCCTCTTTCAAATCAACTGCGATGCTATATACATAGCGTCCATCTGTGATAGGAACACCTACCATTCCACCTTCTGGATGCTGGTCGAAGATATTCTTCAATACAGGATAAGCCTGATCAGCAATCATCTCTGTACGGCGTTTGAATGTAGCCATAGCCTCCTCAAACAATTTCTGGATCAACTCCACATCCTTCAATGCATTGTAATCGTTTTCTGAAATTGTTGTTTCGAAAGACAAAAGACGGACAACCTCATTCTTGAAATCTGAATAGCTCAACATTCCCTTTGTCTCTCCGACAATTCTTTGAGCCACTCCATAGATCATATCCATAAGGTTGACACCCATTCTCTCTCCACGCAATGTCTGGCGGCGACGACGGTATACCACCTCACGCTGATTATTCATCACGTCGTCATACTCGATCAAACGTTTACGGACACCGAAATGGTTCTCCTCTACCTTCTTCTGGGCTCTCTCGATTGACTTAGTGACCATGTTGCTTTCGATCATCTCACCGTCTTTCACACCCATCTTCTCCATCAAGTATGCGATCTTCTCAGAACCGAACAGACGCATCAACTTATCTTCCAATGAAACGAAGAACACTGATGAACCTGGGTCTCCCTGACGTCCTGCACGACCACGCAACTGACGGTCAACACGACGAGACTCGTGACGCTCTGTACCGATGATAGCCAAACCACCAGCGTCTTTTATCTCCTGAGAAAGTTTGATATCGGTACCACGACCTGCCATGTTTGTAGCGATAGTCACAGTCTTGCTCTTTCCTGCCTCAGCTACAATCTCAGCCTCCTTCTGGTGAAGTTTAGCATTCAACACGTTATGCTGGATACCACGCATACGCAACATTCTGCTCAACAACTCAGATATTTCGACTGATGTTGTACCCACCAACACTGGACGTCCCTGATTTGTCAACGATACGATCTCCTCGATAACAGCATTATATTTTTCACGCTGTGTACGATAGATACGGTCGTTCATATCTATTCTTGCGATCGGACGGTTAGTAGGGATAACCACAACATCCAACTTATAGATATTCCAGAACTCAGCTGCCTCTGTCTCCGCTGTACCTGTCATTCCGGCAAGTTTGTGATACATACGGAAGTAGTTCTGCAATGTAATAGTCGCATAAGTCTGAGTAGCAGCCTCAACCTGCACACCCTCTTTTGCCTCCAAAGCCTGATGCAAACCGTCGGAATAACGACGTCCATCCATGATACGGCCTGTCTGCTCGTCGACGATCATAACCTTGCCATCAATAACAACATACTGATCGTCCTTGATGAACAATGTATATGCCTTCAAAAGCTGGTTGATTGTGTGGATACGCTCACTCTTCACTGCATAGTTCTGAATAAGCTGTTCCTTCTTCTCCGCCAATTCAGCAGCAGGAAGATTCATAGCTTCCAAATCAACCATCTCGCTACCGATATCTGGCAATACGAAGAATGTAGGGTCCTCGCTGACACCAGTCAACGCATCAACACCCTTATCTGTAAGAACGATGCTATTGTGACGCTCATCTATCACAAAGTATAGAGGATCTGTAGCCTCTGGCATTCTCTTGTTGTTCTCTGCGATATATATTTCTTCTGTCTTCAACAAAAGAGGCTTGATTCCTGGCTCACTCAAGAACTTGATCAATGGCTGGTTCTTAGGCAAAGCCTTATAAGAGCGGAACAATGCCAAAGCACCTTCCTCCTGGCTTTTCTTGTCGCTCTCCTTCAACAATCTCTTAGCCTCTGTCAAATAGTTTGTAGCCATCACCTTCTGCAAGTTGACAAGGTGCTCTACACGTGGTTTGTACTCATTGAACAACTGCTCGTTGCTCTTTGAGCTGTCCATCGGACCAGAGATAATCAATGGAGTACGTGCATCATCGATAAGTACAGAGTCGACCTCATCGACAATAGCGTAATTATGTTCACGCTGTACAAGTTCCTCAACTCTACCTGCCATATTATCACGCAAGTAGTCGAAACCGAATTCGTTATTTGTACCGAACGTGATATCAGCCATATATGCCTTACGACGTTCGTCAGAGTTTGGTTTATGCTTGTCGATACAGTCAACTGTCAAACCATGGAACATATATAGAGGTCCCATCCACTCAGAGTCACGTTTTGACAAGTAATCGTTGACTGTGATGACATGGACTCCATTATGAGTCAATGCGTTCAAGAAGATTGGCAAAGTACCCACCAATGTTTTACCTTCACCGGTAGCCATCTCAGCGATCTTACCCTGATGCAACACAACACCACCGAACAACTGTACATTGTAGTGGATCATGTTCCAAACAGTCGGGTTACCACCTGCCTGCCACTCGTTGTGGTAAACAGCCTTGTCGCCATCAATATCAACAAAATCGAATTTCTCTGCGAACTCACGGTCAAGGTCGTTTGCCTTAACAACAACCTCTTTCTGTTCTGTGAAACGACGTGCTGTATCCTTTACAATAGCAAACACTTCAGGAAGCACTTCTGTAAGCACCTCCTCATATTTGTCAAGCTTTAATTTAGATAATTTGTCAATCTGGGCATAAGTTTTCTCTCTCTGCTCGATTTCCTGAGACTCAATCTGCGACTTCAAATCCGCGATTTCCTTAGTCTCAGCAGATACATAATCCTGTATCTTCTGTTTGATTTCTTCCGTACGGTCACGGAGTTCATCATTCGACAACGCTTGTATTGAAGGGTATATCAGCTCAATCTTATTTATGTAAGGCTGAATCAACTCCCTATCTCTTTGGGCTTTATTTCCAAATATCTTGGATAAAAAATTCCCGAATCCCATATATTATATTAGTTTTTTATATTATCTATTACGTCTTCTTTCCGAAAACCTACGCAAAAATACACTTTATTTGCTTATAAATCGTTCTTTTTCTAAACAACAATGATTTTTTATGCTTTTTTAGCATTTAAATACTCTGCGTAGATACGTGCAGCACGCTCGACAAGCACTGCACAAGGGATTATCTCCTTCACATCAGGATTTGGCTTCACACCACGAAGTTCTGCACAAACAGTGCTTCCATTCTGTTCCTTGAAACGCATGGCAAGTTCCTGAGCCACCTTGTATGCATGCTCCTTTCCTGCCATATCACTAGGATCGACGCTGCCTTCCTCCAATCCCGACAACATAGCCGCGCCTAAGTATGCTCCACACACATCTTTCATTTTTGCGACACCACCACCTAATCCAGCTGTGATGCGAACTGCCGTAGCTTTATCGATACCGTAATCTTCTGCAAACGCTGCAAATACCGCTTGTGCACAATTATAACCTTCTGCCTTCAATCTGCAGGCCAACTGTGCTTTTTCCTCCACATCAATCATTACCCTAAATTTATTAGATATATCTTTTTATTTCCGTTTGGCACAGCGTCAAAGATGATATATTTACAGCCATTGATAGTCTTGATTTCCGATTTGATCACCACCTCATTCTGAAGCACCTCAACATCCTTCCAGCCAAATGGCAACGGACACCTCAATGTCAAAGGATAATCATAAATGTCGTCATCCAAACCGTCTTCCAAAGAGATAATAAGCCTGTCATTATCCTTCACTTTTGACATACCATCTTTTTTTATCTCTTCTTTTGGGAATTCAATTTTCGCTCTATCTCTCTCCTTTGAATACTTTGCCGCATTCTTGAATGTAGTGACCCAGAACGAGTTCGACTTTTCCTGCTGTTTCAAGTAGTCAAGACTTTCGCTCAACACTGTTGATGACAATGGGGAATAGCCTTTTCCGTCGTCAAGATCATATAAAGAGAAGATACACCATCCGCCACTGCTTCTTGCAGTGTTGAATGCATATATGAAATCATCAAGAGTTCTCACAGCTTCATTTGAGCCGCACATTATAGAACTTATATTCAAATAATCATTTGGAGTCGCACGCTCCACATATCCATGACATCCTCGAGCCGCAAAATAATGTTTGCTTATGATGCTTGTGTCTCCCACGACACAGTCGGTATAAGCAAATGTGTTACACTTATACATCGGCAACTTGACATTGATTCTTGCATTCGCATCAAGTATGTCTTGCTTCTGACGCTCCTTCGACAATGTGTCATACACCGCATGGTCTACGGTATGGCTACCTACCTCACATCCTCTCTCTGTCGTTGCGACACGCAAAGCATCCCACTTTGTCCGGTCACACCAACGTGTAGTCACAAAGAACGTGCATGGATAATCGTGTTCGTAGAATATAGGCAGAGCCGTCGTGAACTGATTGTCGTAGCTGTCTTCCATGGTATATGATATAGCGCACTGCTTGAATCCGTGCCATGTAGCCACTTCAAACTCAGTCTGTGGGGCGCACCCTACAGCTCCAAGCATAACTATCATCGCATAAAGCGTCTTTATATTGTTAACTATACGCATACTCAAAACCATTATTAAGGTTTTAATCATCTTCGTCTTCAACGCAAGCACCGCCCGTATTCAATTCCAGCAGTCCATCCGGAATATCCATAACTATGGTTTGCTTGTCATCGTCTATCTCTACAATGAAATCGTCAACCGCCGGAATCATAATCTGGAATCCTGCAGAATCGGTTGTGTCAAGGCAGAACAAGACATTTTCTGTGTCATAATCGACATAATCGATGACTCCTACTTTTTCTCCACTTGCATCGTAGATTGTGTAACCTTCATAATCAACACCCTCCGCCTCTGCCAACGTATCCTCATCTACATCTTCTGCAGAAAGGTATACCGTCGCTCCGATCAGGCGTTCCGCTTCTTCTTTGGTGTCGATATTGTCAAGCTTTAGAAGTCGTCCACTGTTCTTTGTCCTCTCTTCTGCAATACGGAACGGAATATAACATCCGTCTATATCGATAAATATAAAATCCACGCCCAACTCGTCAAGCCAATCAACAGTAATCACAACCTCAAGATTGCCCGACAAACCATGCGTTTTACTTACATATCCAACTTCAATTATATCGTCCTTCGTAATCATCTATATTGCGTTGAGCTACAAATATAAATATTAGAATGATAAATCTATCCTATTTTTCCGCTTTTTTGCTAAAAACGGAGTCGATAAAGGCAATCATCATTTCCGCAGTCTTCTCAAACCCCAATTTCGACACATCGACACAGAGGTCGTATCCTTTGGAATCTCCCCACTCTTTTCCCGTATAATAATCGTAATACTCTTTTCGAGCGGTCTCTCGTTCCTCTACCAATTTTTTGGCTTTCTTGATGTCGATATTGTGTCGCGACGCAATGTTTTCCGCACGGAACTCCATCGGTGCACTCAAGAAAAATGTCACCACATCTTTTCTCTCTCTTAGCACATAGTCGGATGCTCTTCCCACAATCACACAACTCTCTGTGTTTGCGATTCTTTGCATTGTCTCGCTCTGTGCTTTGAATAGGTTGGCTCCGGAAAGCACAGACTCGCTTGTGTTTGGCGACGATAAGTCAGCCAATCTATCCAATGTGTTTTGCATCGACGGTACTTCATCCGCTTTTGCAAATATCTCAGGTGCAAAACCCATATCCTTAGCGGCCTCTACCAGCAATTCACTATCATAATACTTGATGCCGTAATGGTTGGCTATAAGTTTTCCGATATATCTTCCTCCAGCTCCAAACTGTCGTCCGATGCTGATCACCACATGATTGTCATCTGTATTCTTCTCCACATCCGCAACTTTCGGTTCCTTGCTTGGCAACATCAACGATTTCTTATACTGCAGTTTCAATACAATCGCAGCTGTAATCGCAGAAAGTGTGTCGGATACAGGCATTGCAAACCAAACTCCATCAAGTCCAAACTTCTGTGGCAACAGCCATACAAGTGGGATAAGATAGAGTAGCTGACGTACTGAGCTCATAAACAATGATACTGGAGCTCGTCCGATACTCTGGAAAAAGTTAGCAACCACCATCTGGAATCCCACAATCGGCATCATCATCACTACGATACGCAATCCATGCGAAGCCGCTTCTATCAATGCCTGAGCGTTGCTCTCTTCCTGATTCACAAAGATGGATACAATATTGTCGGCAAAAACTTCACACGACACCCACATGAACACCATGACACAAGTGGCGCACAGCACCGTCATCTTCAACACTTTATCCACACGGTCAACCAATTGCGCTCCAAAATTATATCCGGCAATCGGCTGCATAGCCTGATTGAATCCGAACACCACCTGAGCCGCCACCAAAATCACACGGTTGCAGATACCATACGCTCCAATGGCATTGTCTCCTCCATACTTGTAGAGTGTATTGTTGAGCATCATAGTCACAAGACACGCACATGCATTAAGTGTGAACGGTGCAATTCCGATTGCGAAGATATTCTTCACAATATGCTTCTGTAATTTGAAATCCGGGATTGAGAATGTCAAGACGTCCTTGCCACTGTAGAAATGATGACAGATCACAATCAATGAAATTGTCTGTGCGGTGATTGTAGCGAGCGCGGCTCCCTTTATTCCCCATTCAAACTGATAAATGAACAATGGGGCAAGAATAATGTTGAGCACCACAGTGAGAATAGTGGTGAGCATCGCTTTTCTTGGATTACCACTGCTTCGCATCACATGGTTGAGGCCAAAGAACAGGTGAGTCAAGACGTTTCCAATCAACAGAACCGTCATAAAATCACGCGCTGGAGCGATTGTCTCGTCACTGGCTCCGAACAAAACCAAAATCTCATCCAAGAAAAACAGACCTAACACCATTATGACGATACCGATAATGACATTCAGTGTCGTCACATTTCCAAGCACTTTGTTTGCCGACGGATAATCTTTCTGACCAAGTTTGATAGACACCAGCGTCGATCCTCCTGCTCCCACAAGCGAGCCAAACGCCGCAGACAGGTTCATCAACGGGAATGCGATAGCCAATGCCGTGATACAGCGAGGTCCATCGTTCGGAATATGACCGATGAAAATGGAGTCGATGATATTGTATAAAGATGCCACAACCATCGATATGATGGCTGGCACAGCATATTTGAACAGTAACTGAGGTATCGGTTCAGTACCAAGTTCAGTAGGTGTTGACTTAGTGTTCGTCATTTTTTCAAATAATTTGGACTGCAAAATTAACAATAAATTTCACTTTATCATAATCTACAACATTTGTTATCCCCATCTGAACACAATCCACATTATCTAAAACAATAATATCAAATCGGTTTATATCCAAGATTCTTATTATTTATTTTCATCTGTTTTTTGCCTCATCATCTTCTTTATATCTGCAAAACTCTGTATCTTAGCGACATGATAACACATGATTCTATTATGAAGACACTATTGATTACTCTATTGAGTTGCGTCTCTTTACTAGCTCACGCTCTCGACACAAACAAAAAATACTACATTTTCCACTCCTCAGGAATGGTGCTTTCCGCTGTAGACGGTAGGCCTAACCTCCATACGTTTGATGCCACAAACGGTCAGGTTTTTCAATTTTCCGCTACTGGCAATGCGTACTTCATCAAGAGTGTATCGCAAAACAAAAATGTCGCTAAAACTGGCGACTGGGACACGGAATACAATTCCACGACCGGCAACGCAGCCAAATTCACAATTGAGGATTGTGGTGGCGAATATGTCCGTTTCAAATGTGCCGCAAACAATCTCTATCTCGGCACCGACGCGATTGCTCCTGGCAGCTACGTCTACTCGGATAAAAACGGAAAGGAGACTCTCCACTTCTGGTTTTTGCGTGAGGCTTCTTCCTCTGTGCTGGTGACAGACGGGTTGCAAGGCATCATAAACAAAGCGGAAGACCGTCTTGCATCCACTTCTGAAGGCGACGGTGGTGGAGAATATCCGTCGTCTGCGCGAAAATCTCTGCAGAATACCATAGATGAGGCTAAAACAGCCTTGGAAAACGCCTCTTCCCAGACGAATATTGTTGCGGCGACAAAAGAATTGAATTCTGCGATCACTGCCTACAACAACAGCCGTAACCTTCCGTTCAGCACGGGCAAAAAATACTACGTTGTCCACGCCAGCAACCGTTTTCTGACAAACTCCAACAACAATACTTTGATAAAGAATGCGGCATACAACGCGTCGCAACAATTCACAATCGAGACCCTTTCCGACGGCACATACGCATTGAAAAGTGTTTCTGGAAATAATTATCTGAATGCGACGGGAGAATACGACACCCATTTCGCAAATTCGTCGAGCAACTCGACCGCTCATCTGAAGATTGCCTACGCTCCGAATGAAGACAAATACGTGAGAATACAGTTTTCTTCCAACAGCAAATATCTTGGCACCGACGGCACAAGCGACAACAAGGGCGTCTATAGCGACAAAAGCGGATCCGACGGCAAACATTATTGGATGCTGATACCTGTGGATTCACAATTCGGACAACCATATTCACAATTCCACATTGGCAGTCCAGCACTTCGACTGGGAATGAACTGGAACGACGCGGATGGCAACCACATCAATGCGCATGGAGGATGTGTGCTTTATAAAGACGGCGTGTATTATTGGTTTGGCGAGAATTATCGTGCGAATCCTGTAAAGAGCAACGGAATTGTCTGCTACACATCCACGGATCTTTACAACTGGAAATATGAATGTATGGCTTACAAATGTCCTGAAGTTCCATTACGAAACGACTATCAGGATATGAACTACGGGCGTACACTTGAACGTCCGAAAGTAATGTATTGTCCGAACACTGGGAAATATGTGATGTGGGTTCACTGGGAAAACGGATCTGGCTATGCGGCTTCCCGCGTCGCCATACTATACAGCGACAAAATCACCGGTCCATACACCTTCGTGAAGACAATGCGTCCGCGTGGCGACGAGCAACCGTCCGGCTCACGAGACCAGACATTGATGTTCGATCCCGACTATAAGGTCGGCTACCATTTCGGTTCAGCCGAGGAAAATATGACGATGCACGGCACGTTGCTGACAAACGACTTCCTTGATTTATCGCCGACGTGGGAGCGTATGTTCGTGCAGAAGCAGTATGAAGCCCCAGCGATATTCAAGTATCACAAACGATTCGTGGCAATCACATCAGGATGTACAGGTTGGGATCCCAACCCTGCCCACTCGTCATACTCACAGCTACCGTTGAGCGGATGGAACGATTTGGGCAATCCTTGCGTCGACGACGAGAAAGCCACCACCTACCATTCGCAAAGCAATTACGTCTTCAAAGTGCCAGGACGTTATGATGCCTACATCTACATGGGAGACAGATGGAAAGGAGGCGACTATTTCTCAGATGCCAACGTCGGTGAGTCATGGCATATATGGTTGCCGATCGATATGCGTACAGGATATCCGATCATACGTTTCTATTCAGACTGGGATTTGTCCATTTTCGACAAGATCAACCGTTACAGACGAGTGGCGAAGATTGAAGAAGGAAGCACATACGTGTTGCTTTCAAAGAACGCCAACAGAATCCTATCACTGAAAGATGGAAAGATGCAGTTGACGGAAGACAATGACGACATCAATCTGTCGCTTAAAGTGACGAAAACAGACGATGGATTCTATAAACTGACAGATGAAAAAAGCGGTATGGCTCTCGACGCTACAAACGGACAGTTGAGCATGGCGATTGCAGACAACAGTCCGGCACAACGATGGAAGATAGTGGACAGCGGCACACACGACGGCTATTTCTACCTGTCTCCTGCCAACAACAGCAACGTCGTCCTGACGAACTTCAGTGCGACACCGACAGCCAATGGTGTGGTAGGTCTGAACAGTTCATCCAAAACCACATCCAGCCAGTTCGCATTCTGTTTTGACTCCGAGAAATATGATATGGAAGCCATCAGCGACGAATCCGACGGCACATACGACAGATGGATGCAGAGTATGGGATTTGAGCCTACTGCATATAAGGACATAAACGTAGACGACAATAATGAAAACATCCACGTCTACAACATACAGAATGGCATAGGCATACTATCCGATTCCGACATCACTGTCTGCGTATGGACAATCAACGGACAACTGCTTGAAAATTTCAATCTGAAAGCAGGAACCAAAAAAGAAATTGTATTGCCAAGAGGTGTGTATGTGGTAAATGGGGAGAAGGTGATGGTGGAATGAGAGAGGATTGTTTCCTAATTAATTCGACACTTCACATATACTCAACTTATAAAAATCAGAGATAGCAAAATAATTAAAGCATTCTGCTATCTCTGGTTCGTATTACTTCTTAAACAATCTGAATAATTCGCCAATCCAAAGGACAAACGATGTAACACCTACAATAATGATCCAATCTATCACTTTAACACCACCGGCTGCCACATTAAACATTTCCTGTAAACCTGGCATTTCAGTCATAAGGACTTGGCCAACAAAGATTACCAAGGCAATGATGATAAACCATTTTGTATCTTTCCAAGAAATTCCCTTAAATGCAGAATCAGAAGTCATGAATGCCTTTGCATTGAACAAATTCCAAAACTGAAGCATCACAAAGATTGTGAAGAACAGGCCTAATTCGTATGCAGAAAGTCCATCGTTGTCTCCCCACACCGCAGTTCCATCGAAAAGATCTGTCAAACAAGTTATATTAGTGTGTTGGAAATACACACAAATTCCAAGAAGTATTACAGTGAATATTCCACCTACGCCTAAGATTTCCACTCCCATATCCTTGAGAATATGTTCATTTACAGAACGTGGTTTCTCATCCATAACTGTTTTTGCAGGAGGCAATGAAGCTAAGGCAAGAGCAGCAAACGTATCCATAATCAAATTAACCCAAAGCATTTGAGTTACAGTCAAAGGCGACTCTTCCCCAATGAATGCTCCGATTGCAACGATTAGACATGCTGCAACGTTTACAGTCATCTGGAAAAGTATGAAACGCTTGATGTTCTTGTAAAGAGAACGGCCCCACATCACTGCATTTGCAATAGTGCTAAATGAATTGTCTATAATAGTCATATCACTAGCCTCTTTAGCAACAGCTGTACCATCACCCATAGATAGGCCAACATTAGCAGCGTTAAGAGCAGGAGCATCATTTGTTCCGTCTCCAGTCACAGCAACAATATAATCAAGATCCTTCAAGAAACGAACAGCACGTTCCTTGTCGTTAGGACGAGCTCTTGAAATAATTTTAACTTTAGGCAAACGATTTTTTAGTTCTTCATCAGACATTGCAGCAAGTTCAGTACCAATGAGTAAATTTTCTTCCTTATCCTCTTCTTTCCATAATCCAAGTTGACGACCTATTTCTTTAGCTGTTCCAGGGGCATCACCAGTTACAATTTTCACTTGAATTCCTGCATTCAAACATTCAGAAATCGCATTAGGCACATCAGAACGAACAGGATCCAAAATGCCGACAATTCCCATCATTTTAAGATCGTTGATATTCAATTTGCCATCTGTAAAGATATCATCAGAATCTTTTATTTCTTTATAAGCAAAAGCTAGTGTCCTATACGCATGATTTTGATACTCAGTCAGTTTTTCATTGTAATTCTTCATCTCAGATTCAGAAATATCACAAAGTCCCATCAAAATATCCGGAGCTCCTTTTACATAAACGATTCGCTTACTTGTAACTTCTGAATTTACGATTGTAGCCATATACTTAAGCTCGGTTGAAAATTGCAAGCGATCAATTACAGGCAATGATTCGCGAATACTTAAATAATTTGCTCCATTGTTATTAAGCCAAAGCAATAACGCACCCTCTGTTGGATTTCCTATTGCCTTTATCTTCTTAGAATCCGCAAAATCAAGATTTGCAGTAGTATTGACAGAAATACACTCTTTTAGGAGTGACGAATATCTGTCGTCACCTAGTTTTTGATCTTTCAATTCAGGAAAAGTTGTTTCTACAACTTTCATTTGATTCTGAGTCAAAGTTCCAGTTTTATCTGAGCAAATCACAGAAACAGCACCCATAGTTTCACAAGCATGCATTGTTCGAGGTAATGTGTTTTGTTTCATCAAACGCTTCATGCTGAATGCAAGACTTAACGTAACTGCCATTGGTAATCCTTCTGGAACAGCGACAACAATTAAAGTTACAGCAATCATAACGGAATCTAGAGCATATTGAATAAATAGAGGCCAATTGGTAGATGCTGTTGAGTCTAATGCGAAATAAAGTATTATACCAATTATAGGAAGGATCATAAATACAATAACCTGCCATAGTTCAATACTTTCTTCATTATCATCATTCTTCTTTTTATTCAATCCCCAATAAATAAATCCAGCAATTACTAAAGAAACACCAAGATATCCAAATAGGGAAACATAATTTGTTTCTGGCAAAATCAATGCATGACGAATAAGACGTCCTAACACAATCAGAATAGCAATACCATAACTTGTTTTAGTAATTAATCCGGCAAGTTCATCAAGTTTCTCACTTAATGGTGTAGCTTCTCCATCTTTAACCTGTGCTGCCTCAAACACTTTTCCACAGGCAGTTTTGTCACCAACTGCAAATACCTCAGCGATGCAATCACCCTCCATCACCGTACAACCTTTCATAATATGATTAGATGGATATGTGGCATTCTTATCAAACTCATCAGGATTTGTACTTTTTGAGCATTGAGGTTCTCCAGTAAGCGAAGACTCATTCATTATAAGATTCATGCATCTTAGGATCACTGCATCAGCAGGAACTTCCTCTCCAGCTTCAAGCAGAACAATATCTCCCACAACAATATCTCGACGAGGAACCTGACAAACATTGTTATTTCGTATGACTTTAACGAGAGTATCGTCATTTACATCGTTCAAACTTTGAAATGTTTTTTCATTTTGAGACTCTAATATATGAGCCACAGTTGTTGCCAAAAGGACAGCAACCGCAATACCGACAAGTTCAAGATATGGAGTCCATCCTTCTACACCTCCGAACACGCCATTGTAAAATGCTATTGATCCTGAAAGTAAAAGTGCGAACAATAAAATTGTAAATAGAGAATCAATATCAAATTCAGCATCTTCTTCATTCCATTCTCCTCCTAAATACGCGACAAAATATGTAAGAACAAATAAGACAAAAGAAAGAACAGGAGCGACCCAAAGACCCTCATGGGAATATATGCCTGTTATTGGCAAAGCGAATGCAATTATAGCAGCAATTATGAATATCGCCAAATCAACTTTTAGCAACCAAAAATGCATACAATTCTTAATCTTCTCCCACATGGATTCTTCTGCAGGTGGAGTTAGAATGTTTACTCCATACTTTTCTCTTGATTGCAAAACCTCTTGGTCTGTCAACCCTTTGTAATGTTCTTTTGCCATATTTATCGTATTATTAGTGTTTCTATTTTATTAGTTAATTACCATAACTACATATTTTCGATTTATACATTTATAACATTTTTTCTAGCTGCATTGAAATACAAACCTCCTTAATATAGAGTTTGCCAATCAAGATTCAATCATATATGACCATCTTCATTTAAAATCTGAAATCGATTAAACCGACGTCCTTCAGTATACGCATGTCCTCCATCTGGACCAGACGCTATTGTCACACGAATCTCACCTCCTATAGACAATATAAATGTCGCTATAAGTGTTGCGAAATCATCACAATCTCCGGTCAATTCGCTTTCTATCGTTTCCAATGCTTTTGCGAGATATTCATGTTCTACTAACACATTGAATACTCTTGAGCCAATTATTTTCTTATAGAAAATAATTTTTATAAGGATCCGTTGTAGAACAAGATGAAAGCAAAAAAAACACAAAGGTTATAACATACGCTATACTCTAAAACACCTTAGGCAGACTTTGTCTGCCTAAGGTGTTTATTACAATCCTTTACGATACATTTCATTTACCTTACTTTGTATCTCAGAATATCGATCACCTAACTTGTCTTTTCTAATGCGACCATTTCCATAATTTCCTCGAATTACCTCTTTAGCTGTAAGCTCTATTTCAGAAACAGGTATAGATTCTGATCTCACTACAGATTCTGTTTTACTAGCATCTGTAGATGATTTAGAAGAAGATACCTTATTCTCTATTATAGGATTGTCAGGCATTGACGACTCTTTTTTAGATTCAACGGCAGTTACAACCTCATTTGGTATTATATCCTTATCTTCAACAACTGATGTTGTACTTACAACAGGACTTTGTTGATCATCGGATACAGGAATAACAGAATCTTCGTTTTTAATTTCTGTTTTTCCCTCATTTTCATCATTTGAAGCGTATGTTTTCTCGTTTCCACTAGAATTACGTGTCAAGAAATATATACCTGCACCTACAATTAGTAATCCACATAAGAGAAATGGAAGCCAAGACTTTGACTTGTTTTCAGATTCCTGTTGATTTCTTGTTTCTGAAGGAATCGACTCTGAAGAAGCAACTTCATGTTTCTCTTTTAGAGTTACTTTTCTCTTAAGCTGAACCATCTCTTATTAATTTGTGATCAAAGAGAATCCTGGAATTTTATCAAAAGCATCAGAAAGATCGTATACCTCATCAACCTTTGTCACCGAATTCTTTCCATCCTCATTTTTAATTGAACATACACAGAACACATAACCATCCTTGTCGCTATCACCAATAACTTCAAGATAATCTCCTGTGTTCGATTTCAATTCAACACGACATCCTTCATTTGCAAAAGTAACGTCTTCTCCTTCAATAGCAGCACCATAGTTAACAACACATACATATGCAGTATCAATCTCATCAAGATTTTTTACATCTACCTGCTCCATCTGCTCGTTTCCTTCTGTAGGATCTTTCTCATCTCCTCTATGAAGCATAAATGGAAACTTGTCTAATGAACCAAGATCAGACTTCTTACCTCTGTACTCATTGGAGAATACGCCACCAATTCCTCCATCTTTCTTCTTAAAGAAAATACAAAGGTCCTGATCTGTATCAGAAGTCCAAAACAACTGTACCTTCAACTTATCATCGAAAGTGAACTCAACACACTCTCCCTTACGGCGAAGAGTGATCTTCTTTTTTAATATTACATCTGCCATATTTAATATTTTTTAAATTTCGTTAAAAATCAAAATCGTCATCAGAACTGTTCTTATTTACATTTACTCTTTTTTGAGGTTTCTCATTAAAGAAATCATCATCATAACAATCTATGTTAACTTTTGTCTTTTTTTTAGGTTTTTCGTTAAAGAAATCATCTGAATCGGATTTATCTTCACTTCCTCTATTTTTATCTCTTATCTTACGATCTTCTTCGTCTTCTAAATCAAATATTTTTCCAATCATTTTTTTGCATCGCTCTCTCTCCTCAGGATACTCCGACTGAAGGAACTTTACTTTTTTCTCTGCAATAGAGTACTTTTTTTCAGAAATAAGAGAATCAATTTCTTCGAATAGGTCAACTATTTTATTAGTTTGGTTAATTTCTTCGATCCTTGCTTCTGATTCTCTTTTAATTTTAGCCACTTCGGAATCATCCTTATTAGACAAATAATTCGAACATAAAGACAGGACCTTCTCCCATTGTTTTAGCTTGTACGCTAAATCGATGTCTGATTTTATAACCTTTAGCTTATTTTCAAACTGTTCTTTATCTCTAATTAATTCTCTAACCTCATTTTTTTTGTCAAACCATTTAGCAGAGTGAGCATTGTCAAATTCAATTAATTCAGCAATTATGTTCAATGCCAAATCTAATTCTTTATTTAAAATTGCAGACTCTAATCTTCCAGATAGTTCCTCAACCTTAACCTTAAAATCGTTTTCTTTTAAGGTGATTTCGTTTTTTAAGGAAAGTAATTCATCATTAGCACGTTCGAGTTTCAAACCATCTTCGACTTCCTCCAAAGCTTCTGCATAATTTTTCTGACCAAGAAGTAACGTTGCTCTTGTGATATATTCCTTAATTTTACCCTTCTCTGCTATTTTATTTCGAGATTCAACAATGTATCTTTTAGCGTCCTCTGCTTCTGGATTTGCATCCAAAGCCTTATCTGCATGTTTTATTGCATCTTCCCAATTTTGATTATCAAAGAATTCTCGAGCCAATTTAATTTCTTTCTTAAAAATTTCAAATTTATACTCTTGCTCGGATAATTTTTTTCTATACTCATCTATATCACCATCGATATATGCAATTTTCGATGAGTATTCTAAATCTTTCTTATCCAATGCCCATTTCGTCTTTTCTGCAAAATCAATAGCATCTTTCCATCTTAATTCTCTTGCCGCTTCTTGGTATTTATTCTTAAAGGAATCAAATTGTTTTCTTGCTTCTGCCTGTGCAATAGCTAAATCTCTTTCTTTTTCTGATTGAAGAGAAATTTGTTCTTTTCTTAATTGAAGTTCCTGATTTTTGTGTTTCTCTTCTAGATCTTTTTTTGCTCTAGTTACAAAAGCTGTATTTTCTGTCTCATACTTTGAACAATCCATCTGAGTATAATAAGACACTATAGATGGCAAATCAGAAACCGAAACGCAATTATAAGCACACGAATATTTACTTAAGACCTCTTGCCTAAAAGAATCATTATTGAATATTTCACCGATAAGTATAACTCTCTGAATCTGATGTTCATCCACGTCATTCTTTGCAACATATTCATGAATATACGAAGACAATTCTTTAATTAAATCTCTTGTATAACCTTCTACGTCTATTTTTTTTAACTGAGGAGAATGTATCGTATTCGGATCTACAGCAAAAGCTATATCAAGTTTAATTGGCATTGATGACGAATCCAGTTTAGTCAGCCAAATCTTCGAATATGGCATCAATCTTATAATCTCATCATCTATTTCATCCTGCGACCTTAAAACATGTGCTGTTTTGTTAATATTGGATACAGCTAATTTAACAAGTGCTTTTTGACGCAAATCCAAACCTTTCCCTTTCAACTGTTTTGTTGAAGTCAAACCTCTATCGAATAACAATATATTAAGGTTTTCATCACATGCTGAAAGAACTATTACATAATCCTCTTTATGACAAAGTTTTTCTTTGGTCAATTCTTCGATTCTGGCGATATACTGCTTTAATACAAAACCATTTTTTATTAATAGTTCATTAAACAAATTTTTAGCAGAAACTGGTATGTCATTCGAATAAGAAACGTATGTTTCTATATACCTTTTATTATTGAATCCAGACTTTAAGTCTTCAAATATTTTTGAATCCTCAAATATGGAACTCATATCTTTTGAGACACCTCTTAACTTATATTGTGAATATTTATTGACTATATTGTCAAACACACTACCTTCAAAATAGTGTAGCTCTTTATTATCACAATGAATTTTATTTGACAACCCATAGGTTATCATGTCTGCAGATACATCTTCAAAAAAATACAACCAAATTCGGTCTTCAGAATTAGATAAATGCAATGGTTTGTAACCGCAAAGATTATATGACCCATCGTCTGTAATCTCTGCGGATACAATATTACCAATGATATAGTACCTATCTATGTATAAAGAAAGAAACTCCACAATTATGCAAATACTTTATCAATAAACTTTCTTAAAAATGCGGCACCTTCTGCAATAATAATCGGTTGATGGAACGCAAACTCTCCATTATTTCTCTTTATTGCCTCCGCCTTTTTATACTCATCGTCTCTCTTTATAAAATTTGCGATATCGTCTCTCAAAGACACCACATCACTTCTTAAATCTGTTTCGGCACTACGATATATGTCTGTTTCTTCGCTCACATACTTTATAAATATAGAAACAAACCTTTCAAAATTCGCAGTGCTTGTGAAATCTAAACGATTCAATTCTTCAAAATATTTGGCATCCAAATTAGACGAAGCTTCAAGAGAAATCTCATCATTTGATTCAGTAGTGTATTTCACACCTTCTTCGCCACAAATATCTGATTTAAGAACGCTTTTGTCGACAGATTCAAAACTATTATTAGAACATAATCCGAAAGCAACCTCAGTCTTACAACTATCTGCTATAGAGTCTTCATACGTGACCTCAAAAGTCTTACCAGAAATAATTTCAGCACCTGCATTCAAGCAATTCTGATAATATCTATTCATACTTCTAGAAGAGATTGCTTTAAGCCAATGGAACAAACGTCCTCCTTTTCCAAAAGCCATTACCTTAACACGAGAAACTCTATCTATATTTCTTTCTTTTACAACGTTTCCGATCAACATTCCAGAGTAGAACAACAATAATCCTGTCACATAAGCAGGGATAGCAAATATCTGCTTTGAATTTTCTGAAATAGAATCATAGAAATCATCATAATCAGATGGTTGCAATTGATCAAAAATACAATTCAAGAAATATGGTGCTTTTCCTTTATTCGAGATTACCTCCTTAATGTTTGAAACAAACACATTTTTATTTATAGCACTTTCATGATACTTTACCAATGAATTTCTAAAACCATCTGAATTCTTAACCGCTCCGAAGAAAACGCCAGCAGCCAATCTTACAGAACTTTCATTTAGAAGAGTCTCTTTATTTCCATTTGAAGGATCTTTAGCTATCAACAATATGTCACTTGTACTTCCTCCTACATCAATTCCTAGAAAAATATTATCATTAGACAATCCAAAGGGTTGGGATAACGCATATTTACACACAGCTTCTGCTTCTGTATTTGGATCCTCCAACGACACTTTTGCTCCTAAAATTGGCAAAGATTTAGTTAAATTCTCCATTCTTTTGTCTAGATTGTTGATATCCGACTCCATCATTGCCCCTGGATAACTCCAATACAATTTGTTTGGTGTTATTCTATTCACATACAAGAACGCACAAGTTTGCAACCACAACGATTTAAGGAATGCACCCTTTTTGTTCAATCCAGCATCATCGTTAAGCCACTTCATGTTGTAGTTCAACTTTCCTACCTGAGTAGTAATAGCATACTCGTCCATATCCACAACCTGAACATTTGGACGATTAACAGGAACTCCTCCTGCAATTTCTGCAGCAGAATTATTACTTACATATTGAGAATCATGTTCATGCAACCAAGACTTGAACTGTCCGTTTGACACAACATAATTAGTGAAAAAGAATAACTCATCTGCATTTGCATTTGAGTGAGGATTGTTATTCTCTTTACCAACCAAAACTGCTCTAAAATTTTTAAACTCTATCGGTTTAGGATCATTCTGTGAAGACATCTTGTAGTATATACATGTATTGTTGCTTCCGAAATCTATTCCTACCTCAGCCGTATCCATTATTGCATCGTTCGACAAGTCCTTTACTTGATCATGACGTACAATCAAATATCCAGCATTTTTTTCTTTGCCGTTCTCTGAAGTATATGCAATCAACCCACCAAAAGGTTTGTCGGAATTCCATATATTATACTTTGCTTTTTCTTCACTGCAATCATTAGGATACTCTACCAAATGATTTATATCAACAAGTTTTGTTTCTGATGGATCATATACATAACGTGCTGTTAAGAAATTGTTATGTCTATCCTTAATAATCTTATCATTTTTTGTCAAATCAAAGAAAAAAGGATCAAACTGTTCTTGTGCGACACGAGTATATTCAGAATACAAATAATACTTGTTCCAATTAGATGACATAAAGTTTGGCCACACAATAACCTTACCCAAGCCACAAACCCAGTCAATCTTGTATTCTTTTTGGTTTAGAGCAACCTGTTTTCCATCAATCTCAATAGTCATTGAGACTGCTAACATATCACCCGATATTCTACCTACCATCTTTGACTTTCCTTCTGTGCTATATCCTAAAACACTAGAAAGACAATTTCTAAAGATGGAAATACCCTTCTGAGACAAAGGAACTGTAAAATACGCAGATGAATTATCTTCAATATTATTAACCTTCAAATAATATACTGGAGCATCTGAAAGTTTATTCATTTCATCACTATTTTCAGTCCAACCCAATACCCAATCAGAATCATTTAAGATTTCTTGTATGTCATTAAGTTTTTCTGCACCATTCTCAAATGAGAAAGAGAATGAACCATCTGTCTTTAGGCAAACAGGAACATCACTTTTAAACAACAACGAGAACGGAACTGAAAGTCCTGAAAGTTTAGCAATAGGTCCATTATCTTGAAGATTTGAGCCCTTATTCTCTATCTCTTTTTTCCAGATCTTTAGTTGTTCAATAAAGTTATTTAAGGCGACTTTTCTGGTATCACCATCTGTACCATAAATCTTATTCACAAAACTCTCTACATTTTCTGAAAGATTGAGAACAAATAGATACAATTTCTGTAATTGATCAGAATTTAGATGCTTAGTAGGATCCTGGAACTTACCGTCTTTGTACCAAGCTGAAATATCGGTAGAATCAAGTTTATCGTAACATACTCCTGTAAACACACCGGTATAAGGAGATGTTCCTCCAACCAATTTACCCTTGTAATAAATCAAATGAATAAAAGGCTGAGCATTTTTGTCTTTCTCCAATGCATCCTGGTCGCACCATAAACTGCGATCATCAAAAAGCATGCGTCCAAATGCAGCAGTAATATCATAAACACCTGCATTTGTATCCATTTCCACTGGTTCAGAAATCTTTATTCTGTCTGTATCAGCATAAAGAGCTAAAAGAGTAATTAATCCACGCCATTCTTCAATTAGCTGTTCGTAATACTTAGTGATTACAGTATTATTGTTCTTGCTATCAGTGACTGGCTTAAAAGCCAAACCAAACAATTTAGCTCTAGCCCATGGAGTTGGCATACCCGAGATAAGAGTCTCTACCTTCTTAACATCCAAAGTCTCACCTTCTTTCAAAACACCAGCTTTGATGCCTTCGATGAAAGATGTAATTTTATCATAGACATGCCATTGGCCCTGTCCGCTTGCAGCAGCTCCACTTGTGCTACCTATCAAAAGTGCTTTTGTTGACATAATCTATTATTTTTCAAATTTATACAATGAAGCAAGAGTATCAAAAACAAGTTTGTATAACTGTTCTCCCTTATTCTCACTCTGACCTTTATCTCCTTTTTTGTAGTATTCAATAAATTTCTTTTTGAACTCATCGAATTTTGACCCTCCGAGTCCCAAACCGACAAGACCATAATCGTATTTATTGTCTTTACCAAGTCCTTCAGAACGATATAATTCTTTATTCCATTTTAATCCCATCAACTCCTTTTGAGTAGTTGGGGAAAATAGATTCTGATTAAACAAAAACTTATCCGAACCTCCTGCAGAACGATGAAGCTGACGAAGCCAACCTTCACCGTCCTTCAAATTGTCCGTTTTTTTCCAATGAAATAATTCAAAATACTGTTTTAGATACTTTATTTGATTGACGTCAATTTCTCCAAAATCTTGAATTTCAACATGCTTTTTTTCCTGGATTTTTGACACAAAATCATCATCTCCATTACAGAACAAAGAAAAAGCAATCAACGTGCCGAATCTTTGAGCAAAAGATTTCTCATCTTCTGTATCAACAAAATCTTGAAAATCAAGTTTTCCAGACTCATCTACTGCTCTATAAAGATATTGTGGTCCGTCATTAGTTTTCTTTAATGTTGCTTCATCTGTTTTATAAAAATCCAAAGCAGCACACGCAGCCATAAGTTCAATATAATGTGAATCGTTCTCCTGCGAAGCTCCTCCAGTTAGTGTTTCAGCCATCTTTCCTTCTTGGCGACTCATTGGATCCCATTTTGAGTCGCATCCCAACATATAAAATCTGCTGTATGCATTGCGAACTGTAGGATCAGCATTATAAAACATCATAGCAATCTGAGAATTAATATCAAACTTATCACTTGTTGCCACAATTTTTTCCTTCCTTAACTGGTCCTCATTAGGAGTCTTAAATGTAATATATGCAGTCAAAAGAGTAGCTCCAAAATATGCACTTTGTATGATATCAGATACGTCACCACTTCTCTTTGCGATTGTATCCTTGAATGCTAATGGAATAATAGGAATTGAAGACGCCCCTGTTCCTCCAAAAACTGATCCTAAAATGAACATTTTAGCTCCATTTTTGGCACTTTGAGCGAATTTGTCAAGGAACTTGGTCAAATCACAATCCTTATCTGCCATCTCGACAATGGAATGATACATCATCATTGATCCAAGATGTGTTTGTGCTCTATATCCGTGATCAAGATTGAACTTCTCAACATTTTCTGTCAATACTAAATCAGCAAGATCTGATCTATGCCTGTTCTTTTGCTGTGTAATTGTATAGTCAAATCTCTCGACAAAATTGCTATTGCTCTGATAGTTTGGGCTAAATTCATAGTACTCAATAGCCGCAGAGAAAAACGTTTTTGATAAAGGATTTTTTCCTCCTTTTGCTTTTACATAAGCATCTTTAAGATCTTTTAGTCTCTTAAAATTACCGTTATTTTTATCGGTATCTAGAGCAAGAAGATGAATGGTTGTGTCATCGAACATTCCCATTGCACATAAATGAATGAGACTTTCGATACAACGCATTCCAGTACCACCTATACCTAGAACAAAAAAATCTGCCATAATATCAATCTTTTACTTTACCTAAAATAGAGCCAAATTTAGAACGTCTACAGCACAACATAATGATTAGACCTACAACAATATACACACTTGAAGTGACACCCAAGCACTGCAAATTTGTCTTATGTAACATCGACTGGAATCCTGGATTAGCTATTCTTGGAATAACTTCCAAATAATAGAAATAGTAGAAATATATAACAGATAGGACTCCTATTATAATATGCCAAACTCTTCTCTTTATGTATGATTTATCATCTCCACCTTGAAAAGCAATTAAATTAGACACTATTAATGAAATTAACAAAGCCGTTAAAGACCAACAAACCGCTAAAAAAAACTCGTTCTGCTGGACATCCTGCAATTGCTGCAATGTCAAAATTTTGTCAGGTATGATTACTGTCCACAAAAAGACAAACAATGGTTTAATACCTAAAATCAAGCTACTCATAATATTAAAGTTTATTAATTAAAATTGAATTATTCACGATTTGGAGACTGTACATATATTGAATACAAATGAGCACCATTCACCTTACTCAAAATATCTGCATCGTCCATACACTGCTTGATGCTTTCGTAGACAGATGTATTCGGTTGTTCTGGTTTTGTGATATCGTCAAAGCAGAACATATTTTTATAACTATCTATAGTTGATTCTGCAGTTCCAATATAAAAGTCTAATCTAAGGTAATTATATGGAGAACTAATCATAAACAAAGGATTGTATTGATTCTGATTTGCAAACATTACAGATATGTTTCCCTGACTTAATTCTTTTGAGTCAAGTGTGACAAAATCTTTAACCTCGAACGCTTCTCCAATGTACTTGAATAATGAAGAATCTGCAAACACAGAAAATTCATCAGATATTGAGTATGCTTTCATATCCACATCTTTAATTTTGAATCCAAGCAAACAATCTTCAGCAAGACTAAGTCCAGATATAACTTGTGCACTATTTTCCATAGGAGCACCAGTAATAGGATCAAAACTACTATATACCATCGACTCCTCTATAGTTTTCCAATATACTTGCCACTCTTGAATCTCAAATGATTCTTTTGGTGTGATTTTAGCCGCTAACATCTGACTAGCAACAGAAGATGTACCATTTTGTTTTTTTAAGCCTACATGAGAACATGAAATATGATAAGAATCAATTTTCATATTATCTTTATTGATTCTATCTGCAATTTTAGAATAAACATTATTCTTTAGACATCGATCTGTAAAAAAGATATAAAATCTTTTTTTGTTATAGTTTTTGCCTTTGAATGACTCAATATATGGTTCAACTAAAATATGGATGTCATGACCACGAAGCAACCATTTTTTCATTGCCTCCGCCATATAAGGAGTCCCTTCATTCCAATTAGCCTTAGTATCCTTCAATACATATTCTCCATCTGTCATCAACACAGATTCACAATTTGAGGAAGCCATCTTTTCTATAGCTCCCTTCAAATCTGCATACGGAGTTTCTACAATACTCCTAAACAAAATATTAGGATCTTCAGATTCCTGCTGAATTTGGTTACCTTTTATGGAATAATAATTTGGATGAGCACCAAGTATTGGAGATAATAGAAGTTGTTTAAATAATCCATTAGGATCATCATTGGCTTGTTTCATACAAGTTGAATAGTCTACATAAACATCCAACTCTTCTTTCAACTTTTCCTCGTCATTTGAAAATTTCGAGTTGTGATATTCAACTAATTTAGTATTCCAATCTTCATAACAATACGAAGCATGATTGTCAACACACGATGCACAGAAAACCATACTTTCTATTGTCATTACACCTAACAAATACGTTGTATTAATCTTCATAACAAAACCATCGCCACAACCCCCAATAGCGAACTCAAATATTAAATTTCCTTTTTTCCTCCCAGACACAAAAAAAGCGTGGGAATCGTGCTTATCGCTCGTCCCACGTTTCAAGGCTCTCGCATTGCCTTCCTATCTAGAACGAGCAACGCAGAAGCCCACGCTATGCCTATATAAATACTTAGCACACCCCTTTTACGAGGTGCACCAAGTGCCATACAAACACACCCATAGACATCTACTGTTGCTTTGCTTTTGATAGGAATTTAGAATTTGCGAGATTCTGAAACGTCAAGAACAAAGCGTCAAGTAAACGCTTTTCAATATGTCTACCCCAAACTCCACCCATTGGGCTTCTGCTTGAGACATCACAAAAATATATTATATTTTTATTTTCACAAATAATTTCATTGATGTTTTAAGATTTTTGTCTTTTTGCAAACAAATTCACATTTGACCAACAACAAGAAGAAAATCATGAAATGACATAAATAAAAAAAAATGGAAACAATTCCGTCTTCACAAATACCCCTACACAGATTTCACTTCCTCTATATCAATGTCCAGATAATATGCGATTTCTTCATCACTCATTCCTTTCTTCTTTAACATTGATATCATGAAAGATCGTTCTTCCGCTCTTCCTTCCGCTCTTCCCTCTGCAATACCTTCCGCTCTTCCCTCAGCCTTTGCAAAATCCAATTGGTTCACATAATCACGATAGGCTTTCAGGCTGCGTTCGTATTTGCGGCGTTCCTCTATGGAAAGCATAGAGCAGTTTGAAAGATTCCATAATCTCTCAAACACTTCCTGATCCTTGAATTCTATATTCCCCATACGCTCCATATTTTTCAGATTGTAGATCCACTCATCAAAATGGTCCACACATCCGTTGTTTGACTTCTTGAATTTAGGCAACTGTATAAAATAACCATGCATCTTATCAGAAACCATCTTATGTGTCTTTGGATCAATCAGTTTCATCTCAGAAAGGACATCGTCGTTGTCGAACACTCTAAACTGAGTGATGAATATTCCAATTACTGAATTAATCCCATATTTCCATATTCTTCCTTTTTCTCCCTGCGCTGAGATTGCTCTTGAAAGGTAGAATACCGCTCTGTCTACAAAAAAATCCTGATTTTTATTCTGCATCTCTATTATGACATTATTGCCATTATCCAACTTGCAAAACAAATCAAAGATTATTGTCCGACCATCACTCTCCACCGACACCATCTCCTTGTTCTCATACGTTAAATCCACAATTGGAGAACCGGCGTCTACAAATGAGTTTAGAAAATCCATCAACAGGATTTTATCTCCAAAAATCCGTTTGAATCCTTCATCACAGAACGGATTCAGCATCTCTGTTCTTTCTTCTTTTTCCATTTTTGTACCATTACTTTTTATAATGTTTTCCTCAATCCCAGCCTCCTGAGATTGTTTCTTTGCAAAGATAAAACTTTATCTTTTATTCTCCAACATCGACAAAGAGCAGAATTTTAATCGTCATCCTCTTCTTCTTTGATTCCGTACTTATCTACCATGTCAGCGAAAGTCTTTTCTATCTGATCCATGATAGCATACGAATCGTCACTCTCAGGAAGTGTAGGTTCTCCGAAGTGAAGTGTGGCATTGTATGGAAGCACCACCATTCCTCCTTTCGGAAGTGACGTGCCCATACCTGTCATAAACACTGGTATATATTTCAGACCTGGTCGCTGCGACAACAATCGTGCGACTCCAGACTTCATCTTGCTCATCTGCTCGGGTTCACCACGGCTTCCTTCAGGAAAAAGGATCAGCGAACACCCCTCGTCGACAGCCTCCATCATTTTTTCAATAGCATTACTCTTTCCGTCCTCTTTTTTAGGTCGACGGTTGATAAGCAGAGTGTTGATGAAGAAATTGCTCAACATCGCCTTCAACTTGGTGTTGCCAAAATAGTCTTGGGCAGCCACCGGACGCACTCTCCACAAAATATCGCCAGGCAACGATGTCAACAGGCTCAACGTGTCAAGATGGCTGTTGTGGTTTGCGATTATCACGAATTGCTTCTCATCCTTAAGAAATGAGCAATCTGGATACTGTACACCAACAAAGTATTTCAATACAGGTCTACAAATCCATTTATAGATCACTTTTAGACAAAGAGACTTTATCAAAGGTTTTTCCATATTACGTCAAATGATTGGAAAGGAGGATAAGCCAAGAAATACATTAGATGGAAAAAGGCAGGAGCTGTAAACGACAATGAATCAATACGATCAAAGATGCCTCCATGTCCAGGGATGGCATCGCTCATATCCTTAATTCCTTTA
This sequence comes from Paludibacteraceae bacterium, assembly GCA_016283095.1. GTDB lineage: Bacteria > Bacteroidota > Bacteroidia > Bacteroidales > Paludibacteraceae > UBA1723. The sequence continues at coordinate 39,922 of JAEEMG010000062.1, read as the reverse complement.
TCTCGTTTGACGGCAGACAACACGACGTCGCCAGCAAAACCAAGCACTGCAATCATCGCACTTGTAAAAATAACCTGCGGAGTAGAAAGCGGGGTTAGGAAACCGATAAAATAGCCTATTATTGTAGTGCTTATCACACCACCTATAAAGCCTTCCCACGTCTTATTTGGACTGACGTTTGGAAGAATCTTATGCTTGCCTAACGATTTGCCCCAGACAAACTGCATCACGTCGTTGATTTCAGTCAAGAACACCAAAAACAGAAGCAAGCCTCTACCTCCTGAAGAGAAACCCTCAAGATCAGGCATAGAAAGCAGGAATGCCAAATGGCTCAATCCGAACACCGACAGCATCAACGACCACTGAAGCATCGCCATCGACTTTGTGATGCGGTGAGTGTCTTGCTTAATGACCATGATCGGCGGCAATAACAAAAACATAATCACCGGGATAAAGATAATGTAACCGCCATACCAACGGAAGTACGCAAGTGTATACTGAATCGGAATAGCCAATAATGCCACCAACAATGCACTTCTGTCCGACTGTCTGAAATGCAGCACCGAATACAACTCACGGAATGCAAAAAACGACAAAACCGCCAAACATACATACGACACTGTGTTGTTGATGAAGATAGCACATATAAATATTCCGACCATTATCCACCACGACTTTGTGCGGTTGATAATCTCAGTGATATTCAACTGTGGTTTAACCTTTCTAATGACAAACAGAATCGCACTCACCACAGTAAGAGATCCGAGGATGATGGCAATCATAAAAATCACCTCGGAACTTTGTTCTGGAAACAAATATCTTAAAACTCCTGTCATTGTTTTTCAGCGTGAGTCATTAAGTATAAACGGTTGATAAGAGTAGCAACCAAGCCGATGTTCATGATAATCAAAGCGATCATATAGATCAGTTTATCGTAGCCGAAAGGAACACATACAGCAGCGATAAGCGACGCGAATGTAAGCACGGCCATACGGTGTTGCTTAGCCATCGGTCCGTTGAAATAGTGATTCTTTGTTTTATATGCTCCAATCCAACGGAAATACGCAGTCATTACAGCATTAAGGGCAGCAAGCCATGATAGTTCAACTCCGATTCCGCCTACGATATAGCCGACTGGAACGATGAAGAAAGCATCAGCAAAACGGTCAGGCATATCGTTGTATAGATCGCCGTTTGGTGAACGTTTACCACCCTCAACAGCCACCATTCCATCAAAAAGGTTACAAAGCAATCGACACTGTACGCAGCCTGCGAATAAGATGTAGGCGACGTAGGGGTTTAGATCAAAAAAATAGTTTCCTAAAAGGAGTGCGCAACCAACCATTGAGAAGAAAATACTCATCAATGATATAGTGTTTGGAGCGACATCCCATTCTGTAAGTTTATGGGCAACAGCATTCGCCCAACCGGTATTGCGTGATGCTATCTCACGTCTTCCGTCAACAGTTTGATTTTCTTGTTCCATGTTTGTATACTCTTTTTTGCAAAGATAATTGTTTTTTGCATCAATACAAAAGAAAAGATTTTGGCATAACCATAACAAGAGACCACATATTTTGGAACTCTTTGCTACTATATTACTGACACCTCTTTCTCAAAAAATATATCAGCAGATCCAGAATCACTAAAATCATTATTCCGACAAATCCAGTAGATCCACATAAAAGGTCACTGCCACCAGACAGATACAGCACGGAAATACCCGCAGAACCATTGAGTGTGCCATGAGCAATGGCAGCAGCGATTGTGGAACCTGCCTTCTCACGAAGATGAAGGAACAATGGAGTCATAGTGATGCATAGCAACATCATCATAAAGACTCCTACTTCAGGATGATCTGGGTAATTATGCCCCATAAGGATCAATGGTGAGTGCCAAAATCCCCATATGGCTCCTATAATTAATGATTTCTTCCAGAATCCCCATGCAGACATGACTCGTGGAAGGAATCCTCGCCATGCGACCTCTTCTCCAAAAGCAAAAAATGCATTGACAGTAAGGCCAGCGAACAAACTACCTACAATAGTAATGGCAAGCAATCCCCATCCATCAACTTCAAGACCTTTTGTCGACATATCCGCGATCGCAATTTTCACAAGTTCTGAATTCGGATCCAACGACACGTCAGGCAATAGTGTTGAGCACAGCATCGCCAAAATATTGATGATCGGCATCAAAAGCCATGCCACAAACCACCATTTGTTTATCTTAAAACTAACACCGACATCAGAAAATGGTTTTTCGCCAAATATCAACTGTGTGATTATCACTGAGATCAATGGGATCAACATGTATGCACTGGCAAAACACATTCCCGTGGCAGACGACAAGTCACCACCTAGGAGATAAAACACACCTCCTGCAATAAAACTGATTCCAAAACAAACGGAAAGGAATACTTTTAATTTTTTATCCATAATGATTCGCATATTTTCTGCATTCAAAAATACAAATATCTTTGAATTAAAGAATCTTGTTTGCAAGTTATATTATTATCAAATAAAAATCATAAGTCCAAAGTGAAAAAATCAATACATAATTTCAATAGTTTTTATATCCAGTAGATTTTTCTACATTTGTAGAGAAGGTGAGATAGAAACCGACTTTCCTTTCTTAGTCAAAACTTTATCACACATAAAAATTTGAGCAATGATTGAGTTAAAGAAAAGACTTATTCAATTTGTAAGTTTGGTTATTTATGTGCAATTACTGAATATTCCATTCTTATTGATCTTGCATGTTTTTATTAAGGACAATCTAAACCTGAACTATGAATTTATAAGTTTGGACAAGATATACATAAGTATTATAGTAACATGTATTTATGCCCTATTTCAAACTGTAATTCTTCCATTTAAGAAAATCTATAGTCTGATTGTATGTATAATACTGCACAATCTCGTCACCATTGAGATGTGGAAATACAATTCGATTGACCCATTCGGTGGAGAAGTTGTGTTCGAATGCGTGTCTGGCATTTCCAGCTTTGTAGAACTATTATTTTTTAGTTATAGAGATTTATTAGATGACAATTCTGTAGTAAATGTGCTAAACAAATTAAACTGGACTCTTGTCTTCAGTTTCTATCTTTGCTTTGTTTACTTTTCTTTCAAGTGGATTTTGACAAAACTAAGCAAGCGAATAAACTCAATTATCGTTTTATAGACATACATCTAAAGACAATCCTTTTGATAATATCAAACACTCATTAGCATCATAATGAGGAAGATTAAAAAGGGCAAAGTTTCAATAACTCTGCCCTTTTATTCAATGTTTACCCAAACAATTCAGAATGAGATCCAGTTCTTACCGCTTTAATAATATCGTGTTCCTTATCAAACCATATTAACAAGACATCATTTTCTACATGACATTCCATATGATTTTTATAGTTACCTTTTAACTCGTGAGCTCTTAATTCTGGAGCTAAAGGTTCTCCATTCTGAAGTTTTTCCAAAACCTGAACAATTTTTGCTGCACGTTCAGGATTATTTTTTAGTTTCTTAAAATCTTTCTTAAACTGACTTGTATAAAACAATTTTTTCATTTCAATCCAGAAGCTTCATTAAATCACTGGCTTTTTCCACCTTCTCCAGATTAACATTATTCTCGGCATCACGCATGGCTTTTAGAGTTGTTGAATTTGGCTCCTCTTGAGCTTTCTCCATCAGCAAACATTCTACATAATTGTTCAAGCTTCGATTTGCAGCCTTTGCCTTTGCTCTAATCTTCTCCAACAACTCTTTGTCTATACGAAAAGTGGTAGTTACTTTTATTGTTGATTCCATAGTGATATCATTTTAATGTTAAATATATTGCAAATATAATACAAACAAACTGAATTATCATTCTAGTTTCATCGCATTTGCAGAAAGAAACCTACGCATAGCAACAAAAGCATCCATTATCATAATGCTTACTTCTATAGCGGTCTTACTTTTAAGTACAGAACTGAGCTGAGACACTCCCTGTTCTGTAAATGCGTAAGGAAGATATTTGGAATGCTATCCTTGTCCATTCTTTAAGGTCACAATTTGTGACCTTAAAGAGTCAAAAGTTTCATTTAAAATCACGAGTTGTGATTTTAAATTTCTCCATTCTTCTTGAGTAAGATGAAACATAAAGCGTTCTGGGAAACGTTCTATATTACGTTTGACCGCTTGATTTAGCACTTTTGTCTCAACATTATAAAGTTGAGACAAATCTCTGTCTAACATCACCTGTTCACCTCTGATCGTATAAATACTCGTTTGTATCTTCTCTATGGTGAATTGTTCAAACATCATACTTCTCTCCATCACCAGCTCTCCCTATCCAAACTTCTATACGACAATGCCTCCTTCACATGCGTCGAATCTATCTCTGCTGAATCGGCAAGATCAGCTATCGTACGGGCAAGTTTGAGCACCTTGAAATAGCCACGGGCAGAAAAATTCAGTTTCTTCATCGCTTTTTCTAGCAGTTCCTCCGCTTCCGTTGAAATCTTGCAATACATATCGCAATGGCGTTTCTCCATCTGACCGTTGCAGTGGATAGTCTTCTCATTTTTGAATCTCTCCTGCTGCACTTTTCTTGCCTTCTCCACTCTCGCCCTGATGTCGGCACTCTTCTCCCCTCCTTTGTTTTCTAACAATTCCTTATGCGAAAGTGGCGAAATCTTCACCTGTAGGTCTATACGGTCCATCAATGGACCTGAAATTCTGCTCATATACTTCTGCACTTCAATCTGTGAGCAAGTGCACTCGTGGTTAGGATCTCCGTAATGTCCACACGGACATGGGTTCATCGCTGCGATAAGCATAAAACTTGATGGGAATTCCGCAGAAAACTTTGCTCTCGAAATACTGATTTTATGATCTTCCAACGGTTGTCGCAATTCTTCCAACGCTGCCCGGTTATACTGCGGAAGTTCGTCTAAAAATAGCACTCCATTATGAGCGAGGGATATTTCGCCTGGTTTGGGATAGCTTCCTCCACCCAACAAAGCTACACCTGAGACATTGTTGTGCGGACTTCTGAACGGACGCGTCGTCATCAGAGATGTGTCTTTAGGTAATTGTCCTGCGACGGAATGGATCTTCGTCGTCTCCAACGCTTCATCAAGAGTGAAACTTGGCATGATGGACGGAACACATTTCGCCAACATCGATTTTCCAGATCCCGGAGTTCCAATCATAATTAGATTATGTCCACCTGCAACAGCTATCTCAATCGCTCGTTTAGCAGTCTCCTGGCCACATACCTCCTTGAAATCACTTTCAAAAATATCCCTTTTGCTGAAGAAGCACTCCTGAGTGTCAACAACCGTTTTTTCAATGTGTATATTTCCATTTAGGAACTCCACAACTTCGGTCAGGTTCTCCACTCCAATAATATCGAGTCCACCCACAACAGCCGCCTCTTTCGCATTCTCTTTCGGCAAGATGAACCCCTTGAATCCAAGTTGTCTGGCCATTATGGCTATCGACAACGATGCCGTGATTCCTCGTACAGAGCCATCCAACGACAATTCTCCCATCACAATATATCCTTCCAACGCTTCCGATGCAATAACATCTGATGCCGCAAGGATGCCGACGGCAAGCGTCAGATCATAACCTGTCCCCTCCTTACGCATATACGCAGGAGCAAGATTTATCACTATCTGTTTACGTGGGAATGGATAATCAGAGTTCATTATCGCTGTTGTTATACGATCCTGACTCTCTTTCACTGCACTGTCTGGCAATCCTACAATAGAAAACCTAAATCCACTGCTGAGGTTTACCTCAATCGTGATCAACTCTGCATCAATACCATTGATTGATGCCGCATACGTTTTTACTAACATATTATTTTGTACTTAATTAATAATCTATTTCCCCTAACCACATCAAATGTGGACGGACTTTAAGGTGGAAAATCTAAATTTGGGCGGACATAAAGTCCGCCCATAAATTTATTTCTGTCGAACGTAGATGTTGATAGGAGTTCCTGTCAAACGCCACTGTTCACGCAATTTGTTCTCCAAGAATCGTTTATACGGATCCTTCACATACTGAGGAAGGTTGGCATAGAAGACGAATGATGGAACCGATGTAGACGGTAGCTGCATCACATACTTGATCTTGATATACTTTCCCTTCAATGCTGGTGGAGGATAATTCTCTATCAATGGCAAGAAGAATTCATTCAACTTGCTTGTAGAAATTCTCTGTGTGCGATTCTTGTAAACATCTATCGCTGCCTCTATCACCTTGAAGATTCTCTGCTTGTTGACTACGGATGTGAAGATAACAGGGAAATCTGTGAATGGAGCCAAACGCTCTTTGATTCTCTGCTCAAACTTAGCCGAGCTGTTGGCATCCTTGTTCTCTATCAAATCCCACTTGTTCACAACGACAACCAAACCTTTGTTGTTCTTCTGGATCAACTGCACAATATTCAAATCCTGAGCCTCAAGTCCACGTGTGGCGTCTAGCATAAGGATACATACATCTGAATCCTCGATCGAACGGATTGAACGGATCACAGAGAAATACTCAAGATCCTCTGTCACCTTTGCCTTCTTACGTATTCCGGCTGTATCAACCAAATAGAAGTCGTAGCCAAACTTATCATAACGTGTATAGATACTGTCTCGTGTTGTTCCGGCAATATCTGTCACCACTGTTCTGTCCTCACCAATGAATGCGTTGATGATCGACGATTTTCCTGCATTCGGACGACCTACAACAGCCACCTTTGGCAATGAGTCTGTCGTATTATCTTCTGGTTTAGCCGGCATGACTTCAAGCACACGGTCAAGCAAATCACCCGTACCGCTACCATTGATCGCTGAGACACAATATGGCTCGCCAAGTCCTAGTTTATAAAACTCAGCAGCCGCATACTGCCAGTCGTTATTGTCTACTTTATTTGAAACCACAACAACTGGTTTCTTGCTCTGACGCAACAAATGAGCCACCTCAGAATCAAGGTCAGTCAAACCATTCATTGTGTCGACTACAAACAGGATAACATCACACTCCTCAACTGCGATTGTAACCTGCTTTCTGATCTCTTCTTCAAAGATGTCATCTGAGTTTACTACCCAACCACCAGTGTCGACAATAGAAAACTCTTTTCCACACCATGTCACTTTACCATACTGGCGGTCACGTGTCGTACCTGCCGTATCATTGACAATAGCGCTTCTCGTCTGAGTCAGACGATTGAATAATGTGGACTTTCCTACATTCGGGCGTCCCACTATAGCTACAAGATTACTTGCCATAATTCTTTCTCCTTTCTTTTTTGGGGTTAAATGTCTGCATCGTATCCAAAGGACTTCAACTTCATCTCCTTGTTACGCCAATCCTTCTCTACCTTCACGAACAACTCCAAGAATACTTTCTTGCCAAAGAATGCCTCGATATCCTTACGTGCCTCTGTGCCGACTATCTTCAGCATCTTGCCTCCCTTACCGATAATGATTCCTTTCTGGGTGTCTCTCTCCACATTGATCACAGCGTTGATTCTGATAAGGTCGTCACTTTCCTTAAACTGTTCTACCACCACTTCCACTGCGTATGGAATCTCACGGTCGTAATTAGTAAGGATCTTCTCACGAATAATCTCAGTCACAAAGAATCGAGCAGGCTTGTCTGTAAGAGCATCCTTTTCAAAATAAGGAGGGCACTCAGGCAACAGATCCTTGATTCTCTTCAACACGTAATCTATATTGAATTTGTTGGCTGCCGACACTGGGATTATCTCCGCATTCGGAAGGATCTCTCTCCATTGCGCCACCAACGCCTCCAGTTTCTGCTGGTCAGTAAGATCGATCTTATTGATAATAAGTAAGACGGGAGCATGTTGCTTCTTCACCTTTTCAATGAAGTCGCTGTTCTTCATGCCATTCTCCACTGTGTCTGTCACATACAGCAGAATATCTGCATCTTTAAGAGCACTTGTAGAGAAGCCCAACATAGACTCCTGAAGTTTATAGTTTGGCTTCAGCACTCCCGGTGTATCAGAATAGACGATTTGGAAATCCTCTCCGTTGACAATTCCCATTATACGATGACGCGTTGTCTGCGCCTTCGAAGTGATGATGGAGATTCTTTCCCCCACCAAAGTATTCATCAATGTGGATTTTCCTACGTTCGGATTACCCACTATATTTACAAATCCAGACTTATGCATAGTCAATAAATTTCATCATTTAAATAAACGAGTTATATCGTTCAAATTCACAAACAGCATCAAAGTAAGAAGCAACGTCACTCCTATCATCTGGGCTTTCATCAAAACATCTTGGCTTACCTTCTTGCGTGTGATGATTTCAATCAAAACAAACAATATATGTCCGCCATCTAGTGCTGGAATAGGCAAAAAGTTCATAAACGCCAAGACCAAAGATAAAAATGCCGTGATAGTCCAAAATGCATAAAAATCAAACGTCTCCGGGAACAACGACGCCACTGTTCCAAAGCCACCCAACGTCTGTACTCCTTCTGGAGTGAAGACGTATTTGAAATCGGAAACATATCCTGTTATCTTCTCGACCGCTGTCTTTATTCCATGTGGGAACGACTCCATCAAACTATACTCGACATGCTCCATCTCATACAAGTCGTATGGCGATTTCATATACACACCTACTTTGCCATCAATATCTGGAGTGACCGTAAGTTTCACCGTGTCCGCACCACGCAAAACACTCCACTCCATAGACTTGTTTTTATGCGAAGCTATCTGCTTCATAGCTTGTGTCAAGTATGCAGATTGTCCATTTATAGTCAACAGTCTATCGTCAGCCTGTAGCCCAGCCTCAGCTGCAGGCATGCCGTCTATGATTTTCTGCACTACGAATGGAATACGGTAGAACGCAAATCCCTTACCCTCTCTCATCAACATAGTCATAAATGAGTCTGGGATCGCAATGTCTACAATAGCACCGTCTCTCTCCACTTGAACCGTCGTCGCTTCTACAATTTCTCTGACAGATTCCTGAGATAAACTTTTTATTTTCTTCCCATCAGCAGAAACCAACTTATCGCCGTCAACAAAACCTACCTCATGAGCCGACCAACAATATTCCATACCATCAGTCGCATTCTCCATTGGCAAATACGTGTCTCCCCAGTGGAATGCGATACCAGAATAAATAGCTATCGCGAGGAGAAAATTCATCACCACTCCAGCAATCATTATTATCAGTCGCTGCCAAGCGGGTTTTGTGCGGAATTCCCAATTCTTCGGTTCTTCCTTCATCTGATCTGTATCAAAACTTTCGTCGATCATTCCGGAAAGTTTCACATATCCGCCAAGTGGCAACCAGCCGATACCATAGGTCGTATCACTGTTTTTTGGTTTGAATTTGAATAAGCTAAAGCCAGGATTGAAGAAAATATAAAACTTCTCTACTCTGACGCCAAATATCTTCGCTGTTATAAAGTGTCCAAACTCATGGATCACCACCAACAATGTCAATGAGGCGAAAAACTGTATTAACGTATAAATCATATTATTTTATAAAACTTTCTGCCACTCTTCTTGCCTCGATATCCGTCTGTATATAATCCTCATACGTAGGCTGCGCGATATACGCGATCTTAGCCATTGTATTTTCGATGATATCCGACATCTGCAAGAAACCTATCTTCTTATTCAAAAACTCACGCACAACGATCTCATTCGCTGCATTCACAACACATGCCACGTTTCCTTTTCTGTCCAATGCCTCATATGCCAATGCAAGATTACGGAAGACTTTTGGATCTGGAGCCTCAAATGTAAGTTGCTTCACCTTACCGAAATCCAAACGTTCACCGCCAAGATAGATACGTTCTGGATAACTCATTGCCAACGATATAGGTATACGCATATCAGGAGTTCCAAGCTGAGCCTTCACAGCACCGTCGTTAAACTGCACCATCGAATGGATGATGCTCTGCGGATGCACCTGTACCTCTATCATATCAGGAGTAAGATCAAAAAGCCACTTCGCCTCTATCACCTCAAAGCCTTTATTCATCATTGAGGCAGAATCGATTGTGATCTTTGCACCCATGCTCCAGTTGGGATGTTTCAACGCCATCTCTGGAGTCACATTCTCCAATTTGTCACGAGTCCATCCACGGAACGGTCCACCAGAGGCTGTAAGGATAATCTTCTCAAGTTTATTGTGACGTTCGCCTTCCAAACACTGGAAAATAGCTGAATGTTCTGAGTCGACGGGAAGAAGTTTGATTCCGTTTTCCTGACATAGTCGGCATACCAAATCTCCTGCCACAACCAATGTCTCCTTGTTTGCCAAAGCTATCTTCTTGTGTGCCTTGATTGCAGCAATCGTAGGAGCAAGTCCAGAATAACCGACCAATGCCACAAGCACCATCTCAGAGGCATCATTGGCAGCGACATCTGCAACCGCAGCCGAACCAGTCATCACCTTCGTCGACAGACCTGCCACCGCATTCTTAACCTCCTCATACTTGCTTTCGTCAGCAATCACAGCGATCGCCGGCTTAAACTCCTTTATCTGCTCAATCAACAGTGAAGCGTTTCCTCCTGCTGTGAGAGATTCTATTTTATATCTGTCTGGGTTCTCACGCACAACATCCAATGCCTGTGTACCGATTGAACCAGTAGAGCCCAAAATTGTAATTACCTTCTGTGACATTTTTATACTGATATACTGACTTTATCATTATTCCGCTGCTGGTGCAGGAGTTTCTGTAGCAGGTGCTGGTGCAGGAGCAGGAGCCGGTGCGGCTGGTGCAGGTGCAGGAGTTTCGACAGGAGCAGTCTCTGCCGGAGTCTGTTGAGGCTCCACATTCCTACGTCTTACACGAGTGGTTGTATCTCTGGTCTGTGTAGAATCACGACGTGACCTTCTGACTACAGGTTGTTCTGTTGGCTCAGCCTCATATTTTTTCACCTTGGGCTGCGCTGTGACCTTCTTTTGTGTAGAGAATGAGATATAATCATTTGGATCAAGAGGCTGACCGTTAAGCCATAACTCGAAAGTCATTTCTGATGGATCTCCACCTCGCAATGTGGCAAGGATTTCACCTGCATGCACACGCTCACCTATTCTCTTCAAGAACGGCTGAGTAAACTTATACATTGACACCAGACTTTCTGAATGTTGTATCTGCAAGCAATAACGGTTGTGGGCGGAATATCCAGCAAAGATCACAGATCCATCCAAAGCTGAATATACACTTTCCAATGGGTCGACACTTATTGTCACTCCATTCACACCCGAATATGGGTCAAATCCCATAAGCACAACACCAAGTGCAGGACGGTGCATAAGTCGGTTTTTACTTGTTTCGGAAATCTGTGAATTTGTCGCATATCGCTGTGAGATTTCATACTGCGAGCAATATTGGTTCTCACGATCAGACGGGTTGTTCTGTACTTTCGACATATCCATCTTGACAACTTCCTTAAGAGATGCTGTACTGTCACCCACCGCAATGTCACCTGTCACAACTTTCTGCAACATCGCCAAGTATTGATCGTTGATTTTTGCCTGCTCCTGAAGTGAATCAAGAAGTACAGCCTGAGAAATAACCTGTTTTCTAAGTTCATTCGCACTTGTGTATCCCGGCATAAATGAACGCAATGGAGTCTTGATAATCAACACTGCTATAATCAAAAAATAGATTACAGCGACTGCGAAACAGACCGAAATCACACTCAACCTTGACAAACGTATATGCCACGCCTCCTCCAATGTGTTCTCATTGAAAATAGTAAGACGGTACTTAAAATTCAGTTTATGCAGAAAACTACTCTTGCTATTTGCCATTCCTCTTCACTTTATTCTCCTTTGGAAATCTCCGAAGGATTGATTCCTACTTGTTGTTTAAAACACTTTCTAAAATATGCGATGTCTTTGAATCCGACATTGTATGCCACTTCTGAAACGGTCATCGCACCGTCTTCAAGCAATTGCTTGGCACGCTTGATACGGATATTTCTTATGAACTCCTTCACTGTCATTCCAGTGATCGCATTCATCTTTCTATACAACTGCATACGGCTGACTCCAACCTCCACCGCAAATTTCTCGATATCAAAATCAGCATCAGAAAGGTTTTCCTCTATCACTTTCATCGCCCTGATCATGAATTTCTCATCTGGCGACTGTGTTACGACCTTCGTAGGTTCTGATATCATCTCTATCTTGAAGCGACTGCGTATTTTCTCCTTCAATCGCATCATATTCATCACTTTCTGATCGAGCACCTCAATATCAAATGGTTTGGTGATATAGTCGTCGGCACCACGTTTCAAACTCTCAATCTCACTTTCTTTGCTGTGCACCGCAGTAAGCAAAATGATTGGAATATGTGACGTCTTTTCGTCGTGCTTCAACTTATTACACAACTCATCACCACAAATATTTGGCATCATCAAGTCGGTGATAACGACATCTGGGATCTGCTCTGCCGCTTTCTCCAACGCAATTTTACCATCCTCTGCCTCAACCACAGTGAACCTTGACTCAAAATGGATCGCCACAAACTTACGAAGTTCTTCATTGTCCTCAGCAATCAAAAGCACTGGTTTCTCCTCATCCGACAACTCAGCCGAGTCATTTTCATGACTTTCTGCAATCGACACATCATCAATAGAGTCGCCATCTTCTGCATTGTCCGATGTCTCAAACAATGGAAGAATCACTTTGAATGTTGTCCCTTCTCCTCTCTTGCTGTTAAGCAACACCTCTCCATCCATCAGTTTGACAAGATCAAAGACAAGGTTCAAACCGATACCTGTACCAATACAAGCATCTTTTTCATCAGCACTCTGATAGAAACGTTCGAAGACATGTTTCTGGTCTTCTTCTGTCATTCCCTTTCCTGTGTCTATAACTGAAATCTGGAAACTGTCACTGATATTGCCAGCCTCATACTTATGTTGCGACAACATATCCATCGTCACCTTGATTGATCCTCCACGTGGAGTGAACTTCATACTGTTGGAAACAAGGTTGTCGACTATTTTCTCTATTTTGTCTGAGTCGAACAGCATACGTCTGCCACGGGCAGCATCATCAACAGCAAGTGATATCTGTATACCTTTTGCCTCACCCTCTGTCTGGAATGCACGTACCACTGTCTCCAGCAATGCTGAAAGATCACCTGGCTTGTATATCGCCTGCAATGAACCACTCTCTATCTTTCTGAAATCAAGGATCTGATTCACAAGACGCAACAGCTTATTCGCGTTTCTCTCCGCAAGCGAAGCCATCTGCTTCGACTCAGATGATGTCCCGTCATCCTTTAATATTTTAGACAATGGTCCAAGAATCAATGTGAGTGGAGTACGTAGCTCATGTGATATGTTCGTGAAGAAATCCAGTTTCAACTGTTCAACTTTCTCCATCTCTTCAGCCTTCTGTTTCTCCAAAACCAATTTGTTTTTTAGAATCATACGACTGCGATAATGGTAGAGATACATCAAAACAAGTGACACAATCAACAACGTCATAAGCGTCTTGAACCACCATGTGTTCCAGAATGGAGGCTTCACGTAAAGCTGTACTCGCAACGGTTTTTCATTCCATACCCCATCACAATTTGATCCCATCACCTCAAACACATAAGATCCTGGATGCAAGTTGGTGTATGTACATTTGTTTTCATTGCCAGCGTCAATCCAATTGTCGCTTTGTCCTACCAGACGATATTTGAACTTGTTCTTGTTGACGCGGGAATAAGAAAGAGCTGAATACTTGAATGTCACCATATTCTGGTCGTAATTCAAATGCAGACATGTCTCTCCCGTCTTCTCATCTATTGAAACCTGTTCCGCTGGAATCTCTTGATTGAAGATTTTCACATCTTCAAGTGCCATCGGTGGTATGAATTTATTTTCACGGATATTTGCAAGATTGACAATGTTAAATCCTGCATTTCCTCCTGCCATCACACGGCCGTCGGAACAGATATATACAGCACCATAATGGAACTGACGGCTCTGCAATCCGTCGCGCTCATCATAATTGACAATCTCCTTATTTCCTTTACGTATACGGCTCAAACCAGATGTTGTACATGCGATATAGAACTCACGCCACTCAAGAAGAGCCTGAACATTATTGTTAGACAAACCGTCTTTTTCAGAAATCGTACTTACCTCGCCAGTATACTTATTGTATTCTACCACACCTCGCTCCAAACTGCCGACGTAGAACAGGCTCTTTGATTTCTCCACTATCGAACGAGCTCGCTCTTTATAGACAATGGTTCGCTCCTCCTTCGTCAGATATACGATGATTTCATCTGGAGTAAAAATCCACAAATCTTTATCGGAGTCTTCAAATACCTTCCAGACTTCCTTGTTGAACGCCAACTTATCCAGATGAGTGAAAGTACCGTTGCTTGGATTGAACTTGTCCACTCCATTACCAGTACCTAGCAACACATCACCGTTACGACAGATACAAATGCTCCATATATTGTCGCTATTTATAGAGGTCTTGTCTGTTTCGGAATGACGGAATACTCGTTTCACCTTACCGGTCTGAACATCCAATACATTCAGTCCACCCATGTAAGTTCCGACCAAAACGTCATTGCCAACCTTGGCGAAGCTCTTTATACAGTTGACCGACAATCCGGAATTGGATTGTGTGACATACTCAAACTTGCCACTCTTCATGTCGTAGATATTGACACCTCCGCTCTCTGTTCCGACCCATACTTTTGAGCCCGGCACTTCCAAGAATGCGTAAACCTGCTCACAATTCAGATAGCGATTGTCGTTTTTCGACTCCTGAATAAGTTCAAACGGCTGTTTTTCACTGTTTCTGTAACTGATACCTCCACGGGTACAAACCCACAAGTCTCCCTTATTGTCGACAAACAAATCAATGACCGAATTGTGCACAAGTGTGATATCATTATGCACATCATTGACGTTGATGACATATTGCTGAGTCTGACGATCATAACAGATCAAGCCAGAACGTGTACCGATCCAGATTCTGCCATCACGGTCTTCACATATAGCCTTTACCGAAGCTTCTGCCCCTGTAGTAGGCAAATTTGTTTGATGCTTCAGTTCTGTATTGTCTTTATCTTTGATATCAACAGTATAGACACCTTTATCGTATGTTCCGATCCACACAACATTATCTTTACTGATGCAGATTGAGCGAACCTCAGAATCAGAAAGGACAGATTTGATTGTTTCTGTCGACGGATCAAAAAGTTTTACTCCAGACTCACCAGTTCCGATCCACAATCTTCCATACGTATCTGCAACCAATGTCTTTATATATGGAACACTTCCTGCCTCTGATTCCTGGAAATGATAGTATTCAAGAAGTAAATTTGAATCAAGATAAGCAAGTCCATCATCTGTACCAACCCATATTTTTCCATCTGGAGTCTCTACTACTGAGTTTGCAGAATATTTAGACAATCCGCTCTTAGT
This sequence comes from Paludibacteraceae bacterium, assembly GCA_016283095.1. Lineage (GTDB taxonomy): Bacteria > Bacteroidota > Bacteroidia > Bacteroidales > Paludibacteraceae > UBA1723. Next base: position 24,481 of record JAEEMG010000062.1, on the reverse strand, counting down.
CAAAGGAATGGCTGAGAATGATTCACTTTGTGGTTCATATATATTCAAACCTCCATTTTCAGTTCCGACCCAAAAACGTTTTTTTGAATCCTGGAAAATGCAACGGACCAACTCTCCTCTCACCTGTCCCTCTATGCTTCCATACTTATACGGATAAAAAGTATATCCATCAAAACGATGAAGACCCTGACTTGTGCCGAACCACATATATCCTTCAGCATCCTGATATGCGCACTGCACGATGTTATAGTTTAGGCCATCCTTTTGTGTATAATTGTCAAAACGCGACAATGCAAGTTGCTGGCTGGCAAAAATGCCACCCCACAAAAAGCACCATATCAATGCGACTATGTATCTTAATCTTCGCATATACGACTCGTTTTTTATTTTTTCAAACCAAAGTTTATAATCTCAGGAAGTGCATTTCTAAACTCATGCATATCATCAAACAAGACGTCTGCTCCCTTACTCAACAAATCCTCCGGAAGCAGGATTCCAGTGTTGACCGCCACAGTGAAAATCTTAGCGGCATGAGCTGATGTCACTCCAAGCGGAGCATTCTCCACCACAATAGCCTCATCTGCAGAAAATCCACCTTTCTTCAATGCCATCAAGTAAGGCTCTGGATCCGGTTTGCCCTTTTTCACATCGTAGGCAGTGACCATTCTCTCAGGAGCGAATATACCTGGGAAAAGAGAGTCTAGTTTTTCAAACAGACTATGCTGACCTGAGCCAGTCACGATAAAGATCTGTAAACCAGCGTCGTGCACAAATTCAAGCACCTCACGTATGCCAGTCATCACGTCGGCAGGACCCTCCTGCTCAAAATATTTGCACTTTGTAGCGTAAATTCTTTCGCACTCCTCCTTCGTTGCCTCACGCCCTTTCTGAGCAAGAAACATCTCCTGAATAGTAGCGAAGCCAGTCATTCCTTCACGCTTATAGGCCTCATACTCATTGAAATCAACACCCTCGTCGATAAACGCCTTCACCCATGCTACAGCATGATGCGGCATCGAATCAAAGATTACTCCATCCATATCAAAGAGGACAGCCTTAAGCTTCAATCCCGACAATTTTTCTTTCACCTGAGCCGTTAGTCTATTCATTGCAAACTATATCAAATTCTCGCAAATATACATTTTTTCCTCAACTTTTCAGCGGAATTTGCCGATATATGATTTCAAAAAAGTATTTTTACAAAAAACACGAACAAATCAAATATGACAAAGACTAAATTCAGACCCAGATTCTACTACATCACAGCTATTTTCGTATTAATGCCAGCCATTTGCGGATTGGTTCTTTCGATAATGCCAAGCGACGTGCCAACACATTGGTGGATAATATTTTCCGTCTTTGCGGTGATATTCGTAGGTTTTCTTATCTATCGACTTGTGATGCAGAGCAGAAGCCTTGAAGTAGACGGTACTGTTCTCAAAGTGAGCAGATTCTTCGGATTGATTAAGGAAGGTGAGGTAGACTTGAAGAAGTTCGACGGCTACTACCTTGATTATGTACGCACAGGCAGAGACGGCAAAGATGTGTACGGATATTTCTGTCTGTTGAAGAAAGAAACCACCGTCACCAGACTCTGCTTCAACGACTATGAAGATTTCGATGAATTCCTGAGAGACGCGGTTGAGCCGGTGATTCCGAAGATTGTGTACAGGAAAATGTAAAGAAATGCCAAATTCAGAAGCCAATCGAGTTTCTGAATTTGGCAGCATAGTCATCATACTAATGAAAACATTTCCTTAGCGTAATCGTAGCTTAAGTTATAGACTTCGACCGACCAGTCGTGTTTTTCTTCGATGGTTTGACAGAGTTTTTCTAAATTATACTTTTGTTTGTTCATGTCGATGAATTGTTTGAACAAATCAAAGGACTCTTCCTTCGTGAATGTTTTTTTGGGAACAAAATCGTAGTATAGTTTCGCGAGTTCACTGTTTTTTAGCTTCTTATTCATCAAAGCAGTGGCGGCAGTCTTCATGTCTGCTTTGAATGTTTGTGCGTTTTCATCAGTTTCCTCAGATGTATATCTGTTCAAAAACAAGACAATTGAAATGAACAACGATTCATATGTGAAAAAGTTCTCCAGCAATTTTGCATCCTCCTCTGCGTCCGTATAATCAAATTCACACACTTTATGGTAATAAACGACACCATCTTTAATGTCGTCTAAGTAAAACTTTAACGTAAACGATATTTGATTGTCATATGCCTGATAATCATCTACACATGTTGTCATATCAATGTCTAACTGTGAAGCTTTTTCCACAAGTTCAGCAAATGAGAAAAGACTCGGTAATTGTTTGCATATTTTCTTAAAATGTTTCAAAATGTTGGCCCCTTCTTTCGGCTTAACTTCCACAGAGAAATATAATTCAACTTCTTTCGTTTTTGCGTTGACTTCTTTGCTTTCCCATTCCGCATACTTTTCTTTTTTTTCTTTTTTGATTTTTTCTAACACCTGCAAATCCTCTTCTTCAAGAGTTTCAAAGAAGCTTTCGATAAACACTATGTATGGTTTCCCAGAAACAAGTTTGCCTTCAATGGTGCATAAATCCCGTATAAGGAAATATTTGCATTTGAGTTTTCCGTAGTTAGTCTCATCTACTTTCACTTCGGAGTCAAATTTCTCATAGTTGATAGAATATACATCAATGATTTGCGAGATTTTATCATCATATAATACCCAGTCTCCTTTTTTGATTTCCATATTGCTACTTGCTTAAAATGAATTGTTTTTATTAGCGTTTCTACACCACAAATGTAACAATTTTATTTTTTATTATTAAACGAATGCATTTTTCGTAACATATGCAAACAGCCATTTTGATGTAATTATCCATCTAAAAAAGTAAAGAGATGCGACAGAATCACGTCTCTACAAATTATGCCAACACAATCGTGTATTTAAATCTCACTATTTTCTTTTCGACAAAACTTTTTTCTCTTCCGATGTCAATCGACGTTCCACTTTCTTCACATCCTCACCAGCTGGTTGATTCTCTGGGACAATGCCTCTGTCGAGCATCATATTTCTGACGGCAAGATTATTTTCCACATGCTCGTTGTCTATCTGAGTCACTCCGAACAAGTCTTTTTGTTGGACATTTACAGAGGTCATCTCTGCGGCAAAATCCTTTGCTTTGATGTTGATCGTTGATAAGAAATCTGCGACGGGACGATTTGAAGGAGCTCCTATTTTCCGTTTCAACATTGCTGTGTCAAGATTAAACAATGCCTTGTCGCCATTGGAACGTATCATAGCAAAACCTTTGCTATCAACACCTCGTTCAAAAAGCACTCCAGACAGACGTTTCTCTGTTTCTGCCAACTTTTGCCGAGCCTGCACTCTCTCAAACTCAAGGAGTCTTTTCTCTACCATTTCCGCCACACGTGTCTGTACAGCAAAATAGTTCTGAGCAAAAGCGATCTCAGGCTTTCTCGGATCTCCATTCTGAGCCACAAGATAACACGCATAACGTGTGAGCATGTAGTCGTCAACCTCTCTTTGAGCTCCTTTGGCGATCTCGATCATTTTCCCGGCGCCGGGAAAATGATCCTCAATTTTTTCTCCAGCATTCAAACATGCCTCTTTCGCTTTGGCAATCACCCCCTCGAAACGTTCCCACTTGGCATACCCAAGCAACCCACACAGTTCGCGGGCACTCCAACATTCAACACCTTCGTAATCACATGCGATTGATTCGAATTTTTGAAACAGGTCTTTAATCTCTTCTGTTTTCATAAAAATACTATTACTGTTAATTGTTAAACAATCTGTTACTACAATCTCGTCAAACTAAAATATCGGATTCCAACATTCATCGCTTAGACGCATTGTCTTTTTTCTTTCACAAAAATAATAAAAACAAAGAGACGCAGCAATGCCACGTCTCAAATTCTTAATTATTACTAATATCGTAACAATGTTGGTATTCCAACTCTTAATTCTTAACTCTTAATTTTAGCTAAGAAGTGCCTTCACCTTTGCTGAAATTTCCTTTCCGTCTGCCTTACCAGCAAGCTTCTTTGTTGCGACACCCATCACCTTGCCCATCTCCTGAGCTGTCTTTGCGCCAACTTCAGCAATGATTGCCTTGATCTCAGCCTCAAGTTCAGCGTCAGACAACTTTGCTGGCAAATACTTCTCGATCACAGCTGCCTCAGCCAACTCATTCTGAGCCAACTCAGGACGGTTCTGCTCTGTGAAGATTTGTGCAGACTCCTTACGCTGTTTCACCATCTTCTGAAGAATCTTCAATGCAGCGTCGTCAGCAAGTTCTCCACTTGCTCCCTTGGCAGTCTTTGCCTCAAGAAACTCTTTTTTCACACCACGCAATGCCTCCAAAGCCACTTTGTCTTTGGCGATCATCGCCTTCTTTATATCCTCGCTAATAACATCAAACAATGCCATAGTTATTATATTTTAAATTTATTATTAATCTGGTCTGTTTGAGAGATATCTGTTATCCCCCATTTTTATCTCCTCTCCGTCAAGTTTGACAGTGAAAGAAGACGTCGGTTCTGCCTTACGTTCCGCGACAACTGTCTTTGTACGGGTATATGCAGGAGTCTCATCTGCATCTTCATCACCAAACACTTTAGGTGTCAATTTTTTCCTTGTCACAGTTGTGTCGTGAGCCTCTGTAGGCATGAATGTAGTAGGAGTTGGCGTAGGCACCGATTGCCCAACAGTTCCGTCGTCTCCTATTACTTCGTCTTCTATTGTGACAACAACCGGTATTTCTTCCTCTTTCTTTTTTGTCTCCACTTCTTTTTTAGGAGAATCTGGAAATTTCACAGGGACAAAGACATCAGAGACCGCTCCCACAAGTTTATCCTCCGCCAACAATTGTCCTGTGACAACAACAGAGATTTTCAATTTATCCCCCATGCCTTCCACCTGACTTGCTCCCCAAATGATAGTGACATCGTCGTCGACCTTCATCTGAACCATCTCCATCGTTTCAGACAACTCGTCAATTGTGACTTCCTTATCCGAATATAGGTAGTTCACCAGAATACTCTTGGCATTACGTATATCATTATTGACAAGCAATGGCGAAGTAAGAGCCTCACGCATAGCCTGCATAGCACGATATTCACCGGCTGCCACAGACGATCCGATCACCGCGTCTCCAGAGTCAGTCATGACGGTGCGGACATCATTCATATCCACATTGACGTAACCAGACTGAGTCACCATATCGGAGATACATTGAGCAGCAGTGGCAAGAATAGAATCAGACGCCGCAAAACTTGAAGATAGTTTCATTGATTGCGACAATGCGTTCCTATCCTTAGATTGCGACGACAATCTGTCGTTAGATATAATCACAAGAGAATCGACATATTTTCTCATCTCTCGCACTCCCTCTTCAGCGATTGCCTTTCTGATCGGACCTTCATAAGAAAACGGAGTTGTGACGACACCGATAGTAAGGATACCGAGTTCCTTAGCCACACGTGCGACTACAGGAGCTCCACCTGTACCCGTGCCACCACCTAATGTGGCGGTCACAAAAACCATCTCTGTATCCTCAGATAGCAACTGTCTGACATTTTCTTCCACACTAAGCATTGCCGCCTTACCGATACGAGGATCCGATCCTGCACCAAGGCCTTTCTTGCCGAGCAGGATTCGTTTAGGAACGGACGAACGCTTCAACGCCGCCTTATCTGTATTCATCAGGATGAAGTCAACACCTTCAACTCCCGCTTTATACATATAAGAGACAGCATTACCGCCACCGCCACCAACGCCTATCACCTTGATAAACGTTTTGTCAGAATTAGCTATTTCAAGAGTCTCAATCATCGTCGTCGTCAATTGAATTCAAATCTATCTCTCTAGATGGTATTCTTGGACCAGCGTCAACTGGTTCTGGCTCTTTAACTGGTTCCGGAATCTGTTCTGGCTCCGGTTCTGGTTCTGGTTCCGGAACTACTGGAGTTGGTTCTGGAACCGGTATAGGAGTTGGTTCTGGTTTCTTTGCAGAATGACCTTCGTAGAACTTATCAATTTCAGCATTAGTCATAGAGAAACCAGGATTATTATTCTGAGGGACGACGTGACTGCCTCCCAAATAACGGTCTGCTCTCACATCCGTCTGAACCATTGCGGCACGTGCAGACATACCGTAATTCGACGTCTGTGTCATCTGGACATCACCTGTCAAATCCGACTCATCAACGTTCATACCAGTGACCACAACAGTGACATTAAGGTTTTCACCAAGTCCTTCATTAATGGTAGCACCCCAAATCAAGTTTGCTCCGTGGCCCTCGATCTGCTCCTGTACATAATTACAGATATATGTAGTCTCGTCGATTGTCACCTCATAATCAGATGAATAAGAGATATTCAACAAGACATTCTTAGCTTTTTCAATACTGTTGTTGATAAGCAATGGTGAATTCAAAGCCTCCTTGATCGCTTTCTCCGCGCGATCAGGTCCGGAAGCCATTGCCAATCCCATCAAAGCATCACCAGAATCTGTCATGACGGTGCGGACATCATTCATATCCACATTAACATAACCATCACCAGTGATGATTTCAGCAATACCTTTAGCTGCCATGGCCAAAATCTCGTCGCCCTTAGAGAAACCAGCTTTCAGACCAAGGTCGCCATACAATTCACGGAATCTGTCTGTTGAGATTACGACAATCGCGTCGACAGCATCTCTCATCCTCTGCATTCCTTCCAATGCGTTAAGAAGACGACGGCGTCCCTCAAACTTAAACGGTATTGTTATGATTCCGACAGTAAGGATACCCATCTCCTTGGCTGTACGAGCGATCACAGGAGCGGCGCCTGTACCAGTACCACCACCCATTGCCGCAGTGACAAAGACCATCTCTGTATCCTCAAGCATAGACTTGATTTTCTCTATTGAGTCTTCAGCAGCCTGACGTCCCATATTCGGATCGTTTCCGGCTCCAAGACCTTTTTCTCCTAACTGAATATGAAATTCAGGAGGAATAGGGCTACGACGCAAAGCCTGACGGTCTGTGTTACAAATGACGAAATCTACTCCTTCAATATGGTTTTCATACATGTAGTTAGTAGCATTTCCGCCACCACCACCGACGCCTATCACTTTGATAATGTTCTTTTCTTCAAAGTCGTCTACAAATGTGAAATTTTCTTCCATATCCATAATTATTTCACTTCAGTTTTCTTAACAGATCCCTCAATTATATCAGTTGCGGTGTCACCCACTGCAGTAAAAAGGTTTGTGATTTTTGCGATAAAGCCACCTCCCTTTTTCTCATTCCCTTCTGCTTTCTTCCCTGTTTTAACATCTGCGGCCCCCTTTCTGCCTACAAAGACACAAGAGTCAAGAGCACAAGACTCAAGGACACCAAGACAAGCGGCAAAATCATTCATCTTACGAGCTGTCTTATCTGTGTTTCCATTTATAGAATCCAAGGATGTGAAATAAGGACTGTATTTTTCATAACATACATCTTTGATCTTTCCTAATTCCGTATCCAAGCCAAACTCATTTGTGAATTTATCGCAAACCTTATCTAGACGAGAACCTCTTCCTGTAAGGATAATCTTCTTTGACGACGTCAAAGCGCTCACCTTATTCATTTCTCCTAGAAGATAAGACATAAGTTCTTCCAGGCGTGCCTCTATAATCGACGCTAACTCTACAGATTGTATCTTCACATCTGTACCAGCCACTGTGACTATAACGTTTTCTTTCAAACCTTCAGGATAGGCGCAACCTATATTTTTCTTTACCTTCTCTGCCGCTTCTGTTGTCAACCCACATACTTTTTTGATATCTTTAGTGATCAGTTTGCTTCCAAATGGCAACACTCTGACGTGACGGCGAACATTATCACGATAAATGGCGATTGATGTCGATGAGGCTCCCAGGTCGATCAATGTCGCTCCTACCTCTTTGTCGGCATCTGAAAGCATAATATCAGCCAGGGCGAATGGCAAAAGAGAATAACCTGCCAATTGGATATTAATTGACGACAATGTCTTTTCAATATCCTCCTTTATCTCTTTTTCAGCTGTGACAACACAAAAACGGCCCTCTACATTGGAAGCTCTACAACCTACAGCCTCCATCTTTATATCGTCATCGACATTGTAACCTTGGTTGATCATATCCAAGATTATCTCTTTGTCGTTTTCAACACGTTTTCTGATATCCTCCTCTATTTTCTGGACTACTGGCACATCGACGAACTGATTGTTAAGGCGGTAAGCTTCTTTCTGCTCTTTTCCTAATATACCTTTTCCTCCAAGAGCAATATATACGCTTTTGATTTCAACGGTGTTTCCAATGAAACTGTCTCCTATAGCAGCCTTGAATTTATTGTATACTCGGTTGGAAAGTTTGTTGAACATCGGTTTGAGCACCCCTGCCAACACAAGATAGTTTTCCACTCTACCATGTTTGACTCCTTTAGAATCCACCTCTTCTGTAGCAATAATCTGTGACACTTTATTGTTGTCGTCTAAGACAGCAGCCACAGATCTTATTCTCGTGGTACCCAGGTCTAGCACCACGGCTATTTTGTCCGTCAATTGTAGTGTATTCGCCATTTTCACTAAAATTTTTGAAAGTATTTACTAGTTCTTTGTCTTTGTTCTTTGTCAATATCTCGTACACACAGCTTGATTGTCGTATGTGAGATCTATCTTCTTATACTTGTTCCACCCTACTTTGGAAAAACCCTTTTCATAGAGTTTCCTCAATCGGGCCATCTTCTTTTGGTAGCCTTCCGTCGAGCCGAGCACAACAATCTGCGACCCTATGCGTGGCACCATCTCCACATTGCCGTTGGCATCTATGTATATCTGCTCCACCAGTGAATTCAAGAATTTGTCGTTGTACACATAGTTGGCAAACTCATAAATCTCCGTCTTCAGATATTTCTTTCCCAGCGTCGTCTCACTCAACAACACCGGCACATAAGCCGAGAATGCTGTGGAGGTGTTCATCAGACTGCCTTCCGAATCCAGATACAAATCCTGTGTCGGCGTCTTTATCCTCAATATCGGTTTGCGTTGGAGGATATCCACACATAACAGACCACCCGGACTTTTATAGCATTGAGCATCCTTGACAAATGGAATTTCAGCTATTTTCTTTTCCATATTGTGCAGGTTGATATTCTTATAGCTCAACCCGTTTGGATTAATGTTAGCTGAATTCATGTATTTGAGGATGTCCATCTTATTCACAAACTTATAGTCTGCGCTGTCGTTAATATTCACCGCTGTCCCTGTGCAACATACACTCCCTGCTGTAGACGGAATGAAAAACACCATCACAAGAGCATATATAGCCAATATGCAAAAGCCTGCTATCTGCAACTTTTTCCTCATACCTTGGACAACAGAATATTTTTGATCTGCGGAAGCATAAGATTTACATCACCGGCTCCGATTGTAGCCAACACCTCTATTGGATGTGTGCGGACATAGTCGAGCAACTCATCTTTTGAAATGAGACGTTTCTCTTTCGCCGTCACCTTATCCAAAATGATCTGGCTTGTCACACCCTCAATAGGCTCTTCTCTTGCTGGATAAATATCCAAAAGCAACACTTCGTCGAGAAGCGACAGACTTGCAGCAAACTCATCCGCGAAATCACGGGTGCGAGTGTACAAATGTGGTTGGAACACTCCCGTCAACTTCTTATCCGAATATAATCTGCGCAACGATTCAATACTTGCCTTCACCTCATTCGGATGGTGTGCGTAATCGTCAACCAATACCAAATTATCCTGCTTGATGTGGAAATCAAAACGTCTTGCCACACCCTGGAAACTTGCTATTGCTTTTCTGATCTCTTCGTGAGACAATCCCTTCAAAAGAGATACCGCACATGTTGCTATTGCATTCTCAATATTGATGTAGACAGGAACACCCAAGTCTACTCCCTTCAATACGCCCAACGGATAAACCACGTCGAAGATGATTTTTCCATTTGCGATCTTGATGTTCTCTGCATGGAAGTCTCCCTTCTCCACAGAATAAGTGTAGATTTTCACACCTTCCTGCACGACTGGTTTGATAGGAAGTCCATCCTTCATAATCAACGCACCTCCTGGTTTGATAAGCGCCACAAACTGTTCAAAGCTCTTCAAATACTCCTCGTAAGTGCCATATATATCAAGATGGTCGGCATCTGTTGCTGTCACCACAGCGATTTGTGGAGCAAGTGTCAAGAAAGAGCGGTCGAATTCGTCCGCCTCAACAACAACCAAGTTGCTCTTATTGGAAAGATGCAGATTGCTTTCAAAATTCTTTGACAATCCACCCAAGAAAGCGTTGCAATCCAAGAATGAATTGTGAAGAGTATGAGCAATCATCGTGGTAGTTGTAGTCTTACCATGAGTTCCCGCGATACAGATTGCTTCCTGGCTTTTTGTTATCGCGCCAAGGATCTGTGAACGCTTCATGATAGTGAAATTGTTCTTCTTGAAGAACAGATACTCAGTAAGATCATCTGGGATTGCCGGAGTATACACAACTAAGGTATAGTTTGGATTCTTGAAATCCTCTGGTATGAACACTGTGTTATCCTCAAAGTGCACCTGTATACCCTCGCTGCGAAGTTTGTCAGCAAGTTCAGTTTCTGTCTTGTCGTAGCCAGCCACAGAATAACCCTTTGCATTGAAGTAACGGGCAATGGCACTCATTCCGATACCACCTATTCCTAAAAAGTAGATATTTTTAATTTTATCCAGCATTTTTCCAAAATTTAAATCTCACCTAAAATCACGCTTGCTATTCTGTCTGCCGAATCTTTCTGTGCCAATGCGAATGCCTGCTCAGATATTGATGCGAGCGACGCTTCATCTGCCACCAGACACAACGCCTCAGGCACCAATTTCTCCACTGCCTCAGCATCCTTTATCATCACAGCCGCATTCTTTGTAGACAATGCCATGGCATTCTTAGTCTGATGATCCTCTGCCACATTAGGAGAAGGAACCAGAATTGATGGTTTGCCTAACAGACATAGCTCAGATATTGAACTTGCACCAGCTCTCGACACAACAAGATCAGCCACAGCGTACGCATAATCCATACGTGACACGAAGTCTGTACATACCAAGTTTGGATTATTACTTTCGTCAGCCTTCTTCTTTGCGTCTTCAAAGTAATATTTGCCAGTCTGCCATATCACCTGCACACCACTCTGCTTGATAGCGTCAAGACCAGCTATGATACTGTTGTTGACCGTGCGGGCGCCAAGGCTACCGCCAATCACAAGAATTGTTTTCTTTGATGAATCAAGGCCGAAGAAATCGTATGCCTCCTGAGCTCCCTTCTGCACATTCAAGAAATCCTGGCGGACAGGATTACCAGTCATCACCAGTTTTTCAGCAGGGAAGAATCTTTCCATTCCGTCGTATGCCACACAAATCTTCTTCACACCTTTCGACAAAAATTTGTTAGCCACACCAGCGTATGAATTCTGTTCCTGCAAGAAAGTTGGCACACCAAGCTTGTTTGCGGCATATAGTGTCGGGCAACTTGCATAACCACCCACACCGACCACAGCGTCTGGGTTGAACTCCTTGACAATTGATTTCGCCTTGAAATAGCTTTTCACAAAACGATAGACAACCTTGATATTCTTAAGGATTCCTGACGGTGACATGCTTCTCACCAATCCGTTCACCTGTAATCCGATAATCTTATAGCCTGCCTTAGGCACGCGTTCCATCTCCATACGGCCCTCAGCTCCCACAAAAAGGAACTCACCGTCTGGGAAACGTTTCTTTAACGCATTAGCAATAGAAATAGCTGGGAATATGTGACCACCCGTACCTCCACCACTGATGATGAATCTTTTGTTTGCCGCCATGTTGTCTAAAATAAAGTTCTTTTGTTCCTCCAAGCCGGAAATGCTTGTCTATTTCAACTACACTCTATACTCAATCATCTGCATGGATATTCTTTACACACAATACTACAAAATCCATAGCAGAAGATCAAACGTCTCTTAAATCCTATTCAGACTCTTCTACCACAATCGGTTTCTCCTTCCTTTTGTTTTGCAACGTCTTCACATGGACACTTACCGAAAGGATTATTCCAAACAAAATGCCTGTCATCCAAATCGAGGTACCTCCCTTGCTTACAAAAGGCAGCGGCTGACCTGTGACAAAGTCGCCCAACGCCACTCCTACCGCCATGTTTATCACAGCCTGAAAGACTATCAATAATGCACAAGCAAGTGTCAGCATCGCATAGACCATACTTTCTGATTTATACGCAATAACAATTGCCCGCCACAAGACACAAAGATAGGAAAATATCACTAACAAACCAACAAATAATCCCAACTCTTCCAGAATTATCGAAAAAATATAATCCGAAAATGCTTGAGGAAGACGGAATCTTTCTCGGCCTCCAGCGACACCATTTCCTATCACATGGCTGTTGGCAACGGCCATTTTTGCATGAGACACCTGATAGTTTCCATCATTAATGACAAATTTAAGGTTAGGGTCGTCTTCTGCTTTTCCTCCCAAAAATGAATTCTCCACTCGTGAAACCCAAGTAGGCAAACGATGCAAAGGTGTTCCCTTCAATTTTTCTGCAGGGACAAACTCTCCAATGGCACCAAGAATCAGAGCTAGTGAGAGAAACATTCCCATTATGCACAAAAAAGGCTTAAATTTCAGTCCTCCAGCCAGCAACAGACAGATCGTCACCACAGTCAACAGCACCAATCCAGACATATTCTCCAATCCGATCGGCACCAGCCATAGGCAATAGAGTACAAACAATGTGATCCAACCTTTTTTGGTAGGCATCAATCCTTTGTCCGTGGAATACTGTCCTATCCAAAATGCCAAGAATATCACATAGAACACCTTGACAAGTTCCGACCATTGTATGCCAAACATCGTTCGTCTGGCACCATTGACAAGGTCGCCAAATTTTGGAGTCAACAGAAGCATCACCCACGACAGCAATGCACCTAAGACAAGAAAACCCGTCAGTTTGGATGAGAACAATCGTTTGACACCAACCTGCACCACCGTCAAGGTGATTCCTAGTCCTGTCAGGATCATAAAGATATGGCGATAGAATTCTCTGTTATAATCGCCATTTCTGACTGTCACATTTGCTTGAATAGAGCTGTAGACCTCTATTACCGAGATTGCGAGCAATGATGCTATAGCAATCCATATATAGAGGTCGCCAAGAAACAATTTTTTGAAGAAAGCATTGCGTTCACTCATTTTACAAGCGTTTTACACACTCCTTGAACTGTTGTCCTCTATCCTCGTAGCTTTTGAACAAATCGAAGCTTGCACAACATGGAGAAAGAAGCACTGTATCACCCTTGTCAGCAAATGCGAAACACTTGTTGACTGCCTCTTCCATAGAACCAGCGTCTGCAATATTCTCAACCTTACCGTCGAAGAAAGCATGAAGTTTGGTATTATCAACGCCAAGACATACGATAGCCTTCACCTTCTCCTTTACCAAATCCTCTATCTCTGTGTAGTCGTTACCCTTGTCCTTACCACCAAGAATCAAAACAACCGGAGTCTGCATACACTGCAACGCATACCAGCACGAATTGACATTAGTAGCCTTTGAATCGTTGATGAACAACACACTTCTCACCTTTGCCACTGGCTCAAGACGGTGCTCCACTCCGCTGAAATCACTGAATGCCTTACGGATAGTGTCCTTCTTGATGCCTTCAACTCCTGCCGCGATACCAGCCGCCATTGAATTGTAGATGTTGTGCTGTCCCTTCAAAGCAAGTTTATTAATATCCATATCTATATAATTGTTTTTTAAGTTGATTACTAATTTTTCATTCTCCAAGCAAGCTGCCATATTCTCAATTGTCTGTATCGAGAACGGCATCATCTTTGCCTTGATATCATACTTTGCAAGTTCCTTTGTCACGACAGGATCTTCATTCCAATAGATGAATGTGTCGTTCTCTGTCATGTTCTGCAGAATACGCATCTTTGAATCCACGTAGTTCTGGAACTTATATTCGTAACGGTCCAAGTGATCCGGAGTGATGTTGAGCAGGATAGCGATATCTGCCTTGAAATCATACATTCCGTCCAACTGGAAACTACTTAGCTCGATAATGTAGTAGTCGTGAGGATCGATAGCCACCTGACGTGCCAAGCTGAAACCGATGTTTCCTGCAAGAGAAGCGTCTAGACCTGCCTCTTTGAAGATATAGTGCACAAGTGTAGTGGTTGTCGTTTTACCATTGCTGCCTGTGATACAGATCATCTTCGACTTTGAGTAGCGTCCGGCGAATTCGATTTCAGAGATTATGTTGATGCCTTTCTCTCTCAACTTCTTGATGATTGGAGCCTTCTCTGGAATACCTGGACTTTTGATCACCTCATCCGCATTCAAGATCAACTCTTCTGTATGCTGCCCCTGCTCCCAAGCGATATTATACTGGTTGAGTTCAGCCACATATTTTTCTTTGATTGGCGACATGTCCGACACAAAAACATCAAAGCCCTGCTTCTGGGCCAAGATTGCCGAACCGACACCACTTTCTCCTGCTCCTAAAACAACTATTCTTTTCATTATCTAACCTTTAAAGTCAAAACTGTAATTACTGCCAAAAGCAAACCTACGATCCAGAATCTTGCCACAATTTTAGGCTCTGGCATTCCTTTCTTCTGGAAATGATGGTGTAGTGGCGACATCAGGAATATACGTCGTCCTTCACCGTATTTCTTCTTAGTATACTTGAAATACGACACCTGAAGCATCACAGACAAATTCTCCGCGATAAACACACCACACAAAATAGGGATCAACAACTCTTTACGTATAATCATCGCCACTGCTGCGATAACACCTCCAAGCATCAGACTACCTGTGTCGCCCATAAACACCTGAGCAGGGAATGAGTTGTACCACAGGAATCCAAGTGTCGCGCCGACAAACGCGCACAAATAAACCACAAGTTCCTCCGACTTCGGTATGTACATGATATTAAGGTAGCTTGCGAACTCCACATGGGCAGACAAGTATGCCAGAATACCCAACGCCACTCCTATTATCATCGACGTTCCGACGGACAATCCATCCAAACCATCAGTCAGGTTGGCTCCGTTGGAAATGAATGTCATCACGAATATTGTGACCAACACGAAGAAGATCCATCCGAGTGGCTGAGCATAATCGCCAGCAAACTCAAATATCGAGGCATAGTCGAAATTATGGTTTTTCACAAACGGAATAGTTGTCTGTGTCGACTTGACATTCTCCTTCTTATAGTTTACCACCTCAACATTCTCTTTGTTGACGGTAGCGTAATTCTCTCTTATCACCACATCCGGGCTACAGTATAGCACCAAACCAAGGAAAAGACCGGCAGCAACCTGACCGATGATCTTCACACGTGGAGACATTCCTTCTTTATTCTTTTTGAAGACCTTGATATAATCATCCATACCTCCAAGGAATCCGAGCCATAGCGTGATGGCAAGCATAAGAAGCATGTATATATTAGAAAGATTTCCGAACAACAGACATGGGATGATTATACCACCTATGATAATCACACCACCCATTGTAGGTGTGCCCTTTTTCGACATCTGTCCTTCAAGATTCAAATCTCTGATAGTCTCACCTATCTGACGAAGTTGCAAATATTCAATCATCTTCTTTCCGAAAATGATAACAAAGAGCAACGCTCCGACAAACGCCAATGCAGAACGGAATGTCACATAATGGAACAAACCCGCTCCAGGGAATGTCATGCCTTCAAACAAATAATAAAACATAATCTCTCTATATTAAATATTTTCTAATAACCTCATGATCATCGAAGTGGTGTTTCACACCCTTGATATCCTGATAGTCCTCATGTCCCTTTCCTGCCACAAGGACGATATCTCCCTTCTTTGCCATCGTGCAAGCCGTCTTGATCGCCTGCTCTCGATCGGCATTCACAATCACGTTTCTCTGCTCCTCATCAGTAAGTCCTGCCAACATATCATTGATGATATCCATTGGCTCCTCGTTTCTTGGATTGTCCGACGTGATGACTACCTTATCGCTGTTAGTTACAGCCGACTTCGCCATGATCGGACGCTTGCCTTTATCACGATTACCTCCGCAGCCGACCACTGTGATCAACTCCGCATTCTGGCTTTTCACTTCGTTGATTGTGGAAATCACATTCTCCAAAGCGTCTGGTGTATGTGCATAATCAACAATCGCACAAACACCACTCTGCACACCACGGATTGTCTCGAATCTTCCGTTGACTGGAGTCATCTTGCTCAATGCCACCAATGTGTCTTCTGGTGTATTGCCAAGCAATACGCAAGCTGAATATACGGCAAGCAGGTTGGATGCGTTGAATCGTCCTACAAACTGAGTTGAGACTTCTCTTCCGTCGATATTAAGAAGCATTCCAAAGAAACTGTCCTCCACAACCTTCGCTCTGAAATCAGCCATCGAACGGATCGAATAACTTTTCTTCAAAGCCTTGCTGTTCTGAACCATCACACTTCCGTTACGGTCGTCAGCATTAGTAAGAGCGAATGCATCGGCAGGAAGAGAATCAAAGAAAGATTTCTTTGCCTTTATATAGTTGTCGAATGTCTTATGGTAATCCAAATGATCACGAGTGATATTTGTGAAAATACCTCCGACAAATTTCAAGCCTCCAATTCTTTTTTGGTCTGCGGCATGCGAGCTCACCTCCATGAAAGCGTATGTACAGCCAGCGTCAACCATCTCAGAAAGAAGCTTATTCAACGAGATCGGATCCGGAGTTGTATGAGTAGCCGGCACAGCTCTCTCGTCTACATAATTACATACAGTAGAAAGCAAACCTACCTTATGTCCGAACTCTCTGTGCATCTTATAAAGCACAGTAGCGATAGTTGTCTTGCCATTAGTACCAGTCACACCGACAAGTTTCAGTTTCGACGACGGGTTGCCATACCAAGCAGAAGCCAAACGACCAAGAGCCTCAGCGGAATCCTTCACCTGAATGTAAGCGACACCGTCATTCAAAACATCCGGCATCTTCTGAAGCACAATCGCAGCCGCGCCCTTTTCGATTGCAGACTGGATATATTCGTGACCATCTATAGAATAGCCACAAACAGCTACGAACAAAGCGTCAGCAGACACTTGGCGGGAATCCTGACATATCGCAGAGATCTCCTTATCTGTATTGCCGACTATCTTTACGCAGTCGACACTGTTTATCAAATCGTTTAACTTCATAAGCCAACTATTTTAGCATAATTGTAATTAATTTGCCGGGAGATGCTGTCTCACCAGGAGGAATCGACTGTTGTACCACAGTGCCTCGGCCATGCATCGTCACCTTCAAACCTTTATTTTCAAGCAGATATAGAGCATCTTTTGCTCCAAGTCCGATAACTTTTGGAACAGTATACTTGCCGACTTTCATCTGTGTCATGCTCACCACACTGTCTCTGGTTGTAGTGTTGACCAAATCGTCATCGTCTATCTTGTTTCTCGTATATCTGATATTCAACTCCTTCAACAGATACTCAACATCACTCTTATAACCACCCTTTATCTCAGGAGCGAATCTACCATTGTCACACAATGCCGTCTCACAACTGACAGGAGTCATAGCGTATATTCTTTCCGCAATCGTACGGAACGCTTTTGAAGTGACATTATTATAGTACTGAGCTTTCTGCCAGTAAACCACCATACACGTATAGCGAGGTTTGTCAGCAGGGAAATATCCCACGAAAGACATCTGGTAATCACGAGGCGTACCAGTCGGGTTGTTGTAGTGCATACGTGCGGAACCCGATTTGCCAGCCAACTCAAGGATATCCGACTTAGCCTTCTTACCTGTTCCCTGCTCTATCACACCCTTAAGCATCTCTTTGACCTTACCAAGAGTTTTATTTGAGCATACTTTCGGACAAATAACCTCAGTAGAGAAAGATTCCAAAGTTTTTCCGTCACGCTTGACGGCTCTGGTGAAATACGGTTTGATCATCTTTCCGTCATTGGCGATCGCATTATAGAATGCCAACGTATAGATTGGAGGAATCTGCACACTGTATCCGATCGACATGGATGTCAGATAATTACCATCGTTCCTCACTTCCGGATCATCAGGTTTACGGATTCTTGGTCTGACATCATTCGGAATATCAAGATCCATACGATCAGCCAGTTTCATCGAATAGATCTTATCGACAAATTTCTCTCTAGATTTGGAGAAATATTCGTGAACCGGTTTCGCGATTCCTATATTTGAAGAGACGTGGAAAGCGTGAGCCAAAGAAATCGTTCCGAATCCGCCGGAGCCATCCGATTTGTAATTATGGTCGTGCATTCCTTTTTCTTTCCAGAATCCATCTCCCGTATCTATCATATAAGAAGTGTCCAGTTTAGCCACTTCAAGCAGAGCTATCACTGAAGCCAACTTAAAAACTGAGCCTGGTTCGGAATTCATACCGACAGCATAGTTTTTCTGATCCACAAATGAAGTGCCTAGACGAGTAAGGTTTGATATAGCCTTGACCTCACCGGTATGGACATCCATAAGCATCGCGCATCCGCTATCAGCAGAAGCCGCCTGCATCACATCAGCAAGAGCGGAGGTCACAACATCCTGCATACGCATATCAAGCGTAGTATAGACATCCGCGCCATCCAACGGATCAACATCATTCACCCAAATCGGTTTGCCATTTCCATGAAGTTCCTTTCTTGCGACTCCAGGCTCGCCTCTAAGCTCTTTATCAAATCTTCTTTCAAGACCGTTTTTTCCTTTGTCTGTCTCAGGATTAAAACCTCCGATCGTACGAGCGGCAAGGTTTCCAAACGTCTTCTTGCGTTCAACCTGCGTCTCCACATAGAAACCCGTCTTTTTCTTGGATTCTCTCCAGAACGGGAACTTCTGAGCTCGTTTATAATCACTGTGCGACACAAACTTTGGTTCGAACACAAAAGCACGTTTTTTTTCTTTTCTTGCCTCAATGGCCTTACGCTTATAGTATTCAGGCGTATGGGCATTGCCATAAAGTTTTGCGACACAGATGCACAAAGAATCAATTTTAGCGTTGAACAGAGCATGGTCAAACCCTTCCGCCAGAAAATCCATCACCAGCTTATGTTTCTCCACCGAACTGGCAATAAGCACACCGTCGCACGAATAGATATTTCCACGCTGAGGCTTCACAATCGAGCTGTCTTTGACACTCTCTTTCTTCAAAACCGCCCTCCATCCGTCGCCCTCTGGTCCGAACATCAAATCACAAGCCCGCCATACAATAAGACCCATAATCAAGAGAATAATCATACAAGGCAAGATCATTCCCTTGAGAATGCGTTTTCTCATACTTTCGTCAAACTTTGCCATACCCAATTATTTTTTAATCATAAAAGGTGGCAATGTCGACTCAGCGACATCAACGCTGCTCTCAGAAATCATATTTTTCACGTTGCTCTGACGGCTTAGTTGCGACAAATCCGCGTTGACAGCCAAAGCATCATTTTTCTTATCCTGAAGCACTTTCTTCAATTTTTCGATTTGTCTGAACTGTTTGTCACACTCGTAACGGTTCTCTATAGTCAAGACACAAAGGCCGACAACAAGAGCCATCAGATACATATTGTTCATAATAAACTCCACAGAGAAGAAATATTCCAAATTTCCCTTTAGAGTTTTTAATCCGTTCTTAAACTCATTCATACTATTCTCCTCCTATTTTTTCTGCGACACGTAGTTTTGCGCTTCTGCTTCTTGGATTACGTTGGATCTCATCCGCATCAGGAGTTATCACTTTTCCGTTTACTGGAGAAAGTGAGCGGACAGTATTTCCATAGAAATCCTTCTCTATCTTACCATCGACGTTGCCTGTCTTGAAGAAATTCTTCACAAGACGGTCTTCAAGCGAATGATATGTGAGGATAGCCACACGTCCACCGTCGACAAGAGAGCCAGGAAGTTGCGAAAGCATCTTCTTAAGAGTTCCCATCTCATCGTTCACCTCAATACGGATAGCCTGGAACAGTTTCGCAAGATCCTTTTTCTGGCTGTCCTTGCCGATAAGCGGCTCAAGCAACTCAACAAGTTGGAAAATCGTCGTCAATGGAGCCTTCTGGCGAGCCTTCACGATAGTGGAAGCCACCTTGCGGGCATTGTTCATCTCTCCATACAAATAGAATATGTCGGCAAGACGTTGCTCGTCATACTCATTCAAAAGGATTTCTGCTGTAAGTTTTGACTTTCTGTTCATTCTCATGTCAAGCGGACCGTCGAAACGGAAAGAGAATCCACGTTCAGCCTCATCAAAATGATGGAATGATACTCCAAGGTCGGCAAGCACACCGTCTACCTTCTCCACTCCGTAATAAGCCAAGAAATTGCTAAGGAAACAGAAATTGGAACGACAGAAAGTAAGTCTGTCATCATCCGGTACATTGGCGATTGCATCTATATCCTGATCGAATGCGAAAAGTCTTCCGTTCTTGCCAAGACGCGAGAGTATCTCACGTGAGTGACCTCCACCACCGAAAGTCAAGTCGACGTACACTCCATCACTCTTTATATCCAAACCCTCCATGCAAGGGATCAGCAAAGCCGGCGTATGATAAACTATTTCATTTTCCATGACTGCAATTCTTTTGAGTTACACCATAATTTTTTCAAGCGCGGCCTCAAGAGATGCCTCATCCATCATAGATGCCTCGTAACGATCTCTAGACCACAACTCCAAATAGTCACCTACACCAACGAACACAACATCAAGATCGATTCCAAGCTGTTCAAGATACTTCTTCTGCAAAAGCACTCGTCCGTTAGAGTCAAGCTCAAGCTGTTCTGCCTTTGAAGTGAACGTACGATAAATCATCTGATCCTGTGCCTTCCATAGGTTAAGACGTGATTTCAATTCCTCACACTGTCTTGTCCACTCAGAAAGCGGATACAGTTTTGCAAAACCAGATTCAGTGTTCACACGCAACACCAACGCCGTCTCTTTGCTCTGCTCAAGCAAGCGACGAAACTGAGCAGGGACGAATACTCTGCCCTTGCCATCAAGTTTTGCGTCTATGTTGCCTAAAAATTGCATACTACTAAATCTTAAGTTTTGGACTTCAAAATTACATAATTAATTTAAAAATTCCCCACATTTCCCCACTTAATACTTTCAACCCGACAATCAACAGGTTTTCAACAAGATTTCAACAGGGTTGTAACATTGCAACGCCAAAACAACACTCAATACTAAATGACTATATTACAACAAATTACCGCATACATCCAAACAAAACCAGCAAAAGTGGGGCAAAATGGGGATAGATGAAATAATGTGGAGGCAAAAAAAGAAGAAACATCACACAGACACACAAAAAAAGGAGGAGAAGCAATATGCTTCCCCTCCTACGGATTTTTATAATAAATCTAAAAAAGATTACTTGACAACCAACTTCTGAGTGCTGACAGAACCGTCAGTCTTAACCACAACAGTGTAAACACCTGAAGCCAAAGCCTTATTGATTGTTGCGGAACCCACAACCTTCTGAGAAACCACAACCTGACCTGCCATATTGACAACCTCTACATTTGCCTCAATGTTGTCAGCAAGAGTAATAGTGAACTCACCTGAAGTAGGGTTAGGATTAATTGAGAATTTAGATGCGTTAACATCATTCACATCTGTATTCCAACCGCCACAATCCTCACAAGTAATCGGATCATCAGGATCTAATTCTTTATACCAATCAAAGATTAGCGGACCGATACCACTAGCATCGCCATAGAATTTAATTGTTATTCGCTGTTCTCCTGCATTTTTAAACACGCATAAGACCTCTTTATGATCTCCACTTATAGCGTCTGATCTAGTCCAACAATCCCAATATGCAGTATCAGCGACTGCAGGGTCATCGCACACTGTAGTTCTTGGAAATCCAAATGTTGTGATAACTTTATTATCTTTAAGTGTGGAAACATCACGAAGAAGATTATCCTGTTCTGACATAATTGAAATTTCTCCGTTCTTTGACGGTGCTTTATATTCAGAACCGATGATACCAGAAATCTTATAGTAACCTGGCTTTTCAACTTTTACTGTATAATTAATCCATTCGTCTTTTTCAACACGATAAAGGCTATTGTATCCCAAATACGCATAATCAGTTCCCTTGCAACTTGCAAGATTCAAATCCACGCCTTCATCCGGGCGATCAGACCCATCTGTACCAGAGTAGTAACGGCCTGCATTCAAAGACTTGTATGTTGCTTTTCCATCCACATCTTTCCACATTGTAGAAATTGTAGAATCAAATGAGACAACCCTGTTATCCTCAACTGTCGACCAAGGGCATGATTTATTTATCCACTGCATTTTTTTGGCCAACGAATACACATCGACTTCTTCACCGTCATTTCTATAGTCAACGACAGCCCCAATTGAATCTTTCACCCACGCTCCACTGTTAGCGTCATGGTAAGCCACTCCTTCTCCACCAAAGTCAAAGAAATCCCAATGCCATAAATTGGAAGCAGGTGTAGGGATGATATTTTGATAATCAAAACCACAGCATGGAATTGGAGGGCAACAAACTCGGCCGCTAAACAATTCTGTCACATAATCTGAATATATTCTACCACTTTTATCCGTGTATGCAGACAAGTTATTAGAGCTACAAGCACCTGTAAAGAAAGAAGATGCCTCATTTTTACTGCTCCAGTTCCAAAGACACCAGCTGACAACCTGAGGCGCAGCATCCGTCTTTTCACATGCATAGACCAATTCGTCACTATTCTCCGCACAGAAAGGACCTTCTCCATTAAAATTCACAGCAGACCACTCAGAAACAAACACAGGGAGATAATTCTGAGCATTGCGGAATTCTCCCAACAAATATTTATGAGTACATGCATAGTAGTGGAAAGAATACATCACGTTCTTTTTGTAATCAGAAGAGATAGGATTAGTTACAGGCTCCATAATTTTCTGACACCACTGGTCTGTGCCTACAATAATGATCGCTTCTGATTGGTTTGCCGTGATTACTGGAATAACCTGCTCTGCATAACTCTTGATGTTTGCCCATCCGCATGTTGGCTCATTACAAATCTCATACAACACATGGTCATAACCATTGTCAGCACAATACTTGGAGATTTCTCCAAAAAAATCCTTAGACTCATTAACATAGTCATTAGGATCTCCAGATGCATTGTCAGAACCATCAACATAAATGTGCCAGTCGACGATACAGTACATACCAAACGTCTTAGTCTCAGCAATGCTCTTCTTTACAAGATCCTTAAATTTTGATTCATTGCCAAGGTATGAGTTTTGGGCATCAATGTACATAGCCAACCTGACCACGTTTGCCCCATACTCCTGCATCAGATTCCATTGTTCTTTACCAAGACATCCCTGGACTTCATCGTCGTGAAGTGAATAGGTTGACCAGCCCTTCAACTGTATCGGATTGCCAGTTTTTGAAGATGAAAGCTGGTTGTCGACCAACGTTAACTTACCCCAATCAAAATAGTTACTTTCCAAAGAAGGGGCTGTTCCAGCATTTGCAGACAACGCCATAGACGTCACTGCCATAAGTGATAAAATTTTTCTCATGCTTATCCATTTAAGGTTAATATTTTTTTCGCATCAATAATTCAAACCGCTTAAAAGTCTATAAGGTAATCTTCATTGATGTTATCACGTCGCAATATTACTGAATTTCTTTCTAATAGCAAAAACATAGTGTATTTTTTTGATATAAATACAATTGCTTCAAAAAAAAGAGGAGAAGCAGATTGCTTCTCCTCAAACTGATTCTATAATAATTATAAAAAGTCACTTAACAACCAATTTCTGAGTGCTGACACCTGCGTTAGTCTTAACAATTACAGTGTAAACACCTGGGACCAAAGGATTGTTGATTATTGCTGAACCTACAACCTTCTGAGACACCACAACCTGACCTGCCATGTTAACAACCTCTACCGTTGCCTCGTCATTCTCAGCAAGAGTGATAGTAAACGCTCCTGACGTAGGGTTAGGTTTAATAGAGAATTTTGTCGCCTCTACATCATCAACCGAGTCAGAGTCATCTTCTTCGCCAAAATCACAAGCATCACAATCATGGGTAATATCTTCAAAATCTAGTTCCTTATACCAATCAAAGACTAACGGACCGACACCACTAGCGTCGCCATAGAATTTAATTGATATTCGCTGTTCTCCTGCATTTTTAAAAACACATAAAACCTCTTTATGGTCACCACTAATAGCGTCTGACTTAGTCCAACAATCCCAATATGCAGTATCAGCGACGGCAGGATCATCACACACTGTAGTTCTTGGGAATCCAAATGTTGTGATAACTTTATCATCTTGACGTGCGGAAATATTGCGAAGAAGATTGCCATCTTCTGATATAATTGAAATTTCTCCGTTCTTTGACGGTGCCTTATATTCAGAACTGATG
>JAEEMG010000061.1 GCA_016283095.1 Paludibacteraceae bacterium | reverse complement strand
TCATGAATGACAAGAAAACAGCATAACGCAGAAAACAAAATGCAAGAAAACTATTAGCATGTTTTTTAATGTTTTGTTTTTTCCAGTTAAAGAGTTTTCATTACAACGATGTTGTGAGTTTTCCAAACGTCTTGCCAAAGATGTTGTTTTCTGTTGATTAATAGAATGAAACAGAAAACGCACATGATATGTGCATGAAAAACGGGTCATGAATGACAAGAAAACAGCATAACGCAGAAAACAAAATGCAAGAAACCTATTAGCATGTTTTTTAATGTTTTGTTTTTCCAGATTTATAGATAAATTTAGGTAAATATCGAATTTATGTTTAAAAACAAATTTAATAGAATGGCAAACCGATTTTATATTAAATTGTTTTCACTATATTTGCAATAGAAATATGTAATAGAAATGAGCGGCTTAGTTATAATACCGACATACAATGAGAAAGAAAATGTGGAAAACATATGCAGAGCAGTCTTTGAATTGCCTGAGGGTTTCCATGTGTTGATCATTGACGACGGTTCGCCAGACGGCACAGCAGACATTGTCAAAAGAATGATGCAGGATGAGTTTTCAGACCGTCTGTTTATTATTGAAAGACCAGGAAAACTTGGTCTTGGCACAGCGTATCTTACTGGATTCAAGTGGGCAATTGAGAAAAAGTACGATTTCATTTTCGAGATGGATGCAGACTTCTCTCATAATCCGTTGGATTTAAGAAAGCTATATGCAGCCTGCAACGAAGAAGGTGCTGATGTCGCAATCGGATCACGTTACGTAACTGGAGTGAATGTTGTGAATTGGCCAATCGGACGAGTATTGATGTCGTATTTTGCATCGAAGTATGTAAGAATAGTCACAGGAATGAACATCCACGACACCACAGCCGGATTCAAATGTTACCGACGTGAGGTGTTGGAAACAATCGGTTTGGATACAATCAAACTCAAAGGTTATGGTTTCCAGATCGAGATGAAATATACTGCTTACAAATGTGGATTTACCATCAAAGAAGTTCCTATTATCTTCATCAACCGAGTGTTGGGAGTATCTAAGATGTCTGGAGGAATTTTTGGAGAAGCATTGTTTGGTGTGATGGGATTACGTCTACGAAGCCTGTTCAAGAAATATCCGCAGAAGCAGCAAAAATCTAATTAGGAATTAGGAAAAACTATTTTAATAATATGAATACAATATTGATCAAGGATGCCAAAATCATTAACGACGGCACCTCATATAAAGGATCTTTATTAATTGAGGGTGAGAAAATCTCCAAGATTTTTAGAGACAATATTCCAGACAGTGTATTGAAGAGTGCTACTGTCATTGACGCTGACGGCAAGTGGGTTTTGCCTGGTGTGATCGACACACATGTACATTTCCGTGAGCCAGGACTTACAGAGAAAGGTGATTTTGAGAGTGAGAGCCGTGCTGCTGTAGCAGGTGGTGTCACTACTGTGTTTGATATGCCTAACACAAATCCTCAGACTACAACTGCTGCATTGGTTGAGCAGAAGGCTGAGATCGCAAGCAAGAAATGTTTGACTAATTATGGATTCTACATTGGCGCTACAAACGAGAATGTGGATGAAATCAAGAATATCGATCCTAAGGCTGTTGCCGGTGTGAAGATTTTCATGGGAATAAGCACTGGAGGAATGTTGGTGAACTCTAAGCAGAGTCTTGAGGACATTTTCGCTTCAGCTAAGGTTCCTGTTGTGACTCACAATGAGGATGAGGCTATGATCAAGGCTAACACTGAGGCTATCAAGGCTAAATATACAGAAGGTCAGGTGCCTATTTCAGAGCACATGTTTATCCGTTCTTCAGATGCTTGCTACAAGTGTACATCATATGTAATCGACCTAGCTAAGAAGCACGGTACACAACTTCATGTCCTTCACTTGTCTACAAAGAAAGAGATTGCGTTGTTTGAGCGTAATGTCGATATTGAGAACAAGAAGATCACAGCTGAGGTTTGCCCTAACTACCTATGGTTTGATGAGACAGACTACGACAGATTGGGTGCGAAGATCAAGTGTAATCCAGCAATCAAGAAGGAGAAGAGCCGTGAAAACTTGCTTAAGGGTCTTGAGCAGGGAAGCATCGATACAGTAGCGTCTGACCACTCCCCTCACCTATTGAGCCAGAAGGAGGGTGATGCTTTGACTGCAACATCTGGTATACCAAGCATCCAGCACACATTGCCAATGATGCTTCAGCTTGCAAAGAAGGGTAATTTCACTCGTGAGCAGGTGGTTGAGAAGATGTGTCACAACCCAGCTAAGATTTTCAAGGTTGAGAAGCGTGGTTTCATCAGAAAGGGATATTATGCGGATCTTGTGATTGTATCACCTGATGATCCATACACAATCGAAGAGAAAGACTTACTTTACAAGTGTGGTTGGTCGCCAATGGTTGGTGAGCAGCTTCAATACAAAGTGACTCAAACTTTTGTCAATGGTAACCTTGTTTATGATGAGGGTAAAATCAATGGCGATAAGAAGGGTCAGAGAGTAAGCTTCGACAGATAATAAAATTCGAAGTGCAAAATTCTAAATGCTAGGTTTGGCATTTTAGGATTATAATTTAATTTCAACGCTAAATGAAAAAGAGATTAACGTATAACGAGTTCAGGTTGTTGCGCGACAATCTCCCTCATGGAGCAATCGACACAATAGCCAATCGTTTGGGAATCACAGCAGACGAAGTAAGGTTCTACTTTCATGCGACTGCTGAGGATGGAGTGCCAACAATCTCCGGTGTTCATCACGAAGAAGGCCCCGATGGAGGTTTCGTTGAACTGGATGATTTGACAATCCTTGATGCGGCGTTGGAATTGATAAATAAAAAATAAGCATCATAAGATTCCCCCTTATAGGCGTAAATGTACGTCTATAAGGGGATTTTTATAAAACACATGATCTCAGTTGTCGTAAACGAGGTATGCCAAGAGCGTAATGCTTTTTCCACGCCATTACAGGATGTCCGCAATGACAATCTGTAGAATCAAATGGACAACACCTAAATTTTAGAAAAAATAGTGTCACTTAGAAAAATCTTTACACTGATTCTTTCTTTATTTCTTTTGCTGGCTAATGCCGAGGTTATGCATACTGAAAGATTTTCGGAGCACAACAGCGGTCTGCCGTCTATGGCTACTGGTGTGGCAAAAGGTAATGATGGATTTGTGTGGGTGTCGACACTTGATGGTATATGCAGGTATGATGGCTATCAGTTCAAGACCTATCGTGCCAATCCGTCGGACTACAACACATCTATCAGTAATCAGTTCATAAAGATTCTTTGTATTGACAACACTACATTCGCCTTGCTTAACAATAATGGCCAGGCTTTCATTTTTTCCGCTAAAGACAAAAGTTTCAGACTTTATCCTTCTCCAGAACGTTTCAACGCATCTGATTTTTTCTATGTCACTGATATCTCGTTAGATGCGGATAAAAACCTGTATCTTGTTTCCCCAAATAAAAAATTGAAAATCCCGTATGGGCAGGAAGATGAAGTAGACGCAGGGAACGCCAAACTGCTCAGCGTCAACAGCTATTATGCCGCTGATACTGTCGGAGTCAGTTGGAATATAGAAGGTGGTGCTTTGATCAAGAAGGTTGAAGGAAACCCGTCTTTCATCCGTAAGAAAATCACAACTGTTGATTCTTATTCGACATTCAATGATGTCGTTTGCACTGCCACAGACGCGGATGGCAACATCTGGATCGCATTGCAGAGTTCGGAAGTGGCTATAATGTCTCCGAATGACAATGTAAAATTTTTGTCGGAGACCGGCTCAACAGAAGCTTTCCACACTCAGTTCGACAAGATCAACACTATAGAGGTCAGCCGACAAGGTGGTGTGTGGCTTGGTGGAGACAACGGCGTCTACAGGGTGATAAAGGATGGTAACGGATATAAAACGACAAAATATGAGAAGAAAAACTGTATTGTGACTGATATTCTGGAGGATTCACGCAAGAATATATGGGTGGCGACAGAGAGAAAAGGTCTGATGCTTCTTGTGGAATCAGCAAAGGATAGTTTCATCACAATGGAGAATGAATGGAAATTTTCCTACCCTCCTACTCTGTTCAAGATAAACTGTTTGTTTGAGGATTATCAGGGAGTCGTATGGTTGGGCTCTCCTGATGGTATAACATTGTTAGACAATCAGTTCGATAAACCTGCTGATATCAAATTCTTCTTCTATAATTCAGAAACTACCAACCTGCAATATTCTTTTATCACGGATATCAAGGAAGATGATGAGCATAAAATATGGATCTCCACATTTGGTGGCGGAATATACTACTGTGGAAGCGACAGAATGCTTGGAGTCCCTCTTGAATTGCAGAAATTGGATCTGGTGAAAGAGCCGTTGGATTCAGAGATTGTGTTGGCTCTCTACCCTACCAAGAATTCTAGAATCTGTGTGCTGACTCAGAAATCATTTGTCGTGATAAACAGCAAGAGCGACAAGACTCAATATTTTAACTTCGGTAATGGAGCCGTCCTCCGAAGCAATTCGATCAAGCGTCATACGAATGATATGGTGACAATTGCGTCGAATTCAGGCTTTTATATAGTCAACACTTCACAATTGAATCAAATTGAGTATGATCCTTCTATCATCCTGTCGGAATTCAAATTTTTGAAGAGTGCTGACGACGAGGATAATATGGATGACATCAATACAGTCAGCAATGTAGAGCTGGAACATGACAACAAGGATTTCTCTATCCGTTTCGCAAGCACAGACTATCGTTCTGGCACACAGATTCGTTATGCCTACCGTCTATACCCATTCAGTGATAAATGGACTTACACGAATGAGCCAGTAGCGTCTTACACTAATATCCCTTATGGAAAATATGAATTGACTATCAGATGCACCAACAGCGATGGCAATTGGAGCAGTCACGAAAGGAAATTGAATATCACCGTCTTACCATCTAATTGGGAGACTCCATGGGCATATCTCCTGTATTTTTTGATTCTTTGTCTTTTCATTGCGGGAATTGTGTACGCATATAGCCGTTTCTATCGTCTGCGTACAAAAATGGAGCTCGACGCTGAATTGAGCGAGGAGAAGATGAGATTCTTCACTGATATCTCCCATGAGATTCGTACTCCATTGACTTTGATTTCCGCTCCTATTGAGAAGTTGAGTTCAAGTCAGACACTTACGGATGAAGAGCAGAAACTTGTCGGTGTGATGAAGAAGAATACACAGCGAATGACGAAGATGATAGACCAGTTGCTTGATTTCAGCAAGTTCTCTTCTCATCATATCGAGCTGAATCTAAACAAATTCAAGATTTCGGATATATTCGACAGCCTTTCGAAGATTTTCCAGACGAAGAGTCAGGAAAAGAATATAACTCTTTCGTTTGCAAATAATGTCGGAGACGCTCCTATTATTGCCGATTATGATAAGATGGAGACGGTGATGATAAACCTTGTGTCGAATGCGATGAAATTCACTCCTGTCGACGGTAACATCATAGTCGGAGCAAATAAGGATGGCGATAATTTGATCCTGACGGTTACCGATAACGGCTGTGGAATTGATAAAAAAGAGTTGTCGTCGATCTTCAACAGGTTTATGACGAACAGCCACAACATGGAGCTAGGCAAAGGAATCGGACTGTCGATTGTAAAGGAGATTGTGGACAAACATGGTGGAAAAATCACCGTCGACAGCGAAAAAGGCAAAGGCTCGAAATTCACAGTGACTATTCCTATGAGCAATGCCTCTTATGTGGAGAAAGATTTCTACGACGAGAGTCCTACACAAACAGAGAGCGTCCATTCGCATAGCAATTACACGATTCTTATCAATGAGGATAATGCCGAGTTGCGACGCTTCATCGTCGATACTTTGTCTGGCGACTACACGGTAATCGAGGCTGAGGATGGCAGAATCGGTGTGGAAAAGACGAAGGAATATATGCCGGATCTTGTGATCACCGACATCATGATGCCACACATGAATGGCCAGGAATATTGTGCGGAAGTGAAGCAGTATGCCGACACTTCACATATCCCTGTGGTGATGCTTACTGCAAAGACAGATATGCAGAGCAAACTTGATCTGCTTAAGATCGGAGCTACCGACTATATAACCAAGCCGTTCAGCATGGCATATCTGAAGGCAAGGATCGCCAATATCATTTCCGAAAGAGAGATGCTACAGCGATTCTATCAGAAATCGTTGATCGAGGCAGACAAGGATATTGTTGTTGAGAAGAAAGATGCGGAGTCGCCAGATATGCGTGAGGCGAGCGCGATCATTGATGCGGTGACGGAGATAATTCCGGATTTTGATGCCACTGTGGATACTCTTGCCGACAAGTTGAAGATCTCACGCACTGCCCTATCCGCCAAGTGTAAGACATACTTCAGTCTGACTCCAAATGAAGTGATACGTGATGTCAGATTACGCAGAGCTGTGGAGTTGATGAAGACCACAGATATGAATATCCAGCAGATCTCGATCGAGATAGGTATTTCCGACCAAAGATATTTCTCACGTGTTTTCAAGGCTAAATACGGAGTGACTCCGAGTGAGTATCGAGGAAATGCGTAATTCATAATTGTCGGGATGACATTTTACGCTGTCAGCATTAGCCGTCGCTTAAATGCAAAAAATCTTTCGTGTCTCACAAAATTTCAATAATTTTACCCAAATAAAATTGACAGACTTAAATATATATGGATAGTTCACACAGCCAAATTGTTTCTCTTATCTGGAATATTGCGGATGATGTTCTCCGTGATGTCTTCCTTCGTGGTCAGTATCGTGATGTAATTCTACCGATGGTGGTGTTGCGTCGACTTGATGCTCTTCTTGAACCTACCAAAGCTGAGGTGGAAGAGGAAATAAAGGAGAATGGCGGTGTGGATGACATTGATGAGGGTATCTTCACTGATATCACTGGTCTGTCTTATTTCAACACTAGCAAATGGACATTGAACCGTCTGAAATCACAGGCTACAGACAATAACGACCTGCTTTACAATAATTTTGTGGAGTATCTGAACGGCTATAGTGAGAATGTCCGTGATGTGCTAAAGAATTTCGAATACTACAACAAAGCCAGGAAACTTGCCGACAACGACCGTCTTCTTTCCATGATCGAGCGTATCACTGATCCCCGTATCAATCTGACGGATAAGGAAGCTACAGATCCGGATGGCTTGATTCTGCCTGCCCTTACAAATATCGGAATGGGCACGGTGTTTGAGGAACTGCTTCGCAAATTCAACGAGGAGAACAATGAGGAGGCTGGTGAACACTTCACTCCACGTGATGCCATCTCTTTGCTCGCCCACCTGATTTTCGAACCTGTCAAGGATAATCTTCCAAAGATCATCACTCTCTACGACCCTGCTTGTGGTTCGGGTGGTATGCTGACGGAAGGTCGTGAGTATCTGTTGGAAATCGGAGTCAAAAGCAATGCTATCCAGCTTGCCGGCACGGAGATAAACCCTGAGACATACGCTATCTGTAAATCCGACCTGATCATCAAAGGTGTGGATCCAAGCGGAATGAAACTTGGCAACACTATCACTGAGGATTCTTTTGCGGACAAGTCTTTCGGATATATGCTGACTAATCCTCCTTACGGAAAATCGTGGAAAACAGACAAAGAGAAAATTTATCACGACAAGGCTCTGCTCGACAGCCGATTTGAACTGAAACTGACCAATTTCGCAGGAGAGGAAGAGGTCTTAGACTGTACCCCACGTACATCTGACGGTCAGCTTCTGTTTATTTTGGAGGAGGTCGACAAGATGAAACCATTGACGTTTCAGCCACAGGGATCCCGCGTCGCATCCATTCATAATGGATCCAGCCTATTTACCGGAGACGCAGGAAGTGGTGAGAGCAATATCCGTCGCTACTTGATAGAGAATGATTTGGTGGATGCCATTATCCAATTGCCTAATAATATCTTCTATAATACAGGTATCTCCACATACGTATGGATTCTCACAAACAAAAAAGCGGAGAATCGCAAAGAAAAGGTACAGCTTATCGACGCTTCACAAGCTTTCGAAAAATTGAGAAAGAATCAGGGATCACGAAACTGTACCATCTCAGACCAGTTCAGAGACGCCATTTTGAAGGTGTATATGGATTTTGTGGAGCAAGAGGCGACGGAAGAGACAAAGCTTGGATCCAAGATCTTCGACGGTGATGATTTCCGCTACTTCAATGTCACGATTGAGCGACCATTGCGTCTGAAAAGCCAGTTCAACGCTCTCAAGATAGATGAGATGCTGTTCGACAGTTCTGATATGGAAATGAGCAAATGGCTATACCAGACCTATGGAAATCGAGTGTTTGACGGACTTGATTCAGAGATTCCGAACATCAAGGAGTATCTGAATGAGAATGAGATAAAGATGACGGATAAGAAGCTCGCCACCCACGTCGACCCGAAAAAATGGAAAGAGAGAAACGATCTTCAGCTTGTGGCTAAATCACTTATGCATGCCATCGGAACAGATGTCTACATGAATTACAATAAGTTTTCCGACTTGATCGCAGAGAAAGCGAAGAGTCTGGACATTAAAGTTTCAGCTTCTGTACTTAATTCAATAGCAAAGGTGATGTCTGAAACAGATCCTAATGCAGAGCCAGTAGTGAAGAAGATACACAAAGCCAACAGCAAGGATATAGAGAAATTGGAGAGTGTATATGGCATTAACGAGAATATGCTTGCGGACTATGGCTATATAAAGGGCGACAAAAACACTTATATCGAATACGAGACCGACAGTGACCTTCGAGACAGTGAGAAGATACCGGTGAAAGAAGACATCTACGAATATTTCCAGAGAGAAGTCCGTCCGTATGTCGACGACGCATGGATCAACCTACCACCTACCAAGATAGGCTGTGAGATCAGCTTCAACAAGTATTTCTACAAGCCAGCTCCACTTCGTTCCCTAGCCGAGAATGAAGCGGATATTCTTGCTCTCGACGAGCAGAGCCAGGGATTCATCAAGTCGTTATTTAATTTGAAGTGATATGACAAGTGAGGATTTGCAAGATATAATACTTTGTGGTGAAACAACCACTGTGCAATTCAAGCAGAATTTTACTACACAAAAGAAAATCGCTGATGAAATGGTGGCTTTTGCCAACTCACGAGGTGGAATGATTATTTTTGGCGTAGAAGATAAAACTGGGAATCTTTATGGGTTGACGTACGACGAACTGCAGACAATTTCACGCGAATTAGGAAATACTGCTAACGAACAAATCCGTCCGACCATCTATATAGAGACCGAAGTGGTGAAGATTGAAGAAAAGCATTTTTTGGCTTGTCATGTAAAAGAGGGAAATAATAAACCATACAAAAACCTAACGGGTGAGATTTGGGTAAAACAAGGCGCAGACAAGCGAAGAGTGACAGAGAATAGTGAAATACTGTCTCTTTTTCAGCAATCTCAAAAGTATAATCCAGACCAAGAAGGAATTCCAGACAGTTCTGTGAATGATATTGACACATTAGCGTTAGACAGATTTTTTGAACGGACCTATCAAAAAAGAATCAATGATTTTACAGATACTCCAGAAACACTACTTCGCAATATTCACATTACCGACAGCAAAGGGCAACTTACCACTGCTGGTGCGTTGTTTTTTGCCCAAAATCCGCAGCAATTCCGTCCTGTGGATGTGATAAAAGCAGTATGGTTTATAGGGAACAGCCCATTGACTACGGAATACCATTCGTCTAAGGATATTGAGGGCACAATGCCAGAAATGTTTGAACAGGCAATGATGTGGTTGAAATCATGTCTGCAAAGTAAACAAGACGGACAGTCTGTCAATTCCATTGGAAAATTGGAAATTCCAGAAATAGTGTTGGAAGAGACGCTCCAAAATGCATTAGTGCATAGGGATTTGCTAAAACCTGCAGCTATTCGTTTGCTTGTGTTTGACAATCGAATAGAAATTATAAATCCCGGAAGTTTAGCGGGCGGACTGACTATTGAAGAGATAAAATTAGGCAATAGTTTTGCCAGAAATCCACTGCTTGCCAATTTTTGTAGCAAGACCATGACATACCGAGGACTTGGATTCGGAGTGCCAAGATCATTAAAAGAGGATGTCCGTGTTGAGTTTGAGAATGATGCGTCTGGCAACCAATTCACAGCAAGGATTTGGAGGAATTTAGATGTCCAGAAAGATGTCCAGAAAGATGTCCAGAAAGATGTCCAGAAAGAAACATCAGAGCCATTAAGCGAGCGAGAACTTCTTATTTTAGAGATGATTAGGAAGAATGGCAACATTAAACTACTTGAAATGTCCACAAAGTTAAAAGTCAATGAAAAAACAATACGTCGAGATTTAGAATCACTGCAGCGGAAAGGCAAAATAGTCCGTAAGGGAGGCCGTAAAGAAGGTTGTTGGATAATCATTACTGAATAGCGTATGGAAAAATATAGCTCATATAAAGATAGCGGTGTGAAATGGCTGGGAGAAATACCGAGCCATTGGGAGTTTTTTGATAAAATATAAGAACATGGAAAAGATTACGATAACAGACAAATCATACATAGAGTGGATTGAAAAACTCAGTCGACGTTACCGACAGAGCCAGATTAGGGCTGCTGTAAAAGTCAACAGCGAAATGTTGAGATTTTACTGGGAGTTAGGCAAAGACATCGTTGAACGACAAGCAGAGAATCAATACGGCAAGTCATTTTATGCTAATCTGAGTAAAGATTTAAGAAAGATAATACCTGGAGTTTCTGGTTTGACAGAAAACAACATCCGATACACAAAGCGATTATATGAGCTGTATTCGCAAGTGCATGCAAATCTTCAGCAAGTTGCTGAAGATTCTGATACATCAAACTTTCAGCAAGTTGCTGAAGATTTCACAACATCGATACTTGAGAATTTATGTTCTGTTCCTTGGGGGCATCACATTTTAATTATTGACAAGGTAAAAGGAGACATTTCAAAGGCCCTCTTCTACATTCGCAAGACGATTGAGAACGGATGGAGCCGCAGCGTTTTGCTAAATTGGATAGATACCAATCTCTATGAACGTGAAGGAAAAGCCATTTCCAACTTCAAGACGATGTTGCCCAATGAGATGAGCGACTTGGCTCAAGAGATAACACGAGATCCTTACGACTTTGCTTTTACGGGTATAACTAAACATTATAATGAACGTAAACTCAAGGATGCTTTACTCCATAATATTGTTGATTTTCTGATAGAGTTGGGCACAGGCTTTGCATACGTTGGAAAAGAATATCGTTTGCAGATAGGAGAAAAGGAGAAATTTATCGACCTTCTTTTCTATCATCTAAATCTGAGATGCTATGTGGCGATAGAGGTAAAGACTGATGACTTTGATTTCCCCGACATGGGTCAGATAGGAGGCTATGTTGTTGCTGTGAACCATCTTCTGAAACGACCTGAAGATAATCCTACAATAGGTCTGCTGATATGTAAAAAGAAAAACGCAACCTTGGCAAAGTATGCACTCGAGTCGAGCAATCAGCCTATTGCTATCTCTGAATATGAGCTTGAACGATTCTATCCTCAAAAGATAGATGGCATGGTGCCTACTATTGCAGAAATTGAATCGGCTTTAGATAGAAGAACAAACGAAAAGAATGACAAGTAATGAAGAGATATAGCTCATATAAAGATAGCGGTGTGAAATGGCTTGGAGAAATTCCGAGTCATTGGGAGGTTGTGCCATTAAAATACTGTATTAACATCAATAATGGACGGGATTACAAAGAATATGAATCTAGTGAAGGAATACCAGTAATTGGAACTGGTGGACAGTTCGCATATTCGTCTGTAGAAATGTACAGCGGGGAAGTTGTTTTTTTTGGAAGAAAAGGTACTGTTGATAAACCTTTCTATTATAATGGCAGTTTTTGGGCCGTCGATACTGTGTTTTTTGCTATTCCCAAAAATAATATGTTGTGTAAATATCTATATTATGTCGGCACAACAATTCCTTTTGGCTTGTATTCTACTTCTACTGCAATTCCAAGTATGACTCAAACAGATTTGATGAATAATCCTTTTGCACTTCCTCCTCTTTCCGAACAGCAAACCATAGTCTCCTACCTCGATTCCGTCACCACCCAGATCGACACTGCCATATCTCAGCAACAGAAGATGATAGAGTTGCTGAACGAACGCAAGCAGATCATCATCAACAATGCCGTCACCAAAGGACTCGATCCAAATGTGAAGATGAAGGATAGCGGTGTGGATTGGATTGGGGAGATTCCGGAAGGATGGGAAGTTTGTTCGCTAAAAAAAGTAGCAACTATAATTCTTGGAAAAATGCTTTCAAATAATCCCACAGAGAAATATCCGTATTTATGTGCAAAAGATGTTCATTACGGAAATGTTGATCTGTCTGATCTCAAAATGATGTATTTTTCAAAAGAGGAAAGAGAAAGATATCGAGTTCGAAATGGAGATATGTTGATAGTTGAAGGCGGTGCAGGAGCTGGAGGATGTGCCGTTTTCGATGGTGATATGGAAGTCTTTATACAAAATTCAATTATGATTGTCAGAGGAAACTCGAATATGGATAACAGATTTATTTGTTATTTTTTTCAGACAATAAATCAAAAAGGATATGTTGAATTTATATGCAACAAAGCTACAATCCCTCATTTCACAAAAGAAAAAGTTGGTGCAGTAATGCTTCCAATTCCTCCAATTGAAGAACAAATGCAGATTGTCAACAAAATAAAATCAATCTGCGAACCGATTGATAATGCTATAAATGCTGCAAACAAGCAAATCTCTCTTCTCCAGGAGCGAAAGCAGATAATAATAAATGATGTGGTAACGGGAAAGGTAAAAGTAAGTTGATATGAAAGAGATAGACTTCATTTTATATAACTTGCCAGAAGAAGATGGCAATGTTCAGGTTGTGGTGAAAGACGAAACCATTTGGTGCACGCAGAAAGCGATGTCGGAGCTATATGGTTGTTCTACAGACAATATAAGTCTTCATTTGAAAAATATCTTTAATTCTGGAGAATTAGTGAAGGATTCAGTTACCGAGAAAATCTCGGCAACTGCTTCTGATGGCAAAAATTATCTGACACAGTTCTACAACATTGATGCTATCATAGCTGTGGGATATCGTGTCAATTCACTTCGTGCCACTCGTTTCCGCCAATGAGAAGGTTGTGATCGTGTGGTGGATAAACCGAATTGTGAGCCAATGCCACAGGCAAGAGTTAAACAATGATATACAATAAAAATAAATTTATATGGAAAGTTTTAAAGAAAAAAAAGATGTTATCAAAGAAAATGCGATTGAAGATAAATATGCATTGGAGATTAAAAATTTCATGGCGAAGAACTCGGTATGCAAAGTGATAGATGAAAGGGATAAATATGTTATCGAAAATTGTTGGAATGATAATTGCTATCAGTTGAATTACAAGAAGAATGAAGACTTGTCTATTCTTTCTACATTGTCTTTGCCAGAAAATCTTTTGGCGATTTATCATAATGACATTGATTGTTACGAATTTATATATTCTCCTTTGCCTGAAAAATACGATAGAAAATTTAAATTTAATTTTGCAGGTAATGTTTATGATGCATACTATGATAAGCCATCAGATAATTTTTGGTCTTTATGTTCTCATTTTGACTTTTCTAAAATGGATCCCGATAATCAACGTTTCTATGCATTTTATGGATTTATTAGGTTTCTTGATTTAAAAAGGACAGAAGAAAAAGTTGATGATAAAGAACTGTTCCCTACTAATTTCTATGTAAAAGGTAATTTCTCAAAACTATCAAATGAAGATAGGATTGAAGTGTTTAAGCATTTGAATTTTTATATGAATTTCTATGACAGAATAAGTCCTACAATCATTTTTTTGGATAGTAATAAAACAGTAGAATCAAAAATTCCAAGTAAGACATCTGGTGCTCCATCTGACTTTCCTGAAGTTATTAATTCAGTAAAAAAAATTAATCCAACTCCACTTGAATTGTTTGATGTTGCGAATAAATCAAATAATGCTCGTCTACAATATATTTTTTATTATCAGGTTCTTGAGTACTATACGTATTATTATTTTGACAATGCTTTTAAATCTAAATTGAATTCTATTATTACAAGTCCTGACATTTTATGTTCTAATAAATATTCTGAAGATATCATGGATGCATTCAGAGACTATAATAGAAGAATTAAAGACGAGTCGACAAAGATGGAGCTTTTGTTGTCTGAGTTTTGCACTATTGACGACATAAAGGATGAATTAGATAAAAATTTAGATAGTTTTACAAAAGATATCCTTTTTGATGGTAGATTTATTGCAGAAAAACTCTCTGATCCAGGAAAACTGTATGATCAAAAAGACTTAATCAAAACAATAGCAAAAAGATTAGAGAAAATTAGAAATGTACTTGTTCATGCAAGAGAAACAAGAGAAAATAAAGTGATCTCTCCAACAATAAGAAATTCTCATTTATTAATGCCATATGTTTACTTAATTAAGAGATTTGCTGAAATGGTTGCAATTCGATATCAATAAAGATTTTGCAAACTAAATATATTTCAAAAAAACTATATTCTATTAAATATGGTATAGTTTTGAGTTATTTAAGTGGTTGTTTCCAATTTGGAAACAACCACTTTCAAAATAAGTCTATTCAAATTTTTAATTACACCGGAATAAGATTAATTTTGTTAAGTATTTTTTCTCTGGCTATTGAGGGAATAAAATATTGCATATTAATGATAGATAGGATATTATGACTACAAGCAAGACAAACGAACAGGCTTTTGAAGCTCTGATTGAGAAAGCTCTCGTCGGAAGCTCTATTGAAGAGCGTAAGGCGTCGGGAATGACTGATCCTGATGCTCAGTCTCCCGTCGCATCCCAATATTATTGGGGCTTGCCGGGCGATTTTGACAAAAAGTTGGCTCTGGATCTGCGTCGTTTGTGGTCGTTCCTTAAATCTTCCCAGCAGAATGAGCTGGATAAATACGTCGGCAAGGATCTGAAATCTGATGTGGAAAAACAAATCGATTCTGATGTCAAGACTTTTGGTATCATCCATGTCTTACGTAAGGGTGTGGAGGTTAATAATATCAAACTCTCTTTGTTCTATCCAAAACCATCTGCCGCCGACTCTGAGCAATCTAAGAAAAATTATGATTCTAATCAGTTTTCAATAACTCGTCAGCAGACGTTCTCTGTCCAGAATCCAGGATTGGAAATAGATATGGTGCTGTATGTCAATGGTTTGCCGATCTTCACTTTTGAACTGAAAAATCCTTGGACTCATCAGACCGCAAAATACGATGGTCAGAAACAATATAAATCGTATGAGCGTAATCCGAAGGAGACGTTGCTCAACTATGGCCGTTGCATCGCCCACTTCACTCTTGATAAGGATGAGGCTTTCTTTACCACCAAACTTAATCTCGACAAAACATTCTTCATGCCATTCAATAAGGGTTTGGCAAATGGTCAGGGTGCAGGAAATCCTGTGAATACAAATGGCGGATATAAAACTTCCTACCTTTGGGATGAGGTGCTTAAGAAGGATACCGTCGCCGATATCATAATGAACTACGTATTGTTTGATTATGATGAGGCTAAGACTCAGAAGAAGGTTCCTCACATAATGAAGAATGCCAAGAAACTGATTTTTCCTCGTTTTCATCAGTTGGATGTGGTCACAAAGCTGACTGCCGACGTGGCTGATAAAGGTGTGGGAAAAACTTATCTTATCGAACACTCTGCCGGATCTGGAAAGTCTAACTCACTGACTTGGCTGGCGTTCAAGTTGATCAAGGTATGTCCGGACTCT
This sequence comes from Paludibacteraceae bacterium, assembly GCA_016283095.1. Lineage (GTDB taxonomy): Bacteria > Bacteroidota > Bacteroidia > Bacteroidales > Paludibacteraceae > UBA1723. The sequence goes on along the minus strand of JAEEMG010000061.1, from coordinate 5,212 downwards.
ATGGATGCTGTCAGAGCAAAGTCTATCGATTCCCCACTCTACAACTCTGTAATCGTAGTCACTGACCGTCGAATCCTTGATAAGCAGATCACAGACAATATCAAAGCGTTCGGACAGAGCGAGAAGATTGTGGCTCATGCCGATTCGTCGAGAGATCTGAAGGTGGCCATAGAAAACAATAAGCGTATCATCATCACAACAATCCAGAAATTCCCTTTTATCTGTGATGCCATATCCGACGTCTCCGACCATAATTTCGCGGTCATCATAGACGAGGCTCATTCTTCCCAATCTGGTATTGCAGCGGATAAACTGAATGCGACGGTGCAGAAAGATGGCGACACTGACGGTGGTGATACAGATGCATTGCTGGAGAAACTGATGAAGGATCGCAAGATGAGCAGCAACTGCTCTTACTTTGCGTTCACTGCCACACCAAAGAGGGAGACTTTGGAACGATTCGGATCTGAGGACGTAGATGGAAAATTCCATCCGTTCCATCTTTACAGCATGAAGCAGGCTATCGAGGAAGGTTTCATCCTTGATGTGCTTACTAATTATACGACATATAAAGGTTATTACGAACTAACAAAAAGTATCGAGGATAATCCGGAATACAACAATGCAAAAGCACAAAAACTGCTTCGTCAGGCTGTAGAGCGTGAGCCAAAGACTATTGAGTCAAAGGCAGATGTGATGCTAAAACATTTCGATGCTAAAATTTTCCGTAGCCATAAACTGAATGGAAAGGCTAAGGCTATGGTTGTGACTAAAGACATTGAATGTGCAATTCTTTACTACAAGGCACTCAACAAACTGATTGAGAAATACAAGATGCCGTTCAAGATACTCATCGCATTCTCAGGAGAAAAGGTACTTTCAAACAAGCCTTCAATCAATGCACCCAAAGTGACGGACGTACCATTAACAGATCTTTCTAAAAACACTCCGTTAATCGTTGAAAATGAGATGTCTTCTTCGTATAAGAAAAATGTGTCTGATGTGTGCGGAATGGTTGCTGAAACATTCGAGTATGGCAAAACATATACAGAAGCTGGAATGAACGGATTCCCAGAAAACAAGACTCCTGAATTCTTTGATTCTGACGACTATCGCATTTTAGTTGTGGCAAACAAATATTTGACTGGTTTCGACCAGCCAAAACTATGTGCTATGTATATCGATAAACCTCTTGACGGAGTGTTGGCAGTACAGGCACTCTCTCGACTTAATCGTGCAGCTCCAGACTTAGGAAAGTTGAGTGAGGATCTCTTTATCCTCGACTTCTACAATAAGAGTGAAGGTATCAAGAATGCTTTTGACCCATTCTATACAGCCACGACACTTTCAGAAGCTACAGATGTGAATGTGCTGCATCAATTGAAAAATACTCTTCTCTCTGTTGGTGTGTTTGAAATGGAAGAAGTGGAAGAGTTTATAGATCTTTATATGCATGGTGCGGAAGCGGACAAGTGGGCACCAATCATAGACACTTGTGCTGATAGATTCAATAAAGAGATTGAGTGGGATGAGAATGGTAAACCAGACTTTAAGATGAAATGTAAGCAGTTTGTGAAGGTTTACAGCAAAGTCGCAGCCATCCTGCCATACGAGAAACTAGATTGGGAGAAACTGTTCTGGTTCCTTCGTTATTTGATTCCTCAACTCATAATTGAAAAACCAGGAGTCACAGATTTGAAAGATCTTTTGGATTCAGTAGACTTGAATACCTATGGTTTACGTCGCACCTCTCTAAACCAAACAATCTCATTAGATGCAGAAGAGACTGTAATAGATCCACTTAAGCCAGTAATGGTATCAGGAGGAGGAGAAGGAGAACCTAAGGATCCGTTGGATAAGATACTTAAGGAATTCAACGACCGTTGGTTTAAGGGTTGGAATGCATCTCCTGATGACCAGAAAACAAAGTTGCTTGGAGTAGCAAAAGCTGTAGTGGAAGATGAAGACTACAATACACTAGTTGTAGGAAATCCAGACAAACAGGCCGTTGATGCGGCAATGATAACCATTATCGATCGAATAATGAGAAGTAAGCGAAAAGGAGACATCTCACTCTACAAAGAATACCTGCATAGTGAAGTGTTTAAGCATGGTTTCATTGAAGCAATCAAGCTGATGTTGAGTGATGTTGAATATGTGAGATGATTATGCTTTATCATTTCTAAATTTTTGTTAAATTTGCCACTGTAAATTGTCAGTGATGGTAGATTTTTGCAAAATATTTGAAGATAAGAGTATACAATTAGTGTCCGAAATTGCAGAAAACCTTGGTATTGAGGCTTTTGTAGTAGGCGGATATGTGAGAGACCTAATTCTTGGACGTCCAAGTAAAGACATTGATATCCTTACAATTGGTAAAGATTCAAGCGAAATATTAAGCACCGCAGTCAAGAATAAAATTGGCAAGTATGCTCATCTTTCTGTATTCAAATCATACGGTACTGCCCAGGTGAAATGGGGAAAGAATGAGCTTGAATTTGTGACTGCAAGAAAAGAAAGCTACCGTCATGACAGCAGAAATCCGGAATGTGAGCCTGGCACTCTTGAAGATGACCTTACACGTCGTGACTTCACTTTGAATGCCATGTGTATCAGGCTTTCTTGTGGTCAGAAGGGTGAACTGATTGACTTGTTCAATGGTTATTCTGATTTGCAGAACAAGATCCTTCGCACTCCTTGCGACCCTGTCATCACTTTCTCTGATGATCCGTTGCGAATGATGAGATGTGTCAGATTCGCGTCGACTTTGGAGATGTATATAGAAGAGAACACGTACAACGCTATTGTGAAAGACAGCGAGAGGATCAAGATTATCTCGATGGAGCGCGTGAAGGATGAGCTGGTGAAGATCATGAAGAGTCCACGTCCAAGCGTCGGCTTATATCATATGCTCAACACTGGCCTGATGAAACATGTTCTCCCTGAAATAAGTGCTCTTTCTGGCATTGAGACGCGAGACGGAAGAGGCCACAAGGATAATTTCCACCACACAATGCAGGTGGTAGACTCTACTGCCAAGGTGAGCGACAATGAGTGGCTGAGAATAGCGGCTTTGCTTCATGATATAGGTAAACCTAAATGCAAGAAGTGGGAGGATGGCCATGGATGGAGTTTCCACGGACATGAATACGTCGGCACAAAGATGGTGCCAAAGATATTCAAGAAACTGACTCTGTCGCTTGGAAATGAGATGGCTTATGTGCAGAAACTTGTGTTGCTCCACATGCGTCCGATCAATCTGATTGAGGAAGATATCACGGACAGCGCCATCAGACGTCTGCTTTTTGAGGCAGGAGAAGATATCGATGACTTGATGATTCTCTGTCATGCGGACATTACATCCAACAACGCGTTGAAACGTGAGCGATTCCATAAGAATTATGAGAATCTCCGTGAGAAGATGAAAGAGATTGAGGAGAAGGATCATATACGAATGTTCCAGCCTCCTGTCTCAGGCGACGAGATTATGTCAACTTTCAATTTGCCTCCATGCCGTCAGGTGGGAGAGATAAAGGAAAAATTGAAAGATGCTATATTAGACGGAATTATTCCTAACGACCGTAATGCTGCACTTGAACTTATGCATAAGATTGCGGGAGAAATGGGATTGACAGAAGGTGAAGTCAAAAAGAGTAACCATCAACTGTAATCCGTCAACCTGTCAATTGTAAACTAAAGGATGATGATATTAAGGCAATTTAACACAGAAAACAGAAGATTACGCATCTGGAAAAACAGGTGTGTTGCTGCGTTTGTTGCCACATCACTCTTGTGTATAAACAGTGGTTGCAAGGAAGAGTTTGAATCGACATCCCCGTCTACCCTATCCCAGACAGAAGTTTTTGATGCCACTCCGTTAGCATTGCAGGCATTGAATGGCGTTTATGTAAGATTGTCTTCGGGAAACTTGTATGGCAAGAAACTGTCGTATTATCTTAGCCTTAATTCAGATACTGAGTGTATAAGCGGAGATACGGACAATGGCCGTCGTGCGATCGCTAGATATGTTGCGACTCCATACAACACTGAATTGAAATCCGTTTGGGAATCTATCTATATCGCTATCAGAGAGGCGAACAACTTCATAGAGGGAGTCAACGGCAGCAAATTACTCACGTCTGCCAATGATGATAGAGCCACAATCCTGGGCTACAAAGGAGAGGCTCTCACAATCAGAGCCTTACTCTATTATGAATTGGTCCGTTCATGGGGAGACGTGCCGTTTATTTTAGACGCGAATTCAGACTACACAAGTAAAACCAATCGAAAAGAAATACTTGATCATATATTAAACGACATCACTGAAGCTATAGAATGGCTCCCAGCAACGTCGACAACTCCATCAAGAATATCAAAGGATGCCGCAAGGTCATTGGGTGCGAGAATCGCCTTGTATCGTGCCGGTTTCCACATGACTGAAGATCATAAGTCGGCACCATCCGACAGAAATGATTATATTGAGAAGGCAAAGAATTGGTGTAAGGAAGTGATTGACAATGGCCATTATTCTTTGGAGTCGGACTACGAGCAGATTTTCCGCAAGATAATGTCGTATCAGAACAGTGATGAGATTATCTTTGAGATAGCGATGTCGAAAGGCAATAGTGGTGAGCTCGGATATTTTGTAGGCAAGAAACATGCGGATGGATCACCGTATGGCTCAAGTGAATGTGGAGTGCTTGTCCCTACGTCGCATTACCATAAATATAATCATTTTGATGTTCGACGTGATGTATCCCTATCCGTCACGCAATATGATGGATCTGGAAAAGAGAAAGTCGTGTCGCCAAACAACATCTCAATCGGCAAATTCCGTAGAGAATGGCTTAATCCCGTCATCACAGGAAAGCAGAAATATTCAGGAGTTGATTTGCCTGTTATCCGATATGCGGATGTCCTTTTGATGTATGCCGAGAGTGTGACTGAATTGGAGCATACGGCTACTTCAGAAGCCAAGGAAGCGTTGAAAGAGGTTAGGAAACGAGCATTTGCAGGCGCACCTGATTCAGTGTTGACGGTGGCATTGGATAAGTATATAGCGAATATACGCAGTTACGAAGAGATGACCAACGTGATCCGAGACGAGCGAGCGTTTGAGTTTACAGCGGAGATGATCCGCAAGTTTGATTTGAAGAGATGGGGCGTATTGCAGCAGACATTGGATAGCTGCAAGTCGGATCTGCGTAAGATA